>JAGAZE010000022.1 GCA_017940185.1 Bacteroidaceae bacterium | reverse complement strand
TCAACAGCCAAAGTGGAAGGAATCAACAATAAAATCAAGGTCCTTAAAAGAGAGGCCTATGGATTCAGGGATGAACGATACTTTAAACTCAGACTATATGACCTTCATAACAAAGGCATCACGTCATTTCTCGGATGAACCTTCGAGAATGGTGGCAGAGAGAAGGTGTGCAGGCGAGTGTAAGCGACAAAAAACGCTTACACTCGTTATTCCCCTGTGTGTCAATGTGATATGCACGTCGGTGCAAGCGTGCAGGCATATTTCCAAAAATACTTTTCTGATAGCTGTGACGAGAAGTGGGCGTGTATAATCAAAGCATACACGACAATGTGTGCAGCGTGATGCCATTGAACCTCAATCACACAGCAAATATTCAGTGCAGACGGGTACGTCTGCGCTCCCAAAATCCGCGCAATCCGTGTAATCCGTGTGCACACTGCCCAATTGGTGTGCAAGTATTGCCTGATTGCAATGTGATTGGGCAATACTTGCAGTGTGATTGAGGTTCAATTGCGATGTGATTAGGCAATAGTTACCTTGTGATTAGGCAAAAATCAGCTTGTTCATTATTCATTACCCTTCATCCGTGTGGGGCACAACTGCTAAATGTTAATTTAACCTTCAGCTTAACCATTCGAACCTTCTGTTTTTTGTTCAACAAATAACCAACCAACTATTAATACTGCAATACCAAACAGCTATAATAACCATCAGATGTAGCAACTGGTCAAAACCATATAGCACCCAGTAGGGTTTCCGTCGTATGTCTGCAAAAATTGGCAAATGTGCCATCATCCTCCCTTTTGCTGTGTCTATAAGGAAGTGGGAGATGAGTTCAACTCCCACAAGCAACAATAGCAGTTCCCATGACACAAACCAAAACAACAGGCATACTCCCATGAGAAAGGCATGAATACCTGCATGTAACAATATCGGCCACAGATGGCGTCCGTCAGCCTTTGCACGTATCATCACGGGAAAAGTCAGACAATAATCCGCCAGATAGTGGCAAACCAAAAGGGCTATCAACAACAGAGTCATAGACTATTCAAATAATGCCATGCTTTAAGATATTTCCGCAGCCGATTCACATCATCGTCAGAGATTGTTTCTAACCGTCTGATATCCATGTTATCTTCCAAGTCGGCACGCTTCACTTCCCTACCAAGAGGATTCAAAGCCGCACGGCTGACAAAATCCTCATACGACTCCCCTTCCCGTTTAGTGACAGACAACACGCCCTCAATGATCTCATCAGGGAAACCTTGACTGTGCAAATAGTCGGGCGTAACGTCAGTATCCTCAATCGTATCATGCAGCAGAGCCACAATCTTCGCCCGTAGGTCTTTGCACCTCTCTGCCACACGTATCGGATGCATCACATACTCACGACCAGACTTGTCCATCTGTCCCTCATGCGCACGGATGGCTATTTGCAGCGCACGGTCAAACAATTCACCAAATTCTTTCATCTCTTATCTTAATATTAATGTGCATAACATCCGTACCCTATACCATTATCATCTAAAAATCGTCTAAGAGAGTCAAAACAAAAGCGTTCATTTACAACATTGAACAAATCATCAAGTGTCTCAACCTGGAGTGCTTTCATCAGTGAATACGCTTTAAGCAGTTTTAATCAACCTCCGAGCGCCAGTACGCTTCATCTCTGCACTTCTTCAGGAGGGCGTCCTCGTAGAGTTCAAGTCTGATGATGTCCCACCCGTCGTACCAGCTAAAATCACGCATGCCATGCCATCTCATATACACTTCGCCCTGAGGCAGCGGCCAGAAATGGTTTATCTCGTGAGGCGGGGAAGGCACTCCGTAGCCGCCGTCGTCGTAAAGGGATCCTGTAGGCATACTCGCCTTCATGTACTCAAACAAAGGCATCACCTCCTCCTCATTCATCCGCCTGGTCGTCTTAAGTTCTACTTTACCTACCTTTTCGTCTTTTTCATAGGAGCCAATATCCAAGATTAATTCACCGAACTTCGGCAAAAAGATGTTGGGACTCACCACGTTTTCTCTTTCTCGCCAGACCGAAACAACATCGTTGAATTCGGAGAACGGGATGCCCAAAGAAACAATGTCGCCAATGCGCAGATGCTCCCTGCCAACAAATATGTTGTTGTCGGCCATGCTTCGGCTGCCCAGATGCTTGATGAGCGGCTTGAGCTTCCGCCGTGCCTCGAAGGCATCCTTCTGCGAGAAGTAAAGGGAAGAAGTTTTCACTTCAGAGTTCTGATAATAGAAATACCAGAGCTTCAATCCAACCTCATTATGTTGGAATATGGCATGTTTTTCCTCTTCGGGATCGAAGTCACCGAGTTCTTCGCTGGGCCCGTTCACGCTCATTCTCTCTCGGAGCTGAATGAGATGGTCACGGCTGTCGCTGTCCTCCTTCTCGCTCTCCACCCACTCCGTCTTGACATACTCAAACTCATAGTGGGTTATCACGCCAAAGTCTCTACAAGTAAGATGTTCGCCCCAGTAGTCTATGGTCTTGGCTCTGATTTCTTTCTTGTCGTAATCGACTTCGAGCTCGCTACATGTGCCAAAACATTTGTAAGTGTGGTCCATATTACAATATCATTATTTAGTGGCATTTCATTTAATTGCTAATCAAAGTAAGCATCAGAATATGTACTATACGCTATTCCGTGTTTTTTCAAAATGTGCTCCATAATTCCATAGTTGAAATTGGCTTTGACTTCTTCTGCCAACTGCCCTAAATCAGTGATTTGCAAAACCTTCATCAGTCCCTGCACATCTATGCCGAGCAGATATCTAGAGAAGTCCAGATGGTCAATCTCTTCAAAAGATGCCGACTGCCGGTCCAGACTGAAAACATAAATATAGCCATTGTCTTCCCATCTATATTCATGTTTAATCAGTTCTAGAACTAAAGGCACAACAACCTGCTGGATAGTCTGACGGTCGAGCCTGTGACCGCCGTGGAAATGGATGACATTTGTGTAATATTGCAGGAAAACAGGCTCGCAGTTGACGGTCGTATCGTTGTCGGCAAAGAGGCCAAAGACATACTTCTTATCATAATCCGTGATGCCGTCGAACTGGTGAGACTCCATCTCGGTGAAATGTTGAATGATATCTGGCGTGATGGAAAACTTCTTCTCGCCATTCTTTCGAGGGTTGAAGAACTCGAATGTCCCTTCTTTCAAAATGTCTTTTTGATGAGAGATGTAAAATGCAGGATTGACACATATACGCTTGAAGCCCCGCATCTGCTGGGCATACATGCCGCCCATGCTGGTGCCGACAATCACATTCGGCTGCTCCCTCTTGCAAAAATCCGTCAGGAAAGGCAATGCCTCTTCTGGGTCTACGGGAATATCTGGTGCAAGAACTTCCCACTCTGGCAGCAACTCCCTAAGCGACCTCACCGTGCACCCCTCGCCCGATGAACCGAAACCATGAAAGTAAATCAATTTGTTCATTATTCATTACCCTTCATCCGTGTCGGGCACGACTTTTAAATGTTATTAATCTTTCAAACATCCAATTGGAACAACCATCACACCATCAGTCCTCATATAGGCATATTGTCCGACTGCCGTCAGCACCATTTTGAACGAAGGCTTTTTCATCTTCGTTGTGTCAATTATTTTTGCTAAAGAGTTCAGGTTGGTAGCCCCTTCTTCAATACGAGTGTCGCCGCCAAGTTTTATCTCTACCAAACCATAATTTCCATTCCTTAAATGGACGACGGCATCACATTCGAGGCCGTTCTTGTCACGATAATGAAACACATTGCCATCGTTGGCATCGGCATAAATACGTAAATCCCTCACGCAAAGTGTTTCAAAAAACAAGCCCATTGTCTCCAAGTCATTTAACAGATCGTTTGGTCCCAAGCCCAATGATGCAATAGCGATGGATGGGTCAACAAAATAGCGTGTATCGCTGGTTCGTATTGCCGTCTTCGAACGTAAATTGGGATTCCATGCTGGCATATCCTCGATGACGAATATCTTTTTTAGCGCCTTTATGTACGATGCAACAGTTTCATCGCTCATCCCCTCAGGTTCATTCGTTTTCATGTCTGCAACAATAGTTGGAATGCCTGCCATAGCACCTTGTAATCTTGAATACGAACGCATGAGCCGTTTGACTCTCTGTTCGTCTCTATCCACTCCGTCAACTCTCGAAATGTCTGAACGGGTAATGGCCTCGAAATATTCAGCTGCCTGCCGGAGCGCAGCCTTTGGTGTCTTCTTATTCAACGACTTCGGCCATCCGCCACGGCAAATGGCAAAAGCAACCTCTTCCATATTCAAAGCATTGGCACCGTCCACCTTTTCCGAATGGGAAAACAGTTCGCCGAGGCTGACATCGCCAGACGATTCTCCCGACTCCCAAAGCGACATGGGACGCATGGTTAGCCACGCAAAACGCCCTGCACCTGTATGGTGAATTTTGGAATCATCGGCAGGAACAGCCGAACCTGTCAGCATAAAAAGACCGTCATCTTTTCTGTGGTCTATCTCAAAACGCACGGCATCCCACAACTGCGGAGCAATTTGCCATTCGTCAATAAGCCTTGGCGTATCGCCTTGAAGCAACCTCCTAATGTTGGTTTCTGCCAATTGCAGATTTTGCTTCATTTGTTCCGGGTCATCCATATAAAGAATGCTCTTTGCCTGCTGTTCAGCTGTTGTCGTTTTGCCACAAGCCTTAGGGCCTTCAATCAGAACGGCTCCCATCGCATCCAACTTTTCTTCTAAAAGTTTATCGGCTATTCTCCTCCTATATCCATCAATATTTTCTACCATATCACATTCAATTTCCAGCTGCGAAGATAATTATTTTTTTGAAACAAGAAAATCATTTTTATATAATTTGGTTATTTGGCGCGATTTTATTTGGTTATTTGGCGCTGATTTACTTGGCTATTTGGCGTTGACTCTCTTGGCTGTTCAGGTGATTTCTGATAAACTAGACTTAACTACTGGCTTCTTCCCATTTCTGAAAGATTTCACCACCACGTATTAGATATAACCCAGGGAAAGGCCGGTCAAAAAGCCGGTCAAACTTCGGGAGATTCTCGCAACCATCAACAGCCGTTGTATGCACCATCACTACAACCTCCTCATTAAAAGCCATATCTTTGATACCGCTTTTTGCGAATGCGTATTCATAGGCTATCACCACCATGGGACTAAAGACAACCTTTGTCAGGTTCGGACATTCGAAAAAGCCATATCGGGCAACACCCTTAACAATTGTATCTCCCACCCTCGACGGGATGACAAGTTTACCGCAAATTTTATCCTTGTCGCAAGTGAGGACACCTATCATTCCACAGGCGACAAACACTGGAACGTCAGACCCGTCAACAAACAAGTTGCACAATGTATATTCATCTTCCAGATATTCTTCAATCACTGTCGTCCATTGCGCAACATTCTCCCAGACATACTTGTCGCAATGCACGGAAAGGACAATACGCAAGCGTTTCTTTCCATCGACTTCATGCAGATACTTATCACCTGTCTTCAGTTCCGGTCGCTGCTGGCAGTATCCGTGCTCTTCAATCTCTTCAGTGTATGTGATGATGTGTGGCATCAGAGGATTCCATAGCTTTACAATACAAAGATACTTTCACGCCTAAAATACAGGTGTCTCTACGAAGTGATATCCTTTTCTGAAGAACTGCAACTCACCTGCATCGGTTATTCCGATTCGTCCTTCGATAGACAACAGTGCGTCTCCTGTTCTGAACATTCCGAACTTACGCAGATGGATGCGATACTCCCCTGTCGCCTCCTTGGCCCATCGGTCTTCAACGGGCGAGGGCGTAGTGACCGACACTTGATCAATTGACTCGACTTCCCATGTCATAAACTCCTTATCACTGAGGCTTCTTGCCTCCGATCGGAAATGCTCATCGAAACTGGATACGGTGATGTTCTCCATGAGTTCCTCCATGAGTTGTCGCTCTTCCTGTTCGTACAGTTGCTTCCACAGTTTGCGCACACCCTCATAACGGCTCAGTGAAAAATCGCTGTCTAAATTTCGGCTTTCGTTCTTAAAGGTGGCATACGAATCAAATGCCTTGGAGAAGAATGCGTCCATCCGTCGGTATGCGCTCTTTATCTCATTGGCGTTGTTGATCCATGTGCTGTTCCTGCTGCTGAAATAGTCGATGTACTCTTGTGCAGTTTCTTCCCCTTCTCTCGCCGAGGAGAACAATTTTTCGCTCAGCAGTTCATATTCCCGGTCTGCATCGCGCTCTTGTGTTGTTTCGACTTCCGGCTGCGAACCGCGCTTTCCGCAAGCACCGATTACCAACGCCATTGCCATCAGGCATATAATATTTCTTTTCATGTCTTGGATATGCTTAATATATGTTGTGCACCAACGGTTCACACCGTGGTTGTTAAGGAACGTTTTCGTTAAGCCGAATGCAATGTCAACGCTGCCGAGCGTGAGCAGTGAAGGTCGAAGGCCAAGCTTGCTTGAGCATTGCTGAGGCGAGAAAAGGTCGAAAGAAATTCAACTATTTAAATGTTATGTGTTACTCGTAGGAGTTACGATATCTCTCTGAAATGAAAATGTCAGAAGGGGCTTATCAGTACAGGCTCCACAGATACCATTTCCCTTTATACTTGTAGTACCATCCCGACAGGACTTTTTCACTGTTTTCGCCGCCAGGAACTTCATATACTATACTATGATTGAAAATTTCGTCTTCATCCAAACCGAAATTTTCAATTAAACCCCATTCTAAAAGAAGGGCATAATTCATTTCATTTGCTTCATAGTCGTTATTTTTAACTGAAGACAGAAAAACATCTTGATATTGATCAATGAAGTCGCTTGGTATCATCGATTCATCTGCAATGACTTTCTTTCCGTCATCATTGACAAGGACAATCTTATCAATTTCGTTTGCCAGTCCGTGAGAATAGCATGTGGCTAATGACAGAAAAAACTCGTTGAAAGTACCTTCCTGATTCAAATGAACATCCTGACGGGATTCATCCGCAGTCTTTACACGATTCACGTTATTCTCTGCTTTGGCGCAACTTACGATACACATCAGGACCAGTCCCATTATTATTCCAGAAACAATCCCTTTTTTCTTTATCATAATTCTATACCCTTCATCAGTGTCGGGCGCAACTTGAAATGGTTTAACACTTTATTCTCTCGTTCCGATTATATCAATGCTGCTGAATGCGCAGCATCTTCCTTCTATGAACCATGCATCGTGTATGATGATTGTGATAAGATTGTCGTCGCTCACTACAGAGGCTTCGATGGTGTATAGGGGGGCGCCCTCATGGCTTGTATCGGGTATGGCGATACCGTTTTTTATGCTGTAGTCGTCCCAGTCAAAGTCGAGTGCTTCCATTTTGGCATGTGTGGTTTTGAGCAGTCTTGGATAGTTCTTTTTTCCTGTTCTACTTAACGATGTGAGCATTCGTTTTGTGTTGCGCGAAGCATGGAGGCGGGCTGTTTCTTGGGGCGTGAGCCATTGAAAGCGTATAGGCTGCTGATATTGCATGTCGTATAACAGCTCGTAGACGGCAAACTCTGCTTGTGTGACACCATCAGCGTTGTATGGCTCATTTGGATTATTGTTGCAGTTCTGCGCCGAGGTTGCGGAGTGCATAAGCAGCAGAAGCAATAGGGCGATGGCCAGATGGTGTGTGTGTGTCATGGGTTGTCGTTGTTGACTTTTGTGATAATTGTTTCCGACTTTTCTTTGAGCAGTTGCTCATAGTCTCCTTCATCGAAGTCAGGATAGCATCCATATAGAGAAGGTTCGATTATCATTGTGTCGTATAGTTCTTCTGTGTTTTCTTTGATGCTTGTCTTTTTTTCGCTCTTGCATGCTGCCAGTCCGAGCAGGACGAGTATACCTGCCAGCAATCGGTTGAGGAGGGAGGGACGACGGTGTGGTGATTGTATTGTCTTCATGGAGGATTGTATGTTGTTGGTGTTGGGTGTTGCATAGGATTGCGTGGCATGTTACAGTGTCACCACGTATCAAATTTATCGCTGTTGTTTATAAGTTGTTGCTCATGTGATGAGAACGTGTTTTTTTGTGGCTTCCATGTCGGGTCGGGCATGTACCACCATTGTTTTTCGAATATGGATCTCAACTCTTTATCTTTGAATACATATCCTCTGTGTGCATAGGGAAGATTTCTCCTTATTCGGGCTGTAAAAGCTTGTTTCAGTGCTTCGTTGTCGGGACCTGTATAGAGTTTGTCGTATCTTATATACCATCCAAACATGCAGTAGGTGTTGCCGCTGTCGTAGTATAGCATGCTTTCACGTTCGGGATTGTTGTCCATGTATCGCAAATCATCGGCAGAGTTTATCTCGAGGTCTGCGTCTGTGTGATACTGTAGGGCATGCCACTCGAGTGTTGCATTGCGCAGCACGACTTCTGTGACTTGTTCTGTGGCATGTGGATGGGTGATGTAATCTCTGCTCTGCACGGTGATGGTTCGCATCTTGCCCTGTCCGCCTACGATTCGGAAAGCGTTGGTGGGAAGAGCGTCGTTGTAGACGAAGAAGTGTTTGGTGGTGTTGTTTGCCACTATGCGCAGCGTGAAGTCGTCTATCTGATGGTTTGCCCAGTTCATGGCCGGAGTGAGCCAATAGGGTATCCTGAATGCCGTACCGACTCCAAGGGACATGCGGTAGCGATAGGTATGTCGCACGGTGTTCATCCCTGGTTGGAAGTGTGCCTGAAAGTGATACACATACGCGTATTCGGTGTATTCTTTCGTTTTTGGGTTGAAGAGCGACAGCCCATCGGCATAACTATCCCACAGCGGCGGGTCGGATTCTACCTGTGTACGCCATTGGGCGGGGTTGAGAAAAGGGAATTGGGTAGGGTCGTAAGCGATGGTGGAATCCTCTTCAAAAGGTCTTGACACACATCCGATATTGTAAGGGAGTTTTTTTCCGTTCATCACCACGCTGAAGTCTCTGATGTGGGGATGTGGCTTTCCCCACTGAAATCGGTAATCTACGTCGGTGGATGAGGGGTGTTGTGCCTCAAAGCCAACAGTGACGGTTTTGGCGTTGCCTGTGTTATAGAACTGGTAGTCTACGACGACGTGTGCGAAGCCATCGTCTCCAATCTGAATGGTGAGCACTTCTTTTTGTACGGCGATGTCGGTTTCGTGTATTGGTGTGAGTGAGCTTCCGTTGACGAAGAACACTTGGTCGTTGGCTTGGAGAGGTTGGTGTAGGGTGCATGCGAGCATGACGCTGCCTACGAGAGATTGCAGATATGTTTTGGCTTTCATGGCGGAGTGGGGTTGTATGCTGTTACTTCAGGTTGATGTTGATGGTTCTGCCGTCTTGCTGTGTGGCCCTTGTGGTTGTGGCACCTTCCTGGTAGTCTTCGATGTTGGTGTACTTGCATGGCACTACTATTTTTCCGTTTGTATCCATCAGTCCGTAGTGTTCGTTTTCTACGACTATGGCTCGTTGGTTTCTGAACGGTCGATGTATGACGTAGGCTTTGTCTCCCTTTTTCACGATGGGTAAAGTGGAACCGAAATTGTAGGCAACATCTATTTCATCGAAGAGGGGCGGCACTATAGTTTTGCCTTGTTGGTCGAGTATGCTCCATTTTTCGCCACTTTGTGCGAGGACGGTGAACTGTTGTGTCTCATCTGAGTAATACAATTTTATATCTTCATAGTTGTCATCGGTGAGTGTTTTCCCTCCCTGTGTTATGAGTTGCATGCCATTTTCGGTTCTGACCACATAGAGTGGGTGGTGCATATTCTCGATACTATTATATTTGCAGGGCAGGACTTCATTGAAGGTAGAGTCGCACAGTCCTATTGCCCAGCCCTTTTTTACGAGTATATATTGCCTATCGTCGGAAACGAGGAATGTAGGCACCAGGATATAATCATCGTAGCGTGTGAGTAGGTGGCCGTAAGGGTTGTTGTAGGCATTGCCATGGTTGTGCCATAATGTGCGTAGTGCTTGCTTGGCGGCTTCGCCGTAGCTGCCGGGAAACATGTTGTCGTTGGCTGCTTTTTGGTAGTAGTGTATGGCTTGTGGTATATCCTGTGTGCATCCTCTGCCGTTGGCCAACATCTCTGCGTAGACATAATGTGATTCCTCATCGCCCACGCGGTCTACTATCTCGCTCACGATTTTGAAGTCTTCCATGTCGTCAGCCAATTGCATGCGATATCCTGCGATGGCTTTGATGGTGTTGTCGTTGCTGTGTGGACTTTTGTAGAGTGCATCGTAGATGGATGCTATGGCTTTCTTATCCAATTTGTCGGAATACTCTTTGGCTACTTGGTAGATGCAGGCAGTGAGCGTTTCGGCATTGTCAGTTGATAAGAGTAGCGGGTCGTGCTTGCTCAGTTGGGCAATGACCTTGTTGCATTTTTCCACACCATAGGTCATTGTCGTGTCTACCACGATGAATGCATCTTCGAGCTGTTCTACGATTTCGTTTGTTTTGATGATGTTTTCGGACTCTTTTTTGTCGTAGGTGTCCTCTCCTTCTTCATTGAGCACGAAGTCTGTCAGCAGTTTTCCTTGCAAGTTCATGTAGGCATATCTGCCATAGCGGTTGACAAGCATTTGGTTGTTGCTGACGGGCTTTTCTGCGATGTATCTTTTGCCATTTACAGTGATTTCAAGTCCGGATACTTTATCTTTCACTTCACTGATGCCCATATTGGTGAGCACTTTGCCTTTGGCATCAACAAATTCCCATGCGTCGTTGATCTTTGCGCAAAACACTTCATTGTATGTGTACTGCACTTCCTCGTATTTTTCTCTGAGTTGGTCTGCAATTTGCCAGACGTCATCTTGCGCCCATGTTTGCGTAGCTGTTGTCGACAGCAGGATACTTGTTAGCAGAAGTGCCTTGCAGAGGATTTGTTTGATGTGGTTCATACGGGTGTTCGTTTCAGGTATTTAAATGATGCTTGTGTTCATGCATTGTTATATTCATCATTTGCTGTTCAATTCGGCTAATTTATAGTGCTCTTTATACAGAATCACGTACAATTTCATGATTTGTTCTTTATTCATCAATGAATATAGATCAAACCATTGCTGCTTTTCCTCTTCCTCCAGTGATTTGGATGTAAGAATGAGGTATACCAGACACGGATGCTCTTCAATTAAATCAGGATATATTTCGAAGTTTATCTTCAGAGGCTGTATCTTCTCCCTGCAGATTTTTTCGTGTTTTTCTGTCCATTGATGTATATCACTTTCAGTAGGCGAAATTGTTATGTACTCAATGCCGTCTGCAAAGTACGATTTTTCACTGTTTTGTGCATTTCCGATCAACGCACAGGTGAATAGTAATAGAGTGAATAAGAGTTTTTTCATAATGCTGAGTTTGTGAGTGTATTGGTTTAGAGTTAATTAAAATCTATCTTTCCTATAAAGCATGAGTAATTCGTACATGATTCATTCCAGCTTGTATAGTCGTTTAGTTGAATACTTGTTACCATTCTTGTTTATAATTGGTTCTCTACAGAGTCTTCATAGTATGGATCACACCCATACGGGACGGAATCTTCTATAAGTGTGTCAAGCTCGTTTTCCAACTTGTTTGTGTTTCCGTTTTTTCCGTTGCTCTTACACGAAGCCAGTCCGAGAGCAACGAGCGCCAATGCCAACAGACGGTGGAGGAGAGTGTGATGCCTGCGGTAACTGCGTGGGATGGGAGTAGATGTGTTCATGATTGTATGTTGTTATTATGTACTTCGAAAACGTGTATATCTTTCTACCTTTTCTCGCCTCAACAATGCTCGAGCAAGCTTGACCTTCGGCATTCACTGCTCGCTCGGCAGTGACGATGCGAGCATGACTCAGCTCTCGCTTAATCGCAGCGTTGGCATTGACTTCGGCTTATCGAAAACTTTGGATTTTATCCTTCGTTTTCTCGCCATGGCAAAGCTCAAGCGAGCTGGGCTCTGCTCATTTGGCTTATCGAAAACGTTCGTTATGGTCTGCAGACTGGGCGAATGCTCAAGGCAGAACAACGTGAACTGCTTTTTACATCTACTTCGTTGAATTCGTCCATAAAAAACACATCCGCTCTTCCATTGTCGTCTTCGAAAATTGTTGACGACCAATAACATCCGAATGCTCCAATCACGCCACCTGCCTCGTGTGCTAAAGGGAGAAAAATACTTTTACTATTAATATTACTTGTAAATAAGTACCCCTTTATACCATTGCGAGAGGTGAGCTCGTATTCACATAATAGCATCAACTCAAGAAATTGTTCTGCAGTAGGAATTTGCCACTTTCTTTGCCATTTCACATGCGCGGCATCGTAGTTGGTTCCACTTATGTCGTTGCCAATATCCCGACACGACTCTGTTGTTCCATTCACATGTTGGTAATTGTTCCACTTACCTGTGTCACTTCTTTTAGGTGTCGTTTCACCCCAGGCAAAGTAATCTCCGAATTCTTCAGGACTTGTGGCTCCCAGATTCATATTCGCCCATAATGTGCCAGAAGGCAGACCTAGGTCAACGGCAACCAAACGTGAGGGAATCTCGATAGATTGTTTTACAGTTTCCTCTTTGGAGGAGGTACATGCCATGCATAGGACTGATACGTTTATCAGCATCATGATAATGAGAGATGTTTTTACGTATTTCATGATAATTTGCCTTTAATTGGGAAATTGAAATAACTATTAGGATAAGGCTGATTCTTGAGAGGAGATTAGTACCCGTATGATATGCATTTGGCATACACTTTAAACCTCTGATTTTTGTAGTTTACGAAATGTCCTGTAATCGTTTCTGGAGTGATGTTGATGTTAAATGTTCCCGTGCAACGTCCGTTGACATATTCTTTAAAGATTCTATATTTACCGTTTCTTCCCTTGTATGACAAATATATTTCTTTACCTATTTTGTCGTACATGTAGGTGAGTTGTTCTTCGCGTATTTGACTTTGTACCCAATATTCATATACAAATGTAACGCGATGAGTTCCGATAGTGCCTTTGAACTTGTACAAAGCGTTAGCTTGAATACCATCATTATCGGGTGCTTCGCTGGCAGCAGCGCTATGAGTATTTTTAACCTCTTTAAGTGGTTGATTAGCATTTAGCGACAATGCCGTGAACATCATTACGGCTGAGAAAATAGTTGTTTTCATAATCAGTATGTTTGAATGCCAGATTGATTCAGAATTATTGTTTTTCGTTTGGTACATTACTGCACAGCTAAATCAAATCGGAAAGATTCTCCTTTGTAATTGGTAAATTCGCCTCTATATCTAAAACCTCTTTCTGATAATTCTCCTTTAAAATGCCCTGTTTCTTCACCATATTGGTTAGTTTCATCCAGTTCCAATAAGTTGTTGTAAAGACTACCACTTAAATTCAACGTGCTACCAGTTTTTAGATATTCGTAAGAACCTGTCACCTCATCGCTCCCGCTCTCTCGTTCTAAGACCATGTCAACATTGTACTCGCCAATCCAACCAGATAGTTCACAACCAGTCCAATCTGATAAGTCATCATAATCGGGCTCTGGTTCTTCTATTGTTCCTGGAACACTATCAATAGTATCACTCTGTTCTTCCCAAATAGATGCTTCCGTCATTCCATCTCCTTGACTGCCGGCGATAATGATTATGAACAAGAACACCGCAATTACTCCAAGGGCAATATACCAGTGACTTCTGCTCGAAGGTTTCCTGTCATCACCATTGCCGTGGATTATCGGCGGTGTGTCCTTTTTACCAGCATCCCCTTGTTTACCACCTGATAGTTTAGTTTCATCGCTGTCATCAAAAGGTGGCGGGCTCTGCAGTAGTTTCAGTACCTCATTCACTGTTTGCGGTCTTGAAGGTCTCATCGGAGACATCATCCATAGGATGAGGTGACGCATCTCTTGACTCATGCCGCTGGGAAAGTGAAAAGCTCGCTCACCTTCCTCATTAATGGCAGAAGGCAGCGGCGGCTTCTCGCCCGTCGTGGCAAAGTAGAGGGTGCCGCCGAGAGCATATAGATCTGTCCATGGACCAAACTTATCATGTGCCTGCTCTACCTGTTCTGAAGGTGCATAGCCCGGCGTATAGCATAATGCAGAACCAAGCGTGATGCCTGTCTCGGCAGACATCTGCTTAGAAGCACCGAAGTCAATGAGAATGGCACGGTCTCGACGCTCGTCAATCATGATGTTGGAGGGCTTGATGTCAAGATGATAGATACCATTCTCATGAACGGTCTGCAACGCATCGAGAATGTGCAACAAATACTTCTTTGCCATCTCCTCACTGACAGCCCCGTGCTTGCCGACATACTCGGCAAGGGTACCGCCATGAATATACTCCATAACATAGTAGGCTGTGTTGTTTTCCTTAAACCTGTCGATTACTTCTATGATATGCGGATGTCGCAGCGTCCGCATACGCTCTGCTTCGATGAAGAACTTATTCTTTTGCTCCTCAAATTTTTCTATGCCGTCGGGATGTGTCACTGTGACGGATCGACTGTCGGTATCGCGTTGTGAGACTTCTTTCATGAAAAACTCCTTGATGGCAACTGTCTCGTTGAAGTCGGTACGTGTGGCACGGTACGTGTTGCCAAAGCCTCCAGAGGCCAAGAAGGCATCTATGCGGTATCTGCCACCATTAAGCATAGTGTTGGCAGAAAGATGGTCGATATTAGTGTTCATGGTTTGTTTTGGTATTATTTAGATCTCTAAAAACTTTTGCCATTCCGTTTTTTATTTCCTGGTCTTTCTTTTCCTCTATATTGTCTGAAGTGCTTGTGTTTTCGGTAGGGGCGTGTTGTGTATCGTTTTCTTTTGTTTCACTATCCATTTTATCTTTCTTTTGTTCCTCTATTTTCTCAATATCTTCTCTGCTCGTTTTAATATGTCCTCTGTTACTCTTAATCTTGTGTCTATTATCTTTTCTTGTTTCTTTCATAGTATTTCTTTCATAATCTTCTCTAGGACTATTAAAATGTTCCTCCATAACGTCTCGGCCATATTCCTTTTCACGATTATTGTCTTTTCGCAACAAAAGTATTCCCGTTGCTACCAGTGCGATGAGAAAGAGGAGTGCAAACAGCATCAGGGGCAACTTACTTTTCTTTGTTTTGTTGCTATGGACATATGGTGTGGTATGCATAGGTACCGGCGTTGTTATTCCCGATACCTGTTCTGCGTTTTTTTGCTGGTATTTCTGTGGTGTTGGCTGCACTTTAACTGATGACGGGGAGGAGACATTTTCTACTGCTATGGCAACATCGTCTGCATCAGTTGCATCAAGCAGAGGGTCCACTCTCAGAGCATTACATCGTGCAGTTGCTTCGTCATTAATGTTGTTTTCATCGCCAGCTTCATGTTCAACGTGTTTCACTCTTACGATAAAGGCAGTGTGATTGTCTGCATTGTCTGCCGTTGCAGCGAGAAACTGCTGTCGTTTTTTTTCATCACTGGCATTTGAACACAGCAGATTAAGCAGTTCGAAATCGTCCATTTGTTCCAGCATTCCGTCAGAGCACAAGTAGAAGCAATCGCCTTTCTGAATATCTGCAATATGTGCAATGTCGGCTTTTACCCTTTTGTCCGCTCCGGGTTGCATTGCTCGTGTTATGATATTCTTTCTTGGATGTGTACTCATTTCATCGAAAGAAATCTCTCCGGCACGGAACAGTTCATAGACAAGAGAATGATCCATTGATTTATATAGCATGCTATGTGCTGAAGGACGGATATGGTAGATGCGGCTGTCGCCGATATGTGCCACCGTAGCTCCACCTTGGTGGAAGGCAAGCAGAGTCAACGTAGTACCCATGTGTGCAGCTGATACAGGTGCTTTGGCATCTAAAGCACTATAAGCACATTCAATGGCAAGATTCAGTTCGTCGTCGGTAAGATGATGATTATAGCCGACCAAAGGCTCAAGGGTTCCTGTCAGACTTTCTGTTACCATCTGACTTGCGACCTCACCTTTTTCATGTCCGCCCATACCATCGCATAGTACGAAGAGATGAGACGTGTTGTTGAAGCAGTCTTCCTGATTGGCTCGTTTACCGAGTTCATGGATAATGATAGGAGAATGTAGTTCTATTTTCATTGTTCCTGGAATTGGATGTGTAAGATGCTATTGCCCATCTTAATCGTTGAGCCATTCTCAAGTACGACAATATCGGCTTTATCAAGAGGTACACCATTTACATATGTAACATTTTTATTCTGATAGTTCTGTAAGGTGACCTTTAACGGGGACAATCCAGATTTTGGGACGAGGGTGATGAGCAAATGTTGGCGGCTCATAAAACGGTCGTTGGTATCAATCTGTACGTCGGCTTCGGAGCTTGCACTCGCTCTTCCTACAATGTTGCGTCCCATTTGCAGAGGGTAGGAGCGGTCGGTATTGGTATCTCTTAAAACAACATGCCATACCCTCTGCGGCACATCATTTGATTCGTCTTTCGGTCTTTGGGGTTTGCCGCCATAAATGGTTCCTGCAACATTATGGGGGCGCTGTTGATGTACTGTCTCGGCATTGGGAATAATCTCATCGTCAGATGAAGGGTGAAGGAACTGCACATTCATCCGCCCACCACATTTCAGACAGGAAATGGTCTTCACTTTTTCGTTTCGGCTATTAACAACATCAAGCAGTTGTTCACAGTGCGGACATTTTACGCGTTTCTTCTGTGGCATTGGTAATGATTTGTGATGTATTATTTTTCATGCCATTTTATTACAGGCATATTCTTGTTAAAGTTTCCCCACATGACAGGATGTTGCCTTCCTCCTGAGGCCCTGACAACGCGTTGGTGAACATAGCTGAATAGTTCAGAAGCTGTAATTACACGATCTCGGTTAATATCTGCACCACCGCGCAGAGCTCGTTCCAGATGAAGGGTAAATAGTGAATTGCGGTGAGGACCTTCAATTGATTTCTCTGCTGATCGGGATGAGAGGAAAAGCATGATATTGCGGGGAGAGGTCATTTGGGGGCGTGACTCATTTTTGCGCATTTTACCTGCGAAACAGGCATCAGTAATGATGATTTTGCTGCCGGCATGACTTTTCCGCATGATATCAAAAATGTTTTCATATGCCAGCCGTGTGTCGTACAGGCACAATCCACCTGGATAGCCGTGGCCGCTGAAGAAGAAGATAATGATATCTTTTGATGAGGCTTGCATGAATGATACCTGCAGCGCTGCAAGCAGACGCTGAACGGTGACATCGTTGTTGACTAACGTGGTGCAGGATGCACCGTTCTTCTGAAATATCCGATGCAAAGTACGTGCATCATTGTCAGACACATGAAGATCATTGAACGTTCCTGGATAATCGCTGATGCCGGCACACACCACGAATGTCCTGCCGTGAACAGCATGTGTGCACAGCAGGGCTGTCAACGTAAGTATAAGGGTTCGTAGCATGCGTGGCGCGTGATAATAAAGGGTGAAGATTACAGATCAACAGAGGCATCATCCATGTAGTCAGGCATGCTGTTGTCTTCAACAGAATTGTCATAGGAGGCATCATGCAGATATGGCTCAGACTCGCTTTCCGCGGCAGCAGCTAATTCATTGAGGTCAAGTGGTTCCATAGTGTCAGTACGCACCATCTCACCTTGATCAAGGTCGTTGTTATGATTCATGTCAACAGCAGCAACATCGTTCTGTCCGTTGCCATCAATATCAAAACCAACGGCGTTGATGTCATCAACATTGTACACACGTATTACACTGCCGTCATCATGAAAGTCTTCGCGTACGAGATGGACATCATCCATCTTCTCTACAACATCTGCGATGGTTTTAACACCTGATTCCTCTTCCTGTGATGCCCGCAATATGCTATCATCATCTGTCTGTAAAGTACTATTATCTTTTGCTGGAGTTTCTGCTACATCATCGCTGTGAACTGCCGCCATGGGTGAAGCGACTGGAGTGTCGATATGATGGGCGAAAGAGTGACCGTCAGACTCAAGAATTTCGTCTTGAGTCGCCTGATAAAATGTCATTCGCTCATCTTCCGACATAGCACTCCATTCTTCAGCATAGAAAGTGCCGTACACACCACCATGCCAATGGAACACTCCACCTGGACCCACCTCTGCACGGGCTGCTGCAAATGCCTCATCAAATGACAAATCATCATACGGATTGTAGGGCATAGGCTCTTCAATGTCGGGATGTTGTTGCTGAGCGATGGTCACCTGTTGTTGGGCGATGGTTGCCTGTTGTTGAGCAATGGTTGCCTGTTGTTGGGCAATGGTCGCCTGCTGCTGTTGCTGTATTTCCTGAGAATGGTTTTGAGATGGTTCCTCGGATGGATAGGTTTCGCTAGCCGCCATGGCGTTTGTCGCATACATTGCTGCACCACCGAGAAGAATGCCGGTTGTACCTCCAATGACTACTTTTTTCCAAGAGTTGTTTTTTTCTTCTTTTGAATCATCAGCAGGTGATGCGGTTGAAGACTCAAAAGGCGGCGGGGTCATGTCATTGTTCATCTGTTCGGGACTGTTTGACTGATACAGGGTTTCATCGTTTGGCTCCATAATAGTTGGTGTTAAGGGTGAATACGATTTTGCAGGTAAGTTTTATGCAATGGTTAATTAGTTCGGATTTTATGAGTACAAAGATAAAAAGGTAGAGTAGGGGTATGCAAAGAATTGTTTGCTTACTACACAACATAGGCTGATTAGTGTACAAACTGATAGGTTTTCTGCTTGATAGCACCTCCTTTCATTCTGATTATGGCTGAGCAGTACTCAGAACGAGTATTGTGTCTTGCAGTTAGGACATTGTTTGAAGCGCAGCTTAAGTTGATTGTATGACAGCACACCATAGTAATAGCCGCAATTAGGACAGCAGTACCGTTGTTCAAATTCCTTTTGCATGCGGTCACGTTCCTGGGGTATCTTACTGGCGTAGATGAATGACCATATAGTGGTACCAACACCTATGAGCAGCGCTACAACATAAAGACCGATTAGAAGCGGACTCCTCTCCCCTTCACCTCCATTCAGTCCAAGAAAACCGAGCAGCATCGCACTCATGGTAAAGATAGACATCGCTCCTTTCAGGGTGTTGAATTTCCGTTCTTTTGTTGTTAGCGCCATCATCTGTTGCTGATAGTTATCGTATGCCACTGCAAGATGCCGCAGGTTAGCCTGCTTGGGTAACACGGACATTAATAACTGCCAGTCGAGGCGATAGTGTTCAGAACCGAGTCGGATGATATCCTTTGTCGTTACTAATTTCCGTTCCACTGGCATGTCATTCACATAAGTGGTGTTCTGAGAATTGATGTTTCGCAGCGTGTATGTGCCGTTCGCATTCATGGTAATACCGACATGTTGGCGACTTACGCTGAGCGGCACACTTCCGGTATTGCCAACCTGACGTGATTGCTTGCCGACAGTAATGCGTAATTGTTGCGTTTGCGGGTCACGACCAATGATGATTTCTGATGTACTCATATTTATGATTTTTGTTGAGAAGTGAATGAATTATATTCAAGGAAATGGTTTTCAAAGAAGCGAGACTTATCATCGATTTAAGCCGAAGGATGCTGTACGAAGTTGTCAGCAACCAAGAATATAGCGGCTTGACGTTTTATTATTGCAATAAGTCGTGCGCAATATGTAGTAGTGTGGAGCCTAGTCGGAAAACCGATGATAGGATTGTGAAAATGGCTTGTCGTCGTTCATAAATAAAAGATTACCTGTTGTTGTCATGTAATTCATGGCTGTAGAGCATAAGAACAATATCACGTATCTTTCTAACTGCCTCTTTCGACACTTCCATGCGAAAGGCAAACGTTCGCCCGTCTGAGAGAATGACAAAGCGGCGCAGTGTGTTGATAGAGTAGATGTATTCAGTGTTGATGATAAAACGTTTCCCGACACGCATGAATAGAGAGGCGTTTTTCTTAAGCGACCTTGCAAGATGGTGCTCTGTCTGTGTAAGATTCATGGCAAGTGTGCTTTTTATCTTATTGATACTCATGAGGGTTGTATAGTTTCCGTCTCCTTCAAAGTAAACAATATTGGAAAATGGAATGCGCAACAACTCATCGCGTGTCAAAAAAAGAAAGAAACCATGCGACATAAATAAAAATCCTAATAACGATTATAAATCAATACCGCACACTCTACCCGAAAATGTGACTGCTCTTGTATATGAAGGAACAGAAAAGGGCGCGGGAAAATCTACTTGTGTCAGCTTATCCAACATCCAAGGCCTTCGCATTGCCTTTCCACTGTGATAAGCAACTCAGCTAGCCCACGCCGTAATGCATTATATGGACTGTGGCCACGACAGGTGGTGTCGGAGGCTTCAGGATATAATACACCTTACGCGGACGCTTCGTTGCGCCATCTTCCGTGGATACCAAAGGTTGCGAAGTTCTGGATGAAGAAGAAAGCGACGGAGAACGTCCTCTTTGAGTCCCGCCCGGCTGCCAGCAGCCATGGGAACTCATTCCATCGATGTCTGGACAGCCATTCCCGCTTCGGGGCCGGCTGATCTGTCGGCAAAGATAAACATTCTTTCTGAGACAAATGAAATAAATGTTAAATTTCAGATGATACGTTTGTCCATGTGTCAAGGCACAGTGATGCCACTGTGTGGGTGTCCATACCGCAAAAAGGGCTGTCGGGGTGTTTGTGCCCGGCAGCCCTTTGATAGATGAAGGCTATGCCTGTGGATGTGGTGCTACATCATCGGATGATGACCTTGCGTGTGGTGCCGTCGCTCATCTTGATGATGTTGACGCCGTGGCGCGGACGGTCTATGCGCTGTCCGTCGATGGTGTACCATTCGCCGTTGTCAACGTTGCCGTTATCGTTCCCGTTGACGATTGTGATGCCTGTGGTGCCGCCATCGAAGGTGAAGCCTTTCAAGCCGCTTGCCTGGCTGGCAGGCACTTTCAGATAAGCCTTGTGCGGATTGTTGGTCACGCTGGTGCCTTTGTCTACCTGCCACCAGAAGCCCACGCCTGTGCCCTGAGCGGGCTGCTGCTGCGGACGGCTGAGGATGAAGTAGGTGTAGCCCTGCTCATCGTCGAGGTAGGTGTCGTCGGAGCCTTGCAGCATGGAGAACGCATCGCCGGTGCCGGCAAGTGTCGACTTGGCGAAGGTGTAGCTGCCTGCCTCTGCTGCCTGCAGCACCACTCCCTGAGCGGCGGGGATGGTCTCGCCAGCCAGATAGGTGTGCGATACGTTGAGGTGTCCGTCGTCGACGCGGTAAGTGTAGGCGGTGATGCCCTCGGGCACGACGAGTGCCTTGGCGGCATAGTAGAGCGTAGCGTAGTAGTAGCCATCGTCGGCGAGTCCGCCGTTGCTGATGGTCACCTCTTCATCGGTGGCAGTATTACCCAGGATGAAGGGTATGCGCATCATGTCGGTGCATCCACGCTGTGTGGCCATGACATAGAGGGTGAACTCTTGGTCGGTGCCAGCAGTGACGGTGGCCATGCCATTGGCATCGATAGTGGCAGTGATGCCTTGCGGCAGCGTGCCTACGATGGTGTAGGTGGTGGTGGCACCTGCGTGGTTGAGCGTAGTGAGTGCCGCGATGTCTGCTGTTGTGGTGAGCGTTGCCGATGTCTGCGTGGGTGCGTCGCGCCAGGGTGTGGGAGCGTTGAAGTTGTCCATGCAGAAGTAGGTGGGCGTGTTGATGCCGTATTCCCCTACGTCGGAGCTGCTCATGGAGAAGGTGAGCGTCTTCACCTTGCCGAGGCTGCTGAGGTCGAGCCACTGCCAGGAGTCGAGCACATAGTGGTTGGCAGCATTGTCGCTGCGGAAGTCGGCGAGGTAGTAGTCAGTCTCGTTGCCGTTGTCGGCCTTGATGGTGAGCTTGAACCAGTCGCCCTGTGCAAACTTCTTTGCGAAGCTGTCGCCCTTGGTCATTGATGCGTAGGCATAGGCATTGTTGGCGATGTAGAAACCGCGTATGCTGTCGCCTTCGGTGTTGTTGAGCACATCGATGGTCTTGGCACCGGAGGCATAGTAGTAGAACACGGCATAGTTGTCGGATCCGTCGTAGGCACCGCCAGGAGCACTGTTCCACTGATGTGAGAGTGCTGTGTAAGCGTTGTCGGTGCGGTTGGCATAGCCGAAGCCAGCCCATGTGGTGCCGTTGTAGGTGTTGTCGATGTGGAAGCGGTAGGAGCCGTTGACGAAGGAGGTGTGGTTGTCTTTACGGTCTTCGCGTCGGGCGTTCCAGTAGCTCTCGGTGTTGAGGTAGAGGTTTTCGAATGTGGCTGTCACGGCCTCTCCTGTGGTGATGACGCGCAGAGTGTCGGCAGTGCTCACGTTGCGTGCATCGGTCACTGTCACGGTGTAGTCGGTGCACTCCGTGGGTGTGACGCTGATGGTGACGGGTGCTGTGGGCAGGGTGTCGAGCGTTTCGGTGCCGATGATGTTACGCTTGCTGTCGCGCCATGTGACGGCATAGGGTGCGCGTCCGCCGTTGACGGTTGCCGAGAGTGTCGTAGGCTGTGCGAGCGGTGTGGTGGTGCTGTTCGCCTGCACTGTGAGTGTCTCCGGTTCGGGGTCAACGGGTGTCGAGGTGGCGGTGAACGGTGTGGAGGCATACACTCGGCTCAGCGTGCCGCGCAGACTCTCGAGCACTACGTAGGCTACGTAGCCCTGATCTTTCTGCAGGCCGGTGGCCAGGTATTCGCTAGTCTTGTCGGTGAGCAGGTCGACGCTGTTGGCTCCCATCACGATGGTTTCGGCATCGGGTCCGTCCTCTTCTGCCGGCAGTATGACGATGTAGGCCTTGCCATTGCCGTTGGCATTGATGTTGACCACTGCCGTATAGTCGGTGATGAGTGTTGCCACGGGGAAGCCTTCGTTCATGATGAGTGCTGCATCGTTGGCCTTATACTCGTAGGCGCCGATGGTGCCTCCAGTTGCCGGTCGGCTGTTGCCGTTGATGTCGGTTGTGACATAGCTGAGCGCTTGTGCTGTGAGCAGGTCGCCGTCGAGGTTGTTGGCAGGTTCGAGCACGTTGTCGCTGAGGAACGATGCCAGCTTGTTGACGGTGCCGGTAGCGCCTGTGGTGGTCAGGAAGTAGTCGTAGTTCTGCGAGTTGGGCAGGTAGAAGGTGGTGCCGGCAGTGTAGACGAGGTTGTTGGCGAAGTTGAGCTTCGCTGCGTTGGTGTCGTCGTAGATGCTGATGGCAGCACCGTTGGTCTCATTCTGGAAGATGTTGTTGACGATGTTGATGTTCTGTGCCTCGTCGTTGAGTCGTGCCGAGAGCCAGAATGCTGCACCTCCGCTGTTGCCCTTCATGCGGAATGTGTTGTTGGCCACATAGACGTTGCGCGTAGTGGCATTGGTAAACTTGATGGGGTTGGTCGATGCATTGGGCGACGTGAGGTTGACCACATTGTTGGCAATGATGACGGGTGCCGTAGCAGTGCCCTGCATCTGTCGGAAGTTCATCACGGCGCAGTAGGTCTTGGGCGCCACGTTGAAGATGTTGCCGGTGATCTCTGTGCTCTCGTCGTAGTCGTCGCGCAGCTGCATGTCGAGTATGCCGACGCTGATCTTGTTGTTGGCTGTGGGCTCGATGGTGATAACGTTGTTGCGTATCTTCACTCCGAGTTCGTCCATCACGTAGATGGCTTTCTGTCCGTTGTTGAGGAAGGTGTTGCCTTCGATGACGCCGCCTATCTCCTTCGGCAGTGCCACATAGGAAGTGCCGCCCATGCTGACACCCATCTTACCGCCTTCGAGCAGACAGTTTTTCACGGTTAGGTAGTCGTTGTTTTTGTTCTCCTCGTCGATGATGGTGTGTCCCACGAGGCACACATCTTCACCCGAGCTGGCTGTGCAGACGGGTGCATGGAGGTAGCAGTCGTCGATGGTGACGTGTCGGCTTTGGTCTTTTACCATCACTACTGCCTTATAGGCTTTGTCGGTGGTGGAGATGTCGAGATGACGCAGTGTGACGTAGCTGGCCTCGTAGAGAGTTACCACTCCATAGTCCTTCTTGTGCTGGTCGTCGGAGTAGCCTCCGGCGGAGTAGCTGTTGTGATAGATCTTCACGTCGCGCTGTCCGCTTTGGCTTTCGAGGGTGAGCGTGTTGACGGCTCCCATTCCCTTGATGTAGGGTATGCGCACCTTCTCATTGTAGTTGCCCGCCTTAATCTGCAGTGTCACAGGTCCTTCCATTCCCAGTGCTGCGATATCGTCGACAGCCTGTTGTATGGTGATGTATTGTGCTCCGGAAGCTCCTACAGTGTAGACACCGCTCTTTCCGCTTGTGACGGTGACATTGGCGGTGGGTGTCTCTGTCGGGGCCGCTATGGTGTGTATGCCGGCAGTGATGCCGTTGAGGCGCATGGTTGCTGTCTGTCCGACGGAGGCATCGGCCTTGATGTCGCAGGTCACCCAGAAGTAGTAGGTGCCGGTCTGCTCGATGGTGTAGTTGCCGTTGAACTCATTGTTTGTGGAGAATGACGGTGTAGTGCCCGTGGCATAGATGTGCTGCGTCTGGATGGCATCGCCAGTGGCGGTGATGTCGAAGGCGGTGATGTTGAGTGGTGTGAGTTCACCCTTAGCCTCCACTGCCACTTGCAGCATCTTCACGTCGGTCTGTCCCTTGAGCACCTCGCTCACGCTGATGTCTTCTGCCGACAGGGCGCTTACCACTACGTCGCTCTTCTTGTATCCCTCGGCGGTCATCTGGAAGTTGACGGCGGACGAGCCTGTGTATGTGTAGCTGACGGTGAGCATGCCTCCGTCTTCGGCAGCATCGGAGATGATGGGCTGGAACTTGGCGTTTGTGCCGCTGATGGAGGCGAGTTTTTTCTCGTCGTTTACTTCGGTACCCTTATATATATTAATGGTGGCGGCATAGTTGATGCTGAAGCTCTGTCCTGTGAGACGTATGCAGTCGGCGTTGCCTGTGGGTGCGAATGTCACCACAGCGCTTTCCACCTTTCCTCCATTGCCTTCAGGGCCTCCGTCGTCGTAGATGGCAATAGTCTGTCCAAGGTCAAGTCGCATGATGCCGTGGTTTCCGTTGGTCATCACCACTTGGTTTTTCAGTGTGCGTGCGCCTTCGGGGTCGCCATTGTCGACGCTGATGTCGCTGCCGGTGTTGATGCTGACGAGTCGCGCATCGATGGTGCTGTTTTCAGCTGCGCTGCTGCTCACGTCGGCCTTCACTGTGAAGTTGTTGTTTCCCTCATTGAGCTGCAGGGGTTCTACGAGTGCCAGTGTCACTTCGGTGGCGGCTGTTGCTTCTGCCACCTTGGCATCGTTGTGCCACAGGCTGACGTCGGTCATGTTGTCCTCAGTACCCTTCATGTTCAGCTTTATACTGCTGAGTGTGATGGGGTTGAGTGCGCCTTCGGTCTTCACGTTGATGATAAGCAGGTCTTGCCCGGCGGCACCGATAGAAGCGTCGGCAGTGGTTGCCTGCGTCACTTCAACGGTGTTGATAGCCATGTCTTTCAGCTTGTATTCGCTCACCGTAGCCTTCCATCCCGTGGTGAGGTAGTAGGACGAAGATGTATTGGGCGAGAACACCACTGTGAGTGCTCCGTCTGCTGCTGTTGATCGCAGTATGGTGCCGGGACCCACTTTCTGGTCGGCATTGCTGGTGAGCTCCCACAGCTTTTCACCCGAGGTGCCCTGTCCTGCATAGACGATGAACTTAGCCTTGGTGCCGTAGGTGGAACTGGCATAGTAGACGTCGAAGGCGGAGAAGTCGATTTGGCATACCGAGCCTTCATGCTTGGGGATGAAGATGTTGGTGCGTGTGTCGGAGCCACCTTCGTAGTTGGAGGAGTATTCGCTCTGCGGCTTGCTTTCAAAGGCGATGGATCCGTTGACAATCTTCGTCACTGTGCCTTGGTCTTTGTAGTTGAGTATGACGTTGTCGACTGTGCGTTCGGCAGCTGCGCCGGTTGCTGTCTCGGTCTTCTCGGTATTGTTGACCATTGCGGTGACGCTGGTGAGTTGTGCGCTTACCTTCTGGTTGTTGAGTGCCTCGCTGCTGATGTCGTATTTCAGTGTGAAGAGGTTGTCGCCTTCGTTGAGTGCAGCAGCATCTGAGAGTGTGATGATGAAGTCGGCGGCGCTGACCTCAGTCTCACCCACCTTGTCGGCTCCTTTGTAGAGCGATGCTTTGGTGACGAGTGCGAAGTTTTCGCCTGCACTGAATGCCAGCTTTGTGAGCTGCATGGCAGGTTCGGTGTTCTGTGCCTTCACGTTGATGCTGAGCATGTCTTGCTCAGTGTCGCCGGCACAAACAGTAGCTGTCGATGCCGCGGTGGCTGTGGGTTGTCCGTTGAAGTCCATAGCCTGCGGTGTGAAGAGGCTCACCGTGGCTTCCCATCCGTTGGCGGCAATCTCATTGCTGGCATCGCTATAGAGCACCACCGTCATCGATCCGTCGTCGGCAGTGGAGCGCACGATGCCCGTCTCGCCCTGCTGCAAGGTCTTGATGAGGTTGGCTGCATTGACTTCTCGGCCGTTGTAGATGCGCAGTTCCTGATTGTAGTAGGTGCCGTGCCATATTTCGTTCTTGGTGAAGTCGATCATCACCTTCTTGCCTTCAGTGCCGGAGAGGAATGTGATTTGTCCGTTCATCTTCGATACGATTCCTCCTTCAGCTCCTCCTTCGTCGAAGAAGGCCAAGGGAATTTCTCCCACTGTGATGGTCTGCGGCGTGGAGGTCATGAGTGCGATGGCCGGGTTGACCACCTCAACAGCTGTTGCTGCCGTGAAGGGTGTAATGCCATCGGTGTGTGTTGTCGACGTGATCTTGGTGATGTCGACTTGTGCCTTGGCACCAATCTCAGCCGTTGCGAGGATGTCGCCTTTGATGGTGAAGGTGGTAGTGCCTTCGGCCAGCACCTCGTTGAGAGTGAATTTGTAGCCAGCACCCTCAGCCGTTGCTGTTGCATCGACAGCGGTGGTGCCTTTGAAGAGTTTGAACGTCGTGGCATCAAACATTCCCTCATTCTTTGTCATGTTGAAGTAGATGCCAGTGACATTGTCAGGATTCATAACGCCTGTCGCCGTGACGTAGGCATTGGCGAGAGGCACATTCTGCTTTGTTTTCAGTGTGGTGTTGATGCCGTTGTAGTCGGATCCAGCCCCGGTGACGGTCATGTCGTCCAATGTCACGGCTTTCACAGTGGCTTTCCAACCCTTACACTTTTTGGCGTAAACATAGATGAAGCCTACAGCCATGCTGCCATCAGCAGATTGAGATACGTAGGTTTCGGGTGTTGTTGAGGTGTAGGCCTCACTGTTCACCGTTCCACCACGTGTCACTAAGACGTTACCATCGGGCAGTGTGGATGTTTTGGTAACCTGACTCGTTGTCGTTGCCCAGGTAAATCCGCTGTCGTCGGGTGTACCACTGTATACCTTCATAAAAGCAGGATAGCTCCCCGACGCCATATCGGGGATGATGTCAATCTGCTCAAAGGTGATTTGGATTGACTGTCCTGCCACAGCAGGCGCAAACACAGTCAAAGACTGTGAGTTGCTGGAGTTTGCAGAAGGAATGTCTTCCTCCCCCTTGAAGTCGTAGAACGTTATGACTTCATCGGAAGCGACCGTGATGGTCTGCTTGCCTAACTGCAGCTGATTGACCGTCCTTGACGTCTGTGCCGAGGCTTGCAGCACAGACATCACGAATGCCAAGAGCAGAAGCAGTCGGAATGTAAAGCTTTTGGTTATCATAAGATTGATAGTTATGAATGAATGTTATAGGTGTTGCTTGTGGTATATGGCAGGGGCTATTATTGGCAGTGTATCACCTTTTGCACCTTTCCGTCGGCACGACGCACGATGTTGATGCCTCGCTGTGGTATGTTGAGATGCTTACCGTCGAGGGAGTACCATTCGTTGGCGTTGTCGTTAGCGTTGATTGTGTTTATGCCTGTCGGCGATCCTACAATGAGGCGCACATATTGCTGCTTGCCGCGCTGCACGGCTTTCACCATGACGGTGAAGTCTGTTTTGCCGGCAGCATCAAGCAGTCCGTCGGCGCTCAGGGTGATGCCCTCTGGCGCAGTGTCGGCAAAGGTGTAGGTGACGGTGGCGGTTGGATGGTCGAAGGTGAAGTAGGGCGACAGGTTGATGCTGCCACTGAAGTTGTTGACATGCAGGTCTCTGAACTGTCGTTGGCCGTTGAAGTCGTCGATGCAGAAGTACATGGGTGTGGTGATGCCGTAAAGGTTGCCTCGTGTGCTGCCCATCTCAAAGCGCAGGCGGCTGATGGCACCCAACGGGCGCAGGTCGAACCACTGCCAGGTGTCGAGGTAGTAGTAGTCGTCGGCATTGTCGCCGTGGTAGTCGGCGAGGTAGAAGTCGAGTCGTCGTTCCGTGCCGTCGAGTGCCGTTCCTATTGCCGTGAGCCGCAGGTGGTCGCCCTTGCGGAAGCCGCCTTCGGTATATCCGTCGCCATTGAGGATGGCGTCAACCACCCATGCGTTATTGGTGACGTAGCATCCCTGTATGGTGTCTTCGTCGGCATGGAGCACATAGATGGCAGCATCTTGCGGATAGCATACGGCATAGTTGGCGGAGCCGTTGTGTCCTCCTCCGGCGGCACTGTTCCACTGATCGGAACGCTGGGTGAAGGTGGTGGCGGTGCGGTTGCTATAGCCGAAGCCATGCCAGTAGTTCCACTCGGGCACGTAGCCGTTGTCGAAGAGATAGGTGCCAGACAAGAAGGAACCCTTCTTGCTCGTGCCCTGCCAGTAGGTGTCGGGTGCGAGCCACAAGTTGTCGAAGGTGGCCGCCATGGCCTTTCCCTCGGTGTAGAGTCGGCAGGTGTCGGTAGCCGTCTTGCCACGTGAGTCGACCACGGTGATGTAGTAGTCTTCGCATGGCCCGGCAGTGACGGTGTGGCTGACGGAGGCCGACTGTTTACCTATGGTCTGCCGGCCTATCTCCTGGCGCAGGCTGTTTTTCCATACCACCGTGTAGGGTGGGGTGCCGCCGCTGATGTCAGCATGCAGCATTGCGGTGGAACCTTGGTTGACATTGCTGTCGTAGCCTGTAACGACAGGTGCTTCCACGTCGTATTCGCGCACGATTGCTTGCCATCCCTTGGCTGTGTAGGCAAAGCGGTCGGCATCGGCATTGAAGACGATGGTGAGTGCGCCATCGGTAGCCTGCGAAGTGATGGGGGTGAGCGGACCGTTCTCATGGTCGGCATCGGGCAGATATTCCCATAGCAGACGTCCGTCGGTACCTTTTCCCTCGTAGATGCGGAACAGCGCTTTGGCCTTGTCGGCATCTGCCGACCAGTACATGCTGAACATGGAGAAGTCGATCTGGCAAACACGGTCGGCACGCTTGGGAAGGAAGATGTCGGTGCGTGTGTCCTTTCCCCACTCATAGTAGTCGGTGCTGCCGAGGAAGGGCTTGTTGCGGTATATCAGTTCTTCGTCGACAATGCTTACCACCGTGCCCTGGTCGCGGTGCGACATGACGGTGTGCATCACCATCCTGTCGCCGAAGGGTGCTCCGTCGGCAGGCGTGTATTCGCTGTCGGAGAGCTGCACCTTGCTGAGCGTGGCATCGATGCGCTCGCTGTTGCGTGCGGTGGGGGCGATGTCGTAGGCGAGCCAGAAGTAGTTGTCGCCTTCGAGCAGAGGCTGCGGTGTGCTGAGAGTGATGTCGAAAGATGTGCCATCGATGTCGGCACTGCCCAGCAGAGTGGAGTCTTGCCACTGGTCGTTGCGCCGTGTGGTGAAGAGTGTGGCGCGTGTGACGGGTGCTGTGGTGCCATCGGTAGTGAAGTGGAAACGCTGTGCCATGAGCGCGTTGCCGTTGTCCTCAGTGATGATGTTGACGCGCAGTATGGGTTGGCCAGTGTCGCCTGGGCTGACGGTCTCGTTGACCACTTGTGCCACTTTCATCTCCTTGAGTTGCATGGCAGCTGGTGTCTGCTGGCTCACCTTCGCCTCCCATCCCTCGTCGGTGGCACTCACAGTGCACTGGAAGGAGACGGTGAGGGCGCCATCGGGAGCACTCGACTTTATCAGAGGTGTCTGGTAGCTCTTCACTTCAGCCAGCAGGTCGGCGGCGAGGGTGTCGGTGCCGTTATACACCTTGAGATACTGCCCGTAGTTGCCATACTGCGAGGCAACAAACAGGCGCACCTTGGTGAAGTCGATTTCTACCTTCTTGCCGGCATCCTGCGGCAGGAAGGTGATGGTGCCTTTATAGTAGGGTGTAGCATCTTCGTCAAGTCCTCCGTCGTCGAAGAAGTCGAGCGGATAGTCGCCCACTGTCACCGTCTTGGCCTGTCCCATCAGTACGATGCCTGGGCAGTAGACGCTGACGGGAGTGGCGCGGTTGACGGAGGGGATACCTTCTGGCTGCTTGCGCGTGACGAGACGTGCGATGTCGAGACTCACCTGTCCGCCTATGATGCCGTCGTCGCGCAGGTCGCCCACAAGCACGAAGGGGTTGTTGCCCTTTTCCAAGGTGTGGTTGAGCGTGAGGCGCCATGTGTCGCCTTGCTCATGAATACTGACGGGTATGAGTGTGGCGCCGTCGGCAGCAGGCGTCGCCTTGGTGTAGAGACGGATGGCGGTGGGGTCGAGCACCTGGTCGTTTATGGGGAAAGCAATGTCGATGGCTGTGAGTTGGTCGGCATCGCTCTCGCCTTCGGTGAGGATGGAGAAGCCGGCGAGTACGATCTGTTGCTTTGTCCGGGGATGGCGGTCAATGTTGTCGTAGTTGGTAGCTGCCGAGAGGGTATGCATCTCCTCGGCATTGATGCAGCGCACCTTTGCCACCCATCCCCCAGCCGCCTTGCCGCGTTTCCATAGCATGCCTACGGATAGGATGCCGTCGGCGGCAGTGGAGGTCAGTGTCTTATCGGTGTACTTGCCGTCGAGCGTCTCGAGGATGTTGCCGGTGGGTAGGGTAGGGCGCTCGGTGACACCATACACATCGGTCTCCCACCCGAAGGTGTTGGAGGCATCGGGGTCGCCGTTGTAGATGTGTGCATAGCCAGGCCATCCCTCGCCATCGCTCTGTACATCGAAGCGTTGGAAGGTAATCTGTATGACAGCACCCATGGTGGCAGGGCGGAAGACGGTGAGCGACTGGCTGTTGTTGAGGTAGGAGTCGTTCCATCCGGCACCTTTCTTAAAGTCGGTGAAGGTAATCTCTTCGCCTAGCGCCACCGTGATGGTCTGCTTGCCGAATTGTCGTTGGGAAATAGTTTTGTCTTCGGCTTGTGTCGTGGTAATGATGGTGCACAGCACAAGCATAGTTATAGCTCGCGCCATAACGCTATGAGTCTTCATAATGCGTTGATAAAATAAAATACTTGTAAAACTTTGAAAGGGAGAGGGTGGGGCGGGGGTGTTGCAGCCAACGTGTAGGTTTTATCTTATGACAACCTTGCGCGTGTTGCCGTCGGGCATGCGCTGTATGTTGATGCCTGACAGCGGTGTATTGAGGCGTCGTCCGTCAAGCGTGTACCATGCTGTTGCCTGCTCGTCATGGTGTCCGCTTACCGTGTTGATGCCGTCGGTGGCATTGCGTATGGCCTCGATGGACGCTTGCAGATGCAGGTCTTCTGCTCCGAGCAGCTCGGTCGATGTCTCGCCCAGCCATCCGCACACCTGCTGCAAGCCCGTGTAGACACGCACGAAGTCGATAAACTTGATGTCGGCATGCTGTCGTGTGATGGGGTCGACCGCCCAGTCGAGGTCGATGCTGCACGCCAGCGTGTCTTTGTTGGGCTTGTTGTCTACGTATCCGTAGTTGTAGAAGCGTAGCACCCAGTAGGGTTCGTCGTCACCTTCGTTGACACCGTTGTTGGGCATGCGTGTGCCTGTGAAGGTGAGCGGACTGTTGAGCCATTGCGGGAAGTACTCCTGAGCATGGAAGGCATTGCGTGGCACCACGCCGTTGTTGCCCCTGTTGTCTGTCCAGGGCACGTCCTGCATGTCGGCGCGCGTGTAGCTGACGCTGTATCGGTAGAGCATCTTGTCGGTGCTGTCACGGTCGGCAGAACCGGCTATCTCATACCATGGGTCGTCGGGGAGTCCGTTGCCGTTGATGTCTTGCGATACCATGACGATGCCCGGTTCGCTGCTTCCGCCCGGCGTAGTGGAGAGGTCGGCCTGTGTGGCATTGCCTTGCAGATAGATGTCGCGCTGTCCGGAGATGTTGGCTATGCTGTGGTCGAAGTGGAAGGTGATGTATCCGCCCCATGCGCCGAGGCATACAGTGCCCTTGTTGTTGTCTTTGAGCAGATTGGTGCACTTTGCCGCCATGGTCTGCGCATTGTCGCCAGCCTCGTATTTGGGCATGGTGTTGATGAACTGTCCTGGAGCGGGACAGTATTCGTCTACAGCCTGAATGTATGGACTGTGTGTGGTTTTGTCGTCCATGCGTTGTGCCATGACATTGGCAGTGGCAAGACACAAGGCACCCAAAAGGAGTAGAGTTGATTTCATATAGAGTGAGTAGTTTTTGGATTTTTCTCTTTTGGATTGGCATGAGCACACCGAGCAGGCATGCACTTCACCTTGTGTGTCTTCTGAGACAGTACATGGAGTGCACACCGTCGACTATCATCTGCTCATTGAGCAGGACGACAAAGCATGAGAGGTGTATGTATTCATGGAATGTCTCAACCTAACCCACGAGGTGTATTGAACGGAACGCAACGGCAGGTCTTCTGACTTTGTCGCCCTTTGTGGCAGTGCCTTCCCAGCATGGGTGCCAGTGGCATATACTTCCACATAATACTAACGACTCACAGCAGCGGGACTGTCCGGGACTCTCACCCGGTTCCCTTTTAAGCGCATGGTGCGCACCTGTTGCTTAGCGGTGGCAAAGGTAGCATGGATGTTGTAAAAAAAAAACTTTTCACTGTTCTTTTTAGTTTTCCTTTCACACGCCCCTCACGCGTGTGCGCGCGAACCACTATTTATTGCTTACCAGCAACCCCGGCCTCAAACATATTTCGTGAATTTGCCTACACGCTTACACTAACACGCATAATGCACTGAAAAAGAACAATATAGCAGGTGCAGGCGCTCTCGTTTGCCTACACCTGCCTGCACTAAGGGATGCGAGGAGGGGCATGTTTTTCTGATTGTTGCCCAATTGTTCTGCAATTGGGCAACAATCACAACGCAATTAAGCCCCAATTGACATGCAACTAAGCAATACTTGGAGCGTGATTAGGCAATACTTGGAGCGTGATTAGGCAACAGTTGGAGACTGATTGGGGAACACTTGCACGTCGTGCTACGCCCCATTCACATCTCCTTCTTCAATCACTTCACGCACCCCCTGGTGCAGGCAGGTGCAGGCAGGTGCAGGCAAACGAGAGCGCCTGCACCATGCAATGCACTGACAGACAGGTGAAAAGGTATACTTGGTGTAGGCAAATCGAAAAAACGATATTTTCACTAGGAAAGGGTCGGCAATTGTGATTTCACACCCTCTGCTAACGTTGGCGAAAGGAAATAGTGAGAATAATTTTGGAAATAGAAGGAATAAAGACTACCTTTGCAGCGCAAAGAAAAATAGCATATAAATACCTATACATCACACACACCATGTCAGCAATACTAGGACATATCTCCCAGATTATCGGCCCTGTGATCGACGTGTACTTCGACACTGAGGGTCAGGATGCCGAGCAAGTGCTCCCCAAGATACACGACGCGTTGACCATACGTCGCTCCGACGGCAGCAGTCTCATTGTAGAAGTGCAGCAACATATCGGTGAAGACACCGTGCGCTGCGTCGCCATGGACAACACCGACGGTCTGCAGCGCGGTCTTGAAGCCGTGCCCATGGGGTCTCCCATCCTCATGCCTGCAGGCGAACAGATTAAAGGGCGCATGCTCAACGTCACCGGACAACCCATCGACGGCATGAAGGCACTCGACATGGAAGGCGCCTACCCCATACACCGACAGGCACCTCCCTTTGAAGAACTCTCTACGAAAAAGGAAATACTCACCACAGGTATTAAGGTAATCGACCTGCTCGAACCCTATATGAAGGGTGGAAAGATTGGCCTCTTCGGTGGTGCCGGCGTAGGCAAGACGGTGCTCATCATGGAGCTCATCAACAACATTGCAAAAGGGCACAACGGTTACTCCGTCTTTGCTGGCGTAGGAGAGCGCACACGTGAAGGCAACGACCTGATACGCGAGATGATAGAAAGCGGCGTGGTGCGCTACGGCGACAAGTTTAAGGCTGCCATGGACGAAGGCAAATGGGACCTCTCGCTCGTGGATGAAGAAGAACTGAAGAAGTCGCAGGCCACCCTCGTCTATGGACAGATGAATGAGCCTCCCGGAGCACGCGCCAGCGTGGCACTGTCGGGACTCACCGTGGCCGAAGAGTTCCGTGACAACGGAGGAAAAGACGGAGAGGCTGCCGACATCCTCTTCTTCATCGACAATATCTTCCGTTTCACACAGGCCGGTTCGGAAGTATCGGCGCTACTGGGCCGTATGCCCTCAGCCGTTGGCTATCAGCCCACGCTGGCAAGTGAGATGGGTGCCATGCAAGAGCGTATCACATCAACGAAGAAAGGCTCTATCACCTCAGTGCAGGCCGTATATGTGCCTGCCGACGACCTTACCGACCCGGCACCTGCAACCACATTCACGCACCTCGATGCCACAACGGAGCTGTCGCGTAAGATTACAGAGTTGGGAATATATCCCGCCGTAGACCCACTGGGCAGCACCTCGCGCATACTCGACCCGCTGATCGTTGGACGCGAACACTACGACTGTGCACAGCGCGTGAAGCAGATACTGCAACGCTACAAAGAACTGCAAGATATCATTGCCATCCTCGGTATGGACGAGCTCAGCGATGAAGACAAGCAGACCGTGAACCGCGCCCGCCGCGTGCAGCGCTTCCTGTCGCAACCCTTTGCCGTGGCAGAACAGTTTACAGGTGTTCCCGGCGTGATGGTGTCGATAGAAGATACCATCCGAGGATTCAACATGATACTCGATGGTGAGGTAGATCACCTGCCCGAACAGGCATTCCTCAACGTGGGCACCATAGAAGACGCCATAGCAAAAGGAAACAAGCTGCTCGAACAAGCCAAGGTATAACACAACTCTCTATGCTCACACTCAGAATCATTTCCCCCGAGAAGACGGAGTACGACGGTCCGGCAAGCATCGTCAGCGTGCCTGGCACACAAGGACGCTTCCAGATATTGACCGACCATGCACCACTCATCTCATCGCTCGAAAAAGGGGTGGTGGAATATGATACCGATGGCACACGCCATCAGTTACCCATACTCGGTGGATTCGTTGAAGTACAGAAAAACGTAGTGTCGCTCTGCGTAGAAGTGAAAGAAGACTGACCCGATGCCGCTGCAATCACACACCGCACTGAAGAAAATAGCTGCCACCTATTGGAAGCTGACCCTGTGGCTGCTCTGCGCTTTCACACTTGTGGGCATACTCGCATTGCGGCAGATAGGACAACTGCAGTGCATGGATGCCATCGTGGTGGCTGTGATATTCAGTCTGATAGCAGCACTGGTCTACGGACAATGTTGGCTGAAGATAGCGCAGCGTGCGCCACAGCAGCTGCCAAAGTTCTACATAGCAGCATCGGCACTCAGACTATTGGCAGCAGCAGCGACGGTATTGATTTACTGCGTGGCGCAAAGGCAACACACAGAGCAAATCAAGTTGTTTGCCATCGTCTTCCTGGCATACTATATCGTGATGCTGGTAAGCGAAACACTATACTTCGCCCGCAAGACACGGCAGCTCAACCAACCCACAAACGAAAATCAAGAGCCACACTCTGAGCACAACACTTAATAACACATGAAACACATACGTATCTCGCTCCTATATATGATAATGGTGTGCCTGGCCGCACCCACTGCTGCCTTGGCACAACAGCACGCCGCCACACAAGAGCACAAAGAGGGCATCAACCTCAAGGAAATACTCTTCGGCCATGTGCAGGATGCCTACCAATGGCATATCACCGACATAGGAGAACATCCCGTAGTGCTCCACCTGCCCATGATATTCTACTCCAAGCACAGCGGATGGCATGTGTTGCTCTCCTCGCAGTTCCAACATCATGCCGGTCCCGACAGTCTGCGTGCAGGAGAAGGCAAGGCACAAGGATTCTACATAAAGGGAGCCAATGATGAAAAAGGAAAAATAGTGGAAGACGTGAACGGCGAACTCGTGCCCGTGAGCTTCGACATATCCATCACCAAGACCGTGTTAGTACTCTTCATCGATGCGTTGCTGCTGTTGCTGTGCATACTCACCGCAGCGCGGTGGTGCCGCCGCAATAAGCCCGATTCACCCGCACCGAAGGGATTTGTAGGACTCGTGCACATGACGGTGATGATGGTCTACAACGACATGATACGCCCTGCGCTGGGCAAGGAGACCGACAAATACGCCCCCTACCTGCTCACCTGCTTCTTCTTCATCTTCATCGTCAACCTGATGGGTATCGTTCCCTTCCCTCCGGGAGGCGGCAACCTGACAGGTAATATCACATGCACCATGTTTTTGGCACTGTGCACCTTCCTCATTGTCAACATCACTGGCACCCGCCACTACTGGAAGGAGATTTTCTGGGGCGATGTGCCTTGGTGGCTCAAAGTGCCCGTGCCCCTCATGCCCTTCATTGAATTCTTCGGCATCTTCACCAAGCCCATAGCATTGATGATCCGACTCTTTGCCAACATGCTGGCAGGACACGTCATCGCCATCTCGCTCACCTGCATTATCTTCGTCATGTTTGCTCTCGGCGGCACCATGGGCAACGTGCTCGGTGGCGTGATGACACCTGTGAGCGTACTACTCAGCATCGCCATGATGCTGCTCGAAGTGCTGGTGTGCTTCATCCAAGCCATGGTGTTCACCATGCTCAGCGCAGTGTTCATCTCCATGGCGCACGTGAAGCATCACACGGCTGAAGCCTGACAATACACCGGAAAACGTAATACTAGGCCGATATAAAAGACAACACAATAATACAATAATAACCTCAAAAACCAACCAACATCATGATTTCATTACTATTAGCAGACGCAGCAATTGCAAAAGTAGGTGCAACCATCGGAGCCGGCCTCGCCGTAATAGGTGCCGGTCTGGGAATAGGTAAGATTGGTAGTTCCGCCATGGACGCCATGGCTCGCCAGCCCGAAAAGATGAGCGGCATACAGTCGGCAATGATCCTAGCTGCAGCCCTCGTGGAAGGTGCTACCTTCCTTGCACTCGTGATTTCTATTCTTGCACTCTTCGTGTAAGCAGACATTCACACACCACACATGCACCCACCCATGCAGCCGGCCCATGGCCAGGTTGCAGGGATGGGGAGCGTGGCACACCCCGACACACCCCAACAAGGTAGTAACACAACACATCAACACACACTACACATGTCACTGATAACTCCCGATTTCGGCCTACTCTTTTGGATGACCGTCGTTTTCCTCGTGGTATTCCTCATCTTGTGGAAATGGGGTTTCCCTGTCATCACCAAAATGGTGAACGAGCGCAAAGCGTTCATCGACGACAGCCTGCGCAAAGCACACGAAGCCAATGAGCGACTCGCAAACATCAAAGCCGAAGGCGAACAGATACTGCAAGAAGCGCGCGAGCAACAAACAGCCATACTGAAAGAAGCCGCACAGACACGCGACGCGCTCATAGAGCAAGCACAACAAAAAGCCAAGAGTGAGGGTGCACGCCTCATAAGCGAAGCCAAGGCTGAGATAGAAAACGAAAAGCAAAACGCACTGCGCGACATCAAAGCGCAAGTGGCAACACTATCAGTCGCCATATCGGAAAAAGTGCTGCGCGAAAGACTCAACAACGACGCACTGCAGATGCAACACATACAACGCCTGCTCGATGAAACAACACAACAGGCGACAACTACACACTAAACGAGATGGACACAGGAATAATCTCCGTACGCTATGCACGCGCACTCTATAAAAGGTGCACCGAAACGCACAACGAGCAAGCTGCATACACACAGATGCAGCAACTGCTCAGCGCCTGGCAGCACACACCCGAACTCAGGGCCGCCATAGCCAACCCCATGATTGCCAAAAAGGCAAAAAGCCAACTGCTCAATACGGCATGCGACGACAAGCAGCAACCCATAGAAGAGGTGCAACGCTTCATCAACCTCGTGGTAAGCAAAGGCAGGGAAGAAGCTATGCCCTACATAGCACACGCATACATAGCACAATACCGCAAAGACAAGCAACTCATCGACGCACGACTCATCACTGCCGTAGAAACTGATAATGACACACAACAAAAGATGAGAGCGCTCGTGGAAAAGAGAACCAATGCCCAAGTGCACTTTACCACAGAAGTAGACACGGAGATAATAGGCGGATTCATACTTGAATACGATACCTATCGTATGGACGCAAGCGTGAAGACGCAACTCAACAATATACTCAAGCAACTTCAGCAACAATAATACCCTGTCACCCCCACAACTGAAAACAAACACACAACACATACTATCATGTCAGACAAAATCAAGCCCAGTGAAGTATCCGATATACTCCTACAGCAACTCCGCGACCTGCAAGACAACTCACAATTCGACGAAGTAGGCACCGTGCTGGAGGTCAGCGACGGAGTAGCACGTATCTATGGCCTGCATAATGCCGAAGCCAACGAACTGCTCGAGTTTGAAAACGGCACCATGGCCATCGTCATGAACCTTGAAGAAGACAATGTGGGATGCGTGCTCCTGGGCACCACCTCGGGCATTAAAGAAGGAATGACCGTGAAGCGCACCAAACGCATCGCATCTATCCGTGTCAACGACAACATGCTCGGCCGCGTGATTAACCCGCTCGGACAAGCTATCGACGGAAAGGGTGATATCGACCTGAGCGAAGCCTTTGAAATGCCGCTCGACAGAAAGGCACCTGGCGTGATTTATCGTCAACCCGTGAAGGAGCCCCTGCAGACAGGCCTGAAGGCTGTCGACTCTATGATACCTATCGGTAGAGGACAGCGCGAGCTCATCATCGGCGACCGCCAAACCGGAAAGACAGCCATCGCCGTCGATACCATCATCAACCAGAAGAGTTTCTATGAGGCAGGAAACCCCGTCTACTGCATCTATGTAGCCATCGGACAGAAGGCCTCCACCGTGGCAGCACTGGTGCAGAACCTCAAAGAGCATGGCGCATTGCCCTATACCATTATCGTATCGGCCACTGCTGCCGACCCTGCCGCCATGCAATACTACGCTCCCTTCGCAGGCGCCGCCATCGGAGAATACTTCCGCGACAGAGGGCTCTCGGCACTCGTCGTATACGATGACCTCTCGAAACAGGCCGTGGCCTACCGTGAGGTGTCGCTCATCCTGCGCCGACCCTCGGGACGCGAAGCCTATCCAGGTGACGTGTTCTACCTGCACAGCCGTCTGCTGGAGCGTGCCGCACGCATCAACGACCAACAGGAGGTTGCTGAAAAAATGAACGACCTGCCCCCATCCATGAAGGGACATGTGAGAGGAGGCGGCTCGCTCACCGCACTGCCTATCATCGAAACACAGGCCGGTGACGTATCGGCATACATACCCACCAATGTGATATCCATCACAGACGGACAGATATACCTTGAGACCGACCTGTTCAACCAAGGTTTCCGTCCCGCCATCAATGTGGGTATCAGCGTGTCGCGTGTGGGCGGATCGGCACAGATAAAGAGCATGAAAAAAGTGGCCGGAACACTGAAAATCGATATGGCGCAGTACCGCGAGCTTGAGGCATTCTCCAAATTCTCTTCCGACATGGATGCCGTGACAGCCATGACACTCGACAGAGGAAGAAAAAACAACCAGCTACTCATACAACCACAATACAGCCCCATGCCCGTAGGAGAACAGATAGCCATACTATACTGCGGCGTAAACGGACTGATGAAAGACATTCCCGTGGAGAAAGTAAGAGAATGCCAGACTGCATTCCTCAACACGCTCCGCACTGCGCATCCCGAGGTGATAGAGACACTCGAAAAAGGACAACTCACCGAAGAGGTGACACAGACAATAGAAAAAGTAATAGCAGGAGTGGCTGTATAATACTGCCCAGCAACATCACTACACACTTATGGCATCGCTAAAAGAGATAAAAAACCGTATCGGCAGTGTCAACAGCACCCGAAAAATAACAAGCGCCATGAAAATGGTAGCATCATCCAAGTTGCACCATGCACAAGTGATGATAGAAAACATGTTGCCTTACGAAAACCTGCTCGAACACATACTCAAATCATTTCTCGCCGCCGAAGCCGAAGCACAATCGGTGTACGACCAACCACGACCAGTGAAAAAGGTAGCACTGGTGGTCTATGCATCCAATAGCTCACTGTGTGGTGGATTCAATGCCAACATCATTAAAATGATGCAACAAGCTGTGCAACAATACAGCGACACCATCGGCACAGAAAATATTGAAGTGTATCCCATAGGACGGAAAGTAGCTGAGAAGGTCGGAAAGCTCGGACTCAAGGCTTGCGGAGACTATACAGCACTGGCTGACAAGCCCAATGTGCAACAGTGTATTGAGATAGCGATGGAACTCGGGAAAAAGTTCCGGCATGGCGATATTGACAAAGTGGAACTCATCTACCACCACTTTAAGAGCGCAGGCTCTCAGATTCTTACAAGAAAAACATTCCTGCCCATCGATATCGAAGAAGAACTCAATCGCGACAAAGAGCGCGACCTGACCACCAATATCGTAACCAAGGAAGCGCAAGAGTATCTGCGGCAAAGAGGAGAACGGCAACACCACCAACAGGAAGAAGCGAAGCCGCTCAACGACAACTTCATCGTGGAGCCCGATATGGACAGTGTGCTCAACAAACTCATCCCGAAGCTGTTGCACCTGATGCTCTACACGGCATTGCTCGACAGCGTGGCCAGTGAGCACGCGGCACGAATGGTGGCCATGCAGACAGCGACAGACAATGCCGACGAACTGCTACGACAGCTCAACCTGCAATACAACAAAAGTCGTCAGCAGGCTATCACCAACGAACTGCTCGACATTGTGGGAGGATCGGTCAACAACTAATCCGCATCTTAACAATCTACACATAAAACCGACTGCCAAACACAGCAGTCGGTTTTATGTGTAAATAGGAGCATGGGGAGGGGAGAGAGGTTACTGTGAGAACTTGTCACTCTGTATACAACTGAAAGGTCTGCAATGCGATGCGGCGGCGGTTGACACGTCTCACCGCGGTGTAGAAATGATACAGCGTACCATCCTTGATAAGCACAAAAGGTTTGTGGGCATACTTGTCGTCTTCAGCTGTCTTGTTGATGCACACGCCACCATAGCGCCAACCACGGGGAAATTCACCCTTTGTGGTCCACGCCCAATGGTCGACAACACCATTCGACAGGTTGAAATAGAACATGTATACCAGTCCTCTCCACATGAACAACGATGGATCGCCACACTGAATGGCCAAGCCCTTAGCACGGCGCTCAGCAAACTGTGAGATGCGTTCAGGTTCCACGTGCCATGGTCCCTCAAGTGCATCGGCAGTTGCAAAGCCTGTGCGCTCTGCCACCTCACCATCGACAGTGCCCTCGGCATTGAAAAAGCAATACCACTTACCATCCACCTTGCACACGCAGGGATGGAAGATAGCGCGGTCGGCCCAACCCGAAGGCTGTGTGGGAATGACAACGCCACGATAGGTCCAACTATCGGCAGACAGCGACGACGACGTAGCCAGACACAGGTGGATAGGTCGACCCTCGTAGCCCGCAGTGTTAAGTCCAAGGTAGAACAGATAGTAGACTCCCCGATAGTGGAGCAGACAGGGGCCTGTGGTGCCCATGGCGTCGCCATTGTCCACATTTCCGCTCGGACGCAACAGCACTCCACGACGCTGCCAATGCAGCAGGTCGGTGCTAGTGGCCCAGCCTATAGAGGAGTGCTTCCGACGGTCGTAGGCAGTGTATACCATCACATAGCACTGCAAAGAGTCGTCGTAGTGAATGGAAGGCGACTCCACCATGCCAGCATCAAAGGCCATAGAGTCGGCATTCAAGTCGAGCACAATGCCATGTTTTACAGCCTGTGAAGCCTCAAAACGATGAGGAGCAACACTCTCCGACATCATCCAGTCGGACGACTGCGACCACAAGGGCAGTGAAGAGACACTGAACAGAAAGAATACAATAGAGCGGCGCATAATAGTGAAAAAATAAACCAAAAACGTAGAGATATCCACGCTATAAACGCTGCAAATGTAAAATAAATCTTTTTCTCGTACTATATTTTGCTACGATAATTAAAATCACTACATTTGCTCGGACAGATTACATGTGAAACCCATCAAACACCACAACGATGCAACAACCAAGCACATACGTCCCCATCAGCGGTCTGCGCCGGGAAGACTTTCAGACTACCATCAACGGAAAACAAACCGACCTGTACTTTCTTCACAACCAACGCGGCAACGAAGTGGCCATCACTAATTATGGTGGTGCCATCGTGGCGATAATGATGCCCGACCGCAACGGACAACATGCCAACATCATACAAGGGCACGACAATATCAGCGATGTGATTACCTCGCCCGAGCCGTTCCTCTCAACACTCGTAGGACGATATGCTAACAGAATAGCAAAAGGAAGATTTCAACTCAGAGGAAAAGAATACTATCTGGCTACCAACAATGGTCCCAACGCCTTGCATGGCGGTCCCAAAGGCTTTCACACGAGAGTGTGGGAGGCACTGCAAATGAATGAACACGCACTGGCACTCAACCTCACATCGGCCTACGGAGAAGAAGGCTACACCGGCGAGGTGAAGGTGACTGTAGTCTACACGCTCACCGACGATGATGAACTCATGATAGAATATCTAGCCACCACAAATAAGAAGACCATCATCAACCTTACCTCGCACGGATTCTTCTCACTGGCAGGAATAGCCAACCCGACACTAACCATTGAAAACCTGGAGTGTGAGATAAATGCCGATTACTACCTGCCTATCGACGAAACCAGCATCCCCACGGGAGAGATACGCTTTGTGAAAGATACACCCTTCGACTTCCGCACACCCAAGCAGATAGGACAAGACATCGACGCCGACAACGAGCAGATAAAAAATGGTGCCGGATACGACCACTGCTACGTGCTCAACAAAAAAGAAGAGAAGGAACTGTCGTTTGCCGCCAGAGTGTATGAACCCATCACAGGACGCACCATGGAAGTGTATACCACAGAACCAGGACTTCAATTCTACACCGACAATTGGGCAGATGGTTACAAAGGACAACACGGAGCCACCTTCCCCCGACGCTCGGCAGTATGCTTCGAGGCACAACATTTCCCTGACACGCCCAACCATCCCTACTTCCCATCGGTGGTGCTCAATCCAAACAGAAGATATAAGCAAAAGACAATATATAAGTTTGGGGTGAGAGCATGACGTGTCGTGCAAAGAAGAGAAACCTTTAACACAATGATATTATGAGTAAACAACAAAAGCAGTGGGCAGCCATCGTCATGATGTTCTTCCTCTTTGCTATGATTGCCTTTGTAACCAATCTCTGTAACCCCATGGCAGTGATTGTGAAAAATCAGTTTGGTGCTAGCAACTTCGCAGCACAGATAGGCAATGCAGCCAACTTTATCGCCTACCTTGTGATGGGAATACCTTCAGGCATCCTCCTCAAAAAGATAGGTTACAAGAAGACAGCCTTGCTGGCCATCGCCATCGGTTTCCTGGGAGTGTTCATACAATGGATGAGCGGATGGGAAAGCGTGGCAAATTTTTGGGTATATGTGCTTGGAGCTTTTGTAGCAGGATTCTGCATGTGTATGCTCAACACTGTGGTCAACCCCATGCTCAACATCCTCGGCGGAGGAGGAAAGACCGGCAACCAGCTGATACAGTTTGGTGGCGTGTGCAACTCTTTTGCAGCCGTTGCTGTAACCATTATCATGGGCTCGCTTATAGGAGAAGCAACAAAGGCTAAAATATCAGATGCCACACCTGCATTGTTCATAGCAATGGGAGTGTTTGTCGTGGCATTCATCGTACTGATGTTCACCAAAATACAAGAACCCGATCAGCACGCCACAACAGATAGGGTGACAGACGCCGCTCCCAAGGCACAAAAAAAATATAGCGCATTCAGCTTCCAGCATTTCAATCTCGGCATATTGGCCATTTTCCTTTACATGGGTCTGGAAGTGGGAACGCCCACCTATGTCATGCAATATCTTACCACACAGCCCGATGCTGCCACGCCCGGACTCGGTATAGATGCAAATATAGTGGGAGGCATCGTGGCACTCTATTGGTTCCTCATGCTCATCGGACGACTCTGTGGAGGTCTGCTGGGAGCAAAGTTTTCCAGTCGACAACAGATAAGCGTCGTCGCCACACTGGCACTCGTCTTTGTGCTACTGGGTATGTTTCTTCCCCAAACAACCACTATCAACATGCCTGGAATCGATTGGGGCAAAATGCAAATAGTGTGGGCGCAAGTACCAGTGGGAATACTCTTCTTCATTCTAGTCGGACTATGCACCAGTGTGATGTGGGGAGGCATCTTCAATATGGCGGTTGAAGGTCTCGGAAAATATACCAGCATAGCCAGTGGAGCCTTCATGACAATGGTGTTCGGATGCGGAGTGCTCATACCGCTGCAAGGATGGGTGGCTGACCTCACACACAACTTTATGACAAGCTATTGGGTAGTTATAGCATGCGCCGCATATATCCTCTTCTACGCACTTATTGGTTCGCGAAACGTCAATAAAGACATACCAACAACATAACATCAGAACACAATAACAATACAAAATTACAATGGACATACAACACGTACACTCACGCTTTCTGAAACATTTCGACGGATTGTCGGGCAACATCTATCACGCACCCGGTCGCATCAACCTCATAGGAGAACACACCGACTACAATGGCGGCTACGTATTCCCTGGAGCTGTTGACAAGGGCATAATGGCAGAACTAAGACCCAATGGGCTGAACACCGTCATTTGCTATGCCATCGACATGAAAGACAAAGTGGAATTCAGTGTCGACGACCCGAAAGGTCCACGCACCACATGGGCACGATACATCTATGGCATTGTACAGGAAATGAAGAAGAGAGGTGTAGAGGTAAAAGGTTTCAACACCGCCTTCTCGGGCGATGTACCTCTCGGTGCTGGCATGTCCTCGTCGGCGGCACTCGAAAGCTGCTTTGCATATGCTCTTAACGACCTGTTTGCCGACAATAAACTGCCGAAGTGGGACATGGCGCTGGCCGGGCAGGCAACGGAACACAATTATGTGGGTGTCAACTGTGGCATCATGGACCAGTTTGCCAGCATCTTCGGACAAGCAGGAAAACTCATGCGCCTCGACTGCCGCAGTCGCGAGTTTGAATACTTCCCCTTCAATCCTGAGGGCTACAAGCTTGTGTTGCTCAACTCACGCGTGAAACACGAACTTGTAGGCAGTCCCTACAACGATCGACGCAACTCATGCGAACATGTGGTAAAAGTCATTGCTGCACATCATCCTGAACAACAGTTTGAGACCCTGCGCGACTGCACTTGGGAACAACTCGATGAGGTGCGTGCCGAAGTGGGAGAAGAAGACTATACCCGCGCCCGCTTCGTGCTCGGAGAAAAAGACAGAGTGTTGGCCGTGTGTGACGCCCTGCAGAAAGGCGACTATGAGACCGTGGGACAGAAGATGTATGAAACACACGATGGACTCTCCAAAGACTACGACGTGAGCTGCGAAGAACTGGACTTCCTCAACGATATAGCCCGCCAATGTGGGGTGACAGGAAGTCGCATTATGGGCGGAGGGTTTGGAGGATGCACCATCAATCTGGTGAAAGAAGAGTGCTACGACCATTTCATACAGACAGCCAACGAGCAATACTTAGCCAAATACGCAAAACAGCCCGAAGTAATCAATGTCGTGATTGGCGACGGAGCCAGACGACTGCAATGACACGCCCCACAACGCAACAAATACGTATACTAACACTATAACCCTATTGCCATGATTACCAACAAACGCCAACTCAAGAAGATGATCACCGACGTGTGCACAGCCCTTGCCACTGAAATACTGGCTCAGAGCACTTACGAGCACGAAAAGCTGCGCGAAGATGCCTCGACGTTGATACATGCTGTGCTGTTCACCCAGGACGATTTTCTGCGCCGCATCTCGCATCCTGAACCAGGAATGAAACCCAAACGGTACTACGACAATCTGATAGAACAGTTCAACCAAACCATTACTGAATATATCGACCAGCTCAACACCCTGGGAGCCAAAGAATAACAAACTGACATCCTCATCCTATGTGGCAACGTTTTGTACGCTGGCTGCTCTATCGCAAAATGGGGTGGCAAAAGCGCATCACAGAGCAACACCCCGATAAATACATCATCTGCCTGGCACCGCACACCAGCAACTACGACTTCCTGATAGGTACCCTCTATAAATGGGCGGAAGGCTGGAAAGTCAACTTTCTGATGAAGAAAGAATGGTTTTTCTTCCCACTTGGACTTCTTTTCCGACGCATGGGAGGAATACCTGTGCACCGTAGCACACACACCAATCTGACACAACAACTTGTTGACGAAGCTCGGCGCAGAGAGTGGTTTCACCTGTGCGTAACACCCGAAGGGACACGCGCACGCAACAGCCATTGGCGGCACGGATTCTATCACATCGCCCATCAGGCAGGAATGCCTATACTGCTCTATGCTATCAACTATGCCGACAAGTGCATACTTTGCACGCAGACACTGCATCCAACAGGCAATCTGGAGGCAGATATGAAAGTAGTAAATCACTACTATCAAGGTATGGAAGGACGCAACCCCGGGCGCTTTACTCTCGACAACATCGATGCCTAACAACCCACAACAACTCCACACATGAAAAAAAAAATTCTGACGCTGTTACTGCTTCACACCCTGGCCACTTTTACCCTGTTGGCTCAACGCAACGGATGGGGTGATATCAACTATACAGGGGCACCATGGGTGCAAAATGTGTCGCAGCCATACCGCGTGACACGTGGGCTGCAAAACCGGCATCTCTCCGTAACAGCCAGTCATGGAAAATTCTACGACCAGGCTAAGGGCTACTGGCGATGGCAACGTCCCAACCTCTTCGGTACCACAGAAGACCTCTATACACAGACCATCGTGGTGCCGTTGCTTATACCCATGCTCGAGAAAGCAGGAGCTGTGGTGTATACCTCGCGCGAGCGCGACTGGCAAAAGGCTGAAGTGATAGTTGACAACGACAACGACCATGGTACACACAACTATCGGGAAACGGCAGGCCGCAAAAGTGAGTGGACTAATGCACCCATGGCAGGATTTGCATCGCACAGCGGCAACTACAACGATGGCGAAAATCCGTTCACCGCAGGCACAGCGCGACAATGCGCTGCAACCCGCGGTGATGCCACAAGCAGCATACGCTTCATGCCCGACCTGCCCGATGACGGACGCTATGCCGTGTACGTCAGTTATCAGACCATAGGCAACAGCATTGACGATGCCGAATATGTAGTACGTCACAAGGGTCAGCAAACAGTGTTCCATGTCAACCAACGCATGGGTGGCAGCACATGGGTATATCTGGGCAGTTTCGACTTCGATGCTGGATGCAATGACGACAACTGCGTGATACTTACCAATCGGAGCAAACATGGTGATGGTGTTGTGACGAGCGATGCCGTGCGGTTTGGAGGCGGTATGGGCAATGTGGAGCGAGGTCAGCGTCTCAGCGGAATGCCACGCTGTCTAGAGGGAGCTCGCTATTCTGCACAGTGGGCAGGAGCACCCTACAGCGTCTACAGCTTTAAAAACGGCAGCGACGACTACCGCGACGACATCAACACGCGTTCGGCCATGACTAACTGGATGGCGGGCGGGTCGGTATATGTGCCTAATGCCGAAGGAAAAGGTGTGCCGATTGAGCTGTCGCTGGCAGTGCATAGCGACGCTGGCTACGACAAAAACTATACCGCGCTTGTTGGTACACTCAGCATCTGCACCACCAACTTCAACAACGGCATGCTCAATGCGGGCGTGTCACGGCAAATGTCGCGCACTTTCGCCGACATGTTGCTCGACAACACACACAATGACATCGTAGCTCAGTACGGACATTGGGCTAAACGCGTGGTCTACGACCGCAACTACAGCGAGAGCAGGGTGCCCATGGTGCCGTCGGCAATACTCGAAACACTGTCACACCAGAGTTTTCCTGATATGATGATGGGGCAAGATCCCAACTTCAAGTTCACCCTGGCTCGCTCTATCTACAAGACCATCTTGCGCTACGTGTCCGATCAGCATGGTACCCCCTATGTGGTGGCTCCCCTCACCCCCGACCACTTCTCCGTGAGCATCAACAGTCGAGGCAAGGCAGAACTGCGATGGCGCAAGGTGAGCGACAGACATGAGAGCAGTGCAGAACCAGAAGCCTACCGAGTGTATATAGCCCAAGCTAATGGTGGATGGGATAACGGACAGATGACCAAGCACACCGCAGTGACCGTCAACCTCAAACCAGGAGTGCTCTACCGCTTCCGTGTGGCTGCCGTCAACGATGGAGGTGAAAGCTTTCCAACGGAGGAACTCACTGCAGTTTATCATCCCAATGCGCGGCACACAGTGCTCATCGTGAATGGTTTTCACCGCCTGTCATCGCCAGCAGTCATCAACACTGAGACCCTTCAGGGCTTCGACCTTGATGCCGACATAGGCGTGTGGTCTGGATATACCGCTGGATGGAACGGACCGCAGACAGAGTTTGAAAAGTCGTTTATCGGAAAGGAAGGACCTGGCGGACTGGGATATGGTAACGATGCCTACGCTGGACATTTCCTTGCAGGCAACCTCTTCAACTATCCTACCATACATGCCAAAGCCATGCAAGGACTCACCGACTATAATGTAAGCAGCTGTAGTGCCGACGCTCTAGTCGACGAGACCATTAAACTCAAAGACATCGATGCCCTTGACCTCATACTCGGACTGGAACGCGATGACAATCGCTCACTGGTAAAATATAAGTCGTTTCCGCAGCGACTGCAAAAAACCATCCGCCAATTTACCCACAAGGGTGGACATCTGATGGTGAGCGGAGCATATATTGGTTCGGACATGACTGCTCCCAGCGAAGCACAATTTGTCAGAGAGGTGCTGAAGGCGGAATACAAAGGCACCCTGCCGACACTCAACTGTAAGACCCTGCAAGGGCTCGGAGGAACGTCCAACTTCTACAACACTCCCAACGAGGTGCAGTATGCCCAGCAGTCGGCCGATGTCATTGAAGCCATTGGAGGAAGTTTTACACCCCTTATATATAGTAATGGTTACAGCGCTGCGACAGCCTATGCAGGAAAAGACTATCACAGTTTCACCATGGCCGTGCCTCTGGAATGCATCGTGAGCCCGGCCGACAGACAGAGAATAATGAAAGCCGTGCTGGCATTCCTCTTTCAAAAGTAAAATAGCAGAGAATACATCGTAGAATAACATAATAAGCAATATTCCTCATGATCTATACCTTGCAAGCCAACAACTCTGGCACCCGATACATTGAGGTGACTGAAGATCATCTCGCCACGTTGCAGCGCTATCAACTGCTCGACCGACTTGCCGATAGCAACGGCATCATTGACGAAACTGCCGTTGACCGACTGCGCCTGAAAGCACGTTCACTGCTTGAGGCCGGCGTGTGCAAAGATAATAGTCTGCTCAACCTGTGCCTTGACGTGCTCTATCATGCCAACATGAAGAGCGTGGCATTGCAACACTTGATAGAAGCCTACAACCAATGGTTGACGACCGATGACGAACAACCATCTACGGAACCCGATAAATGACATCCGATGCATCAGCAAACCCTAAGGTCGGTGGTGCGGCAATAGGTCAGCAGCCACAACGCACCGACTGGCTTCCCACCACACGTAAGGAGATGGACCAGCGTGGGTGGGATGCGTGCGATGTGATACTCTTCTCTGCAGATGCATATGTGGATCATCCCTCCTTTGGTGCAGCAGTGATAGGGCGCGTGCTGGAAGCAGCAGGATGGCGCGTGGCAATAGTTCCACAACCCGACTGGCATGGTGACTGGCGCGATTTTCGCAAATTGGGCGAACCGCGACTCTTCTTTGGCATTGCACCGGGATGTATGGACTCCATGGTAAACAAATACACTGCCAACCGCCGCCTGCGATCGGAAGACGCCTATTCGCCAGACGGCAGGCACGACGCACGACCTGAATATCCCACCATCGTATATTCCAAAATACTACGCCAACTGTTCCCTCACGTGCCCATCGTGCTCGGAGGCATTGAGGCTTCCATGCGGCGGCTCACACACTACGACTATTGGCAGGAGCGTCTGAGACCGTCGATACTCTTTGACAGTAGGGCCGACATTATTGTCTATGGCATGGGCGAGCGACCTATCGTGGAGGTGGCACGGCGAATCGCCACACTGAAGGAAGATGGGCAGAACGTCAAAATTGACGCAACTAGCATTGTCCAGCATCTAAGTGATGTGCCGCAGATAGTGTATTTGGCAAGGAAAGACAGCATACCTGGCGGACGACGCAGCGACGACATATGTCTGCACTCGCATGAAGAATGCATTGCCGACAAGCGAGCACAGGCAGAAAACTACCGATGGATAGAGGAAGAATCCAATCGCATACATGCCCAACGCATATTGCAACCCGCACAGGGTAGGGTAGTGGTGGTTAACCCACCATATCTTCCCATGACGACCGAACAGCTCGATGCCATCTACGATCTGCCCTACACCCGACTGCCACACCCCAAGTATAAAGGCAAGCGAATACCCGCCTTTGACATGATATGCAACAGCATCAACATCCATCGCGGTTGCTTTGGTGGGTGTGCCTTCTGCACCATCAGTGCGCATCAGGGCAAATTCGTGGTGAGCCGAAGCAAGGATAACATACTGCGCGAGGTGCGCAAGGTGGTAAGCATGCCTACCTTCAAAGGTACGCTGTCGGACTTGGGCGGACCCTCTGCCAACATGTATTGCATGAGTGGACACCGCACAGAGCTGTGTGAGCGCTGCCGACGTCCGTCGTGCATACATCCCACTGTGTGCAAAAACCTCAACACCGACCACACGCCCCTACTTGAAGTACTCCACGCTGTCGACAGTATTCCACAGGTGAAGCACAGCTACATAGGAAGCGGCGTGCGATACGACCTGCTATTGCACCACAGCGGCAACAAACAGACAGACCAAGCTGCCCAACGCTACATGGAAGAACTCATCACACGTCATGTAAGCGGACGACTGAAAGTGGCTCCCGAACATACGTCAGACCATGTGTTGCAACTCATGCGCAAACCGTCCTTTACGCTCTTCCGTGAATTTAACCGTCACTTTGAGCGCATAAACCGTGAGCATCACCTGCGACAGCAGCTCATCCCCTACTTTATCAGCAGTCATCCAGGTTGCCGACTCGCCGACATGGCTGAACTGGCTGTGGAAACCAAGCAATTACACTTCCAACTGGAACAAGTGCAAGACTTTACCCCCACCCCCATGACCATCAGCACAGAGATATGGTATACGGGTCTCAATCCTTATACACTGCAACCTGTGTTCAGCGCCAAAGAGGCACGACAGAAACTCGAACAGCGGGCGTTCTTCTTCTGGTATCAACCTTCACAGCGACGACAAATAGAAAACACACTGCGACGCATAGGAAGAACCGACCTTATACCGCGCCTTTTCAACAAAGGAAACAACAAAAGAAAATAACATCTACACCATGAACAATAAGAAGATACTCCTCATCTATACTGGTGGCACTATCGGCATGGGCACTAATGCAGCAACGGGTGCCCTGGAACCGCTCGACTTCAGCCATTTTGTTAACCAAGTGCCCGAACTAGACTATCTGCAGACACAGATAGACACCTATCAGTTTGACCCACCCATTGACTCGTCAGACATGACCCCAGTCAAATGGGCACAGATAGTCGACATCATTGCGACCCGCTATGCCGACTATCACGGTTTTGTCATCCTTCACGGCACTGATACCATGAGTTACACCGCCTCTGCCCTCTCCTTCATGCTAGAAGACATAGGCAAGCCTGTGGTGCTGACGGGCAGCCAGTTGCCCATAGGGCAGTTGCGCACAGATGGCAAAGAAAATCTTGTGACGAGTCTGGAGATAGCTGCTGCCGAGGATGTCGATGGCCGACCAATGGTGCCTGAGGTGTGTATCTATTTCAATGGCAAGCTCATGCGTGGCAATCGCTCAACCAAGATTAATGCCGACGGCTTCAACGCCTTCGACACGCCCAACTATCCTTCGCTGGCCGATGCGGGCATCAACATCGTTTATCGCAAGAAGAACATCCTCATGCCCAAGACTAATGCCACATTCCGTCCACATACCGATATGGATACCCACCTGCTCGTGCTGTCGCTCTTCCCAGGCATAGAGCAAGACATGGTGGCCCACATGCTCAGCATGCCAGGGCTACGTAGCGTGGTGATGCGTTCTTTCGGCAGCGGCAATGCTCCACAGCAACCCTGGCTGGTCAATCTGTTGAAGAATGCACGCGAAAAAGATATCGTAGTGGTCAACATCAGTCAATGCATGTCGGGCAATGTGGAGATGAGCAGATATGAGACAGGCTATCAGCTACAGCAGACAGGCATAGTAAGTGGCTACGATGCCACAGTGGAAGCCACAGTGGCTAAACTTATGTTCCTGCAGGGAATGTACCATTCAACAGAGAAAGTCATTGAAGGGCTCAACCAGTCCCTGTGCGGAGAGATAACGATATAATTTATTTCATTTTTTTTTCTACATATCGCCAATCTCACTACTTTTGCTTGTGAATACAGATTATCAAGATGCAAATACGATAAGAAAAACACACAAACATTTTTTCAACATGAAAACATCACTATTATTTACCGTGCTCTGTTCACTGATTTCTCTCTGTGCATGGGGTGCTAACGGTGACAAGTTTTCTATCACCACTGCTGAAGGGGTGGTGGTGCAGTTCACCGTTACTGATGAGAGTGAGAAGACATGCCGTATCGGTGGAGGCGACGATGTAAGCATCGATCCTGCCACAACGGGCAAAATAACTATTCCCGAAGTGGCCAATGGTTATACGGTCACACAGATACAGGGCTATGCATTCTATCAGTGCAGCCAACTTACGGAAGTGGTGCTCCCCAACACCATCACCAGCATTGGCACTTATGCCTTCGATAACTGTTCCAGCATGGCAAAGGTCAACTTGCCCACAGCGCTCATCTCTATTGGGAACAATGCCTTCGACAATTGTGATGCGCTCACCTCCATTACCATCCCCGCAAAGGTGAAGACCATAGGCAAGTTTGCCTTCGGTGGAAAAAATCTTAAAGTGGTACGTTCGCTCATCAACATTCCTCCCCGCATCGACGGCGATGCCTTTTGGTATACGCCAGACGATGCCGTGCTCTATGTGCCAAAGGGTAGGGTAGCGCTCTACAAAGCCACAGCAGGGTGGAACCATTTCTCCTTCATCGAGGAAGAGGCTACCGTGCCCGAAGGGGAAACTTTTAGCATCAATGTCGACAATCGATACAACCTTAAATTTCAAGTAGTCAGCAACGAGGCGCACACCTGCGTGGTAGCACCTCAGGCCATTGACCCTACCAAAGCCATAGAAGTGGAAATACCATCCTTCGTTAAGGGCTATTTCGTGACGGGCATCGGCAATCAGGCTTTCAAAGATTGTGCTCAGCTGGTGAAGGTCATCTTGCCTTCTTCCATACAGTATATCGGTGAAGAGGCCTTTGAGGGATGCAACCATCTCGTCATCTTCGACTGCAATGCTGAAATGACTTCCATTCAGGCAGGTGCTTTCCGCAACTGCGCCAACTTGCGTTACATCGGTTTGTCCGCATCGCTCACCACTATTGGCGCACAGGCATTCAAAGGGTGCAAGTCGCTCGAGTTTGTTGAACTGCCTGCCCAATGCACAGTGGAACCTAACTCAGAAGTGTTTGCTGAGTGTACAGGGTTGAAGTACATCGTCAGTCATGTCGTCTCCCCAGGCAGTGGTGTCCCAGTGCTCACTCCCACATCGCTCAACATCGGCGAGTATGTATCGCTTTATGTTCCCGAAGGCACCATCGACGCATGGTACACGGCATGGCAAAACTACAACAGTGGCGAATATGCACACTACGCACGCTATCTGATTGAAGGCGACGGCCCTTCCTTCCAACTCAATACTAGCGACTTCAACGACCAGCGCGTCTACAATTACATTGCAGCGCTGCCCATCGCCACCGACGGCATCATCACCTTCCCAGAGATGATGGCCACCACCTCACTCAATCTCAGCGGTATATCTGGCATCACCTCTATGCGCGGCGCCGAGCAATTCCGCAACCTGCGCACACTTGATGTGAGCAACTGTGAAATTACGTCAATATTACGTTTAAGCAACTTCCGACTGCTCACCACTCTTAACGCACGGTGGAACCACCTGCAAACAATGGATCTGACCAACAACTTGGCAATAGAAAATGTGTACCTTTCGGGACAGAAGACAATGGAGCTTCCCGGACAGTCGCTCGGCTATGCCAACACGGGCATACGCAACCTGGACCTCAGCCACAACTTCTGTCTGCGCGAGCTGTCTTGCAACTCCAGTGGTGTGAGGAAACTTGACGTGAGCAACTGTCTCAACCTGCGCAGTCTGGTGATGAACAGCAATGAGGTTACCGACTACAACCCTAGTGTCAACCCTTGGCTTGAAACAGCAAATCTGGCAGGTAACCCGTTCGGAACTATCGACCTGAGTAAGAATGAGTATATCACCTCCCTTGAAGTAGGTTCTTGCAAGCTTAAAGAACTTGACGTGTCTCCTTGTGTACTGCTGAAGTATCTGGAATGCAGCGGAAACCAACTCACCACACTGGATGTGTCCGACAATTGGTATCTCACTGAGCTTAACTGCTCAAACAATCAGATATGGAAGGTAGTGCCCAGTCGTGGACCAAACTTTACTACCATGCATTGCGAACGAAACCAGTTGCGCTCCCTCGACTTAACCAACTGTCCGCAACTGAGAGTGCTCTTCTGCAACGACAACTTGCTGAAGAATATCGACCTGTCGAAAGTGCCACAACTGGTGCAACTCTACTGCAACATCAACCAGTTGCGCACCCTTGACCTCTCGCCTGTTCCCAACATGCGCTATCTGCAATGTGCACAAAATCAGCTCATGACGCTCGACCTACGTGTCGCACCAAATATCAGCCAATTAAATATGACAGGTCAGAAACTACTGGGCGAAATCATCGTCGTAGATGGTAGAAGCAAAGTGGGAATACATGTGCCCAATGATTTTGATATCAACCAGTTTTCAGAGTTCTACCGCGATTCCGTGGCCATCGGCAATTACAACGTCGTGGAAGAGAATGGCGAGAAGGCAATAGTGCTTGATATTCCATACGAGGATGATATCGACCTGCTCAACACCGTGTTCAACTATCAATATAATCCGCAGGCACAGCTTTCCAGTTTTGAGAACAAGCGGATGGACGTCACACTCGATGTGTCAACATATGCCCTCAATCTGCGCAACGACTATCAAGCTGACGGATACTATATGAACACCCTCTATCTCGACTATCCTACGGCACTACCCGATGATGTGGAAGCCTACTTTATGAAACAACTCAATGCCAATGAGGGCAAGGGCACCATGGTGATAAAGGAGCGCGTACTGCCTGCCGAGACAGCAGCGGTAATACGTGGTAGAAATGCCGGACTGGTAGTGTTCAATCCCATTAATACGCAAGGCACCACGGGCGTGCTCAACACTCGACTGATGGACAACCTATTGCTCGGCAGCAGTGTTGACAAAGTCTGCGATGGCACTGCCTATCTTTTCAGCATGGGTAGCGATGGACACACACCTGGATTCTGGCGGCAGACAATAACCACACTGCCTGCACACAGAGCCTATCTCACCAACACAACAACACCCCAACCCACCACGAGCAACGGCTACGCCATCAGCTTTGTGAGCGACGCGACGTTGGGTATTGACACGCTCGGCAACAACAGCAATACAGCACACGAACAAAACGCATGGTACTCCCTCGCCGGACAGAGGCTGCTGCAAAAGCCTACACAGCCGGGCATCTATCTCCATAAAGGAAAAAAAGTAATTGTCAAATAACAGACAAACCGTTGAGCCGACAGAATCGGAGCGTGGTAATATTGCACACTCCATTCTGTCAGCTTGTTTTTCAAACATTGCTCAGCAGAATACCCAAGAGTCTAACACCGACAAGCACAATAACAAAAAAGAGATACTACCATGAGTGAACCATTGGCAGAGCGCATGCGTCCCCGCACCTTGGAGGGCTACGTGGGGCAACAGCATCTGGTGGGACCTGACGGGGTGTTGCGCAAGATGATTCAGGCTCACCGCATCACCTCGTTTATATTGTGGGGACCTCCAGGTGTGGGTAAGACAACGTTGGCGCAGATTATTGCTAACGAACTGGGGTTACCCTTCTACACGCTCAGTGCCGTGACCAGCGGCGTGAAGGATGTGCGCGAGGTCATTGACAAGGCTGCAAAGAGCCAGTTCTTCTCCCATCAGTCGCCCATCTTGTTCATCGATGAGATTCACCGCTTCAGCAAGAGTCAGCAAGATAGTCTGCTCGGAGCAGTAGAGAAGGGCATTGTCACACTCATTGGCGCCACCACCGAGAACCCCTCATTTGAGGTGATACGCCCGCTGCTCTCACGCTGTCAACTCTATGTGCTGAAGAACCTAGACAAAGACGACCTACTGGCTGTGGTACGTCGCGCGATTAAGGAAGACATCGTCCTGTCCAAGCGTAGCATACTACTTAATGAAACCGATGCGCTTCTACGCTATAGTGGCGGCGACGCACGGAAATTGCTGAATATTCTAGAACTCGTCGTTGACAGTGTTGCTGGTGATGGCGAGGTGATTGTCGACAACGCCAAGGTAGTGGAGAGTCTTTCGCAGACACCACTGGCCTACAACAAGGATGGTGAGATGCACTACGACATCATCTCAGCCTTCATCAAGAGCCTGCGCGGCAGTGACCCAGATGCAGCTCTCTATTGGATGGCACGCATGATAGAGGGCGGCGAAGATCCACAGTTCATAGCACGACGCATGATAATCAGTGCTGCCGAAGACATAGGGCTCGCAAATCCCAACGCCCTCCTGCTAGCAAATGCAGCCTATGACACGGTGATGAAGATAGGATGGCCAGAAGCACGCATACCACTGGCAGAGTGTGCCGTATACCTAGCTACCAGTCCAAAGAGCAACTCAGCCTATCTCGCCATCGACGAAGCACTAGCACTGGTGAGACAAACAGGAAACCTGCCCGTGCCGCTACACTTGCGCAATGCGCCCACAGCACTGATGAAACAATTGGGATACAGCGATGGCTACAAATATCCGCACGACTACGACGGACACTTTACACAACAGCAGTATCTGCCCGACCAGCTGCAGCAATACAGACTATGGAAAGCACAACACTCGCCCACAGAAGAACGACTCTATCAGCAAATGATACGACTGTGGGGAGAGAGATACACTGACAAATAATTTCCAACAATCATAGACATGAATATCGTAGTATTAGATGGTTATGGCATGAATCCCGGCGACATGAGTTGGGACAGCCTCTCTCAATTGGGCACACTAACCGTGTACGACCGTACCGCACCTGCCGATATCATTCCACGAGTGTTGCATGCCGAAGTGGTGCTCACCAATAAGGTGGTGCTCAGCGCCGACATGTTGGCACAATTGCCCGCATTGAAGTATGTGGGCGTGCTGGCCACAGGCTACAACGTTGTCGACACCGCAGCAGCGCGGCAGCATGGCATCATCGTTACCAACATTCCAGCCTACAGTACAGAGAGCGTGGTGCAGATGGTGTTTGCTCACCTGCTAAATATTACCAATCAAATCGGGCACTTCGCCACAGAGAATGCCGCCGGACGCTGGAGCCGCAATGCCGACTTCTGCTATTGGGACACCCCCCTACACGAATTGGCAGGAAAGCGCATCGGCATCGTGGGATTGGGCAATATCGGCATGCGCGTGGCACAGGTGGCGCAGGCTTTCCAGATGCATGTGTCGGCACTCACCAGTAAGGCACAAGCCCAACTGCCCACAGGCATCAGCAAAGCAGACCTGACCCAGTTGCTCGCTACATCAGATATCATCACCCTGCATTGCCCACTCACAGACGCCACAAAGGAGATGATTAATGCCAACACGCTCGCACTGATGCCCCCCAGTGCTATACTCATCAACACAGGGCGCGGACCGCTTGTCAACGAACACGACGTAGCGCGGGCGCTACATAGCGGACAGCTAGCTGCCTATGGTGCAGATGTGATGGTACAAGAACCTCCACAAATCGACAATCCGCTGCTCACCGCTCCCAACGCTTTCCTCACACCACATGTGGCATGGGCAACGGTGGAGGCTCGGCAGCGACTGATGCAGATAGCCGTGGCTAATGTTAAAGCATTCCTTGAGGGTTCTCCCGTCAATGTGGTTAACTAGAAATCATGCCTCAAGTGTCGAGGAATGTGAAGTAGACGGCTGCTACAAGGCAGAGAAAAGCTACGGCATGATTCCAGTGCAGCGACTGATTGCCAAACAGCAAATGAGCTATCACGGCAAACACTAACAGCGAAACACACTCTTGTATCACCTTCAGCTGCACCAGACTGAAAGGACCGCCATTGCCCACAAACCCCAAACGGTTGGCTGGTACCTGACAACAGTATTCCAGAAAGGCAATAGCCCAGGAAAACAATATTACAACAATAAGAGGCCAATGTGCTGAAACACCATTTTGTTGAAGCTTTAGGTGACCGTACCAAGCTAAGGTCATAAACACATTGCTCAACACAAGCAGGAGGAGTGTATAAATGCCATTCATCGCCGAAGAAAAAATAAGAGATGTAATCTGAAATCGGGCGCGAAGGTACACCATATTATATTATTACGCCACTCTCAGCCACAGAAAGAACATGTCACAGCACAAGCCATCACCTCAAAGCATTGCAATCAACCAATTTAACAACTTCATATTATGAAAAAGATTCTTTTCCTTACTCTCGTTGCTGGCGCACTCATCGTCAGCAGTTGCACCAACAAGAACAACAACGAAGCAACACCAGATCAGAACAACACAGAACAGGTGGCAGAGCAGGAGGCAACCACTCTGACCGACCAACTGTCGGCTGCCATTGAGGCAAGCGACAGCACACAACTGCAAAAGGCACTGCTGGCAGTGAACGACAAAGTGACATCGCTCGACAAGGAGCAAGCTACACTGGTGCTCAACAAGGTGCAACAGTTTCTTAGGACCAAAGATGCACAAATAAAGAACATCATCACCACCACATCACCCATCACCACGCTTTACAACAACATCTCGCAGATGACAGCCGAAACCATTGAGACAGTAAGCAAATTGCCTGCCGATGCTGAAAAGGCCGCACAACAGGCTGCGGAAGGCACTGTCAACGATGTGAAAAATGCTGCTCAACAACAGGTGAACGAGGCGGCCAAACAAGTGAACGATGCCAAGAAAGCCGTCAACCAAAAAGTGCAGGAAACACAAAAGGCTGTCGACAAAAAGGTGCAGGAGGTGAGAGAAGCACCGCAAAAAGCAGCCGACCAAGCTAAGAAGAAGACAGGAGAAGCTATCGATGCTGCAGCTTCGGCTGCAAAAAAAGGATTAGGACTCTAACAATCTGTATTATAGGCGTGTAGTTTACCTGCACCCAGATCCCATAGCGGAGTATAGCAATAGCTATCTCCGCTATTATTGTTGCATATTCTACTTATATTGCCAGCAATGTTGTGTAAAAAGTACGCAATAAATTTGGAGGTAACAAAAATACGCGTACCTTTGCTGTGTGAAAATCACGCAAAGCAGAGCGGGGCTGCTTTGAAAATAGTGATATAATCGTTGCATAGTGCAGAGTGGAGTAGGGGAGAGAAGCAAAGAGTAAATCTAATTCATCAAAAGAAAGATAAGATGGAAGAATTAAAGTATCACTACAAGTATCCCCATCCTGCTGTCACTACCGATTGCGTAATATTCGGTTTTGATGGCGTGGGACTCAAGGTGTTGCTCATTGAGCGTGGCATCGAGCCCTTCAGAGGTCGTTGGGCATTTCCTGGCGGCTTTTTGAAGATGGACGAGTCAGCAGAAGAGGGGGCGCAACGCGAACTTTTTGAAGAGACAGGTCTGAAAACCAACTGCGTATGGCAGTTTGGCACCTTCTCTAATCCCAATCGCGACCCACGCGAACGCGTTATCACTATTGCCTATTACGCTCTGGTGCGCATCAGTGAGGTGCATGGTGGTGACGATGCCGCACAGGCGCAGTGGTTTGATATCAACGATGTACCAGCATTGGCTTTTGACCACGATCTCATTTTGCGCACTGCCTTACAGGCACTGAGAAAACAGATACATTTTGAACCCATTGGCTTCGAACTGCTGGAGCAACACTTCACCATGACACAACTGCAACACCTCTACGAGGCAGTGCTAGATGTGAAGTTCGATAGACGCAACTTTGCAAATAAGATGTTGCGTCTAGGATTGTTAACGCAATATGATGAGGCCAAGCAGCTACCTAATGGTAAAGAAGCATTTCTATATTCGTTTAATCCCAATAAGTATAAAGAATTGAAGCAGAAAGGATTCCGATTGGAATTCTAAACTAATAGATGATCATTTCTTTATGCCTGTGGAGCCAACAGATTTTAATACGGCAGACTGGCCTTATCATCATGTAACTTCAATCTGATATAATTAATCCTTTTTTCTTTAGCATTCAATCTATAACCATTTAACATTTAGACGATTATGATAGGATGTATAACTGGCGATATTGTAGGCAGTGTCTACGAGTTTGCGAACATTAAGACCAAAAAATTTCCTCTGTTTGATGAGCGTTGCTGTTTCACAGACGACACCGTTCTCACCATCGCTACAGCAGATTGGTTACTACATGGCGGTGACATTGCCGACTATTATACTGACTATGGTGTGCGTTACCCCGCAAGCTATGGGAAACATTTCTTTCTTTGGCTTTCTCGCGCACACTGCAAAACTGATAAGATGCCTTACTATAGTTGTGGCAATGGCTCTGGCATGCGCGTAGGACCTGTAGGATGGGCCGCAATCAGCGAAATGGAGGCGCTTGACAAAGCTACTCAGACTGCCATTTGTACCCACAACCATCCCGAAGGCATACGCGGTGCTCAAGCGATAGCACTCGCTGTGTGGATGGCACGCAACGAACGCAGCAAGGAGGTAATCAGGAGAGCTATGACCCACACCATTGGCTACGACCTCAATTTTACCATCGATGCCATTCGTCCCACCTACACATGGGGGGCACTCTGTCAAGACAGCGTGCCACAGGCCATCGTGTGCTTCTTGGAGAGCACAAGTTTTGAAGATGCGTTGCGCAACGCTGTATCCATCGGGGGCGATAGCGACACACTGGCATGTATGGCTGGAGCCATCGCCGAGGCGTATTACGGAGTACCCAAAGAAATAAGAGAAAAAACACTCAGCTTCATTCCGGACGAATTCATCAGAGTGATAGATGAGTTTGAAGAAAAATATTCATGAGAGACGAGTTGTGAATGATGGCGAAAGGATATCGCAAAATGTTATCCACAGATTTATGAAATGGTTTCTTATCAATCTCTCCGGCACAAATAGTGTGGTGGAGAGATTATTTCGCCACGTTATTTAACATAATGCTGATTATTAAATGCGCGTGAATGATTAGGCAATTTGCCGCTGTAAGTCATGTTGCCGCTGTAAGTCATGCTATTAAAAACAAAATGGAGAACACCTTGTGGTATTCTCCAAATGCTGTTTTCTGAGCCTCTTGTCGGATTCGAACCAACGACCCCGAGATTACAAATCACGTGCTCTGGCCAACTGAGCTAAAGAGGCGGGTGGGCAAGCTACCCGTATCGCGCCGCTACAACCAACTGCCTTTGCTTCGTTCCCGACCTGGAGGATTCATTGGGAGCTGGCCGTACAGGACTTACCCATGTGCAATTGCGGGTGCAAAGGTAGGGATTTGCCAGAAATAGAAAAACTATTGGTGCTTTTTTTTTGTCAATGCGTGCGTAATTTGAAAAATATACGTACTTTTGTACCTTTAAGGACAAGTCAATACGTTGGCGAAGTAAATAGTCCAAATAGAAAAAGTAAATAGTAAATCGCCAGACTGCAAATAAGTGACAGCGAAAGTAATTGTTAGAAATGAATAACATACGCAACTTCTGCATCATTGCGCACATTGATCACGGAAAGTCGACTTTGGCCGACCGATTGCTGGAGCGCACCAACACCATACAGATTACCGAGGGGCAGATGCTCGACGACATGGACCTAGAGCGCGAGCGTGGTATCACCATCAAGAGTCATGCCATACAAATGGAATACGACTATGACGGTGGTGTTGCTGCCGTTGATGGTCCAGCCAAAGGACGCTACGTACTCAACCTCATTGACACGCCGGGCCATGTGGACTTTTCCTACGAAGTGTCGCGTAGCATTGCGGCATGCGAGGGAGCATTGCTTGTGGTGGATGCCACACAGGGTGTACAGGCACAGACCATCTCCAATCTATATATGGCCATTGACCAAGACTTGGAGATAGTGCCTGTGGTCAACAAAATAGACATGCCCAATGCCATGCCTGAAGAGGTGGCGGATGAGATTGTCGATCTTATCGGTTGCGACCACGAAGACATCATCTTCGCTTCGGGTAAGACGGGTGAGGGCGTTGACGACGTGCTACGTGCAGTGGTGGAACGCATACCTTCTCCGAAGGGTGATACGGAGGCACCGTTGCAGGCACTGATATTCGACTCGGTGTTCAACTCATTTCGCGGCATCATTGCCTACTTCAAGATTGTGAACGGCAAGATAAGCAAGGGTGACAAGGTGAAATTTTTCAACACCGGCATGGAGTACGATGCCGACGAGGTGGGCGTGTTGCGCATGGATATGATACCCCGACAGACATTGAAGGCTGGCGAGGTGGGCTACATTATCAGTGGCATAAAGGATGCCAAAGAGGTGAAGGTGGGCGACACCATCACTCACATAGCTCGTCCCTGCGACAAAGCAATAGAGGGGTTTCAGGAGGTGAAGCCCATGGTGTTTGCGGGTGTCTACCCTATTGACCCCACCGACTACGAGAACCTGCGTGCCTCGCTCGAAAAGCTGCAGCTCAATGATGCTTCGCTCACCTTCACGCCTGAGTCATCGGTGGCGTTGGGCTTCGGCTTTCGATGCGGATTTCTCGGACTGTTGCACATGGAGATAGTGCAAGAGCGCCTCGACAGAGAGTTCAACATGGATGTGATTACCACCGTGCCCAACGTGTCGTATATGGTATACGACAAGCAGGGCGGTAGCAAGGAAGTGCATAACCCTTCGGGACTGCCTGAGGTTACCGCCATCGATCATATAGAGGAACCCTATATCAAAGCATCGGTGATAACGAGCGCCAACTACATAGGTCCTATTATGAAGTTGTGCCTTGACAAGCGTGGAGAGCTGATAAAGCAAGAATATGTGAGCGGTAACCGGATTGAGCTGCAATTCTATCTGCCTTTGGGAGAGATAGTGATTGACTTCTACGACAAGCTGAAGAGCGTGTCGAAGGGCTATGCCTCGTTCGACTATCATGTGTGCGGCTATCGTCCGTCGCGTCTTGTGAAACTCGATATCCTGCTCAACGGCGAACCCGTTGATGCCTTGTCAACACTCACCCACCAAGACAATTCCGTGCCTTTCGGTCGCCGCATGTGCGAAAAGCTGAAGGAACTGATACCGCGCCAGCAGTTCGACATCGCCATACAAGCCGCTATAGGGGCAAAGATTATCGCACGCGAGACAGTGAAGCAGGTGCGCAAAGATGTCACGGCTAAGTGCTACGGCGGCGACGTGAGCCGAAAACGCAAACTGCTCGAAAAACAGAAACGCGGCAAGAAACGCATGAAGCAGATAGGCAACGTGGAAGTGCCTCAGAAAGCATTCCTTGCCGTGCTGAAACTCGACTAGGCAACACCACACACATAATATATACCCCATGTCACCACTGTCTTCGTCTGAACAACTGCTCCTTCGCCTTCTGCGCGAAGTGCTATGGTCGCAAGGCGCACCCGTTGATGCGCCATATCCCGACTTGCCCACGTGTCAAGCCACCTATGCGCTGGCCAAGAAGCAAGCCGTGGAGGGCATCATTGACAAGCGCCTCAGCGAGATGATGGCGCAGGCAGGTGCCACGCAGGAACTGCTACTGCAACATGCGCAGCGCAAATGGACTATCGTGCGCACCAACCAGCATGTCGACCAGGTGGTAATCAAGGTGGTGAACGCCTTACAGCAGAGCAACATAGGCTACGTGATGGTAAAGGGACAAGGCGTGGCGCGCCACTACCCCACCCCACAGTTGCGCAAACCTGGCGACATCGACCTCTATGTGGGCACAGCCAACTATCAGGCAGCCATAGATGCACTACTGCCGTTGGCTCAGACAGAGGTGAGCGAGGAAGACAAGCATGCCTCGCTGGTGGTGGACGGCATTGACATTGAGATACATCACTCTGTCATCAGCCAGCGCCACACCGCTGATGGGCGGCGCCTGCAGCAGTGGGCAGCGCGGGCTCTGGCACCAGAGTGCAGTCGCACCATACAGGTAGCAGGCGTCAACGTGGAAATACCCTCGGAAAATGCGGAAAGCATGTACATATTCTACCACGCTTGGCACCATTTGTTCCACCACAGTGGCGTGGGGCTGCGCCAGCTCATCGACTGGATGCTCACCCTGCACGACGACCACGCTGCCATCGATGTGGACAAGCTGGAGGCATTGCTCCGCAAAGTGCATCTGCTCAACGACTGGCAGACCTTTGCCGCCCTGCTCGTGCGCCATCTAGGTATGCCCGCCGAAGAGGTTCCCCTCTACCAAACAGGACGCGAACGTCGTGCCGACCACCTGCTGCGCATCGTCATGCAACGCGGCAACCACGGCGAGCAAGGTTATGCTGAGCTGCTGGCACACCGACCGAAAAGTCGACTGCGAGGACGACTCTACACCATGCAACGCTTTCTCCGACTCTATGCCGACCTCTACCACGTGGCACCGCGTTCGGCAAGAAACAGCATCGCGATGTATTTGAAAAAAGGATGCCGACACCACGACTAACCAAATACTTACTACTATGAAACCAAACTATGTAAAAGCTATCGCGCTAATAGAGCGCAACTTCTGCCCTCTCAATGAGGAGGAGAAGTACACCCTCTGTGGTATTATGCACCCCGTGCGATTCAACAAGCATAAAATCATCATAAAGCAAGGAGACATAGCCACCACCTTCTATTTCATAGAGAAGGGCATGTGCCACACCTACATGATGAAAAACAATAAACCATGCACCCTGCAGTTCGACTACGATGGCCACTTCATTATTCTGATGGAGAGCTTTCTGTTTGAAATGCCCTCTGAGCTGACTGTTGCAGCGCTGGAATCCATGCGATGCTATGCCATAGAGAAGGCCGAGTTTGAGCAGGCGGCACACACAAGAGTCAACCTGCAATTGTTGCTGCGCAAAGTGATTGAACAGAATATACTGCGTCTCACCCGCTACAGGCGCCTCATGCGCAACGAAAACTCAGCACAGCGTTATCAGATCATGTGCCAGTATCACCCCGAAGTGATACGCCGAGCTCCTCTCGTACACATTGCTTCCATGCTGCACATGGCACCCGCAACGCTCAGCAGAACAAGAAAGGCGCAATGGGAAAGCCAAGAGGCACTATAACCCCGTTATCACACACCACCATGAACCAAACCATCGATACCAACATCGTCCCCGAGGTCGTCAACGTGGTAGCCGCCATCGTTAAACGTGGCGACACCTACCTGTGTATGCAACGCTGCCGCGACAAGCACGACTACATATCCGAACACTGGGAATTCCCAGGAGGAAAGCGCGAAGAAGGCGAGTCCGACCACCAGGCGCTAATAAGAGAAATAAAGGAAGAGATGGACTGGGATATCTTCGTGGGTAGGCTGCTCGGCACCGTCACCTACGAATATCCCGACCTCACCATACGCTTGGCAGCCTATCTGTGCATAGCCGAAAACGATGACTTCAAGTTGCTCGAACATCTCGACTACCGCTGGTTGCGACGCGAAGAGATGGATGGTCTAGAATGGACCGATGCCGACAGACAACTGCTCAAACTGATAGAATAAGATGAAGAGCAATTGCATTTTCATTTTAAATTATTTCGTCAAATCAAAAAGAACCCCGAACTTTGCGCAAATATTTTCTACATCATAGGGAAATATCATATTTGAATTCAATAATACCAACACACAATGAGCAAACAGATCGAAAAGATTAAAGCCTTGATCGCAAAGCGCGAGCAGGCTCGTCTTGGCGGTGGTGAAAAAGCCATCGAGAAACAACACGCACGCGGCAAATACACAGCACGCGAACGTATTGACATGCTGCTCGACGAAGGAAGCTTCGAAGAGTTCGACATGTTTAAACTGCACCGTTGCCACAACTTCGGCATGGACAAGAAGCAATATCTCGGCGATGGCGTCGTGACAGGTTCGGGCACCATCGACGGACGCTTGGTGTATGTCTTCGCACAAGACTTCACCGTGAATGGCGGCTCGCTCTCCGAGACCATGGCCGAAAAGATTTGCAAGGTGATGGACCTCGGCATGAAGATGGGGGCTCCCGTCATCGGCATCAACGACTCTGGCGGCGCACGCATACAAGAGGCTGTCAACGCGCTGGCTGGCTATGCCGAAATCTTCGAACGCAATATTCTGGCATCGGGTGTCATCCCGCAGATAAGCGGCATCTTCGGTCCTTGCGCAGGTGGAGCCGTCTACTCACCCGCACTCACCGACTTTACACTCATGATGGAAGGAACCTCCTACATGTTCCTCACCGGACCGAAGGTGGTAAAGAGCGTCACAGGTGAAGACGTCGACCAAGAACACCTTGGCGGCGCATCGGTACACGCATCGAAGAGCGGTGTGACACACTTCAGCGCAAAGACTGAAGAAGAAGCCCTGCAGATGATACGTACGCTGCTGAGCTACATACCCTCCAACAACATGGAGCAGGCACCTCGCAAAGAGTGCACCGACCCCATCGACCGCATGGAAGACAGCCTCAACGAGATACTGCCCGACGATCCCAACAAAGCCTACGACATGTATAAGGTGATTGGTGCCATTGTTGACGACGGCGAGTTCTTTGAGGTACAGCCAAAGTTTGCCCGCAATATCATCGTCGGTTTTGCCCGTTTCAACGGACAGAGCGTGGGCATCGTAGCCAATCAGCCCTCCTGCTATGCAGGCGTGCTCGACGTTAATGCTAGCCGCAAGGGTGCACGCTTTGTGCGCTTCTGCGATGCCTTCAACATCCCCATCGTAAGCCTCGTCGACGTGCCGGGATTCCTGCCGGGAACAGGTCAGGAATACAACGCCGTCATCCTGCATGGAGCCCAACTGCTCTATGCCTATGGCGAAGCCACAGTGCCCAAGATCACCGTTACACTGCGTAAGTCATACGGCGGAAGCCACATCGTGATGGGATGCAAACAGCTACACACCGACATCAACTACGCTTGGCCCAATGCCGAGATTGCCGTAATGGGCGCATCGGGTGCAGTAGCAGTGCTCTATGCCAAGGAAGCCAAAGCCAAGAAAGAAGCTGGCGAAGACGTGGGGGCCTTCATAGCAGAAAAGGAGCAGGAATACTCCGAACTCTTTGCTAACCCCTATCAGGCAGCACAATATGGCTACATCGACGACGTGATAGAACCACGCAACACACGCTTCCGTATTTGCCGCGCACTGGCGCAACTCGCAACAAAACGCGACGCACTGCCCTCAAAGAAGCATGGCAACATTCCTATGTAAAAAGAAAAGGGGAGAGAGCACTCTCACCACAACACATCACTCTCAACTCCTTAAGCAATGAAACACAACAATCAAGAAGTGTATGCAGCCATCGCATTGGCACTGCACGAATTCAAAGGCAACAACGTACACGACAAGGAGACGGGTATCATCACCATACAGCCTCGCTGCACACAGTGGAACAACCCCATGCTCATAATGACACCGTGTCCATAACACACTCACACATCTACAAGCATCATGAAAGAATATAAGTATACCATCAACGGAACGCAATACGAAGTGGCCATCGGCGACATCGTAGACAACATTGCCGACGTAACCGTCAACGGCGAAAACTTCAAAGTGGAGATGGAGCCCGAACCCGAAGAGGAGAAGAAGCCCATCGTGAAGCCCGTGGCACAGCCCTCATCCGAAGCTGAAGAAGGCAGCGCAGCAAGCGCCAACGTCAACACCGCCGATGCCGTGAAGGCACCGCTGCCAGGCGTTGTCATCGAGATAAAGGTAGCCGTTGGCGACGAAGTGAAGCAAGGCGACACCGTCATCGTGCTCGAAGCTATGAAAATGGCTAACAACCTTGAGGCCAACAAAGACGGAAAGGTGGCTGCCATCTGCGTGAAGCAGGGCGAAAGCGTGATGGAAGACACACCACTCGTAGTAATTGAATAACAGCCCGACGGTGCCAGCACTATGCTCCACTGCCCGATGCACACACAGGCATCAGCCGACGGCAAGGAGTAAGCACCACAAAGACAAAGGGCTCTACTCTACCCAACGCATCTCAGCGGCGGCATGTTAACGATAACATGGCGCCGCTGTTCTGTATAAACAATTCCGGGAACACTTTACAACAAGAACAATAATCAACATGTTTTGCATCTTCTGCTGAGAATGTATACCTTTGTGGAGTAAAAATCCAATATCACATTTTCGACCATGAAGAAAAATCATTTTTCCCAACTATTGTCAGTGTTGTTGCTCGTAGCAGCCACATGGATGTTGAGCAGTTATCAACCTCACAACTTAGACAGACTGCAAACAACCGACAACGACGTGGTGGGCACGCTCATATCCTACTATGCCACTGAAGACTTCAGCGTGGGCGAACACAGCTACACCAAAGGTGAATTGATATGCGACAGCAACGATCCTATCAACCGTATCGTGGAAACCAAAGGCAACTACTATAAGTACGAAGGCGACGACACTGGCGAATACTACTCGTGGAACCTGCCCAAAAGCAAGGTGCGCAAAGAGGTGTACACCATGACACAGCTGCCAGTTAGCCGTGTGGCAAAAGGTGCCAGGCTGAAAAGCAAGAACGGATACGAGATGCTATTCTTCACAGGAAAAATCAACGGCAAGAAATTCTATGGTTGGGACTCTTCATCCTTCCCTTGGCAGCCTAAGTACGACGCCAAGGCTACAAGAGCACACAAAGAGATGCTCGTGCTCAGAGTGCAATACTACAACAAGTGGAGCGAGCAAGTGGCTACCAACGAACTGCTGCTCAACACCCAGGGCGGCAATATCGCCTTCTACCACCCCAACCGCTATGGCGAAGGCGTCGATGTCGACGACGTGCGCTATCGTGCAGGACTGATAGGCTTTCTGGAACAAGAATGGGTGATGAAAGATGGCTACGAAGGCAACATGTTTAGCACCGATGGCCGTCTGCTCACAGATATCTACAGTGTGGAAGGCAACATACCCGAATATTGGTCGCTGGCCTATATCGCAACGGAAGATGCCGTCTACTACGACGGCACACTCTACTATTTTGAAAAGTAATAAGTATTGCCTACCTTTGCGCGACTAAAAAACATTGCTATGCCTACAAACACATACCGCCCTGTGTTGATAGCCGGCCCGTGCGTTATTGAGAACGCCGAGCTGCTTGATATAGTGGCGCAAGAGTTGGTGCGACTCAATCGTGAGTTCGGCACTGACATCGTCTTCAAGGCCTCATTCGACAAGGCCAACCGCACCTCCCTCCACTCCTTCCGTGGCCCAGGTCTGGAACGCGGCCTGCAGATGCTCGCCGACGTGAAAGCCAAATATGGTCTGCGCCTGCTTACAGATATACACGAGAGTTGGCAAGCCGCTCCCACAGGCGAGGTGGTCGATGTGGTGCAGATACCTGCATTTCTCTGCCGACAGACCGACTTGCTGGTGGCAGCCGCCAAGACAGGACGCATCATCAACATCAAGAAAGCCCAGTTTCTGAGCGGCAAGGCCATGCGCCATCCGCTGGAAAAAGCCATGGAGAGCGGAGCCAAGGAGGTGTGGCTCACTGAGCGAGGCAACAGTTTCGGCTACGGCAACTTGGTGGTGGACTTCCGCAACATCGACGATATGCTGCAGTTTACACCTCATGTCATCATGGATTGCACCCACAGCGTGCAACGCCCCAGCGATGGTGCCACGACAGGTGGCGACCGACGTTTCGTGCCTGCCATGGCAAAGGCTGCAAAAGCCTTCGGTGCTACAGGCTATTTCTTCGAGGTGCACCCCAATCCCGACGAGGGATTGAGCGATGCCGCCAATATGTTACCCTTAAACCAACTGTACGATGTCATCCAAAGCATACTCTGACACTCCCAACGCCCCACAACCCACACCTCGTGCCATTGCCGAGCAGTGTCTGCGCGACGAGGCTCAAGCCCTGCTCAATCTCATTCCACAACTCGACGATGCCTTCGACCGCGCCGTTGACCTGCTCTATACCTGCAAGGGCAAAGCCATCGTGGTGGGTGTGGGAAAGAGTGGCAACGTGGGTGCGAAAATTGCAGGCACACTGTCGAGCACGGGCACACCCGCCTTCTTCGCCAATCCGCTCGACGTGTTTCACGGTGACTTGGGCGTGATGACACCTCACGACGTGGTACTGGCACTGAGCAACTCCGGTCAGACCGACGAGTTGCTGCGCTTCATACCCTTCATACGCCACATGCACATACCCATCATTGCCATCACAGGCAATGCCGACTCGTTGCTGGCTAAGTATAGCGACGTGCACATCCTGGCGCGTGTGGAGCGCGAGGCATGCCCACTCAATCTTGCACCCACCAGCAGTACCACGGCAGCTATGGCCATGGGCGATGCGCTGGCAATAGCACTCATGCAGCGACGCGGCTTTCAGCCACGCGACTTCGCGCAGTTTCATCCCGGAGGCGAACTGGGTAAGCGACTGCTCACTACGGCTACCGACATCATGCACACCGACAACATGCCCACACTGCACGCCGACATGCACCTGGGCGACGCCATTATACGCGTATCGAAAGGAAAACTTGGCATGGGCGTGGCAATAGGCAACGATGGACGAATAGCTGGACTCATCACAGATGGCGACATACGACGTGCCATGGAGAAATGGCAGGCCGACTTCTTCAACAAGCAAGTGGCCGACATCATGACAACAACACCCAAATGCGTGGCACAGGACACGAAAGTGACCGACATACAGCGCATCATGAACACCTATAAGATACACTCTGTGCTGGTGACCGATGACGACAGACACCTGCTCGGCATCGTCGACCATTATTCATGTATGCTGTGACACGCCTTCTCCCCCCCTATATATATAATGGTGTAGTGCGCCCCTTTCTCTGCTGTCTGGGCGTGCTGGCGTTGTTGTGCCTTCCGCATGCCACGGCACAAACGCCTAAACGCCTAAACGACCAAACGACCAAACGGCCTAGCGAACAGACGGCCGACTCGCTCATAGTGGCCGACATGCGCCGCGAGGGCGTACGCTTCAGCCACGACAACGCCATCACATTGCTGCCCAACGGCACGGCGAAGTTCAACGACATGCTCAGCGCCATCAGTCAGGCGCAAAGCAGTGTGCACTTGGAGTATTTCAACTTCCGCAACGACAGCATCGGTAACCTGCTCTTCGACCTGCTTGCCAGGAAGGTGAGCGAGGGTGTGGAGGTGAGAGCACTCTTCGACGGTTTCGGCAACGACTCCAACAACAAGCCCCTGCGCAAACGCCATCTGCGGCAGCTGCGCGAACGAGGCATAAAGATAGCTGAGTTCGATCCGGTACGTTTCCCGTGGGTGAACCATGTCTTTGCGCGCGACCATCGCAAAATAGTAATCATTGACGGACGCATAGCCTACACAGGAGGTATGAACGTGGCCGACTACTACATCGTAGGCACGCCGCAGGTAGGCGAATGGCACGACATGCATTGCCGTCTGGAAGGCAGCGAGGTGGAGACGCTCCAACAGATATTTCTCAATATCTGGCGAAAGACAACGGGCGAACAGGTGTATGGCACACACTATTGGCGTGGCCTTGGAGAACATCAGCACATCACAGCCCTGCAGCCCGACACCACAGCCACAGCGGGCAAGAAGATGGTGGGTGTCGTCAACCGTGAACCGCGCGCCACCAACCACATCATCCGTGAGTTCTATCTCTCAGCCATCAATCATGCCCAGCAGCAGATACGCATCATTAACCCCTACCCTACCCTCATTCCAAGTATTACGCGTGCGCTGAAGCGCGCCGCAAGGCGAGGCGTCGACGTGCAGATACTCATCTCGGCACGAAGCGATATCCCCCTCACGCCCGACTGTGGTTACTACAATGCCCACAAGCTGATGAAGGCAGGGTGCAAAGTGTGGGTCTTTGAGCCAGGATTTCATCACACCAAGACCCTCACCGTTGATGGGCGGCTGTGCTCTGTGGGCAGCGCCAACCTCAATGCACGCAGCCTGCGCTTCGACTACGAAGAGAATCTCGTGATAGCCGACAGCTGTACCACCCATGAGCTCGACCAGCTTTTTGAGCGTGAGAAGCAGCGCTCCTTCCAACTCACACCCGAGCAATGGAAGCAGTGGCGAACACCATGGCAGCGCTTCCGTGGATGGCTGGCACACCTGCTGGCACCGTGGTTGTAAAAAGAAACGAGACGTCACACAAGGCGATGTCTCGTTATTGTTTGAGTATTATTGGTGGGTTATTTCCGTTTTATTTCATTATCACCTTTTTTCTGTTCTCTATCACGATGCCTTTATAGCCTTTGCGCACGGCTTGGCCGTTAAGGTTATAGCGCATTCCACGCTTGGTATCGTTATCGCTGACCTTAACATTGTGGATACCTGTAGCCGTTTTATTGACAACGGGGCGTACAGAGAGTCCGTGAGAGGAATTCATAATCATCTGCTATGGTGCTTACGCTGCCAAGATAAGAGTTGTTATGTATCCATGCAAATTTTACAAAAAAATCAAACCATCCACTCCGTAAATCTCAATTATCTCTCTACCTTTGCATCGCTAAGCAATCGGTGCGCTGAAAAGAAAGGCGCTGAAAAGGGAAACAGGTGCAACTCCTGTACAGTCCCGCTGCTGTAAATCGCCATTGATATGCCTTGTGCTGAATGCCACTGGATAGTGTCCACGCTTGCTGTGGGAAAGTCTGGGAAGGCGCACTGGGCAACGACGATAAGTCAGAAGACCTGCCCATTGCCAACAAATCATGTTCAATACACCTCGCGGATAAGGTTGAGACTGCTTATGTGTATACACTTCTACCCACGTGTAGCGGGACTGTTGTTCTGCACACTCGTATCGCTTTTCTTCTGCACCACATCCTCTCTGGCCCAGCAGGGCGATGTAGTATACCTCGACACCATCATGAAGGTCAACGAAGTGGTGGTGCGCGGCAGGTTGACGGTGCAGGAGGTTGTGCCCTCGCAAAAACTCAGCGGCAAGCAGTTGGAAAGACTCAACACCCACAGCGTAGCCGATGCGTTGCGCTACTTTTCAGGCCTGCAACTGAAGGACTATGGTGGCGTAGGTGGCATAAAGACCGTCAACATCCGCAGCATGGGCACCAACCATCTCGGAATCTACTACGACGGCGTGGAGCTGGGCAACGCGCAGAACGGACAAATCGACCTCGGACAGTTTTCGCTTGATAACGTGCAGGAGATATCCCTCTACAATGGTCAGCGCAGTGCCATCTTCCAAACAGCCAGCGACTTTGGAAATGCCGGCTCGGTGTATATCCGCACACGCATGCCGCGTTTTCTCAACGGAGAAACCTATCACATGAAATGGAAGCTGAAGTATGGCTCGAGCAATACGCTGCGCCTGTCAGGACTCTACGAACAGCGCATCAGCGATAAGGTAAGCGCCTCGCTCAGTGCAGGATTTCTCAACTCCGACGGAAAATACAAGTTTCGCTATCGTCGGCTCAACTTCGACAAGAGCGTGGCCTACGACACCACTGCCACACGACAGAATGGCGACATCTGGGCATTGCGCTTGGAAGGCAACGTGCACGGATACCTCGACGGAGGCTATTGGAACGTGAAGATGTACAGCTACAACTCGGAGCGCGGCATACCCGGTGCCATCGTCAACAACGTGTGGCGGCGCGGCGAGCGACAGTGGGACCACAACTACTTTGCACAAGCCACATGGCAACGCAACTACGGCAGCCGGTTCAGCACCCGACTGATGGGCAAATATGCGTGGTACGACACACGCTACGTTAACCGCGACACCACGCAGATGATGGTCGACAACACCTTCAAGCAGCAAGAGTTCTATCTCTCCACCTCCAATGTCTACGAGATACTACCCTCGTGGAGCATGTCGCTGGCCTACGATATGCGGTGGAACAAGCTCAATGCCAACCTGCAGCGCTTTGCCTACCCCACACGCTGGTCGCATCTGGTGGCTCTGGCAACAGCACTCGACTTGAGCAGGATAAAGCTGCAGGCCAGCCTGCTGGCCAACATCATAGACGACCACCTGCGTTATGCCGACGACCCCGCTACACTCACCAAGTTCACACCCGCACTCTTTGCCAGCTGGCAACCCTTCGGCAACGACATGCTGGCAGTGCGCGCCTTTGCCAAGCGAAGCTTCCGCATGCCTACATTCAACGATCTCTACTATACAGAGATAGGCAATGCACTGCTCAAACCCGAAGCCGCAACGCAATACAACATCGGCCTGACACTGCGCAAGCAATACGACAAACCCGCATGGCTACGCTCACTGCGACTGCAGACGGATGCGTACTACAACACCGTGCACGACAAGATAGTGGCTTATCCGAAAGGACAGCAGTTCAGGTGGACGATGCTCAACCTGGGGCGCGTACACATCAAGGGCATCGACGTGGAGGCCGAGGCAACGGTGGCACCCGTGAAAGATCTCAACATCACCACCCGACTGCAATACACGTACCAGGACGCACGCGACGTGACTGACCCAAAGACATCGTTCTATCGCGACCAGATACCCTACATACCTTGGCATAGCGGTTCGGCAATCGTCGACATCAGCTATCGCAACTGGGACCTCACCTACAGCTTCATCTACGCCGGCGAACGCTACAACCAGCAGGAAAACATACGCTACAACCACATGCAACCGTGGTATACCAACGACATAACTCTCATGTATCGCTTCCGCTGGGGAAAAACACTATGCAAAATCACAGCCGAGGTCAACAACCTGTTCGACCAGGACTACGACGTGATACTCAACTATCCCATGCCCAAGCGCAACTATGCCGTGAGTCTCGACATTAGTCTGTAGACAATTTGTTGCACGACGCACCTCCAGAAAATACCTTCCTCACCATGAAACATATCCGCTTCTTCCTCCCCTTGCTTGCCCTTGTGCTCGTCTTCTCCTCGTGCCGCCACGATGAGTATATCGTCTACTCCGACGAGCAAGACACCGGCAAGCAGACCACCGAGGGCGACCTCGTGGGCATGTATGTGCTGTGCGAGGGCAATATGGGCAGCAACAAAGCCACACTCGACTATCTTGACCTCGCGGCCGACAACGGCACCATACGCTATCTGCGCAATATCTATGCCGAGCGCAATCCCTCACTGGTGAAGGAGCTCGGCGACGTGGGCAACGATATCAAAATCCATGGTTCGCGCCTGTGGATGGTAATCAACTGTTCCAATAAGGTGGAGGTAGCCGATGTGGAGAGTTGTCGGCAGATAGGAAAGATAGACATTTCCAACTGTCGCTATCTGGCCTTCGACGGTGGCTATGCCTACGTGAGCTCCTATGTGGGACCTGTGGTGGTAAGCAAAGATGCGCCGCTGGGACGTGTATACAAGGTCGACACCCTCACCCTGGCCAAGGTAGACTCTATCACCGTAGGCTATCAGCCCGACGAACTGACAGTGCTCGACGGAAAACTCTATGTGGCTAATAGCGGAGGATACCGCGTGCCGCATTACGACAATACCATCTCTGTAATCGATCTTGCCACATTCAGAGAAGTGGAGAAGATAGAAGTGGCCATCAACCTCTTCCGCCTGCGCAGCGACAAATATGACCAACTGTGGGTGACCTCGCGCGGCGACTACTATGGCAAGCAGGCAGGACTCTACTGGTTGGCACCCGATGGCAACGGAAAAATGAAACCGCAGGGACATATCGACACACACATCACCGACCTGTGCATCGTGGGCGATTCATTATATTACATAGGTGTGGGGTTCAACTACACCACCATGAAAAACGAGGTGAGCTACGGCATCGTCAACGTGCGCACGCATCAGACAGTCACCACACAACTGTCCGATGCGAAAGAGATAGCCGACATTGAGATGCCCTATGGCATCATCGTCAATCCTAAAGAAAAAGACTTCTACATCATGGATGCCAAAAACTACGTGTCAAGCGGTGAATTGCTGCATTTCCTCCCCGATGGCACCTTCGACTGGCGCGTTTGGACAGGCGACATACCGGCACATGCAGCCTTCGTGTGGAAAAAACGATAAAGACAATGACAACGGTGCTGCAGAATATGCACCGCAAGATTTTTTTAACACAAACTATTATGCAACAGAACAAATATTTTGATCTTTCGGGTCAGGTGGCATTGGTCACTGGTTGCTCGACGGGTCTGGGCGTGCAGATGGCACGGGCCCTTGCCAATCAGGGATGCAACATCGTGCCTGTGGCACGCCGCATGGAGAAATTGCAAGAAGTGGCTGGCATGCTGGAGAACGACTTCGGTGTTGAGGCACTGCCCCTGCAATGCGACATTACCGACACTGAGCGTGTCAACACCATTGTAGCTGAGGCCTACAAGCACTTCGGACGCATCGACATTCTCATCAACGATGCAGGCACGGGAGCAGTGGCACCGGCAGAAGACATCACCGACAAGCAGTTCGAAAACGAAATAGAGATCGACCTCTTCGGCACCTTCCGCGTGGCACGTGCAGTGGCAAAGACCGCTATGATACCTGCCAACTACGGACGCATCATCAACATCGCGTCGATGTACGGACTGGTGGGCAACAAGATAGCGCCCGCCTCACCCTACCATGCAGCAAAGGGCGGCGTGGTAAATCTCACCCGAGCATTGGCTGCCGAATGGGGTAAGCACGGCATCACCGTCAACGCCATCTGCCCAGGATACTTCTGGACACCGTTGACAAAAGACACACTGGAGACAGAGTCGTTCCAGCAATATGCCAAGAGTGCCATCCCCATGGAGCGCTACGGACGAGAGGGCGAACTTGATGCTGCTGCTGTGTTCCTTGCTTCGCCGGCAGCAAGCTACGTGAGCGGCGTAGCACTGCCTGTTGACGGAGGCTACACTGCCATCTAAAAGAGAAACGGATGCACCTTTCCCCCGACGTAGACATGTAATGGAGGAAACGACAAAAGAACACCGCAACCAGGGCGCGACAAATGAGCAATCGTTTGCCGCGCCCTATGCCATGTAGGCGCAGGAAGTTGTTGAAAATTTTGGATTTACGCGCCGAAGTGCTTAAGTTTGCACTACACAATTCTATTCTATCACTCTCAACCACCATACCACTATGTCACACACGCTTTCCCGTATTCGCTCTTTCTGCCGACACTACTTGTTTGCTACAGCATCGGCAGTTTTCCTGCTTACTATTTGCACCACGCTCTTCCCCCTGCCCTCCAAGGCATGCACGGCGGTGATTATCTCCAGCCGCGTGGCGCAAGGGCACAGACCCATATTGTTTAAAAACCGTGACACGCCCAACGTCAACAATGCCGTGCGCTGCATAGCTGGCGAACGCTATCGCTTCGTCGGCGTAGTAGCGGCCGACGACAACGAGGCGCAAGAGGTGTGGGGAGGGCACAACGAGGCGGGTTTTGCCATCATCAACACCGCTGCCTACAACCTCAACGGCTGTGCGGGACTCGACTCACATCACGACGGACAACTCATGCGCCGAGCCCTGGAGTTGTGTGCCACACTCGACGACTTCGAACAACTGCTCGACACGCTGACTAAACCCATGGATCTGAATTCCAACTTCGGCGTGATTGACGCCCGTGGCGGATGTGCATGGTATGAGACCAACGACAATGGCTATGTGAAGTTCGACGCCAACGACCCTGCCACCGCACCGCACGGATACCTCACACGTACCAATCACGGCATGACAGGATGCCACGACAACCATGTGGGCGTAGAACGCTATATGGCCATAGAGCAGTGGATGAAACAGGCCTATGCCGACAATACGCTCAGTGCGACACATCTCATAGTGACGGTTCCACGTCATCTCACCCATGGCCTGACGGGCATCAACCTCTTCGACCTGCAACCCGCCTCGGCAGAAGACACGAAGATGTGTGCCTTCCGCGACTTCATCCCACGTTGGAACACTGCCTCGGCTATCCTTATCGAAGGGGTGAAGAAGGGAGAGTCGCCCCTGCACACCATCAGCTGGACCAACATTGGTTGGCCGCCGGCAGCGGTGGCGTTGCCCATCGTCATTACGCCCTCGGACGCAATGCCGACACTCGTAGTAGCCGAAGGAAACAAAGGCGCATGGCTCACACAACAATCCCTGCTGAACAAACAACGGATATTTTGCGCTCAGGGAAAAAACAAAAACGACTACATCAACCTGGCTCCGCTCATCAACCGGCAGCACACGGGCATCATGCAAAAGGTGATGGACATTGAGCAAGAGGTGATGCGACATGCCATCACGTTTGTCGACAACTTCAGAAAAACGTCCCCCAATAAGTCCGACCCCTTGGCAAAACAATTCTACCAATGGGCCGATCAATACATCAGGCAGCACTACCCCACCCCTACAGCTCAACCATAGTCTGGCTATAATAAGCATGCCTTTTTATTGTCCTCACCTTGAGTGAGGTCGCATGCCTTTATTCGCCATAGAGTTCCTGAGCCACGATGCGCATTGCCTCTTCAAGATAGTGTTTGTCGGTTTCGTCAAAATGGTTGAGATGCTGGCTGTCGATATCGAGCACTGCCTTCACCTCTCCCTTGGCATCAAACAGTGGCACTACGATTTCCGATTTCGACTCCGTGCTGCACGCGATATGTCCTGGAAAGGTCTCCACATCGCTCACCACGAGGGTCTCACCTCGTTGCCATGCCGTGCCGCACACGCCGCGACCATAGGCGATGCTGTAGCATGCAGGAGGACCCTGAAAAGGACCTAGCAGGAGTTTGTCGCCGCTGACGAGGTAGAAACCGGTCCACCACCAATGGAAGACCTGTTGCAGGGCGGCCGACACATTGGCAAGCGTCGACACTTCATGATGCTGGCCCGATACCAATGCCTCCAATTGGGGCAGAAGGGAGAGATAGTTGCGTTCTTTTTCTGTCATATCATGGGGATTAAGTAATTACAGAGCAGGCAAAGATACGCTTATTTGGCTGAAAACAATGAATATATAAAAAGAAAGGAACTTCATCGTGCAAGGTGATGAAGTTCCGTTTCCGAAGTACAACTTATATAATACACGTAGGGTGTTGCTGCCGCACGGCGACAACAAGAGGACAGGTGTTCTACACTGACACCGTATGCCAAACTAATGCACGCTCTCCACGCTTTGCATCTACCATTATAGGCCGGCATTGCGAGACTACACGGCAATCACTGCTGCCAGCGCTACGCTACCAGAGCTACTACGACAACAGTCATGCCTATGCGCATGCACGATGATTTCCAAAAAGCTATTCGATTGAACTTGCCCCTTACATCGAGAGACAACCTCATACATTGCCACAAGGCAGGTCTTCTGACTTTACCCCATCGACAAGCACCTTCCCATGAGCACGTTGCCAGGCCCACAGTGGCACATCGCTTGCCGACAATGACGGGGTTTACAGCTGCGAGACAGTCGAAGATTTACACTTCGTTCCCTTTTCATTGCGTCTATAGCAAACCTTTGCGGCGCAAATATACTGCTTTTTACCAGATGAATCAAACAAATGTAGATTAAATTTCACGATACGGTTATAAAACTGTATTCTGCTTGCATGCAATTGAAAAGTTTACTACATTTGCGCCACTACCTGCCACGCGGGAAGCATGGCAGAGCAGATATGCCGACGGCGACGTCTGCGCTCCAAAGGATAACGACACATTATTAATACTAACTAACATTCATAATATGAAGAAACTACTATTAGGCGATGAGGCTATCGCACAAGGCGCGATTGATGCTGGGCTGAGCGGAGTGTACGCTTATCCTGGCACGCCTTCCACAGAAATCACCGAATACATTCAGTTGTCGCCCATAGCACGCGAGCGCAACCTGCACCGCAAGTGGTGCGTCAACGAGAAGACGGCCATGGAAGCTGCGCTCGGCATGTCGTTCATGGGCAAGCGTGCACTGGTGTGCATGAAGCACGTAGGACTCAATGTCTGTGCCGACCCGTTTGTCAACTCAGGCATGACGGGTGTCAACGGCGGCGTGGTAGTGCTGGTGGCCGACGACCCATCCATGCACTCCTCACAAGACGAACAAGACAGCCGCTTCTATGGTAAGTTTGCCATGATTCCCACCTTTGAACCCTCCACACAGCAGGAGGCATACGACATGATGGACGAGGCCTTCTCCTATTCGGAGAAAGTGATGCTGCCCGTACTCATGCGCGTCACCACACGCATGGCACACTCACGCGCAGTGGTGGAGATAAATGACACTCCCCGCGAGGAGAATGCGCTCAACTACAACGCTCAGTCGGCCAACTGGGTGCTTCTGCCCGCAAACGCACGCAAGCGCAATGACTTCGTAACAAAGCAGCAGGCGCAGCTGGAGGACGATGCGGCCGCATCGCCCTACAACTGCTACACTGAAGGCACCGACCATTCGCTGGGCATCATCGCCAGCGGAATAGGCTACAACTATCTCATGGAGTGCTTCCCCGAAGGATGCCCCTACCCCACCCTGAAGGTGAGCCGCTATCCGCTGCCGAAGAAACTCGTGGCCAAGATGACAGATGAGTGCGACGCCGTGCTCGTAGTAGAAGAAGGCCAACCCTTCATCGAAGACATGCTGCGTGGTATCATGCCAGGCAACACCGTGGTGAAAGGCCGTCTCACGGGTGAGCTGCCCCGCACCGGCGAACTCTCGCCCGACGCCCTGCGCACCGCTCTCAACCTCCCCGCCGTCGACACCTACGATGCTTGTCCCGATGTGGCAGCACGCCCACCAGCCCTCTGCCAGGGATGCGGACACCGCGACGTGTACACGGCACTCAACGAGGTGCTGCGCGAATACGACAATCCGCGCGTATTCGGCGACATCGGCTGCTACACCCTCGGTTTCCTACCCCCGTTCCACGCCATCCACTCGTGCGTAGACATGGGAGCCAGCATCACCATGGCCAAGGGTGCCGCCGATGCCGGACAATGGCCCTCCGTAGCAGTCATCGGTGACTCCACCTTCACACACAGCGGCATGACCGGACTGCTCGACGCTGTCAACGAGAATGCCAACATTGTGGTAATCATCAGCGACAACCTCACCACAGGCATGACAGGCGGACAGGACAGTGCCGGAACTAATAAGTTTGAGGCTATCTGCCGTGGTCTGGGTGTGCCCGAAGAGCACCTCCGTGTGGTAGTACCCCTGCCGAAGAACATGCCGGAAATAACAAAGATTATCCGCGAAGAGATAGAATACAAGGGCGTGAGCGTTATTATCCCGCGACGCGAATGCATGCAGACACTGCAACGTCACCTGAAACAAAAGAAACAAAATAAAGCATAACCATGAAAACAGATATCATTCTTTGCGGTGTGGGAGGACAAGGCATCCTCTCCATTGCCACCATCATAGGTGAGGCAGCCCTCAACGAGGGATTATACATCAAGCAGGCTGAAGTGCACGGCATGTCGCAGCGTGGCGGCGATGTGCAGAGCAACCTGCGCATATCCGACAAGATCATCAACAGCGACCTGATAGCAAAAGGGTCGGCAGATGTCATCATTGCCATGGAGCCCATGGAAGCACTGCGCTATCTGCCCTATCTGAAAAAGGATACCGGATGGATCATCACCTCGGCCACACCTTTCAAGAACATTCCCAACTATCCCGACATGGAGGTGATCAACAAAGACCTTCAGGCACTGCCAAATGTGATTGTGGTAGATATCGAGCAGCTGGCAAAGGACAACGGCGTGCCCCGCTCTGCCAACGTCATACTCCTCGGTGCAGCACAGAAAGCACTGGGCATTGAGTACGACAAACTGGAAGATGCCATTCGCCGGGTCTTCGGTCGCAAAGGCGAAGCCATTGTAGATGCCAACATCAAGGCACTTGCCATCGGCCGTAGCCAACAGAAGTAAGACCATTACATCAACACATCATCATGCGGAATGAGCACCACATGTGCCTCATTCCGCTTTTTTGTACATTTATGGACCAAGAAAAGTCCATTGAAATTATTGTCCTTACTGGAATTTCATTATCTTTGCACTCAATCGCTGCCATATGATCTGAGTGCAGACGGCAGCGTGACATCGAGGAAAATATAACAAGCGTTTGCTTTGTTCGGAATTGCCTACGAATCTACCACATTCGATAATAACAAAATCCGAATGAATAAGTGCAAGCGTCTGTGCGTTAGGCATGGGCGTGACTTATCCGGATTTTGTAGGCTTGTGGTAGAGCCTGTGAGGCATGGATGAGAATATCGTTCATGCTTTTCTTTCTTTTGTGGGTATGTTTAGGCGCAAGACGAGCGGCAGGTGGTCGCTTGTGCCCTTCTTATAGCGGTATCCCAAATAGGTTCGTCGTGGGCGGCGTCCGCCATACACGGGGTCGGGTTCGGTGAGAAAAGGGGCATCGAATATTTCACACTCCACTATCCACCCTTGCATGGGCAGACTTATAAAGAAATGGTCGAGGCTGTTCCACAATCCCTCATAGCGGTAGGTGCCTTTTGCGCCATTCATACCCTGTGCGTTTGCCGAGGCGTGTGTCAGGTTGCCCTGTTTCAGCATGAGCAGGGCCGGATCGTTGGCATAGTCGTTGAAGTCGCCCGTCACCACGATATTTGCATTGTTGTCGTGGTGGCGTATGGAGTCTGCCGCATGCAGCACGCATGCAGCAATGGCTTTGCGATAAGGACGTGTGGCATTTGCTCCCCCGTAGCGACTCGGTGCGTGTACCACCATGATGTGCAATGTGTCGTTTTGCCCGACGATGCCTTTGGCATATAAAATGTCGCGTGTGGGTCTATGCCCAGGCATAGTTGGTGGGCGTATGCTGTAGTGGTGAAGCATCTGGAAGGAGAAGGGCGAATAGAGCAATGCCACATCAATGCCACGCACGTCGGGCGATTGCGTCATCACATATTCGTATCCGGCATTGCGCAACAGCGAGCGTTGTGTGAGGTCGCGCAGCACGGTGTCGTTCTCCACTTCCACCAGCGCTACAAGGTCGGGCAGTGTCCACTGTTGATTGTGCTCGCCGCATGCCAGAATGGATTGTGCGATATTGTTCAGTTTGCGCCAATAGCGTTTATATGTCCATCGCCGGGCGCCGCCCAGCACCCATTCAGTGTCTTGCTTGAGAGAGTCGTGCTGGCAGTCGAAGAGATTTTCGCAGTTCATCTCTACGAAGGTGAGCGATGTGGCGAGCGCCATTCCTGCCAACCAGGTCATTGCTTCTCGGGATGTTTATCCGACACGGTGTCGGCGTTCAGCAACTGCTGTCTTCGGATGCTTTCTTCCTGTATGAGTTGAAACAGTTGTCTGACGAATTGTCGTTGCATGCCGTGTGTGCAGCACCAGTTGTAACGCTGTTTCAGCATGGCTTGGAAGCGTTCGGGTTGCGCTATGGGCATGCTGTGTGCAGCCTTATAATGTCCTAGTTGCTCCACCGTCTGCATTCGCTCTTGCAATAGTGTCAGCAATCGGTCGTCGATGTCGTCGATGCGTTGGCGTAGCAGTTCCAGCTGGGTACCGGAGGTATCTCCTGTTCCCGCTTTCAGTGTTTGCAGCAGGGTGTTGAGCTGTCGGAATGATAGTTGTTGTTGGGCATCGGTGAGTGCTGTGGCGGGTTGGGGATGACACTCAATCATCACGCCGTCGTAGTGTCGTTTCACAAATTGCTGTGTGATGGTGCCCACCAGCCGTTGTCGTCCTGCCATGTGACTGGGGTCGCCCAGCATGAGCAACTGCGGCATGGCCTGTCTGAAGGCGGTAGCAATCTGCCATAGGGGCGGATAGCGATAGTGTGTATCTCCGTTGACGGAGAATCCCCGATGTATTGCAGCCACGACGTTAACTCCTGCCTGCTGCAAGCGTTCCACAGCACCAAGCCATAGGTTGAGGTCAGGATTGATGGGGTTTTTCACCATCACGGGCTTGTCGTATCCGCGCATGGCATTTGCCAACTGTTGGACGGCAAAGGGCGCTGCGGTAGTGCGTGCACCTATCCACACCATATCCACATCGTATTGTCGGCACATCGTCACATGCTCGGGCAGTGCCACTTCGGTGGCTATGCGTATGCCCGTCTGTTCGCGTGCCTTTACCAGCCACTGCAGGGCTTGTTCGCCATAGCCTTCGAAGTGTCCTGGCGTGGTGCGCGGTTTCCACACACCGGCACGCAGCACCGGCACCTGCATCTTTATCAGGTGTTGCGCCGTGGTGAGCACCTGTTGCTGGCTTTCGGCACTGCACGGTCCACAGATGATGAGGGGCGAGGACATGGAAGTGTTCCCTGTTTACTATTTCTCGTTATTCCGTGTCTCTCACTATTGTGGAGGCATTGGCCTGATGTGTGGCGAGTATCAGCACCTCTGCTATCTGTACATGTGCTGGCGCTTCTGCAGCATAGCATGCCACGTCGGCGATGTCGTCGCCTGTGAGGGGCTTTACCCCTTTGTATACCTCTGCGGCGCGTTGGGTATCGCCATGGAAACGGGTAACGGAGAAGTTGGTCTCCACAAGTCCGGGCTTGAGGTTGGTAACACGCAGTGGCGTATCGGCCAGGTCGAGCCGCAATCCATCGCTGAATGCCTTCACGGCAGCCTTCGTGGCGCAGTACACGTTACCCCTGAGGTAGGCGGTGTCGCCTGCCACCGAGCCCACATTGATGATGTGCCCCTTGCGTCGCGCTATCATGAGGGGCACCACGCAGCGTGTCATCACCAGCAGGCCTTTGATGTTGGTGTCCACCATTGTCATCCAGTCGTCGAGGTTTGCTTCGCTGGCTTTGTCAAGACCGAGGGCCAATCCGGCATTGTTGATGAGCACATCAATCTCTTTCCACTGTTGTGGCAGCGTGTCGATAGCCTGTATGGTCTGTTCTCTGTCGCGAATGTCAAAGCAAAGGGCGAGCACTTCGCTGTGCATTAGCTCACATTGTTGCTTTACCTGTTGCAGTCGTTCTTGGTTGCGTCCAGTGATGATGAGTCGGTATCCCTGTCGTGCGAAGCGCAGTGCGCAGGCGCGTCCTATTCCGCTGGTGGCACCGGTAATAAGTGCAGTCTTCATATCGCTTTGTTGTTTGTGTTATTGTTTTTTTCGGCGTCTCTTATGAGCACCTGTAGTATTCTCTCTGCTGTTCGTCCGTCCCATTTCTCGGGCAGTGCTGAAGGTTTCCATGTGTGTGTGGCCATCTGTCTGATAGCCTCTTGCAGACGTTGCGGGTCTTCTTCTATCAGTACGTTGGTGCCTATGGTGACGGTCTCTATATGCTCTGTGTAGGCTGATAGCGTGGCGCAGGGCACACGATAGAAGGTTGCCTCCTCTGCCACGTTGCCCGAGTCGGTGACGATACCTGTTGCATGTGCGGTGAGATAGGCAAATTGCAGATAGGGCAAGGGGGGCACGATGTGTATGCGATGCCTTGTGTTGCCCAATGCCTTCTCCACCACCTCTTTGGCTTCCTGTCGTAGTGGTGCCACCACAGGTGTGTGCTCACTCTCGGCGGCAATGATGTGCAGCAGAGGTTGCAGCTTTTCGGGGTCGTGCAGCAGTGCCTTGCGGTTGAGTGTGAGCACCAGGTACCGGCTCTGGCCTTCTTCTTCCATCTGCTTCACTATGGCAGGTTTCTGCTGTCGGGGTTTGTTGTGTCGCAGCGTGTCGATGAGTATGTTGCCTACGGTATACACCTTAGTCTCCTTCACTCCTTCTCGGAATACGATGTTGTTAGCTGCTTCGCCGGCGGTGAAGAGGTAGTCGGACAATCCGTCGATCACTATGCGATTGATTTCCTTGGGCATGGCTATATCAAACGAGCGTGTGCCTGCTACGAGGTGCGCCAGTCGCAGTCCTTTCTTCTTCGCCACAATGGCCACCGCCATGGTTGAGGCGAGGTCGTCGACCACTATTACTACATCGGCGGGGTACTGCTCCAGATAGTGTTCGAAGGCATACATCACCTGTCCTGTCAGAGCATTGAGATTGGTCTCTTCAATGTTGAGAAAGGTATCGGGTGGTGGTATCTGCAGGTCGTCGTAGAGCGTTGTCTCCAACGTGTTGTCTTCTTGTCGTCCCACATACACCAGACGATAGGCGATGGCATCCTTGTGTGGGCATCGCTGTATGGCGCGCACGATGGGCGCCACCTTCATGAAGTTGGGGCGCGCACCGGCTACAATGCAAATGTTGTGCATAGAAAAGGGGGGTATGGATTAAGCTTCTTTGAAGAGGTCTTTTATGCCTCCTATCGAACCGAGCATATTGGTAGCCTCGTAGGGCAGATAGACGGTCTTGGTCTGTTCGCCCTTAGCCAGTTCTTCCATCATCTGTATATATTTCTGTGCCAAGAGGTAGTTGGCCGGATTGGTGCTCTTTCCCACTGCCTCGGTTATTTTCTCTATGGCGATGGCTTCGGCCTCGGCCTTTCTTATGCGTGCCTGTGCCTGTCCTTCTGCGCGGAGTATCTCCTGCTGCTTGTCGGCTTCGGCCTTGTTGATGGTAGCGGTCTTTTCACCTTCCGACTTCAGTATCTGTGCCTGTTTGTTACCCTCCGACGTGAGTATCACGGCACGCTTGTTGCGCTCGGCCTGCATCTGCTTTTCCATGGCTGTGAGCACGCTCTCGGGAGGCATGATGTCTTGCAGCTCTACACGATTCACTTTTATTCCCCATTTGTTGGTCGCGTCGTCGAGCACGGCACGTAGCTTGGTGTTGATGGTGTCGCGCGAGGTGAGGGTCTGGTCGAGTTCCAGTTCACCGATAATGTTACGCAGTGTGGTCTGCGTCAGCTTCTCGATGGCATTGGGGAGGTTGTTAATTTCGTACACTGCTTTGAAGGGGTCTACTATTTGGAAGTAGAGCAGCGCATTGATCTGCATCTGTATGTTGTCTTTGGTGATCACATTCTGCCGGTCGAAGTCATACACCTGTTCTCTCAGGTCGATGGAGTTGCTGTAGACGTAGCGTCCGCGGTTCATGGTGATGAAGGCCTTGGCCTTGTCGATGAAGGGAATGATGATGTTGATGCCGGGCTTCAGCGTGGCGTGGTATTTTCCCAATCGCTCTATGATGCGTGTTTCCGACTGGGCGATGATTACGATCGACTTTTTCAGGAAGATGAGTGCCAGCACTACCAATGCGATGAGCACCCATAGGGTAACAGACATGGTTTCCATAATGATTACTGTTTATAATGTGTGTGTATGTTTATATTCTTTCCACGGTGACGATAATGCTTTCTCTTCCCACTATCTTCACTTTTTCTCCTTGTGCTATTTGCTGTGCGTCGGCGGCTTGGGCTTTCCAGTCGTCGCCGTCGAGTGCCACGCGTCCGTATCCATTGGCTTCTATTGTCTCGCTCACTGTGCCGGTGCGCCCCAGGATGGCGTCGGCATTGCTCACGGCATCTACGTCGTTCTTGTGCAGCCATCGCAGTGCCACAGGGCGGAGGAAGAGGATGCACAGCAGCGAGCACACCACAAGCACGAGAATCTGCACCACCCAGTTGGCACCGAGCGCCGAAGCCACAGCGGCACACAGACCGCCGATGGCAACACACAACAGGTAGAGGTCGCCGGAGGTGAGCTCAATGAGAAGACACAACACGCTTATCAATACCCAGATAAGCCAAACGTTTGCTGTAAAATATGCTATCATCACTTTATGTTGTTAAGAGGTTTGTCAATAGTTTTTCGCAGGGTGTATGCTCGCGTACCATCATCTGACGCTGCCCTACCCTATGGGGCGGTATGTTGCAAAGATAGTTCTTTTTTCATGCATACCAAAGACCTGCCGCTATTTTACGCGTTGTAATCTTTCAATATAGGTAAAACTCCTTTGTCAGTTGTCTATACCATTGCGAGCGTTGTCCGTCGGCATCGGTCAGCACTTCATGCGCTGTCTCTACGCTGTGGGGGTGTTGCCGTCCCACAGCCAGTAGCACACGCTTCGGTGTCTTGCCCTCTTTTGTTGCCACGTGGCAGCAGCGTTGCACGTAAAGGCCCTGCTCAGCCACAAGAGTTTCTGCATCGTGCCATCGCTCTATGGGCAACACCATCGACAGTTGTCCCTCCGGCGTCAGATGCTCTTGCGCCACAGTCAGCAGTGCTTCCAGCGGGAGGTGTCCGTCGTGGCGGGCATGGTCGCGCTGACGGCTACCACAGGGCAGTGCCGCCGTGTAGTAGGGCGGGTTGCTCACCATTGCGTCCCATGGTCCCAGCGACGCTCTCTCGTCACGCAGCCACTGTAGGGCATCGGCATGCACCATCGTCACACGCTCGACAAAGGGCGATGCCGCGGCATTGGCGGCGGCCTGTCTGGCTGCGCCCTCCTCTAATTCTATACCCCATACTCGCGCCGATGCATAGCGTTGCGCCAGCATCAGCGCTATCAGGCCCGTACCCGTACCCACGTCGACGATGCGCCTGCCACCACGCGCCCAAGCACCAAGCAACACTCCGTCGGTGCCAATCTTCATGGCACAGGCGTCTTGCCAGAGGCCAAAATGCTGAAAACAAAAGTCGAACGCACGGGAAGGGGTCATACCGGAAATGCATAGGATGATGCTCTATGCAAAGGTAGGCAAACAATGGACGGCGTGCCAACTTCTGTGCATATATTTTTGCGCACACGCCAATAACGTGTACTTTTGTGTGCAGAATCACCCGATACCTTTTCACACTATGCATACCGATACCGCCGTCGTCATTCTCAACTGGAACGGAAGCCGCATGCTTTCCACCTATCTCCCCTCTGTTGTCGAGCACACGCTTCCCATGGCGCGTGTCATCGTGGCAGATAATGGGTCTACCGACGACTCGCTCACGCTGCTGCGCACGCAGTTTCCTATGGTAGAGGTGATAGCACTCGACCGCAACTATGGCTTCGCCGAGGGTTACAACCGCGCTTTGGCACAAGTGGATGCCACCTACTATGTGTTGCTCAACAGCGATGTGGAGACACCGCCCCACTGGCTTGAGCCGCTCCACGCTTATATGGAAGCGCATGCTGAGGCTGCGGCATGCCAACCCAAGTTGCGCTCTGCCGTCGACCATGCACAGTTTGAATATGCCGGTGCCGCAGGCGGTTTTCTCGACCGCTACGGCTACGCCTATTGCCGGGGGCGCATCTTTGATGTGGTGGAAGCCGACACGGGACAGTACGACGCTCCCATCGCTGTCGACTGGGCTACGGGGGCCTGTCTCTTCATCCGCGCTGCCGACTATCATGCTGCCGGCGGGCTCGACGCACGCTTCTTCGCACACTTCGAAGAGATAGACCTCTGCTGGCGCATGCGTCTGCGCGGACGCACCATAGCATGTGTGCCGCAGAGCATCGTCTACCATCTGGGTGGAGGCACGCTGCCGCAGGGCAACCCGAAGAAGACTTTTCTCAACTTCCGCAACAATCTCACCATGCTCCACAAGTGTCTGCCCACAGCGCAACGACGCAGCGTCATGCGTATGCGATGGCTGCTCGACAATGTGGCCGCATGGAAAGCTTTAATCTTAGACCGCAACCCACAGGAGTTTAAGGCTATACGCAAAGCACGCAAAGCATATAAGCAATGGCGCAAAGACTTCAACAACGAGGCGTCGCTGCTCGCAGAGCAAGGCTACACCCCTACCCCGTCATCGGCACCCGACATCGCGATATTGTGGCAATTCTACTTCCGTCGGCGTCGGCAATTCAGCCAATTGTCACAATAGACAACCTGCATTCTATCATTCACTGATGAAAACCAACACCCATAACAACACAAAATCTTTTGTGTTTACGCTTACCGTCTGCGCCTTTGTCAATGAGCGGTTCGCAACTGTTGCCTAATTGCACTCCAACTGTTGCCTAATTGCACTCCAACTGTTGCCTAATTGCACTCCAAGTGTTGCCTAATTGCACTCCAACTGTTGCCTAATTGCAGTCCAATTGGGCAACACTTGGAACTTGCCATTTCCGCTTAGGAAAAGAATAAGTGATAACTCGCTGTTTTTCAAACGACAGCCATCGCTGCACGATGTGCAACGATGGCTATATTGTGTTGCGCTGCATTGGTGGCAGACGTTGTGTGCCGTTTCAGCCACCGCAGTGTGTTGTGTTGTTTTCGCCTTAGTGTGTCTTGTTGTATTCTTCTATGGCTTTTTCGAGCACAACGAGTGCACGTTCGAGGTCGGCTTTTTTCAGAACGTAGGCTATGCGCACTTCGTCGACACCTGCTCCAGGTGTGGTGTAGAAGCCTGCTGCCGGTGCCATCATCACGGTCTCGCCTTCGTAGGAGAAGTCGCTGAGACACCATGCGCAGAAGTCTTCTGCACTCTTCACAGGCAGTTTGGCGATGGTGTAGAAGGCTCCGTTGGGCATGGGCGAGAAGACGCCGGGTATGCGGTTGAGGCCTTCAATGAGGCAATTGCGACGCTCTATGTACTCATCGTAGACGGCCTGCTGGTATTCGTCGCCTGCGCGGAGCGAAGCCTCGGCGATGAGCTGACCGATGAGGGGCGGGCTGAGACGCGCCTGACAATATTTCATCACGCCCTTGCGCACTTCCGCATTCTTTGTGATGAGGGCGCCGATGCGGATGCCGCACTCGCTGTAGCGCTTCGACACGGAGTCTACCAGAATGACATTGTCTTCGATGCCTTCGAGGTTCATCGCAGAAGTGTAGGGCTCGTCGGTGTAGGCAAACTCGCGGTAAACCTCATCGGCGAAGAGGAAGAGGTTGTGCTTCTTCACGATGTCGCGCAGCTTGTACATCTCATCGCGTGTGTAGAGGTAGCCTGTGGGGTTGTTGGGGTTGCAGACGAGTATGGCGCGTGTGCGCTCGTTGATGATTTCCTCAAACTTCTCTATCGGCGGCAGTGCGAAGCCGTTGTCGATAGTGGTGGCAATGGGGCGTATGACGAGTCCTGCGGTGAGTGCGAACGCTTTGTAGTTGGCATAACTGGGCTCGGGTATGATGATTTCGTCGCCCGGGTTCAGGCAGGTGAGGAAGCCGAAGAGCAGAGCCTCGCTGCCGCCGGTGGTGATAATCATATCGTCGGGCGAGAGGTTGATGTTGTACTTGGCGTAGTAGCCTACGAGAGCCTCGCGATAGCTCTGGAAACCTTGGCTCGGACTGTACTCCAGCACCTTGCGGTCGATATGCTTCAGTGCATCAAGCGCCACCTGCGGAGAAGGCAGGTCGGGCTGTCCGATGTTCAGGTGATACACTTTTGTGCCGCGCTTCTTGGCTGCATCGGCCAAGGGGGCAAGCTTACGAATGGGTGACGAGGGCATTCCCTCGGCACGCTGTGAAATCTGTGGCATAACTAAATATATTTATTCTTTGAAATCATCTGTTTTCGTCTGAGTGGTTTGCGATGCACATTGCTTATCGCTCATCGACCCTGCAAATGTACACACAAAACACCCTACCGTGCAAAAATATCACATTATTTTCTTTTCCATCTCCCACTGCCCTATAGCCCCTGTCGATATGCCCTCGCCGTGATGCCCGTCATGCGCTTGAAGTATTTGCAGAAGAAGGCCGCATTCGAAAAGTGCATTGCGTCAGCTATCTGTGCCACGCTCATGTCGGTGTGACGCAGGTGGGTCTTAATGCGAGTGATGATAGCGTCGTCAATCCATTGCTTGGCCGACTTGCCGCTTGCCTGCTTAACCAGCGTACTCATGTATCGGGACGAAATACACAGCTGTTGCGCATAGAAGCCGATATGATGTTGCTCGGTGGCATACTGGCTGACGAGTTGCACAAAGTCGGTGAAGAGCTGTTGCTCCCGCGTCCGGCAGTGGCGGTGTTGCTCTTCGTATTGGCTCCAATAGAAGTCTGTTTGCCACAGAAATGCTGCCACCAGTTGCAGCACCACTTGTGAAGGGCGCTCTGGCAACGCCAATGTGCGGAGCAACAGCGCGTGAATGTCCCACAGCAGCTGCTGCTCTTGGGGCGCCAGACGAAAGTGGAAGTCGCGAATGTGACCATCGAGCATGTGTGGCATTGTGGCACCCAGTGCCAGGCTTGCCAGCTCATCGGTCAGAGAGATGCCGAAACCCTGCATGTTGTCGGAATAGTTGGCCACTTGCACAAGGCTGTTGTGGCTGATGAAGACGATATCTCCAGCTTCCAACTGGCGTGGTACGAGATTGATTACGGGCTGTGATGTGCCTTGTGTGAGCACCATGATGCGCATCTCAGGCAAGGCGTAGGTGTCTTCGGAAAGCGTGGCAAGCAGTTGGTTGACGGGTGGATTAAGTGCCACCACGAGGTTGTCGGTGATATAGTCGTCAAGCAGTTGGTGGCTCGTGTCTGTGCGAAGCAGTTCGCGCAGCTCGTGAAGGGTAAGGGTGTTGAGGGAAGGCATGATGGAGTGAGAGAGATTACGACACAAAGGTAAGTAATAAAGGCGAAAAATTGCGAAAAACTGATCGCTTTGTACAAAAAGAACATAATATCATAAAAAAAGATAGCACAGATAAAAACGTAATGTCAGACCTTTGCAGGCGGAACCTTAACTGTTGACACCAAAGTGGAAGCCTGTCAGCTTGTCAACTCGTCAACTCGTCAATTTGTCAACTCGTCAAATATCAATTTCCATGAGAGCATCTATCATCCTATTACTCGTTGTGTGTGCTGTTGCCTCTCCACGTGCACAGACGTTGGAGGAGTGTCAGCAGGGTGCACAGCGTAACTATCCGCTCATAGCAAAGAGCGACCTGCTACGTCAGACGACCGATATTAACATCGACAACATCGGGAAGGGTTGGCTGCCACAGGTAGCCGCCACGGCACAAGCTACGCTACAGAGTGACGTGACGGCTTTTCCACGACAAATGCACGACATATATCAGCAGATGGGCGTGGACATGAAGGGGTTGAGAAACGACCAATACCGCATTGGTGTCGACGTACAGCAGATGGTATACGACGGTGGCAACATACGCCTGCAGAAAGACATCGCCCGACAGCAGGGGGAGATAGCATTGATGCAGAATGAGGTCGACATGTATGGTGTGCGGCAGCGGGTGAACGACATGTACTTCGCTCTACTGCTTCTCGATGCGCAGATACAGCTCAACCGCGACCTTCAGCAGGTGCTGGAGGGCAACGAGCGGAAACTCGCATCTATGTACAAGAACGGTACTGCCGCCGAAAGCGACTATCTCAACGTGAAAGCCGAGCGCCTCAATGCCCTGCAACAGCTCACCACACTTCAGAAGCAACGTCAGACCGTGGCACAGATGCTGAGTCTGCTGTGTGGCATCAACGTGCAATCCCCCGTGAAGCCGCATGCCATTGTCACGGCAGCAGGCAACAACCGCCCGGAGCTGCGTGTGACCGACCTGCAGATGAAGCTCGCCGACACTAAGGAAGAGGCCCTGCGCGCTGCGCTGATGCCAAAGGTGAGCGTGTTTGCACAGGGATATTACGGCTATCCAGGAATGAACATGTTTGACGACATGTTGCATCGCCGGTGGTCGCTCAACGGCATCGTCGGCGCACGTATCACATGGAACATTGGTGCACTCTATACGCACAAGAACGACAAGGCACGCCAACAGCTGCTACGGCATCAGGCTGCTAACGCCCGAGAAGTGTTCCTACTCAACAACCAACTGGAGGCAACAGAGCATGATGCCAATATAGCACTCTACCGACAGCTGATGGACGACGATGTGGCAATCATCCGGCTTCGAGCTCAAGTGCGCCGGGCTGCCGAATCGAAACTCGCACACGGCATTATTGATGCCAACGACCTCGTGAGAGAGATAAAAGCCGAAAATGCAGCACTACTGCAACAATCGATGCACGAAATACAGATGCTGAAGGAGATGTATCAACGCAAAATCACAACCAATAATTGATCAACGACATGAGACACATATCACCCCTTGTCGCTGCAGCGGCGGTGTTGTTCTGCTGCTGCACGAAAAAGGCAAAAGACTACGATGCCACGGGCACCTTCGAAGCCACCGAAGTAATGGTATATGCCGAGCAGAGCGGCACACTGCTTTATTGTGGCGTTGGCGAGGGCGACAACATTGCCATAGGGCAGGAGATAGCCTTGGTGGACACCACACAGATGGCGCTGAAGATTCGTGAGGCCGTTGCGGCCAAAGCTGTGTGGAAAAGCCAAAAACCTGACATGGCAAAACAGATGGCAGCCACGCGCGAACAACTGGCCAAGGCGCAGCGCGAGCAACGGAGATACCAGGAGCTGGTGGCCGATGGTGCAGCACCGAGTAAGATGCTTGACGATGCCAGGGCGCAGGTACAGGTGTTGCAGCGGCAGCTCGACGCTCAGCAATCAACGTTGGCGCACACAGCACAGACACTCGATAAGCAGATGGCATCTACCGATGTGCAGGTCAGCCAGCTGCGCGACCAGATGGCCAAGTGCCACGTCAAAGCACCCATGAGTGGTGTCGTGCTGGAGAAATATGTAGAGCGGGGAGAGTTTGTCAGCACTGGCAAGCCGTTGCTTAAAATAGCCGATGTCGACAACATGACGCTGCGGGCCTACGTCACCTCGGCACAGCTGCAAAAGGTGAAGGTGGGACAAAAAGTGAAAGTATTTGCCAACTATGGCAATGACAATAGAAAGGAGTACGACGGCAGGGTGACATGGATAAGCAGTCGTGCAGAGTTCACGCCTAAGACCATCGTCACCGATGATGAGCGCGCCGACTTGGTGTATGCCGTGAAGATAGCCATAAAAAACGATGGCTATGCCAAGATAGGTATGTATGGAGAAATAAGGTTCTGACATCCACCACCCGTTCATGTACGCTATAGAGATAAATCATATTTCCAAATCGTATGGTCGTGTTAAAGCGCTAGACGATGTCTCTCTGACTATCGACAAGGGAGAACTCTTTGGCATTATCGGGCCCGATGGTGCAGGCAAGACCACGCTGTTTCGCATCCTTACCACGCTGTTGCTTCCTGATGCCGGCACTGCTGCCGTAGAGGGGTTCAACACCGTCACGCAGATGAAGGACATCCGGTGTCGTGTGGGATACATGCCCGGCAGGTTCTCACTCTATCAAGACCTCAGCGTAGAAGAGAACCTCCACTTCTTTGCCTCCCTCTTCGGCACCACAGTGGCAGAAGGTTACGACAGCATCAGTGCCATCTACAGCCAGATTGAGCCGTTCCGCCATCGTAAGGCAGGGGCATTGTCGGGTGGCATGAAGCAGAAGTTGGCTCTATGCTGTGCCTTAGTACACCAGCCGAGCGTACTCTTCCTTGACGAGCCCACCACAGGTGTCGACCCTGTGAGCCGCAAAGAGCTGTGGGACGTGCTTGCCTTATTGAAACAACGCGGCATCACGGTCGTGGTTTCCACGCCCTATCTTGACGAAGTGCTCCGCTGCCAGCACGTGGCTTTTCTTGATAAAGGACAGGTGCAGGGGGTGGATACTCCGGAAATCATCCTGGAACGCTTTGCCAACATCTTCAACCCACCACCTGTAGATAGGGATAGGACAGGCACACAAGATGACAACGTCATCGAAGTGGAGCACCTTGTGAAAGCTTTCGGCACATTCCATGCCGTAGATGATATCAGCTTCTCCGTGAAGAGGGGTGAAATATTCGGTTTCTTGGGTGCTAATGGTGCTGGCAAGACTACTGCCATGCACATGCTGACGGGGCTGAATCAGCCTACCAGCGGCACAGGTACTGTGGCTGGCTACGACATTCGCACGCAGCATGAGCAGATAAAGAAGCACATAGGCTACATGTCGCAGCGTTTTTCGCTCTACGACGACTTGACCGTGGCGGAAAACATTCGACTCTTTGCCGGCATCTATGGCATGAACGACAGAGACATTGCCCGCAAGACTGACGAGCTGCTCCGGCGTTTGCAGTTTGAAGACCACAAAACCGATCTGGTGTCTTCCCTGCCTCTGGGCTGGAAGCAGAAACTCGCCTTTTCCGTTTCCATATTTCATGAGCCTGACATAGTGTTCCTCGATGAGCCCACGGGCGGTGTCGACCCCGCCACACGACGGCAGTTTTGGCAACTTATATATGATGCAGCCGAACGTGGCATTACCGTCTTTGTCACCACACACTACATGGACGAGGCAGAATATTGCAATCGTATTTCCATCATGGTGGACGGGAAGATCAGTGCCATAGGAACTCCTGATGAATTGAAAAAACGTTTTCGCCAACCCGATATGGACCACGTGTTCACCTTACTGGCACGACAAGCAAAACGGTCGGCAAACTAAGCATGCCCCCATCACCCGACAAACACCACCCGACCATGAAACAGTTTACCAGTTTTGTTATCAAAGAGGCCCGTCACATTCTGCGCGACCGCCGCACAATGCTCATCCTCTTTGGCATGCCGGTGGTGATGTTGCTGCTTTTCGGCTTTGCCATCACCAACGATGTGCGCAATGTGAGAGTGGTGATTGTCGGATCGCAGATGAACCATCACACACAGGCAGCTGTCAACAGGTTGGCTGCTTCTGAGTATTTTGACATCACAGCCATCGTCGGTACAAGCCATGAGGCTGAAACACTTATACGCAACCAACAGGCTGACATGGCAGTGGTGTTTGGACAAGACTATTCCGAAACCAACCATGCCATGCAGCTGATGGTCGACGCTTCCGACCCCAACATGGCGCAACAGTGGACTGCCTATGCCCAACAGGTGATGCTCAACGCTCCACGCTCACTTGTCAATACCAAGATGCTATACAACCCGCAGATGAAATCAGCCTACAACTTTGTGCCAGCCATCATGGGCATGCTGCTGATGCTGGTATGTGCCATGATGACCTCGGTGAGTATCGTTCGTGAAAAGGAGAAAGGCACTATGGAGGTGTTGCTCGTTTCACCTGTACGCCCATTGATGATTATCATGGCTAAGGCCATCCCCTACTTTGTGCTGGCTTTGGTCATCCTGCTCACCATCCTCCTTATGGCACGCTACGTGCTGGCAGTGCCTCTTGCCGGTTCGGTAGTATGGATCGTCGTTGTCAGCCTGATCTATATACTGCTCGCCCTGTCGTTGGGACTGCTCATCTCCAATATCGCCACTACTCAGCTCATGGCACTACTCCTTTCCGCCATGGTGCTGCTCATGCCCATCGTGATGCTATCGGGCATGCTCTTTCCCATAGAGTCGATGCCGAAAGTGCTGCAATGGCTGTCGGCAGTGATACCGCCACGCTATTACGTTGAAGCCATGCGCAAACTGATGATAATGGGGGTAGGCATCGGCGAAGTAGCACGTGAAGTGACAATACTTACAACAATGACCATCACACTCCTTGCAGTAGCCCTCGCCAAATTTAAGACAAGACTGCAATAACACACGACGCACTTCTTCAGCTCCCGTCAACTCGTCAACATGACCATCAAATATCTCATTCAAAAAGAGTTGTTGCAAATCAGACGCAACGCGTTTCTGCCGAAGCTTATCTTCGTCTTTCCCGTCATGATTATGTGCGTGATGCCCTGGGTAATGAATCAGGAGGTGAAAAACATACGCGTGAGTGTGGTCGACAACGACCGCTCCACCTTCAGCCGACACCTGATACAAAGTATAAGCCAGAGCAACAACTTTGCCATCTACGCACAGCGCCCCACCTATGGTCAAGCACTGCAAGATGTGGAAAAAAGCCAGGCAGACATCGTCATCGTAGTGCCGCCCCGCTTCGGCCACGACATTGCCGTCGGACAAATGCCACAGCTGCTTATTGCCGCCAATGCCGTCAATGGCACCAAAGGCTCCATCGGAAGCAGCTATCTCACTCAGATAGTCACTGCGCAAGTATATCCCCAAACAGTAGAGATACAGTCGAAAGTGTCCACTCTATTCTTATACAACAAGAATCTCGACTACAAGGTGTTCATGATACCGGCGTTGTTGGCCGTCGTCATGATGCTTATGTGCGGATTTCTACCGGCGCTCAACATCGTGGGAGAAAAAGAAACAGGCACCATAGAGCAAATCAACGTCACACCTGTGCCCAAAAGCGCATTCATCCTAGCCAAACTCATCCCCTATTGGTTCATCGCTTTGTTTATCGTCACTGTGTGCCTTGTGCTGGCATGGGCCATTTACGGCATCACATGCACCGGTCCGCTATGGCTCGTCTACCTGCTGACTATGCTGCTGGCACTGTTCTTCTCCTCATTCGGGCTGCTCATCAGCAACTACAGCAACACGCTGCAACAAGCCATCTTTGTGATGTGGTTCTTCGTAGTATGTCTCATGCTGCTCAGCGGACTCTTCACCCCAACGCGCTCCATGCCCTCATGGGCATATCTCACCACATACATCAACCCTATGCACTATTTTATCGACGCAGTGCGCACTGTCTTTGTCAGAGGAGGCCATCTGGCCAGCGTAGCACACCAGATAACGGCACTCACAGGTTTCGCCATCCTCATGGGCATATGGGCAGTGCTGAGCTATAAGAAGAACGCTTGAACCCAAATCGGTCATTAGAACGCTTTGTTGCTATAAACCTGCAGTAATCACTCTCTTTGTGTCACACAACGGAAAGAGTGTGCCCGCATGTCTATGCTACTCGAAAACAAAACAACAGGTGCCGGCAAATACTCCGACACCTGTATAATATAATAGGTATATCTCTTCCTATTTCGCCACTTTCTCCAGGCGCTTCATCATGGCAAACATGAAGAGAGCCGAGAGTATGCACAGCACGAGGAAGACGGTCCATACCATTGTGAGGGGAAGATTGCCCCAGAGCAGACCGCCGACGCTGACGAGGAGGTTGCCTATGGCTGTTGCCACAAACCAGCCGCCCATCATCATGCCCTTATACTTGGGAGGAGCCACCTTTGAGACGAAGGAGATACCCATAGGCGAAAGCAACAGTTCGCCGAAGGTGAGAATGAGATAGGTTCCGATAAGCCAGTTGGCACTCACATCGGCCATGTGCATGCCTTTCAGCTCGCCGTTGACCATGCCAGTCTGCGGCATGGGGAGTCCGATGGAAGCAATAATCATGACGATGAATGCCACGGCAGCCACCAGCATGCCATAGGCAATCTTGCGAGGTGCTGAGGGCTCTTTGCCTTTCTTGGCCAGATAGGCAAAGATGGCCATCGACACGGGCGTGAGTGCCACTACATAGAAGGGGTTGAATTGCTGGAAGATGGGTGCACTGAGCTTTGTGATGCCGTCGACGCGGGTATACTGCCAAATGAGGATGGCCAGCGGCACCAGCACAAAGGCACAACTGATGCCCTTGCCCTTTGGCGTCTTGCTCTGGAAAAAGCCAAACAGACCATAGACAATAAGCACCACGCAGAAGAGGTTGAACACGTTGAACGCCATCGACTGCAAACCTGTGGACTCGGTCTGTGTAAACTCATCGGCAAAGTATGTGAGCGACAATCCGTTCTGATGGAAAGCCATCCAGAAGAATATCACCACGGCAAACACCAGGCACAGTGCCACGATGCGTGCTTTGGTGTCTTCTTTCGAAAGTTCTTCCACAGGTTGTTCCATTGCTTTCTGCGCACCAGTCTTCTTGCCTCCTTCCACGTGTCGATAGAGCGGACGGAAGGCATAATAGATGGCTATCGACACAATCAGTGACACGCATGCCACGGCAAAAGCCAGGTGGTAGGCATCGTTGCCGCTCATGCCGAGACTGTTCTCGCCCCATTCCTTAATCTTTACCGCTGCGGTAGGTGCAAACATGGCACCGATGTTGATGGCCATGTAGAAGATGGAGAATGCCGAGTCGCGCTTGTCGGCATACTTCGGGTCGTCGTAGAGATTGCCCACCATCACCTGCAGGTTGCCTTTGAAGAGGCCTGTGCCAAGCGAGATGAAGATGAGGGCAGCAAGCATGGCAATCATAGCCACGGTGTTGCCGCCAAGAGGAACGGAGAGCAGCAGATAGCCGGCAAACATGATGATGATGCCAGTGGTGACCATGCGTCCGAAACCGAACTTGTCGGCTAAGATACCTCCGATGAGAGGGAGAAAATAGACCAGTCCGAGGAAGGTGGAGTAGATTACTCCAGCTGTGCCGGGCTCAAGTCCGAAATTGGCCCTGAGGAAAAGGGCAAACACTGCGATCATGGTGTAGTAGCCAAATCGCTCGCCTGTGTTGGCAAGTGCCAAGGCGAATAGTCCTTTGGGTTGTCCTTCAAACATAATGGTTGTAGTATTAATGATTTATGATTTTTCGTCGCGACAAAGATAATAATCTTTTACGACACCTGCACAACCCTGACGCAAAATCCACAATCATCGTACAGATTTCGCAGATGGTCAGGTGCGATGCTCCTAGTAAAGAAGAGCATAACATGGATTTGGAATGCAGGAAACAACCTCTCTGCTCTCCGATAAAAAAGGCCAACCGCTGTTGTGTAGCGGCTGACCTTTGAGGATGGGCTGTGGCGTGAAGCTTACTTCACCACCACTTTCTTACCATTGTGTATGTAGATGCCCTTCTGTGTGGGCTGTGCACCATTGCTCACCTTCACACCTTGCAGGTTGTACCATGCGTTGTGCTTAGCTTTGTCGTTGGTGTTGATAGTGTTGATGCCAGTGGTCTTTGCGGTAGACATCACGATGATTTGGTCGTCGCTGATGTTGGTGGTGACATAAGCGCGGAAAGGCGGTACCACCACATCGTTGCCTGCACGCACGAGTAGGCTGTTGGCCATAGTGTACATGTTGTCGACACGTCCCTGGTGACCATGTGTACCCATCACGTTGATGTGGTTCATCTTATATGTCATCTTTTCCTTCACTGTAGCAGCCACGGTGAGATAGTTTGCTCCGGCCATTTCGTTCTGGAACACTATCTGCTTGCCTGCGAAGCGATCGGGGAACATCACGAAGTAGGGCTCGTAAGCTTTAAAGGTGTTGATGTCCATCAGGTATATCTCGTTTTTGTAGGCTCCTTCGGGCACTTGCACCCAGATGTCGGGATCGCCTTCTGTCACTTTCCACTTCAGGTTGGCATTGCCGTCGGTGGCGTTCTTCACTACTGTGGGAGCAAACGGCAGTGTGAGTGTGCTGAACTTACCCACCTCGTCGGCAGTGACGGTGCGGCGGTAGTACATCTTGCGGGCCTGAACGTCGATGGGGAAGTAGTAGTCGTAGCCGTCGGTGAGGTTGATCGTTCCAGTGCGCAACTGTGCATTGACGACATTCTTTCCAGTGAGTGTTGACGGTATGCTGCTTCCTCCGAGTATATATAGCGTGTTGGGGTTGTCATTTGGCGTGATGTTGCTCACAGATGCCTGTCTCAGGTCTACAGCACATGCGTTGGCTGGCACGGTGAGCGCCGATGTGTTGGGCATGCCGGTGACACCGCCGTTGCCATCGTAGCACACGATGCCGTTCTTCACGGTGAAGTTGCGGCTGGTGGTCTCTATATCCATATCGCCGAAGGTGTGTATGGCGTTGATGTAGAATGTCCCTCCCACCTCATCTGCCAGCAGGTCGAATGACATGGGCTGTGTCAGTTCGCCATTACCCGGCACGTCGATGATACGTTGTGTGTCGTAGATGGGTGTCTCGCTGGTAGTGGAGTAAAGTTGCACACGCAAGGTGTGGAGATACTGTCCTGCGCCGCCGTTCTTCAGGTTGATGTTAAACAGCACGCGCTGGCCGTACACCTCTGTCTTGGCCTCGTTGGCATTGAGCAGCTCGATGCTCTTCGTCAGGCGTGAATTGACATTGGTGCCGTTGCTGTAGAAGTTCTTCTGCAGGTAGTAGTCGGTGGAGAGTGCGAAGATGTCGTTGCTGGTGAGGGTATTGGGTTCGTCTACCCATATTGCCACATTGTCGGTGGTGTTGGCGGGTATTGCCACATACTCTTTACCGATGACCGCTCCCTTGCTGTTGCGCAGCCAGATGTGTCCGTTGTATTCCTGTCCTCTGTTTTCAAAGTCGACGATGAGGTAGCGACCTGAGATGCGGTGTGCCGTCACGTGGAAGTCTTCTTTCGGCATGGGTGTGAGCGTCATGCTGTTGCCGCTTATCACAGCTTCGATGTAGCATCTGTCGGCTCCTGCCATGGGCTTCATTGTCTGCTCGGTGAGTGCGCGTGCCATGGGCACGAGTTTATAGGTGCCATCGCTGAGGTTGGCGCCGAAGTTGGCGGTTATCTCTTGTCGTGTCTCTCCATAGGTGTATCCGGCATAGATTCGTGCCGATGCTGTTCCGATATAGCTTACCAGCTGATCGCCTGTATATAGGCCCACTCCATAGAGGAAGTCGCGGTTGTCGCCTTCCAGCTCCATGGGCAGGCTGATGGTGAATGATGGGAAGTTTTCCGAAACGCTGTTGCGGTAGATCACGTTTTCGCAGCTTATGCTCTGTTGCTTCACGGCAAGTGTGTTGACAGCTTTCACCTGTGGTGCGAGCTCTACCGTTGTGGGGCTGATGCCCACGATGGCAGCCTGCCGGAACGACCACTTGCTGGTGGTGGTGCTGCCGCCTATGCCACTACCGGTGGCATCGAGCAGCGACATGCGATAGTAGCCGTCGCTATAGCCGCCCCAGCCCCAGTTGATATGGTACATGGCATTCTCATCGCGTCCGTCGCACACAAAGGCATGACCGCCACCATCGGTGGTGGCTGCCGAAATGTAGAACGGACGGCGATTGACGAGCTCGTGTGTGCAGATGGCGTCCCACTCCTCAATGCTATAGGCTCCACGACCCAGTATGCGCATGCTGGAGGAATAGCCAAAGGTGCGTTGCAGGGCGGTCACCACATCTCTCGACACGGCACCGGAACTGCTGGGGCCGTAGCCCATTTTCACCGATGCGCCGCAATACTGCATCAGTTTAGCCACGGCGTTGGTCGGCTCTGCGGGGCTGTTGCTGTTGTAGGAGTCGAGCATGAGCATCCAGTCGATGAGTGTTGCAGGCAGTGCAGCTACCACCACGCCGTTGGTGGTGTAGCGATCGGTGGCGCCGGTGTAGTCAGTGGGATGCTTATGGTAGTTCATTATCTGTGCCATGGCTGTTGCCACGCATCCTGTGGGCGCACGGTAGCCGCCCACCACAGGGCAATAATTGTTGTAGGGAGCGCTCTGGTTCCACTGTGTGGTCATCAGTGGCGCCACTACTGTTGTGGGCAGCTTGGGGCGTGCTGCCTTCATCTGCTCGGCGGTGATGTTGTTGAGGTCCATCCACTGCAGTTCGCGCTGCCACTCATCCACCATAGCCTTCATGTTCTCGGGCATGTTGTTGGCATCGAATGTTCCTGTGGTGGAGTAGCCCAGTATCTCGTCGGTGCGGTCGTCTCCCGACACGAGGATAAATCCTTTGTTGGCGCCGGCATTGAAGGCATAGAACAAGGCATCGCTACTGCTTGTTGCCGTACTCATGGTGCGGTGCGTCACCTTGGCGGTGGCAGCGGGTGCAGCCATGTTGACACTCTTAGCAAAGGCCTGAGCCTTTTGCAAAGCCTGTTGCGGGGTAACCTTTCCGGCAAAGACGCCGAGGCTCACGATGAACAACAGGCTCAGGGTGAAGAATTTTTTCATAGTGATGGTTTATAATCTAATGTGTTTGTGTAAATGCATTGCGGCCTACAAAGGTAGGCATTGCTTTCCAATCGGCGACCAAAAAGGATGCATTTTTTTGTTGGCAGTTGTTCCTTACAAGCGTAGGGGCATTGCCGATATCGGAACGCCCCTACGCTATATTACGTTGCCTTAACGATGGAGAGCATGTGTTCTGCCATGCTAGTATGTGCTTATTTCACCACCACCTTTCTACCCTTATGTATGTAGATGCCCGCAGGCAGTTGTTGATGCTTGCCTATGCGCTGTCCTTGCAGGGTGTACCATGCGTCGTCATTCTGCTGTGTGCCTGATGTTGTGGTGTTTATCCGGTTGATTGCTGTCACTGTGGCAGGCGATGCGATGGTGATGGTCTGTGGCGCGGGTGCCATGGTTGTGGTGAGGTATGCTCCGAAGGGTGCCACCACAGCGTTGCCGTCCACCCGCTCAAAGCGGTCGCCTTGCAGCACGTAGGCTGCCGCGTTGTTGATGGTGTAGTGTTGGTTGGTGCCCCAGAAGGAGTAGTTGCCCAGTGTGGTGTTGGCATGGTGTGGTGCTGTGGCGGGAAGCGTGTTGTACGACGAGCCCTGTCCTTCGAGTCCAAACACTATCTTCTGTCCTTCGAGTGTGCCGGGCACTACGAGGAAGTAGGTCAGATCTGCCCTCATGCTTTCTACATTGTCCAGTGTGAGCACGTTGCCACTGATGCTTGCGGGAGCCAGCAGCCAGAAGTCGCCGCTGCTGTTGTCAGCGCTCATGGGTGTGAGCGTGGCATTGCCCTGGCTGGCGTTCTTCACGAAGGCGGGGGCAAAGGGCAGAGTGAGCGGCGTGTAGATGTTGGTCTGGTGCAGTGTGGGAGTGAAGTTGTAGTATATCCTGCGAACATCTATGTCTACGGGTATGTAGTAGTCGTAGCCGCTATAGAGATTGATGGTGCCTGTCTTTCCTGTGCTTGCCACCACGTTTTTGCCTGTGAGCGATGCAGGTATGGTGCTACCTCCGAGCAGATAGATAGTGTTGGGATTGCTGTTGGGCTCTATGTTGTCGGTTCCTGCAGTGCGTAGGTCAACGGCGGCCACATTTTCCGGAACAGTTATGGTGCTTGCTGATGGAGTCGTCGTCACCGCGCCGTTGCTGTCCCACATGGTTACACCGTTCTGCACAGTGAACACGCCTGTGCGGCCAAACACATCTTCCTCGTTGGCGTTCATGTGTATGGCGGTGATGAAGTAGCTCTTGTTCATCTCAGCGTCGGCCAATTGCCAGCTGAAGGGTATCACCTTGGTTTCGCCCGGTTCCACGCTCACGATGTTCTTTTGTTCGTAGAGTGGTGCGTCTTCGTTGCTCACGGTCAGGCGCACGTTCAGCTGGTGGTGATAGGCCTGGGTGCCTTGGTTTTGCATCGTCACATTATAGTAAATGGTGTTGCCATACACTATTTTCTTTGTGGCATCTGCATTGAGCACGTTGATGGTCTTGGTGATGTTGGTGTTTTTGGCATTGCCGTTGGTGTAGAAGTATTCGCGGTTGTAATGGTCGGTAGAGAGATAGAAGATATCGTTGTCGGTGAGTAGCTTAGCGTTGTCTTCCACGTAGAGTCTCACTTCGTCGTAGGCTCCGGCGGGTATTGCCACCATTTCGTCGGCTATCACTTCACCTTTGGTGTTGCGCAGGAAGATGTAGCCGTTGTATTCGCTGCCACCGTTGTAGAAGTTAACGGTGAGCCATCGTCCGCTCAGGTTGTAGCTCTGCACCTCGAAGTCGCCTTCAGGCATCACAGTGAGCGACAGGTTGCGTCCGTTGATTTCTGCCTTCACATAGTTGCGGTCAGCACCGATGCATGCCTGCCACTGTCGCGAGCTGTTGTAGAATATGGGCAATATCTGGTAGGTGCCGTTGGCGAGTCCCTGTCCGAAGCTCACAGTCTGCTCCGAGGTGCCGTTGCTGTTGTAGAGGTTGGCATCGTAGAATGTGCCGCGGTCGTATACCAGTCGCTGCACCATGCTGCCATTCTGATAAAGCCCCAGACCGTAATACACGTCGTCGGTGGTGCCATAAAGGTTCATGGGGAAGTAGATGGTGATGTTCTCGAAGTTGGTTGATGTGCTGGTGCGTGTATAGTTGCGCGTGGTCTTTATGCTGGGGCGCAGTGCTGTGAGCTGTGCGCCTTTTATTCCTGTGATGTCGGTCGCGTTGGTGGGGCTGATGCCGATGATGGCTCCTTGTCGGAACGACCACTTGCTTGTCGATGCGCTGCCGCCTATGCCGCTGGCTATGGCATCGAGCAGGCTCAGTCTGTAGTAGCCGTCGCTGTTGCCTCCCCATCCCCAGTTGATGTGATACATGGCATTCTGGTCGCGTCCGTCGCACACAAAGGCATGACCCTCGCCTATCGTCGTGGATGCCGAAAGGTACACAGGGCGGCTGTGGGTGAGCTCGTTGGTGATAATGGCATCCCACTCGGCTATGGTATATTGTCCGCGTGCTATGAGTTGTGCGCTCTGTGCGTAACCAAACACGTTGCGCAGAGCATAGGGCACATCGGTGCTGAATGCGCCCGAACTGTTGGCACCATAGCCCATCTGCACGCTGCTGCCACAATATTGCATCAGCTTCGCCACGGCGTTGGCTTGTGCAGTGGTGTAGTTGTTGCCGCTATATCTGTCGAGCATACTGCTCCAAGCGAAGGTGGTGGCAGGAAGCGCCTCCACTGTGACACCGCTGCGCGTGGAGTATCCGTCAACAGCGGTAGTGCGACCGCTGGGGTGCTTATGATAGTAGATTATCTGCGCCATGGCTGTTGCCACGCATCCTGTCGGTGCACGGTTGCCGCTCACCATGGGGCACAGGTTGTTGTAGGGAGCGCTCTGGTTCCACTTTGTAGTCATCAGAGGCGCTACTACGGTGGTAGGCAGGTTGGCCTGCACGCCACCCACGTCGGCATACGTCAGCCCCAGGGCATCCATCTGCTCCAGCTCTTCTGCCCACTGTTCCATCAGTGCCACAAGACCTTCGGGCAGATGGGCGGCGTCGTAGCTGCCATGGTCGCAGTAGCCAAGAACATCGGGCGTGCGGTCGTCTGCCGACACGAGCACGAAGCCTTGCCCGCCCGTCATGTCAAACGCATAGCAGGGCATGTCGGTGGTGGTGCCCAAGGCGGTACGCACACGGGCCTTCGTAGTGGGTGCCGTAGTTACGAGAATCTTATTCTTGCTGGCAGCAAAGGCCTGTGCCTTCTGCAGCGCGGTAGCAGGAGTCACAGGACCCGCAACAACCCGCAACGAAAGCAGTAGAAGCAGAAGGTAAAGAAGCAGTGATTTTCTCATAGTCATGACTTTTATATCAATGGTTTATTCAATTATATTAGACTGCAAATTTACGAAGTAGTTTATTATCCTGGTTATTATTATGCTCCTTTTTTTTGTTCGCTCCATACGGTTTGCCTACATTTGCACGGATTTTGAAGTGCTGACCTATCCCGTCTGCACTTCGCCCACCATTTCACCCTCCCCGAACCATGACTCTATATCCCAAACTCATCCTCGACGCCCTCGCCACCGTGACCTATCCCGGCACGAAGAAGAACCTTATTGACAGTGCTATGGTGGCCGACGATCTGCGTATCAATGGCAATCACGTGGCCTTCACTCTCATCTTTCCACGCGACACAGACCCTTTTCTCAAGTCGGTGGTCAAGGCTGCCGAGGCGGCCATCCACTATCATGTGGGCAGCGAGGTGGAGGTGGAGGTGAAGTCTGAATTTCTCTCCAAGCCGCGTCCACAGGCTGACAAGCTCCTGCCCGGCGTAAGCAACATCATTGCTGTGAGCAGCGGCAAGGGTGGCGTGGGAAAGTCGACCGTGGCTGCCAACCTCGCTCTGGCCCTAGCACGCATGGGATATAGGGTGGGACTGCTCGACGCTGACATCTTCGGCCCCTCCATGCCTAAGATGTTTGGCGTAGAGGATGCGCGCCCCTGCGCAGTACGCAAAGACGAACGCGACCTCATCGAGCCCATAAATAAATATGGTGTCCGTCTGCTCAGCATCGGCTTCTTCGTCAACCCCGACACTGCCACACTATGGCGGGGCGGAATGGCGAGCAATGCCCTCAAGCAGCTGATTGCCGATGCCGACTGGGGTGACCTCGACTTCCTCATCCTTGACACGCCGCCAGGTACCAGCGACATCCACCTTACGCTGCTGCAGACGCTTGCCATCACGGGTGCCGTCATAGTGAGTACACCGCAGCAGGTGGCACTTGCCGACGCACGAAAAGGCATTGACATGTACCGCAACGACAAGGTCAATGTGCCCATTCTCGGACTGGTGGAGAACATGGCGTGGTTTACGCCGCGCGAGCTGCCCGACAACCGCTACTACATCTTCGGTAAAGAGGGTGTGCGCCAGCTGGCACAGCAGCTCAATGTGCCCCTGTTGGCACAGATCCCCTTGGTGCAGGGCGTTTGCGACAGCGGCGACGCTGGCACACCAGTCGTGCTAGATGCCTCAACACCCGAGGCCCAAGCATTCCTTGCACTGGCACAGAGCGTGGTGTCGGCAATAAGACGCCGCAATGCCCAACTGCCACCCACACAACGCGTGGAAATAAAGAAGTAAGCCAAAAACACATCAACAGCCGTTGCCAGCAGGTGCTACAACGGCTGTTGATAGTATGTGTGTGTTATATATGTGGCGTGCGCACTACTTCACATAGAAGCTTTCGTTGCCGATGCCATGATTGCGCAGTGCGCTGTATTTGCCTCCTCCCATGTGGTCTTGTGCCCACATGTGGCTTACGGCACGCTTGCCATGCTTGGTCTTCAGTATCCAGTAGCCCGAGATGGTGCGGTGTGTAGGTATGCCAAGCTCGTTGCGCTGCTGTGTCCAGCTCTTTGAGGTGATAACCACATCGACGACGTTGGCATCTTCGGCCTTTGCCAGTGCCAGTGCCTTTGCTTTTTGCGAAGCATTGAGTGCTCCTGCGCGGGGCATGGCGCGACGCTCTATGTTGGCAGGACTGTTGGAGGCGATGGCCTGGTCGGTGAGGCGTGCGAACACCTCGGCGCGGTCGGTCTCAAAGGCCCAGTCGGTGTCGAACCCCGATTCGCCAAACACGGTCTTGTCGATGAGTCCTTCGAGTGAGGCATTGTCGTCTTGTGTTCCATCGACACCCTTCAGCAGTATGGCGATATTGTGTGCGCGCTTGGCAGCATCTTGAGCCACTGCCAGCTGGTCGTCTTCCAGATAGGTTCCCATGCCGTTGAGTTCGTGGAAACGTCCCTTGTTGTCGGCGGTGAGGCCGAGCATCACTCCGATGCCTCCACCAGTGCGGGCAGCAATGATACCGGCATTGGTCTTGCGCACGTCGCAGGTGCCATCGCCCTTGGCGGTCATGCCCGACGCGGTGGTGTTGAGAATGTGCTTCACTGCATCGTAGAATGCCCAGTAGCGTGCCTGCTCGTTGGACACCTCCTGCAGCAGTTCAGCCGCCATGCCTTTGAGTGAAGCGAACACGCCCGTGTTCTGTGCCAGTATGATTTTATTGTTGGCCTTGTAGCGTGCTTCCATCTTTGCGCGCAGTGCTTCGGCTTCGGCTTCGCTCACGTCGCCAAGACTCCACAGCCATGCTACGACATTGCCGTCGCCACCGCTCGTGGCAGCATTGAGGTTGACCACAGCGCCGTGGTCCATGGTCCAAGGCAGCTCGGGCATGTGCTTGCCGCCGAGCACCTTCTTCTCTACAATCTTGTAAGCCTTTTGGTAAGCTTTTTCTTTAGCTTTGTCGATAGCCTTGTCAGCGGCCTTCTTGGCAGACTTCTTCACCGAGTTCACGGTCTTGTCCTTTACCTTGTTGAGCACATTGCCAAATTGTGCATTGGCGGTGGTGGCAAATGTCATCAGAGCCGCAACACTAAGTGCTTTCAGAGCTAATGAATGTTTTTTCATGATTGATAGGTTTTAGAGATGAGTATTAGAGTTTGAATTGTTGTCATTTGCAAAAACAATCCTATTTTATGGCAAAGATAATAAAAATAACTTAACGAGTGTAGGAAAAGTAAAAAAAATTACTTTTCTGTGTTATCGGTGTTGTCGGTGTTTTGTGCAATTTGTTTGTTGTTGGAGTCGGGTGCCACATCGTCTTCTTCTTCATTGTTTATGACTTCGGGCAGTTGCTTGTTGGGGTTGATGCCGAGTTGTTTCATCTTGTTTAGTCGGGAGACGATATTGCCTTTTCCTTCTTTCAGTCGGTTGAGTGATGTGTTGTAGGTTTTTTGGGCGTTTGTGAGATGTTTGTTGATTTCTGTGAAGCTCTCGGCAAAGCCAGCAAACTTGTCGTAGAGTGCTGTGGCCTGTGTGAGTATTTCTTGGCTGTTGCGGTTGATATTGTAGTTTTGCCACATGATGCGTGTGAGTGTGAGTGTGACGAGCAGGTTGGCGGGGCTGAGAATGATGATGTGGCGTTGGTATGCATATTGCATGAGGGTGTTGTCGGCCTTGATAGCGGCAGCGTAACCACCTTCGTAGGGCATAAACATGAGCACATATCCTATGCTGTTGGGCACCACCTTATCGTAGTGTTTGGCACTGAGTTCGTCGATGTGCTTTTTCACGGAGGCTACATGTTGCTTCATGTGCTGTTGTCGCTGTGCCTCATCGTTGGTAGCCATGGCATCAGTATAGGCTGTGAGCGACACCTTGGAGTCAATCACCACCCTTTCTTCTCCTGGGAAGCAGATGACAGCATCTGGCCGCAGGTTGTTGCCGGCGGCATCTTTGAAGTTGGGTTGTAGGAAAAATTGCAGATCTTTCACCAATCCATAGTCAGTGAGTGTCTGCTCGAGTATCATCTCTCCCCAGTCGCCTTGCATCTTGCTGTCGCCTTTGAGTGCGCGTGTGAGGTTGGCGGCATCGTTGCCGATACGTTCGGTCTGTTCACGAAGCTGACTGACAGTCTTTTCCTGATCTGCTTTAAACTGTTGGACGAGTGTTTCAAACACCGATTTTATCTCTGCCTTATTGGCTTCGTTTTTGGTGCTGTTGTCGTTGACGCTTTTGGTAAAGGTTTCAAGTTTTTCTTTAAGTGGAGTGAGCAGTGCGTCGAGGCGCTGTTGGTCGGTGTTGTTTAGTTCGTTGCGCGCATCTCGCAACACCTGCTCGGTCATGGTTTTCAGCTCTTCCTGCAATAGTTTCCTTTGTGTCTGTGCCTGTTGCTGTGCTTCTTGGCGCAATTGTTCGTTGTGTTGCTCAGCTTGCTTCAGCAGTGCCTGTGCCACTGCCTTCTGGCTGTCGGCTTCTGCCTTCTGCGCAGTAACAGCATTGAGGGCTTCCTGCTGCTGGACTTGCAGCTGACGTTCTTTTTCGCTGAAGTCGTTGAGCAGCTGATGTTGTAGCTCATGCTCGTGCCGCATGGACTGCTGACGGGAGATCAGGTATCCCAACGCTATGCCCAATACAAGGGCAAGGATGATGTAGAGTGCAGTCATGGTGTTGATGAAATGGTTTATGTGGTGGGCAATATGAAAGTGGTGGTGGAGATTCTTTAGCCTATTGCGCTTATTCTCTGTAGTATATTCGTTTCACCCTATTACTTACTGCCGTCATCACTTCGTAAGGTATGGTGTGCGCCACGTTGGCGAGCGTGGTGATGGGCAGCTGCAGTCCGAATATCTCCACGCTGTCACCCTCTTGGCATGTAATGTCGGTGACGTCGATCATTGCCACGTCCATGCATATGTTGCCCACGTAGGGTGCCTGCTTTCCGTTGACGATGCAATAGGCATTGCCGTTGCCAAATTGCCGGCTGAGTCCATCGGCGTAGCCTATGGGTATGGCCGCGACGCGGCTGTCGCGCTGCAACGTGGTGCGGCGGCTGTAGCCCACCGTTTCGCCAGCTGCCAGGGCGTGTATCTGTAGTATTGTGGTGCGCAGGGTCAGCACATTGTGCAGGAGGTGGTAGCCGCGAGGGGACACGCCGTAGAGACCGAGTCCCAGTCGGCACATGTTGAGTTGCCGTTCGGGGAAATGCTCTATGCCCGCGCTGTTGTTGATATGTCTGAGGATGTGGTGGGAGAATGCGGCTTGCAGCGAATCGGCGGCAGATGTAAACAGTTGGTATTGCTGTTGCGAATAGTCGTCGAAGTCATCGCTGTCGGCTCCAACAAAGTGTGTGAAGACGGAACTGGGCAGCAGTACGCGCTGGTGCTGCAGGCGCTCGATGAGCAGGGGTAGGTCGTCGATGGGATGGAATCCCAGACGGTGCATACCCGTATCTATCTTAATGTGTATGGGGAAGTTGACGATGCCTTCTCGCCTGCCTTCCTCAATGAGTGCGTCGAGGATGCGGAACGAGTACACCTCGGGTTGCAGTCGATAGTCGAAGAGAGTGCGCAGTGCTGCTACCTCTGGATTCATCACTACCACGCTAGTGGTGATGCCCTGGGCGCGCAGCGCCACGCCTTCGTCGGCAACAGCAACAGCGAGATAGTCTACATGGTGCTCTGCCAATGTCTTCGCCACTTCAATTGCTCCGGCGCCATAGGCGTCGGCCTTTATCATGCACATGAGGCGAGTCGTCGGGCGCAGCAGGGAGCGATAGTGGTTGAGGTTGTCGACCAGACCGGTGAGGTCGACCTCCAATGTGGTCTCGTGCACCTTTTCTGCCAGTAGCTCTGCCAACTGCTCGAAACGAAAGCGACGTGCCCCTTTCAGCAGAATGATCTCATCGTGCAGTTCGCGTAACAGCTGACTGGCAATGAGTTCGTTGACATTGTTGAAGCATACTGTTGGCGTCGGCGCAAAGAGGTGTCGACATTGCGCCAGATGCGGTCCCACCGTCACCAGTCGGCCAACGCCGCGATGGTGGATGAGGTCGGCCACCTCGCCGTAGAGTTGCTCTTGGTGCAGCCCGCTTTGGTCGATGTCGCTCAGCACGAGTGTGCAGTGTTGACGCAGTGCGTCGGTGCGCCGATGCATGAAGTCGAGGGCGATGTCGAGTGAGGGCAGGTCGGAGTTATAGCTGTCGTTGATTACGGTGCAGCGCCGTACCCCTTGTTTCACCTCAAGGCGCATGGCCACAGGCTCGAGCTGTTGTAGTCGTTGCGTCACCACATCAGCGGGCATGCCAAGTAGCAGTGCCACCACGGCAGCATTGACGGCATTGTGGAGCGATGCCTCGTCGGTGAAGGGGATGGAAGCAGTGAACTGCGCGGGCAAGCCGTCTACATGTGCCTGGCAGCTGAAAGAGATGGTACGGGCAGTGTGCCGCACACCATATATATATATAGGCGCGTGCGCGTCGTGCATGGACCATCCTATGAGTGTGCGGTCGGAATACTGCCGGATCATCTCCTTGCCGATGAGCGCATCGTCTGTGCAATACACAATGGTGGGCGTGTGGACAAAGAGTTGCAGCTTTTCTTGCAGCTTTTGTTCTAGCGATGCAAAATGTTCCTGATGGGCAGCACCGATGTTGGTAAGCACTCCGATGGTGGAATCTATGACGGGTGCTATTCGCTGCATCTCCCCCACCCTGCTGATGCCGGCCTCGAACACTCCTATCTGGGAATGCTTGTTGAGCAGAAACACCGACAATGGCACGCCTATCTGCGAGTTGTAGCTGCGTGGCGAGCGCGTGACCATCTTGTCGGGCGACAGCAGCTGATAGAGCCATTCTTTCACGATGGTTTTGCCATTGCTTCCCGTAATGCCCACTACGGGGATGTGAAACTGTTGCCTATGCTTGGCGACCACGTACTGCAGTTCTGCCAGCGTGTCGCTGGTGAGATGGAACACAGCATCGGGACAATGCTGTTGCCAATGCTGCTGGCGCTCCACATCATCATTGTGCACCACAAAGTGGCGCACACCGCGGTCGTAGAGTTGTTGTATGTAGTGATGTCCATCGCCATGGGGTGTGGTGAGAGCGAAAAACACCGTCTGTTCAGGCACGGACAGTGAGCGACTGTCGGTGAGCAGGTAGACGAGACGACCGCTGTGGATAGCGGCGATAAGAGGTTGGATATCTGTTTGTAGAATCATTGTCAATGGTGTGACGGTAGGCTGTTAATCAAGAGTGTTGGGGATGGGGGGAGTCAGAAAATGCCTTGTTTCTCTCTGAAAGTAGCCTTAAACTCGCCTTCTGCGGTGGGTTTTGCTATCTTCTCTATCAGCAACTGTATGAAGGTACCCTGGCCTACCTGCACCTGTCCGTCGGAAAAATTCACATTCTCGTAGGTCACGCCGTCCACGTCGATGGCCACTACCTTACGTTCTGCCATTGCATTTCTCACGGGCTTTACCGACTGTACCTCAGGGGTGGTGGCGGTCTGAGAATGAGAGAGCGACACTATCAAGGTGATGAGAATGAAAAGGGTGAGTAAGCGTTTCATTTTTCTTGAATGTATTTAGGGCTTCTGTAGTGCTCTAGGTGATGTGCGAGCACAATTCGGCACAAATGTACAAATTATAACTCACATACCCGCCCAATTCTATATTTTTCGTAACTTTGTCTCAGTAAAAAGATAAAGCGTCACTATGTCCTCCATCATCCGCCTCACTTCGCTTACGCAGCCTGAAGCACTTCCCTTCAGCAGACTCACCGAGCGCCAACTGCGCCATCATCCCACCACCACGCAAGGACTCTTCATCGCCGAGAGTCCTAAAGTGATTCTCACTGCTTTGCAGGCGGGCTACGAGCCCGTGTCGTTGTTATGCGAGGAGCGCCACATCACCGGCGATGCCGCTCCTATCATTGCCCGCTGTGCGAACATACAGGTGCTTACTGGCAGCCGCACATTGCTCACACAACTCACGGGGTACACCCTCACACGCGGTGTGCTCTGTGCCATGCGGCGACGTCCTTTGCCTCCTGTCGAAACGATATGCGAGCAGGCACAACGCATTGCGGTCGTCGACGGCGTGTGCGACACCACCAATATCGGCGCCATCTTCCGCGCAGCGGCGGCATTGGACATCGACAGCGTGTTGCTAACGCCCGACAGTTGCGACCCTCTCAATCGAAGAAGCATACGGGTGTCGATGGGCAGCGTGTTTCTGGTGCCATGGACATTTCTGCCCACTCACACAAACTATACCTCCCTACTTCGGGAGCTAGGCTTTGTCACACTTGCCATGGCACTGACCGACAACAGCCTCCCCCTCAACACCCCACTGTTGAAGCAGATACCCAGACTCGCCATCATCCTCGGCACCGAAGGCGACGGATTGAGAAAGGAAGTGATAACCGCCGCCGATTATGTGGTGCGCATACCTATGGCGCATGGCGTCGACTCGCTCAATGTGGCAGCAGCTTCGGCAGTAGCTTTTTGGGAACTGCGGACGATTTCGAGGTGAGAACATTTTTCAGCCAAGTCGATAGCTTATGTCTTTCTCCACCCGTTCGCTCTTTTTTACTTCTCCATCACAGATAATTCCTTTTATCCATGCGCACACTTCAGTAACGGCGAGAGTGTTTCTTACCACCAGGCGGATACGTCTGCCCATTTAAAAGTTATACAGTTTGTAGTCCGACCACGAAAAAACAATCTATCTTTGCGGCAAAGACGCTTAACATATATGTACTCTCTCCACAATACCGACACCATCTGTGCCCTCGCCACTACTGCTGGCGGCGCTCTGGGCATCGTCCGCATCAGCGGACGAAAGGCACTCGAGATGATAGGCGCTGTCAGCGACCTGCCACTTGGAAAACTCAACGCCAACACCGTAAATCACGCTTTTATAAGGGATGGTGCCGGTGAGGTGATTGACGAGGTGGTGGTGAGTGTATTTCGAGCGCCACATTCCTACACGGGCGAAGATAGCGTCGAGATAAGCTGCCACGGAAGCCGTTACATACTCAATAAAGTACTCGAACTGCTCATCAGTCACGGATGCCGCATGGCACTCCCTGGTGAGTTCACTCAACGCGCCTTCTTAAACGGCAAGATGGATCTCAGTCAGGCTGAAGCTGTGGCAGACCTGATAGCAAGCCGAAACCAGGCCACTCACCACATGGCGATGACGCAAATGCGCGGCACATTCTCATCAGCGTTGGCCACACTGAGAGAGAAACTGCTGAAACTTACATCACTGTTAGAACTGGAGTTGGACTTCTCAGACCACGAAGACTTAGAGTTTGCTGACCGCAGCGAACTGCAACAACTCGCTAACGACATCGACCAACACGTTCTCACCCTCGCACACTCATTTGAAAAGGGGCAGGCACTGAAAGAGGGCATACCTGTGGCTATTGTTGGAAAGACAAACGTGGGAAAGTCGACACTGCTCAACTGTCTGTTGAAGGACAATCGCGCCATAGTGAGCGACATCCATGGCACCACACGCGATACCATAGAAGACACCACCGACCTGCAAGGCGTTACCTTCCGATTCATCGATACCGCCGGCATTCGCCAAACTGCCGACACCATCGAGCAGATTGGCATCAACCGCACCTACACAGCCATCAGCAAAGCCCGTATCGTCATCTGGATAATCGACCAAAAACCAACGAAAGAAGATATTAAAGAAATACAAGAACTCTGTAATGATAAGTCTTTAATTATCACCCACAACAAGATAGACAAACAAACTTCTATTGTCCCTCTTTCCTCCACCCTTTTCCAAGTCCGCCACTACGCATTCCTGCGGATTTCTGCCAAGCACAATCTTCACATCGACGAACTGAAAAAAACCATTTACGAAGCAGCCGACCTCCCTACCCTTTCCGACACAGACGTCATCGTCACCTCTGCTCGCCATTACGACGCTCTCCTCCGTGCCCACAACAGTCTGCAGCGTGTTATCGAAGGCCTTTCCATCCACCTCAGCGGCGACCTCATCAGCGAAGACCTGCGTGACATACTCCGAGTGCTTGCCGAAATAACCGGCGGCGAGATTGTCACCGACGAAGTGCTCGGCAACATCTTCCAGCATTTCTGCATCGGCAAGTGACCCCTTATAAACAACTCTGAACAACTTGGAGTAATTTGAACTAAGTCCCTCTAAATGAGGGACTTTTTGTATTTTAACACTTCAAGTTGCATATTTGTTAGTTACAGTTTTTCCAGTTATTTTTGCACCGT
>JAGAZE010000021.1 GCA_017940185.1 Bacteroidaceae bacterium | reverse complement strand
CCATCTTTCTCGCCTCGTTCCACATACTTCTTGTCAATCAAATGGTCAAGAAGTTTTTGGATGGCGGTAATACTAATGCCGGTCACGTCTTTCATGTCTGCCAAAGTCAGTGTGGGCTCTGTGCGCATGGCGTTCAGAATTTTTGTGTAGTTTGGAGTCCTGAATGAAATCCGTTCTCCATCATACCACCACACATTCTCATCCCTCTCACTCACAAACAGCACATCATTATACACTTCCCTGGCCACCAGTCCATTAAAATACTTGAGAAATGGCTTGATTTCTTTCAGCTCTGCATGGGCGCCATCGCTGGGAATAGGACCCACTTCGAGGTCTGCCTGATGTAGGGCTTCCAGATACTCACTTTTTTGGCGGCTACGGACAACAATCATCGGATAGTCGTGACGAGCCAAGATGAAGTTCACCATCAGTCGGGCGATGCGTCCATTGCCATCCTCAAAGGGGTGGATACGTATGTATCTATAGTGGAACAATGCAGCCAGTTCCACAGGTGAGAGTTTTCCTTTCTGTTCCGCTTCATTATACCAGTCCACTAAGTCAGTCATCAGTCCAGGTGTCTCCTCTGGTGAGGCATACTCAAATCGGTCTCCGTATCGTGTGATCACACTATTAGGTCGTGTCTTATACTGCCCCGCATGGATTACATAACTGGTCTGCCCACCGCCAGGCAAATCTCGATACACCGTATAGTCCTCCCTTAGCAGCGTCTTATGCAGCGTACGGATGAAGTTTTGATTCAGTGGCATCTCTTTTACGCGGGCCTCTTCTGCCATCATCTTCAACCCAACGTTACTGGCAGTCATTTCCTGCACATCTCTCACGTCGGCTTCGCCAATTACCTTGCCGAACAATAGCAGAATCTCAGTTTGCCCGTAGGTCAGTGTGTTGCCCTCAAGGTGGTTGCTGTTGTAGTTAAAGTCCACCGTGAAGCGGCGGCTGAGCCTCTCCCGATCCTTCTCCGACAACGGCTGTATCTCTTGCCACGCCGCCAGTGCCTTCTTTACATTAAGATACTTCATATAGACTAAGTGAATTGATTGACGTCGCAAAGATACAAAATGTTTTTGAAAAGGTTAAAGAACTACAACCTTATTTGAAGCATTGATGCTAATTTTACTGAAAAACAGATTACAACCAAAGAGACGTAGCTATAGATTATGTGTATCAATCATTTCTAATGACTTTGATGAAAACAGCACTCCGTGTCACAACGAAATGCTATTTAAGATTTTTATTAAAATATAGAATGAACACAAAAAAGTGTCCAGAATATCTGCAAAATTACATTTGGTTTTCAGAACATACCTGATATCTTGTTGTTTCTCCTCCTATTCACTACCTTCGCAGCTGCAAACTGTTTTTATCATATCATCATGCAGCTACAGACTCCCGTCGCCCTTCCGGCTTTTCCCTTCCGCATAGAGCCTGCCACGCGCCTGCTCTGTGTGGGGTCGTGCTTTGCCACCAACCTCGGACAGCGCTTTGCCGACAACATGTTCAACGCCGTGGTAAACCCGCGCGGCGTGATGTACAACCCCATCAGCGTGCTCCACACCGTGGAGCGCGAGCAGAGAGGCTACGACGTGGCGCTGCTCACCCTGGGCACCAACCATGTGTACGTAGACCGGCAGACCGAAGCCGTGGTGGACAACTGTGCCAAGCGTCCGCACAGCGACTTCCGCGAGGAGGTGCTCGGTGTGGAGGCATGCGCAGAGGCATTGCAGCAGTGTGTAGACCATCTGCGCAGGCTGAATGACGCCGTGCACGTGGTGCTCACCGTCAGCCCCATACGCTATGCCAAGTATGGCTACCACGGCAGTCAGCTGTCGAAGGCTGTGCTGCTGCTGGCGGTGCAACAGGTGGCAGATGCACATAAGGAGACGGTGAGCTACTTCCCCGCCTACGAGATAGTGCTCGACGAGCTGCGCGACTACCGATTCTATACCGCCGACATGCTCCACCCCTCCGAGCAGGCTGTAGATTACCTGTGGGAGCGCGTGAGCGAGAGCATGCTCAGCAACGATGCGCGACGGTTTGTAGAGGAGTGGCAGCCGCTGGCACGGGCATTGGAACATAAGCCCTTCGATGCAGAATCGGAAGTGTATCAGGATTTTCGCCGTCAGACCAAAGCGAAGCTGCAAGCCTTTGCCGACAAGTATCCGCATGTGAAGGCCTTGCTGCCTGCGCGGCTGTCAGATGGCGACCCGGCATTATGACACCTTCGGCGGCAGGCTTTGGAAACGGCGTGTAGCCCACACTTGCAGCAGGAAGAGGAGGCAGAAGCCAATACCAATTTTATATGGCGCTGCCATATCGTCGTCGCCAAACACAGCCCTGCCGAGCGGCATCACCACCAGCGGCGATACGAACTGCCCCATGTAGAGCGCTGCCGAGAGCAGCGGCATCACCGTTGTGGCGGCATTGCGCCCGGCCTTGATGGAGGCGATGGTGTTGAGATAGGGTACACCCACACCATTGGCAAGGCCTACACAGACAGAGGCCGACAAGATGCCGACGATGTGCTGGCTGATGCCAAACAGCAGATAACCCAGCAGGAAGAGTAGGGGAGCAAAGTATTTGATGGCCGTGCGGAAGTGGGTCATCAGTGTGCCGAACACCATTCCCACGGCGAAGGCCACCACATCGAGTGCCACCATGATGAGCGTGATGGCGGTGAGGCTGAGGTGTGCTCCCTGTCTGGCAGTGACGGCAAAGTTGGTGGGAAAGATGAAAAAGATGACCATGAGCAGCAGCATGCCCGTCACGGAGGGATGAAACTTGAGCAGCTGCCTGGGCTCAAAAGGCTTGCCGCGCTTGGTGTCGGCCGACAGCTGCTCATCGGGCAGCCTTCGCAATACCATTGCCAAGGCGATGATGCCCAGCAGGTAGACCAGGAATGCCCAGTTCCACCCGATGTTGGCAAGTATGCCGGCGAGGAGAGTGGCCACCACACCGCCCATCTGGTTCATGGCAGCCGACAGTCCCATGAGGCGCGCCTGCTCTTCAGGCGGAAAATAGTAGGCCAACAGCCCCGTGGAGAGCGGCATGATGAGGCCTACGCTGACCCCGAGCAAGGCGCGGAGCACCAACAGCAGCACGATATTGTCGGCCAGGAAACATCCTGCCCCCGCCGCAACGTAGAGGATGAGCCCTGTGACGGCAATGCGTCGTGTGCGCCAGCGCCGGCTGATGGGCAGGAAGCACAGGCTGGTGAGAATGATGAACAGGGCCGGCAGGCTGACGATAAACTGAATGAGGAGGACAGGTGCGGAGGCAAAGTGCTGACGCACCACCCCCAGAGCAGGAGCCACGGCGGCACCTGCCATGACGGTGAGAAGCGACATCGACAGAATGGTAGATGTCACACGGCGGGATACTTGTTGCATGATGATTTGTTGTTTGTTATGAACATAATGGATACATGAGAAGTCTCTGTTCATAACCGGACTTACACGGGCAGCACTGAGGGATGCCCGAAACACGTTATTGTGTCCTGACTTCGGGCTGCAAAGGTAAGAAAAATGTTGTGGGAAAGAAAAAATCACTACCTTTGTGCCCTATGACACACTCACCACTTCCTCTTTCCTCCGAAGAACGGCTGGCTGTGGAGCGTTATCTGCAGACGCTGGGCACGCTCCCTCAGCTCACCGCTGAAGAAGAGTGTGCCCTGTCGGCACGTGCCCTCGCCGGCGATGCCGAAGCCGTGGAGCAACTCACGCAAGCCAACCTGCCCTTCGTGGTGACCATTGCCCGACAGTATGCCGGACAGGGCATGGCCATGCAGGACCTCATCAACGAAGGCAACATCGGTCTGATGAACGCCGCACGCCAGTATGATGCGCATCGGGGCAAGCGCTTTGTGCAATATGCTGTGTGGAAGGTGCGCCACGCTATAGAACGAGCACTGCAACAGCAAGACCCCACACGTGCCGCATCGCTTGACGCACCACTGTGGAACGGAGCACATACCACACTGCACGACGTGGTGGGCAACGGCGATGACAACACCTGGCAGGCAGAAAAAGACGACGTGAAGGAACACCTGGCACTGCTCGACGAACGGCAGCGCAAAGTGGCAACACTATACTACGGACTCGACGGACAACGACTCACCTACCAAGAGATAGCGCAACAGATGCACCTGAAGCGCGAACGCGCAAGGCAGATACTGAAAAAGGCATTGCGCAAAATAAGACAACAATACGCAACACAGCAATAACAACTCACACCATGAAATACCGACTCCTACTCATCCTGCTCTTCGCCACCACCTTGGGCGCTACGGCACGGCACAGCATGGCGACGGGCAGCAATGCCAAGGGCGACGACGAGAAGCATGTGTACATGTTCGGGTTTGCCATATCGTTTAAAGACTCGGTGGTGTATGTCACCGACATTCAGCGCGTGGCACCCGTGACATGGGAACGCCGCACACACCTACTCAGCCGAAGAGCCAACTACAGCGAGCAGCTGCGCTATCACCTCAACAACCAAGGGCTGACAGACCGCACCATTACGGTGATGTACGACAAGAAGAAAAAAAAGGTGGAGAAACGCCTGAGCAAACTGAAACGACGCTACACGCAGAAGCGAAACTACGAATGGAAAGTGGTGGACGCATTCACCTTCACACCCGCCAAGGACGAATAACGGGAACCACGGGTACCGATATAGAGGACCCGCGTGGCAGACATCTGAAAAAATCTCACAAATCAGTAGTAAACGCCAGCAGACAAAACTAACAACTCGTCAACTTGTCAACCCGTCAACTCCTCAAAACATGACCTTCCACTATAGCATTGCCGACTTTCTCGTGCGCCTGGTGTTCGCCGAAGGGCAGTACAACTCGCAGCGGCTGATACCCTCGTTCGAGCGCTTTCGTATTGTGGACGATGCCTGTTGCTACGACCAAGAACCGCTGTTCACGCTCACCATCGACGACACCCTGCCCGTGGTGCCCAAAGAGCAGCGCCACCGCATCAGAGCCTTCGACACCGGAAACGGAGAAACAATAGTGGACCATTGCCAAGACGGTGGATACCAGTTTATTATCAAAGACCTGCACGAGCAGCAGTGCGCCCTGCTCATCAGCGATAAAGACTTTGCTCACTGTCGCTGTGCACTCAACGGTACCTACTCGATGCGCACCTTCGGACTCACCAATGTGCTGATGCTCAGTTTCGCCTACGCTTCCAGCCGGCATTCCACCCTGTTGATGCATGCCTCGCTGGTGCGCCATGAGGGAAGAGCCTATGCCTTCACGGCAAAGAGCGGCACGGGAAAGTCGACGCATGTGAGTCTGTGGATGCAGCACATACCACACTGCGACATCATGAACGACGACAACCCCATCATACGCCTGAAGGATGATGGCGTGTGGGTGTACGGCGGACCCTGGAGCGGCAAGACACCCTGCTATCGCAATGTGAAGGCGCCGCTGGGTGCCGTGGTGCGCATAGACAGAGCAACAACCAACAGCATAGAACGACTGAGTCCCATCGAAGCCTTCATCTCGGTGTTGCCCTCATGCTCATCGATGAAGTGGGACGAAGACATTTGGGATCGAGACTGCAAGAGCGTGTCGGCACTCGTAGAACACGTGCCGTGCTACACCCTCCACTGCCTGCCCGACGAAGAAGCTGCAATGATATGCCACAACGCCATCCACACATACGCGAAATAAGTATAGCCAACGACAAGCTGATACCTGCCATGGTAGCGCTGCTTGACGAAGGCAAGACCGTGACGCTACGCCTGCGCGGACGCAGTATGCGCCCCTTTCTGCAGGACAACCGCGACTGTGCCCTCTTCACACGATGCCATCATCCACGCGTGGGCATGGCGGTGCTGGCACTGGTGGAGGGAGGAAACTATGTGTTCCACCGCATCGTGAGCATCGACGGCGACCGTGTGACCTTGCGTGGCGATGGTAACCTCGGCGTAGAGCATTGTAAGCTGAACGACGTGCTGGCCGAACCCCTGGGATTCTACCGCAAGGGTAGAACAACGTTGGAGCGGCCCACAGGATGGAAATGGCGCACCTACTCGTGGGTGTGGATGCGCACACTGCGCATCAGGCGTTACCTGCTCGCTATTGACGACAGGGTGCGAAGACTGGCAAAAAGGATGAAAAGAATAACAGCAAAAGCAAAATAAACAATGAAGAAAATACCCGGATTTAAGTTACAAGAAGTGTGCGGCGAGAAGTTGCTGGTGCCCTTCGGCGAAAGCAATATCGACTTCAGCAATATGATTTCGATGAACGAGTCGGCAGCCTACCTATGGGATGCCATCGGCGACGAACCCTTCACGCTCGACGATGTGGTGCGCCTGCTTTGCGACGAATATGAAGTGGAAGAAGAGGTGGCACGCTCTGATGCTCAACAACTTATCAAGCAGTGGGCCGATGCGGGGTTGGTGGAGTGATGACCGCCCTATCCCCCATGATTTCTTAGCAACATTACCTAATTCTTTTTCTTTTTCGTGGCAGTCTGCATGGCTTCCATCTCCTTCTTGAGGTAGGGTGCCGTGTATCCTTTTCCTGCTGCTACTACTTGCTCCGGCGTTCCCTGTGCCACAACAGTGCCACCGAGTCGACCGCCCTCAGGTCCCATGTCGATGATGTAGTCGGCCTGGCGTATCACGTCCATGTTGTGTTCGATGATGAGCACCGTGTTGCCCTTGTCGACGAGGCGATGGAGCACGCCCATCAGTATGCGGATGTCGTCGAAGTGGAGCCCGGTGGTGGGTTCGTCGAGGATATAGAAGGTGCGTCCCGTGTCGCGCTTTTCCAGTTCGGTGGCCAGTTTCACACGCTGGCTCTCACCGCCCGACAGCGTGGTGGACGACTGCCCAAGGGTGAGATAGCCCAGGCCGACATCCTGCAGCGTGGTGAGCTTGTGCAGAATGGAGGGCACATTGTCGAAAAACTCAACAGCCTGGTTCACCGTCATGTTGAGCACTTCGCCGATACTCTTTCCGCGATAGCGCACCTCCAGAGTCTCGCGGTTGTAGCGCATACCGCCGCACACCTCGCACGGCACATACACATCGGGCAGGAAGTTCATCTCGATGCTCTTATATCCGTTGCCTCCGCATGCCTCGCAGCGGCCACCCTTCACGTTGAACGAGAAGCGTCCGGGCTTGTAGCCGCGCAACTTGGCCTCGGGCAGGTTGACAAAGAGGGAGCGTATGTCGCTGAACACGTTGGTGTAGGTGGCAGCGTTGGAGCGCGGCGTGCGACCTATCGGTGCCTGGCTGATGCTGATTACCTTGTCGATATGTTCCATCCCCTCTATGCCCTTGTAGGGCAGCGGCTCTTTGAGCGAGTGGTAGAAGTGTCGGGAGAGGATGGGTTGCAGTGTCTCGTTGATGAGTGTAGACTTTCCCGAACCGCTCACACCTGTGACGACGATGAGTTGTCCGAGCGGGAATGCCACGTCGATGCCTTTCAGGTTGTTGCCCGTCGCGCCGTGCAGCGTGAGCCACTGTCCGTTGCCGGGATGATGCTCTGTGTGCTCGTAAGTGTCGCATTGTCCGTTGAGGTAGCGCGCCGTCAGCGTATCGCGGCGCAGCATGTCGGCATAGGTGCCCTCATACACTACGTTGCCTCCGGCGCGTCCTGCGCGCGGACCGATGTCGATGATGTGGTCGGCATGCTCCATCATCTCTCTGTCGTGCTCCACCACCACCACGGTGTTGCCACGGTCGCGCAGTTGTTGCAGGCTGTGGATGAGGCGCAGGTTGTCGCGTTGGTGGAGCCCGATGCTTGGTTCGTCGAGTATGTAGAGCACGTTGACCAGTTGCGAGCCTATCTGTGTGGCGAGTCGGATGCGCTGGCTCTCGCCGCCGGAGAGCGATGCCGTGGGACGATTGAGCGACAGGTAGTCGAGTCCCACGTCGAGCATGAAGGTGAGGCGCTTTTGTATCTCGTTGCCTATCTGTGTGCCCACCTCGCGCAGGTTGGAGGGCAAGAAGGAGGAGAGTTGGGCGAACCATGCCGACAGCTCGCTGATGTCCATGTTGCACAGGTCGGCTATTGACATGTTGTCAATCTTATACGATCGTGCTTCGGGCTTGAGGCGTTGGCCATGGCATTCGGGACAGGTGCACGATGACAGGAACTGCTCGCTCCACTTCTGCGCCTTAGCGCTGTCGTCGGTGTCCATCATGCGCGAAAGATACTTCACCACGCCATCGAAGCGGGCGAAATAGTCGTAGGTGGTGTGCATCAGTTCCTTGCCTATGCGTATGTCGGCCACGGTGCCGTAGAGCATGTCGTTGATGGCATCGTCGGGCAGTTGGTCGACGGGTGTGCGCAGCGTGGCATCGTATTGCCTGAGAATGGCTTCCAGCTGCCAGAATATCATTTGGTTTTTCGCCTTTCCCAGTGGTGCTATTGCTCCCTGCTCCACTGACAGGTGTCGGTCGGGGATGACGCGGTCGGTATCGATGAGCTGAATGGTGCCCAGTCCCTTGCATCGCGGGCAGGCGCCCTCGGGCGAGTTGAACGAAAAGAGGTTGGGTGCCGGGTCGTTGTAGGCAATGCCTGTGGTGGGGCACATCAGGTGGCGTGAGTAGGTCTTCAGCGTGTCGGCATCGGCATCGTATACCGCCAGTGTGCCATCGGCCATGCGCATGGCAAGGTCGATACTGCTCTTGAGCCGCTCGTCGGCATCGCCCTTCACCTTCAGCTTGTCGACCACTACCTCTATATTATGGTTGCGATAGCGGTCGGTCTTCATTCCTCGTTGCAATTCCTGCATCTCACCGTCGATACGCACATGGATGAATCCTTTTTTGCGCAGACTCTCGAAGAGTTCACGGTAGTGTCCCTTGCGCTGTCTTACCAACGGCGCCAATATATAGATGCGACGGTCGAGGTAGTGTGTGGCAATCATGTCGAGCAACTTCTCGGGAGTGTATTTCACCATCTTCTCGCCCGTGAGATAGCTATAAGGCGTTGCCACGCGTGCAAAGAGCAGGCGCATGAAGTCGTAGACCTCGGTGAGCGTGCCCACGGTGGAGCGCGGATTGTTGTGGATAGTCTTCTGCTGTATGCTAATCACAGGAGAGAGTCCCTCAATCTTCTCCACATCGGGACGCTGTATGTTGATAAGAAAATTGCGCGCATAGGCCGAGAAGGTGTCGATGTATCGCCTTTGTCCTTCGGCAAACAGTGTGTCGAAAGCCAACGACGACTTGCCCGACCCACTCACGCCGGTGATGACACAGAGCGAGTGGTGAGGGATGCTCACGTCGATGTTGTTGAGGTTGTGCTCGCGCGCTCCCCACACCTTTATATCATTGTTGGCACTCACGGTGTGGGGGGTTATTGCCGGTTGGTGGTTTCGGTGTATCCTCGCAGCAGGTTGACGTCTTTGCGGATGTTGTATGTGCGTCCGTCGGCGCCCTTGGCTTTCACCAGCACGAAGTAGACGCCCTGTTTGGCTTCCTGCCCGTTGAAGGTGCCGTCCCATCCGCCTGCGGGATCGGTCCACTCATACACCTTCTGCCCCCAGCGGTTGAAGATGTAGGCGTGAAATTCTACGATGCTCTTGTAACCTTCTTTGGCCTTATACACGTCGTTGATGCCATCGTTATTGGGCGAGAAGGCATTGGGCATGTCGAGTTTGCTTTCGCCAATGTTGATGCGCATGGGCGACTCGTATGCCCAATACTCTTCGGTGTAGGCCACTGTGTCTTTGCCTTGTGTGAAGGTGGCATAGAGATATATGGAGTAGGAGCCAGCCTTTCGGAACTCCACCTCGGTGTCTTCCTCATAGCGCACGAGGAACGGCGTGTCGTCGCCCTCGCGCATGATGCGCCACTCGTAGTGAGTTGTCCATCCCTCAGTGTTGTGTGCATTGGCCTTGAGTGTGGCGGTGAAGGGTGCCGAACCAGTGTATTCCGTGGCCGTCTCTTCCACGCCCTCTTCGTTCACATAAATGAACGTAGGACTGATGTAAGGTTCGTCGAGGCTGCGCTCCACAGCAGGTATGGAGGTTGTGGGCGACACTGGTGGTGCGGCATAGGATGAGAGCGGAATGCTGAGCCACAGCAGCATGGCCAACAGGTGGAGTGGCCGCTGGCTGACGTGGGGGCGAAGAAGGAAAGATAGGTACATGGTGTGTGGAGGCTGATAGTGTGTAAATATAACGCTCGGCAACCGATTTTATTGCTCTTCTCGGGCATCGGCGTCATTTAGACTGTGGGTGGTCGGCGAGGCGGGGCGGGCGTTCTCCTTGCTGAAGTTGCACAGCGCATAGCAGTGGCAGTTTCTGCATTGTTTGTCGTCGGGGCGGGCCCGGTAGGGCTTGGTGGCATCAAACATCTCGGCAAACCGTTGGCTCAGACCCTCTTTCAGTTCGTCGACGTGCTGCCTGATGTCGGTTACAGGCTGCTTGTTGATTTGCAGTATAGGGTTGCTGTTCTCTTCGTTGAATTGTCGTATGAAGAGCAGAGCCGGCTGTATGGTGGCATTGCGTTGCTGTTCGGGAGTGGTACCGGGCAGTAGAGTGCCGAGGGGTAGGGTGCCGTTGGAGAGACAGTGCTGCACCATCATGCTATAGATACATGTCTGCAGAAGATAGCCTTTGATGTGTCCGTCCTTCTCGTGGTCGAACATGTCGGCAATATTGCAGTCGTTCTTCTGCTGAGGTCGTCCAGTCTTATAGTCGACCACGCGCAGGTGTATCTGTCCGTTGGCGTCGATGTGAGCATCGAGTCGGTCGATGACGCCCTTCAGGTGCACACTCTTTGGCGTGCAGCCTGCCGGCAGGGTGAGCGGCATGGCCACCTGCTGCTCCAGTCCAAGTATATAGAACGGTGCGTGCAGACTGTCGGTGTGCAGCAGCTGACAGGTATATTGCTTGAGCACCTTGCGTATGATGAGCAGTGTGCCGCTGTAGGTCATCGCCTCTTTGTGCGCTTTGTGGCGCGAGCCTCCCAGTTCCTTGCTGATGGCATCGTCGATGGCATCGTCGATGATGTGCGGATTGTTCTGCAGCCGGTTGAGATATTCGCGTGTGACGGGGTGGTGTCGCTCCAGGAAGGGGTGGTAGAGCGTTTCCATCACCTCGTGGAAGAGTGTGCCGAATATGCGCTGGTCGATATTGTCTTCGTCGGTGTCGTCGGGTTGGCGTATGCCTGCCACATATTCGTAGAAGAATCGTCGCGGGCAGTCGAGATAGCGATTGATGCCCGTTGGTGAGAAGTTGTCGAATTTCGCCAGCAGTTGTGTAATGGCAGGCGTCTTTTCTACGTCGGCAGGCAAGAAGGGTTCCAGGGCGACGTTGTTGGTGAGGGTCAGTAGCCGCAAGCGGTGCGGACTCTCGGTGAGCAGTTGGAGGATAAAGCGGCTCATCTCACCATTCGACATGCCTGTAGCAGCGTCGCAGTAGGCCAGGGTGACTTTTTTGGCGCGTTGCAGCAGCCTGTAGAAGTAATAGCTCTGCATGCTTTCCTTGTGCTCGTGCGTGGTGAGTGCGAAGGCTTTCCGCAACAGGTAGGGAATGTAGGAAATATCGTTGCCGCCCTTGGGAAGGTTTTGGTCCTGACAGCTCAGCAGTAAAATGTTGTCGAAGTCGAGGTTGCGCGTCTCCAGCATTCCCATCACCTGCAGGCCGATGGCAGGTTCGCCGCTGAAGGGTATGGACGTCTGTGCTATTAGCTTGCGCAGCACCTGCTCGTATGTGTAGATGCTGATGGTGACAGCTCCTGATGCCACCAGGTTGTCGAGTCGTGTGAGCAGGGAGTGTGCCTTGAACAGAGCCTCGTTGTTGAGAGGTTCGGCCTGTGGCATATTGCCGATGCGCCGTGCTATTGTTTCCACGATGGTGAGCAGCCATGCCGACAGGGCGAGCAGTTGCTCAGTCTCGTTGCTTTGTTGCTGTGGCAGGGTGAAGATGGTGGTGAGCACCTCGTCGTTGGCTGTCACCGCCTCATGTGGTGGGAAAAAGCCATATTCCTCCTGCAGCGTGGTCAGTAGGGTGGTGGCTGTCTCCGCTGCCAGTTGCGTGAGCGGGTGTGCCAGCAGTGGCAATACATATTTCAGTCGCAACCGTTGCTGATTGCGTGTGGTGCCATGATGATAGTAGAGCAGCAGGTTTTGCAGCAGGGATGCTATACTGGTTTCTGCCAGCAGATAGCCTATGGTGATGTTGCTGTCGACCATGTGTGTGGGTAAGGCGTGCACTACGGCAGGCAACAAACTTTCGTTGCACAGCACAATGGCGGTGTTGGGAGGGAAGGGTGTCAGGCCGTTGGCCACCTCTTGTGTGAGCCATTGCGTGGCATAGCGTGCCAACATATTTTCAGATGGTGCACTGATGAGGGTGATGTCCTTCTCGCGGCGGAAGTTGTCGTACACCTCCTGTGCAGCGTCGTTGAGCGCATTGCCGAAGAGTTGCATGTTTTCGCGTATGCTTTCGCCAGCTTCGTGCCCATTGTTGAGATAGTACACGTCATAGTCCCAGTAGAACAGAGTGCCGCAGTGTTGTCCGACGATTTGCAGGAGTTTACGCTCTACGGGTTGCAGCAAATTAAACCCCACAAACACAAAGTGTCGGGCTATGGATTGCAGTTTGCCGGCAATGCCCTGTCCTTCATTGTCGTGGTCTATTGTCTGCCGTTGCAGCAGCCCCTCATAGCCTATGCCTTCGTCGATGAGTTGTGAGGTGAATCGCTCATAGACAGTGCCCAGTTGGCACCACACATGCAGGAAGCGTTGTTGCAGGCGCGACTCCTGATTTTCTGAAAAGTCGGAAAAAAAATCTGCTATGCGTTGTTTCTGCTCCTCGTTGAGATAGGCCACGCTATCGAGTTCGTGTAGGTTGCTGACATTGCTGAACACCGCTTCAGCATCGGCCAAGTGCTTGTCGATGTCGTCGAAGTCGGCCATCAGCACCTGTCCCCAACTGAGAAAGGCATCAAACGTTTCTTCGGTGTCTGTGCATTGGGCGTAGCACTGGTGTAGCTTGGCCAACAGCAGCAACTCGTCGGCGCTGTGCAGGGGCGACAGCAAATGAAACAGCTCGCTGATGGTGAGATAGCGCGGACTCCATATCGCCGTGTCGATGCCTTGCAGCAGTGAGGGCTCGAGAAAGAGGCCGGCACGCTTGTTGGGAAACACGATGGCTACATCGTGAAAATTGGTGCCGAAACGCTGACGCAGATCGCAGGCCACATGGTGAAGGAATGTATCGGGCATGAGGGGGAAGATGTTGGTGTGGGTAGGGTGGGGGGAGATTATTTACGTGTTGACAGGGATTACATGGTTTTGATAGACATACCATAGATAGCCTTCCACGTGTGTGTATCCCATTTCTTGCAGACACTCCATGTATCTGCGCACCTGATCGCGGTGGTCGGAGTCTTCTTTGCCAAACTTGAAGTCTACCACTGTGGCATTGTGTCCGTCTACCATCACTCGGTCGGGGCGTATGTGGTGTATGCGTCCGCTTTTTGGGTCGCGTGTAGTGATAGTCCGCTCATTGATGATGTGTTGATGGGGTGCAAACCATGCTGCCACGGTTGAATTCTTGAGTGCCGAGCGTATCATCTTGCTTGTGGCATCGTAGGATAATCCCTCTCTGTTGAGCACGCCTTCTGCTTGTAGCTCGCGCAGGATGGTGTCGGTGTCGTCGAGGGTTCGTATGCGCGAGAAGACGTAGTGGAGCACTTTGCCACGCTCTATGTAGTGCTGTTGCTGCGGGTCGATGGTGTCGTGTCCGACGAAGCGCAGGCTGTCGTTGCTCTGTCGGAAACTGACATTCGCCTGCTGTGGTGTGATGGTCAGCGACAGCTCTTCGCTCTGGGCGTTGAAGGGATTGTAGCTTGATTCTTTGTCAGTGTCGGAAGGAGTGTGGCAGTCGGTATCTTTGTTGTCTTCCGTGAAGGGGCGTGTGCCGTATTCAAAGCTGAGGCACTGTTGGTCGCCTGTGGTATTTTCAGTGATTGAGTAATCTCCGGCAAGCGTTTTCTCTACGTCAGCCTGTTCCGCAGCGGTGCTGTCAGTCTGTTGCCATGCGTCAAGCACTTCTTTTATCAGTGAGCTTCTCGACAGCTTTTCGTCGCTCCTGCCGCTGACATAGAGTGCGTTGCGAGCACGTGTGAATCCCACGTATAGCAGGTTGAGCCGATCTATGCAGTGTTGCAGTTCTTCTTCCTTGTAGTCGTTGGCGTAGATGCTGTTCTTGAGTTTGGCTGTGAGCGTGAGTGGTATGACGGGCAACTGATTGAAAGGTTCTGTCTGCGGTTCACACCACAGTATTTCCTGATTGCTGTTGCTCTCTCGCCAGTCGGTGAAGGGCATAAACACGTAGGGAAACTCCAGTCCTTTGCTGGTGTGGATTGTAAGAAATTGTATGCCGTTGTGTTGCGCTGTGCTCACCTTTTCCAGGCATAGATAGTCGTCCCATGCAGTGAGAAAGGCGTTGATGTCGGCGGTGTTGGTGCTCACATAGTTTTGCAGCATGTCGAAGAAGGCGCACACGTAGGCGCTCTCTTCGGTGAGTCGGTGTAGCTGGAACGTGGTGTAGATGTATTCAGCCAGGTCGTAGAGTGGCATCCCCCGCATGACATCTTCCTTTTCTATATAGTCCTTGGGCAGCAGCTGACGTCGCTGGTGTAGGTCGGCGTTGATGAATGCCTCGCGGCAGGGTTGGTGCAGCACGTGTTGCCGATAGGTCATCACGAGCAGTGCCAGTGTTGGCATGTTCCATGGCTGTTGCAGCAGTCGCATGGCTTCCACGATGGTGAGCACGGCGATCGAGGTGTTGAGTCGGAAGGCATCGCGTGCTATGAGCGGCACGTCGGGCAGTTGCTGCGACAGATGTGCTGCCACGAGTGCCAACTCGCTGTTGCGGCGGCACAGGATGGCGATGTGGGTAGCGGGTACACCATTATCTATCAGGTGTTGTATCTCTGTTGTCAGCATGTCGAGCGTGCGCTCTTTATAGTGCTCTTTATTCAGCAGTTGTATGCTCACATAGCCTCCCTCTTTGGTTTGGTGTGTGTGTTGTTGCCGAATCCCGGCATAGGCATCGGAAAGCTCGTTCTTCCCAGTCAGGTCGAGGGCCTTGTTTATGTTTTCCTGCTCTTTCTCTCGGGCAAGGGAGAAAAAGGCATTGTTGAAGTTGATGATGCGACTGAAGGAGCGCCAGTTGAAATTCAATGGATCCTCAATGATGTCGGGCTGCGGTGATGATATATTCTGTTTCAGGTATTGCAACAGTCGCCAGTCGCCGGCACGCCAACGGTAGATGCTCTGTTTCACATCGCCCACGATGATGTTTTGGCTGCCAGCGTGAGCCATGCACTCCTCGAGCAATATGCGGAAGTTCATCCATTGCAGACGGCCAGTGTCCTGAAACTCGTCTATCATGATATGTCGCAGGTGCGTGCCAATCTTCTCAAAGATGAATGGCGCGTCGGTGGAACGTCCGTTGGCGTTGTAGAGCAGGTCGTGCAGCAGTGCCTGGGTGTTGCTCAGCAAGAAGCAGTTGAGTTCGCGGCACCGCTCATCTACCATCTCATCGATGCTCTGCAGCAGTCGGAGCTGGTGCATGTTCTTCAGTGTGTACTTCACTGTGCCAATCACTGGCCTTCCTTCTTCCAGTGTCTCAATTGCGTTTGTTGCCAGCTGCATCCAACTTGCTGATGCCTGTGCTGCTATCGTGGAGTGTAGAGCGCTCTTTATGGGTGCCCACTTGTCAGGATTGGCGGCACACTCCTTGGCTCGCGCGTAGTTGGTCAACTCATCGAGATTGTCGCCCTTTGCCAATTTCTGAAAAAATCCTGCCACGCCCTTGTCCTTTTGGCTGAAGTCGTCGACGCTGAGGCCAAGTTGCTCTACCTCACGCAGAAACTGTCTGCCATAACTTTGCAGGGTGTTGACATAGGAGTTCATGAGTTGTTCCAACTCCCGTTTATAGTTTTCGAAAAATCCCTCTTGGTGTATTGCCTTGTTGATGGCGTGTCGGTGTAGCTTGTAGTCGTCTTTGAACAGTTGTGTGCCAAACTTTTTAATATCTTTTACTACGTTCCACCCTTTGTCGTCGCTCATGCGCGAACGGATGAAGTCGGTAATCCACTTCATGCGCTCGTCATTGTCGGTGAGGGAGCGGAACAGCAGGTCGACAGCCTGCTCTTCCACCGACACGTCTTTCAGTTCTACGCGTGGCATGGCGTTGAGTCCCATTTCGCGGGCCAAGTTGCGCAACACCTTTTGGAAAAACGAGTCAATGGTCTGTACGTTAAATGCCGTGTAGTTGTGTAGCAGTAGTGAGAGCGCCGCTGCCGTATTGGTCTGCACCTGCTCGCGAGTGATGCCCAAGTTCTCCACCATCGTATCGCGTAGTTTTTGGCTGCCGGGGTGGTCATGCGCCAGGGCGTAGAGCTCTTTGAGTATGCGCATCTTCATCTCTTCCGTGGCTTTGTTGGTGAAGGTGACAGCCAGGATATGACGATACGCGTCGGGCTGATTGACCAATAGCTGTATGTAGCGCAGCGCCAGTGTGTATGTCTTTCCACTTCCGGCGCTGGCTTTGTAGACGGTGAGGCGGGGGTATTTGTTTGTTATGGGCATGTGGCGGGACGAAAGCGTGTGGGGCATTAGGGCAGTTCCTTGATTGTGAGCTGTTGCAGGTCGTAGAAACTGCCGTTGTAGACGTTGAGGTCGACGTTGACCTTTATGCCAGGCAGTTGTCCGGCATCGGTGTGTTGCCAGAATTTCCACTCCCCTTCGTAGGTGAGATGGCGCACGTAGTAGTGGGCTATCCAGAAGGGATAGTCGTCGAAGCGCGAGTCGTTAAGGTAGTTTTCCTTAAATTTATAATAGGTGTAGAGAATAGGTTTCACTCCATAGTGTTCTTCTACGAGGTGTAACCATGTGAGTACCTCTCGCTGAAAGTCGAGCAGACTCATGTCAGCTGGCCTTTCTTCCACGTCGAGCACTGGGGGCAGGTCGCCCTCTTCCAGTCGGACGGTCTTGATGAAGAATTCGGCTTGTTCGCGTGCGGTGCTCTTGGTGCTTAGGTAGTGGTAGGCACCACGCAGGTAGCCATAGTCGCGTGCATGGACGAAGTTTTCCTTAAACTTAGGGTCAACATAGCTCTTTCCCTCTGTAGCCTTCACGAGGATGAAGCGCAGGGGGCATTTGGCGACCATGGCGTTGTGCAGGGCATCCCAATCGATGTCGCCCTGATGGTGGCTGATGTCGATGCCGTGAATGTCGAAACCCTCGGGATAGTCGGGAGTGCCAAACAAGGCATGCCAACGAAAGCCGAAAGGGCCGACGAAGAAGTAGTAGAAGACGAACACATACAGGCATGCGCATATCATGCCGATGGTCCATTTCCAAATCTTGCGTCGTCTTTTCTTTCGGCTCATGTATGTTGGAATGCTGTCGTTGAGGTGCTATTCGTTGGTGGTTTGCTCTTCTATGAGTGTGCGTGTGGGTGCGTCGGTGAGTGCCGACGGACCAAAGTATTGTATAGGTCCGGGGTAAAGATAGGCTGTGGTATCTGCCCACTCTTCGCGCATGCGCTGCAGATGCTGGAAGGGTGCGCCCTCAAGGTCTACCAATGCCTTCTTTATCACGGGTTTCATCTTTCCGCTGCGGCGCTCCATGTTCATCATCATGGTAATGGGTGCTCCGCCTGCCAACCACTCTTCAGGCGTGTCGGTCAGGTGGTTGAGCACGGCCATATATCCTGTTTTGCCATGGGCGATGAGCATCATGGCACACATGCCGAGACCGTAGCAGTAGTTGGCGTCAAAGTTGGAGGGTGCTCCGCAGCGTCCTTCGTAGCCGAAGAAGTGGTGCTGTGGAGAGAATTTTCCGCTGTAGCGCCCTTGCTCCTTCATCTCTTTCAGCTGCTGGGCTACCATAAACGACAGCAGCTTCTCTGTCTCTATGAGCGACACTTGTACGTTGCCATGTGGGTCGCGTTCGAGCGACAGCTGCTCGGCTACATCGGTAGGCAGTGTGGCGAATGTCTGTGCGTTGTCGGCGGTGAGGTGCTGCATGAGGTAGTCGTGTCGCTCGCTCTGTGTGAGGCCGCGCAGGGTGTCGCCCTCGTTGGCAAGCATAGTGTTGAGCTCGGCGATGAGTCGTCCGATGGCAGGCACAAACTCAATAAGACCTTCTGGCACAAGCACCACTCCGTAGTTCATGCCTTTTGCGGCACGGCGTGCCACTACGTCGGCAATCTGAGCTACAATGTCGTTGAGCGAGATGTCATTGGCTGCTACCTCTTCGGAGATTAGGCAAATGTTGGGATGGCAGCGCAGTGCACACTCCAGAGCAATGTGGCTGGCACTGCGGCCCATCAGACGGATGAAATGCCAATACTTGTGTGCCGAGAGACAGTCGCGCTCAATGTTGCCCACCAGCTCGGCGTAGATTTTTGTGGCAGTGTCGAAACCGAAACTGGTCTCTATAACGCTGTTCTTCAGGTCGCCGTCGATGGTCTTAGGACATCCCACCACGCGTATGTCGATGCCTTGTGCGGCATAGTATTCGGCCAGTACGCAGGCGTTGGTGTTAGAGTCGTCGCCGCCAATGATGACGAGCGCCTTCACGTTGAGGCTCTCCATCACCTGACGTGCTTGCTCAAACTGTGTCACTTCTTCCAGTTTGGTGCGTCCGCTTCCTATCATGTCGAAACCGCCCGTGTTGCGATAGTCGTTGATGATGTCGCGCGTCAGTTCGCGGTATTGTCCTTTCACGAGTCCGTCGGGACCTCCCAGGAATCCGTAGAGTTTGGCTTGTGGTGCCAGTTGCTGCATCTTGTCGAACAGCCCGGTGATGACATTGTGTCCGCCAGGTGCCTGACCGCCGCTCAGCAGCACGCCGATGTTGTAGTCGACGGTGGGCATTGCCACGTCGGTCTCTCCCTTCTGGGGTTGGTGGAAGTGTATAGTGGGCAGTCCATAGGTGTGTGGAAACATCTTTTGTATCTCATCCTGCTGTCCGGCGCTTTGTGTAGCTTCGCCTTCTGTGTAGTCTACAATGCCGCGCAGTGCCATCGGCAGGCGGGGCTCATATTGGTGACGAAGCAATTCTAATCTGCTTTTATCCATAGTGATTGTCGGTTGTTTTTAGATATTTTTTCTGTGTGTAGTACTTGTGAGATTATTTGTAACAAAAAGTGTAGTGTTGCTGTCCGTCGTATGTGTTGACGCTTAAGCTGATGGTGTCGCCTGTTGTGCATCCGTTGAGCGGCAGCGATAAGTATTGCGTGGAGGTGTAGTATTGCGGCACGTCGTTTTGTGCATGTCTGAGTGTGAGTTGATAGGTGTGTGTGCCGTCAGTGTGTGTGTGGGTGTTGTCGAGTGTCACGCCTATCTGCTGTGATTGCCGGTTGCCCTCGTCGTCGGTGCCCACCATGATACCCACGCGCAGGTTGATGTATGCCTTATTGTGACTCATCCATGTGGCCTCCACATGGAGAGGGTCGGTGAGTGTTGTGGCCGGCTTGCTATATTCGTCATGCCATGGCAGCACGTAGACGGGTTGTGCACCATAGGGTTTTACGATGCCTTCGTTGTCAGTGGGGTAGTAGTAGAGCAGTGCGCGGTAGGTGGTGGCAGGTGCTTCGGCCCATTCGCAGGCGAGTGCCGGTTGGAGCGTGAGGCTGTCTCCGTTGTCAAGAGCGGCAGCCACGAGGGTCTTACTCTGCTTGGTAGTAACTTCGGCAAAGTCAGCGTGCAGGGTGCTGTATTTTCCGTTGCCCTTGTCATAATCGTTCATCTCGCAGTTGGCAAAGGCAACGACTAGCAGCAGGCATGCTATCAGGCGCGAGGAGTGAGGCGCAGGGAGGTGTTGTGGGGCGCGGCGTAGAGTCATGACGTGATCAGGCTTGTTGGTGGCAGTGCAGGTAGTTCTTGTAGGGGTTGGCATACATGGTGAGCAGTTTGCAGAGCAGGAAATGCTCATCCTTCTGTGGCAGGTCGATGCGTTGCAGTTGTTGGCGTATGTATGCCTGAAAGGAGTTGACATCTGCACTTGTGTAGCGACAAATGCGGTTGGTTTCCACGCCATCGGTATAGCGTGTGTTGTCGTGTTGCAGGTCGCATAGCCAGTCGAGTGCTACGGCATTGTTTGGGAAGATGGTGTAGTTGCTGTGTATCTCGTGGTCGATGCGTGCTGCTACTTGTTCGTAGAGCGCATGTTGTGTGTGTTTGTCGGCATTGTCGTAGTCTTGCTGCATATCGTGGAGCAGACTGTCAAGGCATGGTGCGCAGCGATATGCTATGCGCCCTTTCTTTCCCACGATGCCTGTGTGCATGCTCTGCACATCGTCGGCGGCACTTTTCTTCCATGTGGGGTTGTCGCGTCGTAGTTGCATCTCTCGCGCCTTCAGGTAGTCGCAGGGGTCGTATTCGTAAGCGATGGCCAGTGGCACGATGTGCAGTTCGGCGAGTCGTTGCAGAGGCTTGAGGTGGCGTGGTGCCATGGCGAGCATCTTCACTATGGCGGGCTGTGTGCGGTCGTCGGAGTCCTTTGCTCTCCCCTCGCGCTGAGCTATCCACACGTTGTCGGGTTTATGGTTTACTACATAGTGGATATACTCACACAGGTGCTGACTAGCCAGCAACATCTCGCGCGGTGGCAGCGACCGATGTACAACGAACGACTTATTGATTCTCACCAATTTCTCCACCCATGGCAGACTGAGCAGGTTGTCGCCGATGGCTATCTCGCATGTAGTGGGACATCCGTTGTCTACCAGCATTTTTGCCAAGATGGCCGAGTCGAGCACGATGTCGCGATGGTTGGAGATGAAGGTGTATCGCTGGTTTACGATGTCGAGCGTCGCGAAGTCGGCACTCGCTCCTGAGCTGTGTTGCTGCAGCAGCTGTGCCACAAAGCTGTGCCCTATTTTGAGTTGAAACTCCAGATTGCTTTTGCAGGTTTGTATAAGTTCTGCCAAAGTGTTGAATGGTATGTCGGGCATCACCATTGTAGCTACCTTGCGGAATTGCTCATCTGACAGCAGTTGTGCATAGACGCCGGGCAGTTCCTCGGGCAGAAAGGGGCGTATGTCGTCGAAGTCGTGAATGCTATTCATGCGTAAAAATGTATTACATGTAGGTATTAACCTTGCCCCTTTATCAGAACTGGTTTTCTACGATGTCGCTTAGTACATCGCTGATGTTGAGTCCTGCTGCGCGCACCTGTTGCGGGATGAAACTGGTGGCTGTCATGCCCGGTGTGGTGTTCACCTCCAGCATGTTGAGCTTGACATGGCCGTCGTCGCCTTGGGTGATGATGTAGTCGACACGTATGATGCCGTTGCAATGTAGTATGTCGTAGATGGCTGAGGTGAGTTGCTGTGCGCGCTGTGCCACCTCTTCAGGTATGCGTGCGGGTGTAATTTCGTCTACTTGTCCGTTGTATTTGGCGTCGTAGTCGAAGAATTCGTTTTTTGTCACCACCTCTGTGACGGGAAATACCACACTCTTCTTTCGTGTCTTATAGCATCCCACAGTTATCTCGGTGCCTTTCAGATATTGTTCCACCATGACGGCATCGCTTTCCATCATGGCATTGCGGAGCGCGGGTGCCAGCTGGTCGATGTTCTTGACCTTCGATATGCCAAAACTACTTCCGTTGGTCACGGGTTTGACAAAGCATGGCATGCCTATGCGCGTCACTATTTCCTGTTCGTCGATATTGTGCTCTTGTCCGCGTCGGATGAGCAGGCTGTCGGCCACGCGCACCCCGAATGAGCGCAGATATTGCACGAGCGCAAACTTATTGAATGTGAGCGCTTCGACCAGTACACCGCTGGTGCTGTAAGGCAATCCTATCAGGTCGAAATATCCTTGCACTATGCCATTCTCGCCAGGAGTGCCGTGAATGGTGATATAGGCGTAGTCGAAGTAGCGTTGCCTACCTTGTTCCATATACGTGAATGTGTTGAGGTCGATGGGTGCGGTGCTGCCATCTTTGAGCACTACACGCCAATCGGTGTGGCGCTGTTCGACAATGTGTACATCGTATTTTCGCTTGTCAAAGAAGCTGTAGAGCCCTTGTGCGCTGCGCATTGATACATCGTGTTCGGAGGAGTCGCCTCCGCAGACGATAGCTATGTGTCGTTTCATGATGATGTTAAAAAGAGGAGAGTTTGAGAGAGGAGAGCTTGAAAGATGAGTGAGGAGAGAGGATACTTTTTCTGCTTGAGAAGTGTTGGGAGTGAGTGGGTCGTAGTATGTCTATTTGCTTATGTGATGCTTGTTGCTAGTGTCTGCCACTTGTTGAGGAGTGCTTGCATGTCGTCGGGCAGCTGTGCAGTGAAGTTCATGTCTTCTCCTGATTGTGGGTGACGAAAGCCAAGAGTTTGCGCGTGTAGCGCTTGGCGAGGGCATAGCTGCAGGCAGTTGTGCACAAAGGCATTGTAACTTGCCGTGCGCTGTCCGCGCAGTATCTGGGTGCCTCCGTAGCGTTCATCGCCGAAGAGTGGGTGTCCGATGTGCTTCATGTGTGCCCGTATCTGGTGTGTGCGCCCTGTCTCCAGCCGGCATTCTATCCATGTGGTGTAGCCAAAGCGTTGTAACACTCTGTAGTGCGTCACCGCGGGCTTGCCAATGTCGCTGTCGGGAGGAAACACTGCCATGCGCTGTCGGTCGTGTGGGTCGCGCCCGATGTTACCCTCTATGCGCCCTTCGTCGTCGACTATGTTGCCCCACACCAGGGCTCGATATGTGCGGCGCGTTGTCTTGCGGAAAAACTGCATGCCTAAATCCGCCTTCGCCTCAGGAGTCTTTGCCACCACGAGCAGTCCGCTGGTGTCTTTGTCGATGCGGTGGACCAGTCCCACCTCGGGGCTGTTGGGGTCGTAGCTCGGCAGGTCTTTGAGGTGCCATGCCACAGCGTTGACGAGCGTGCCGTGGAAGTTGCCGCAGCCCGGATGAACCACCATTCCGGCATCCTTGTTTACCACCATGCAGTCGGCATCTTCATACACAATGTTGAGCGGTATGTCTTCGGCTTCTATGGTGGTGTCGTAGTGTGGGCGATCGAGCATCAGGGTGATGACATCGCCACCGCGCACCTTGTGATTGCTACGCACCCGCACATCATTGACGTAGACGAACCCTGCATCGGCGGCACGCTGTATGCGGCTGCGGCTGCTATTGGCCATGTGGTCGGCCATGTATTTGTCTACCCGTCCCATGGCACCAGTGCCGTCCACCACCAGCCGATGGTGCTCAAAGAGCGGGCGCCCGTCAGCATCTGCCAGTTCATCGTTGCCGTCGTCATCAGACAGACTGTCGCCAATAGACAGCCCCCCCATTTCCACAACCTCGTCGGTAGGGAGATCGTCGGGCACAAGCAGATAGCTTTCCATAGCCGATGTCATATCAGTTGCCTTCGGGTCCTGTTACTACCTCAAATGGGTCTACCTCCACTTCTTGCTGGCCTTCGCTGCTTGAGGAGGACGATGAGGATGAGGAACTGGAGCGTTGCTGTTGACCGTTGTCGTACTTGTAGATGAACTCCGATTCCTCCACCTCTATCTTCTCGTTGGGGTCGCGGCTGCCGCTGCCCACCTGCAAGATAATCATGTCTTCTACCGACACGCGTTCTCCATTGTGTAGACTGCGTCCTTGTGTGCGGATGCCATAGAGCCAGTCGCGCTCGCCGGGTACAAACTGCGGATTGCCCACCTTGAATCCCATCGACTTGAGCTTGGCTTCTGCCTCGCGGTACGAGCAGTTGTCGATAAGGTCGGGCAGTGGTATCGTCTTTGGTGCCGATGCGTTGACGGTGACGTGTAGCACGCGTCCTGGTTTCACCTCGCTGCCAGGCTGCAGTGACTGCGAAAGAATGCAGTCGGGTGGCATCGACTTGACATACCCCGTGTCTGTCACCTCTATCTTTATGCCTGCCTCTTCTGCCAAGCGTGCGGCTTCGGCATATTGCTTGTGCTCCACGTCGGGCACTATCACCACCTTGCCGTGACGTGTGTAGAGGTCGGTGCCAATCTTTATGGCCACGGCAATGAGCACTATCATGAGCAGCATGGCCAATAGGTTGCCCCAGAGGTGCATGCTGGCAAACTTGTTGAGGAAGTCTTTTATCGTCATAGAGCTGTAGATTTCTATATAGTAAGTGGTACGCGCGTGTGGACGCGTGCAGCCATTATCTTGCAAAGGTACGAAAAGAATGCGTGTGTGCAAAGGAAATGCTTAGTTTTTACATTTGGAAGACACAAAAACATGCAGCGCAAACTTTGGTGAAAGAAACTAGTACAGATTATAGTCTGATTTCTAGAAAATTTGCACCTTTGCAGTGGTCAGTGTTGCATTGGAAAGTGAGAGGAGAGGGCGAGTGTTGTATTAGTTGGAATGTTTCACAGGGATGAGGTCCTTGTCCCAATAATATTTAGTAGATATGGAAATCAAAGCAGTAAAATTTCGCACGCACGGATTCTATACACAACCCATGGCATTCGGCGGAGAGGGAGGAGAGTATGACAAGAATATACGCTATCGTGGTAGTCTGCAAAACTATCTGATAGATTGCGGAGATGAGGTGATACTTGTCGACACAGGACTGCCAGCTGGCACACCTGAGGAAAATCCTGATGAGAACGCTATCGCCTACACGGGTAAGGACATCTGCTCCTACATGGAGGCCTTTGCAGCGCTGGGCTACAAGCCTGAGCAGGTGACAAAGATATTGCTCACCCACCGGCACAGCGACCATAGCGGTGAATTGCGCTCGTTTCCTAACGCAAAAATCTATGTCAGCGAGGAGGAGACAGGGGCCGCCGAGCTGCAAGGCATTGACAACATAGTGCCCGTGAACTTCACCGATGGACCCTACTACAACTTCCCCGAGGCGCAGAAGATATGCGACGGTATCCACTTCATCAAAGCCAAAGGTCACACCAATGGCAACAGCATTGTTGTCGTGGAGAATGAAGGACTCTTCTATATGATACATGGCGACATTACCTATGTTGACGAAGCCCTTTATGAGAACAAACTCTCCGTGGTGTTCGACGATGTGGAAGCTGCGCGAGTCACGCTCGACCGCGTGCGTGAGTTCGTCAGTCAACATCCCACGGTATACTGCTCCACTCACACCCCCCAGGGCTACGAAAACCTCGAGGCCAAGCGCGTGATCGACCTCAATCATCCAGTGCCCACCATCTTCGAAGAGGTGGTCTTTGCCCACAAAGAGGCTTCGGGCAAGTATGTGTGCTCCGTCTGCGGGTATGTCTACGACCCTGCCGAGCACGATGGCCAGCCCTTCAACGAGTTGCCCGACGACTGGCGCTGCCCACGCTGCAAGCAGCCTAAAGATAAGTTTAATAGAGCCTAAGTCTGCAAGTACAATCCCACTAATCTATGGCATTTGCTATCCTGCTCCTCCTTCCTCTTGTGGGCACCATGCTCGGAGCGGCATTCGTCTTTTTCATAAAAGATGTGATGTCGCCTCGTGTGCAGAAGAGTCTTCTCGGCTTTGCCTCGGGGGTAATGGTGGCAGCCTCAGTATGGTCGCTGCTCATACCTGCCATGGAGATGACAGCTGACAAGGGTGCATGGTCGGTGTTGCCAGCGGCTGTGGGATTCTTGTTGGGCATGGCTTTTCTACTGTTGCTCGACGAAGTAATCCCTCACCTCCACCTAGGCACCGACAAACCCGAAGGACCGCGCACCCACCTGTCGCGCACAGCCATGCTCACATTGGCCGTCACCCTACACAATCTGCCCGAAGGCATGGCTGTGGGCGTGGTGTTAGCAGGTGCCTGCGAGGGTGCCACACACCTCTCGGTAACCAGTGCACTGGCGGTGAGCATAGGAATAGCTATCCAAAACATACCCGAGGGAGCCATCATCTCCATGCCCATGCGTGCCGCGGGCAATAGCCGTCGCAGAGCCTTCCTCATAGGCAGTCTGAGTGGGGTCGTCGAACCGCTCGGAGCCGTGGCGGTGGTGTTGCTGGCATCGCTCTTCCTCCCCGTGCTGCCCTATATGCTGGCATTTGCGGCAGGTGCCATGTTCTATGTCGTCATAGAAGAGCTCATACCCGAGGCCAGTCAAGGCACACACTCCAACAGCAGTACTATAGCATTTGCCATAGGGTTTGTACTGATGATGGTACTCGACGTGGTGATGGCGTAGCCAGTCCGTCCACATGGCACGCACATATACATAGCGATGAGCGAGTGCCAATGCTGTCAACAGACTCGGTATATCATACTTAGATGATGCCACAACGACAAGAAAAGTAAAATACAATACAATGATCAGATGAAACGTATCATAGTCATTTCAACGAGTCTGCGTCATGGCTCCAACAGTGACCTGCTCGCAGAGAAGTTTATCGAAGGTGCCATGGCTGCTGGCAACGAGGTGGAAAAGATATCCCTTGTCGGCAAAAATATCCAGTTTTGCAAGGGATGTATGGCTTGTCAGAAACTTGGGCGTTGCGTCATTCAAGACGATGTCAACGACATCATGCAGAAGGTGCTGCATGCCGACGTCATCTGCTGGGTCACACCCATCTACTATTACGAGATGAGCGGGCAGATGAAGACACTCATCGACCGTATGAATGCCATGTACGAGCTAGACTATCAGTTCCGCGATGTCTACCTGCTCGCTACGGCAGCCGAGGATGAGGCCGATACGCCCAAGCGTGCGGAGGCAGGTCTGACAGGGTGGATAGACTGCTATCCTAAGAGTCGTCTGGCAGGCATGCTGTTCTGTGGCGGTGTCAACGAGCCCCGTGAGATTGAAGGCAACCCCAAACTGCAAGAGGCTTACCTGTTGGGTAAGAGCATAGGAGCATGAATAAGGTCAGAATCACTGCCATGCGACAGACGGCCAAAGCGGAAAAGCAAAATGTCGGATGAAATCCTAGTGATAAATTGACCACGATATTTCTCCTTCCACATTTTCCCGCCATTTGCAAGAATGCTCAAAGAGCAGCAGCACTCCACTGTCGGGAGTGCTGCTCTTTGTCGTAGTCAGATTGTCTTTATCACGATGTCCTTCCTCACTGTCAGTATAGAAAAAAAGTGGGGCAGTCTGGCATCGCCGCTTGGCTATGAGCGCAACAAGCTGTCAATGTCTCTGACTTTACATCATGGCGGTGAGGAAGTTCTCGTAGCCCAGTTTCTCTATATAGTTCAGGTACTGAGCCTCCCATGCCATGTGTTCTTTTTCGCCCTCAATCCACTTGTAGATGAGTTTCTGCGTGATATAGTCGTCGCTGAAGGCAGCGGCCAGCTCGCTCAGTTGTCGGATGGCAGTCGGTTCGTAGTCGCCTTCTATCTGCTGCTTCGGGTCGTCGCAGAAGGGGAACTCTATGGTTTTCATGGCTTCCTGCAGGTCCGTCGGTTTGCAACCCAGCTCTACAAGGCGGTTGAGCACCTCTTCGGCCTCTTCCCATTCCTCTTCGGCTTCCTCCTTCCACTTGTCGGCAAGCTTGTTCCAGCCCTGCAGACGGCAGTATGCCGAGAAGGCAAAGTGTTGCTTACTGTTTCCAAACCATACAGCGCCAAGTTGGGCAAACTGCTTCAATGCTTCTTCTTTAGTCATAATGATGTTTTTTTTTTTGATATTATATAATAAATGGTGTTTCATTTCGACAATACTGCAATAAGATGGTCGAGTGTGGGGACCATGGCAGCAAACTCCTCATCGCTCATCCCTCGTTGGCGCAGCACCGATGCCATGCAGTCGGGTATGATAGCGGCTTGTTGTTGCAACTCTCGTCCATGTTCGGTAAGCGCAACGATGGTCTGGCGTGCATCGTCCCTGTTCCGCTTGCGCATCACCAGCTTCATCGACTCCATGCGCTTGATGAGCGGTGTGAGCGTGTTGCTCTCCAGGTACAGGCGCCGCGAGATGGCATTCAAGGGCAGAGCATCCTGTTCCCAAAGCACCATCAGCACCAAGTACTGCGTATAGGTGATGCCCAACTTGGCAAACCAAGGTTGGTATACCTGTATCAGCAGGCGTGCTGCTGTGTAGAGACGAAAGCAACCTTGGCGGCTCAGTTTAAGATTCTCGCTGTTCATGTAATTAATCGTTTGCGATGCAAAGTTATGGAGATTAAATCAAACCGCCAAATAAAGAGGAAAATAATTTTCCATCCGGTTAAATAGTCGTCAACGATGAATGTGCGGATGCTGCTTCGCGCAGACGGAGAATAATGGGGCATGCATCGGCTTTTGAAGCGCTTTGATGTAACGTTGAGCGGGTTGTTACTTTTACCTTTCAACGACATAGAGCCGATGTGTCTGGATAAAAAACAATAAGAAACTAACAGAATTTAAGGTTTCAAAGCCGAATTCAACATCTGAATGCGATATCTCGCCAATCAAAGTATTCAATTAATTCCACAGTCTTTTCATAAATAAAAAAAACATCTTACTTTTGTAGCTGAAATCTTGCCCGTTACTGGCTCGATATCCACATTTCAACAATCCTTCCGCAACAGTTTTCGCGGGTTCGACAAGTCGAATGCAGTGAAGGCCGAAGACCAACGCTGCGATTAAGCGAGAGCAGAGTGCTGCTCGCATCGTCTCTGCCGAGCGTGAGTAGTGAAGGCCGAAGACCAACGCTGCGATTAAGCGAGAGCAGAGTGCTGCTCGCATCGTCTCTGCCGAGCGTGAGCAGTGAAGGCAGAAGGCCAATGCTTGCTTCAATTTTGCCACGACGAGAGCAGAAGATTGCTGGCGCAAAGCGGAAAAGCATAACTAAGAATGAATCACCTCCCCCCAAAAAGCAAAATATAATGACAGACAAATATCTGCACAAAAAGTACTTGAAACCAACCATGCGCACAATGCAGCTGACGAGTAGCCAACTGCTTGCAGAAAGCGACAAGGAGTTACCCTTCAATCCCGGCGACGGCACTGGAGAAGCATTGGCGCCAGAGTACAACAACGGGCTCAATGAGGAAAACGACTTCGGAAAGGGTACGAACGTCTGGGATGAAGAGGAACACGAAGAATGAAATTTAACGAAATAACAAAGCATGAAAACGTATCTTTCCACATTCTTGCTCCTTTCGCTCTCCATAGTGGCGGTAGCTCAGGATTTTAAGCTCTTTTTCGCCAACAATGTGACGGATGTGGCCGATTTCAACAATATCGAAAGCGATGCCTCCGGACTGAACTGGCGCGAGGTGGCAAATGGTGATGTTGCCGGCAATCAGGTCGAAGTCGACGCTGTGAAGAGAATGTTCGCATCTACTGATATGAAAGGACTGGCGCAACAACAGCAATATTGGAAGATGCGCGACCACTCTTTGCTATGCTTCCGTATCGACGACGCACAAAACGCTGCCGGTTCATTCAATGTGGAGGTGGACGACGGGCATGGTAATACCCAAAGCATCACTGTCAGCCGATTTTTCTTCACAAATGCACCTCGCGACGACCACCCGCTGTCGGTGCGCGTCTGGAGGAGCGGAACAGAAAAAAATACCGGCATCCTCTTCAGATACTACGTCTACGACTGGGATGATGACAGGCTCTATACATTCAACCTGGATGCCAAAAGACAGATAACAGGCGAGACCTACAAAATTGAATATGTGTTGGCAGGACTGGACCAAAACGGGGAAACAATCACCGAAAGCCAGCAGCTCAGTATTCGCGACACGCGATTTCAGTCTTTCTACGTGCCCGAAAACAGACAGCTGCAAGACGTATTCCTCATGAGCGGCGAAAAGCGACTGCGCATCAACATCGCACGGCTCCACACCGGAACGTCGCCTTACTCACGATACGACATCGCTTCGCTGACACCGCACTTCATTCTCGACAAACACGAAAATAGAGAGCTGGTCAACTTCAACGCGCTCGGAACGGGACTCTACCAACAATTCGACACGCTCTACGTCACACTGCTCAACAAAAAGGGGGCGAGGGTCACCAGAGCAAACATCAACGTGGAACGTGTTGACGAAAACGGAAACAGACTATTCGATGCAAATGTGGCTTACCTCGGATACGACAACAACAAAAAAGCACATATCGTCCGCACACTAGGAAACCCCGCATATCTCGAAATCATCACCGACAACTATCTGCCTACCATCTACAAATATCCGGGAGCTGCCGACCCTGTTTCGCATATCGTCAGCGAAGAGCTGTGCAATGCTACCATCATGCTCGAAAACGGAAAAACACAACAAAATCAACTTGCCATAGCAAGGCAAAACCTATACACCATGCACGACGAAAAACTCATCGTGCAAAGAGGAACAACCGACTACTGCTTCTGCACGGAAGAGCTGCACGACCTCAGTCGCTACGTGCCCACCGACACCATCTTCTACTCCGAAAATTGCGGAAACGATTATCCCAAACTGCTCAACAATAAATCGACCGAAAGATATGCGCAGCTGGAAATCGTCTTCAGCCGTCCCGCTTCGGAAGGCAACATCGGTGCACAACTCGCAAGCATAGAACAACCATCGGGTATAAGCCATAATATAGACCTGGCAAGTACCGAAATTATCAGTGTCAACCAATTCCCGACCTTCACACGCAACTACTACTTCCAGCGCTACAACCTCGTGGGACATATGCCTGGCAACACGCCATGCCAACTTGTGCTCACATCCGACAACTATAGCTACGAGCAATTCCCACTGCTCGTAAATATACAGGCCAACCGCGAGGAGCAGCAGCAACAAGCCGACAATGAGGTGCAGGAGAAGTATGTGGGCGACGAAACCGACAACATGAACCGGGGATTTGCCGACTCTGACTGCAAACTCAGCGTGCCCGTCAATTTCAAGTTCACCTTCAAGCCCGTAAAAATCACCAGTAGCATCAATCTCGACATCACCCACCAGCTCTTCTCCTTCATGCTCAACGGCTTGTTTATGCCGCCGCCCGGACAGGACCCCGATGAAGAGCGGGAATCCAAACTCTCCAAACAACGAAAGGAAGCACAGGCCGCAGCAAACTACGGATATGCCGTCGCCGACAGGGATAGCATATCAAGAGTAAACTTCAACAAAACCAACGTATCGCTCAAAGACAAAGTCACAAACGATGCCGAAGACATCTTTGCCGTCAATCCGCTCGTCGGCACGTCATGGTACGGAGGATTCAAAGTAGGATTCAAAGTGCCCTTCCAAAAGAGCAACAGCCACCCCTTCATCCTCACCGAGGCATCAGGCAACATCGGATGGATGGCCAACTTCGCCTATCCTAACCTTATCGATCAATATCTGGGCGATGGTGTGATAGGGAAAATTGTGAAGAAGGTAAACTGTTTCCGCTTCGGCGGGCAGTTCGGATGCAATATCGGACTCAATCTCGGTATTAAATACTTTGGCAACAACGACACAATGTCACAAGACAATATGGGATACTTCGCCACACTCTCAGCAGCAGCAAAAGCTGGCGTGTGGGCAGAAGTGGGACTGCCCTCCAACCCCATACTCAACATCAATGCCGGAGTGAGAGCTGGAGCAAAGATAGCTTTCAACGCAGGCCTTGCAGGACCCTTCAATTCCTACGCCCCGGCAGCAGGAGTGGAACTGATGATCTACGGTCTCGTGGAAGCCTACGCCAACCTCCGCACACCCATCTTTCAGTGGTCTGGCAAGGCCGGAGCGCACTTCGGGTGGGACGGTTTCCTGCCCAACGATGGGCACAACCCCTTCCATCCGGATTTCCCCTATTGGCTGCAAAAAAACAAAGCTCAAACCGTAGGAAGCATATACCAGGCACCCAAGCACATAGAAACAACATCCATGGGAGAAACGCTGCTCACAGACGTAGCCATAGATGCCAATCCGCATTTCCTCGACGAAAATACCGTACTCGTCAATCACTTGCAACAGCCCGACAACTACAACGACGACTATGTGGCTGCCATCACACTCGATTCCCGCAACGTCGCGTCCGTCAGTTTGCCTGGAACGCTCGCACGCAATCATATGCGATCCAAAAAGGGAGCGAACGAGGTGGTGGTCTACGAACAAGCCACACAGACTATCGATGCTGCTCACCTTGACAACGAACGCGCTGCAGAACAGAGCAACGACTTGGCCAACCACACGCGCATCATGTCGGCATTCCGACAGCCCGACGGCACATGGAAACATCTGCCCGTCAGCCCCGGCAACGATGTCAATACTGCCAACGCAAAACCCGTGGTCACCATACAAGATGACGGAAAGGCCGCATGCATCTGGCAAAGAGGACAATCCACATACTTCAACCCCGTCACACCAGCCGATAGCATCTATCCCTACGAGATGAGGGGCGCACTCGTGCTCGCCACATACGATGGCAACCAATGGAGCGAGCCACGACAGGTGGCGACGCTCAGCTATGAATACGCAGCTAAGCAATACGACCTTCTCATGCGCAACGACACCGTGCTCATAGGCTATCTGAGTGAATTCCAGCCCCACCACGAAGAGATGCGCGCCACATTGCTGCAATACATCTCCAAACCCCTGAACGCAGATACCGTGATGGTGGTGAACGAACAGATCAGGCCTGAGCGTTTCTTTATGAATCGCGTAGGGCAGCATGCTGTGATAGCCATGGTGTATGAAAAGACCGACTCACTGAAAGACATCTTCGTGAAGACACTACGGATGGACGGATACAATGACGGCGTAGGTAATAATCTAGGTGCAACGTTCTGCCAGTCGTCACAGCTGAAGATAGTGTGTGACCGTGCGGCAGAAGACATGGACGACTTTGCCATCCTGTGGACTGAGGTTAACAATGTGGTGCGTGAAGACGACGGCACTCGCTCCAGAACAGAAGAAGTGAAAAGCATACTCAATGCCTCACGCGTACACCTGAGCAACAAGACCCTCGTCATCACAGCCCCCATCACGCTCGGAACAGATCAAGACGGTCTGAGCATTGCGGACTACGACGGCGTGCTCGACGACACACGCATCCGCGTAGTTTATACATTGGCGGACATGGAAACCGGCGGTGCCGTGGTGATGATGAACGAAAAGTTTTTCCACAACAGCTTTGAGAGCGACGTGACCTACACACGCGAAGCCCTGACAACACAGAATATACTACCGGTGAATGTCTTTGTGCGCAACACGGGTACATCGCCTATCCTGCGCGTCACCGCCACCATCAACAACGAGGTGTTTGCCATTCCTGACAGCTATGTAGCACCCATGCAGCAGCAGACCTTCATCGTAGCTTATCCGGTAGACGATAACTTCGACGGCTATATGACATCACAAGTTACCGTCGATTTCGACAACGTGTTCAAAGCTGCCATGCACGGTCGGCACCGTGGTATGAACATGAACCGCCAAGTAAAGAAAATGCCGGCAAAGCGACTCGCGAAGATAGAAGATGTGGAGCTGCGACTGGTAGATCAAAGCATCGAGGACGGTGTGAATACCTTTGTGGTAGAACTGATTGACCACAGTGTGCGCGGTATTGACGAAAACAGTGCAGTCGTGGTGGGACTTTATTCGCATCCAAGTATCTGGACTCCTCTTTCCGATGGTTCGGAGGTGGTGGTTCGTGCGTCGGAATTCATGACGGTTGGCGGCAAGCGCAAAGCCTTTGCCACACTAACCTTCGACGGTGTCGCCGAGCCTGTACAGGCTTATCTCACTACACATATCGTCGATGCGGCAATCGTCAGCAGCCAGGGCTTACTACACGGAAGTGTGGCAACTGCGGAAGAAGCCGGGGTGGACAACCTTCGCAGTTTCGACAATGCCTACAATGTCAAACTCTACCCGACAGACGACCCCACTGCACTGAAAAAAATACTTGCTGACGGACCTGTCACACACCGGATAACGATACTGAAAGAGAACGACGGAGTGCTTCTGTCGGGATTGGAGACAGGAGAACACATCCGCCTGTTCAATGCAGAGGGTATGGCTGTATATAGCTACAAAGCGACACAGCCTACACTCAAGGTGCCTTTGAAACATCATGGCGTCTATCTTATTACTGGAAACAAAGAAGTCTTTAAATTTACATACTAGAAATAATATCCATGAAAAAGGTGAATTTCTTTCGATATTCTGCATTTCTTCGCAAAGTTCAGGCGCAAGCAGAGCCGCTTTGCGCCTGCGACCTTTGGCCCTTGATGGCAAAATCGAAGCGGGCTTCATTCCGCTCATTTGGCTTGACGAGAATGCTGGCTATATCATTGGTGGCAGTCTTTCTTGCCGTTGCAAGCGCAGCGAAGGCATACCATATCACCCTTGGCAACACAACGCATGGAACCGTCGTTGCCAGCCATACCGACGCCGCAGCAGGACAGATTGTGACGCTACTGGCCACTCCCGACAACGATTTTACGTTCTTCTACAAAATTCTTGCCAACAGTCAGGTAACCGTCAAGCAACCGACGGGCATCATCTTTAATGGTGAGGGTACCACCTTTGATGGCTGGATAAAAGGAGGAAACTCTCCTGAATTGTGGACCATCACCGACAACACTTTTGCTACGTCATACCTACCCAGTATGTTGGAGCAGACCAATTCGCTTACCGACTTGGGCTTCAGTGAGGCGCAACTCGATGCCTCACCCACGTTTACTGCCACGGTTGATATGTGGGTATATCAACAAGGGGCCGCAATCGCCTCTGCCACGGTAACCATGCTCGATGAAAACGGCAATACGTTGGGAACCGTCACTATTGCCGATGATACGCAGGCACACGACTGGCAAACCTACACCAAGTCCTTCACACTCATCGCTGGTACACGGCAGCTGAAATATACCCTGCAGGGACAGAGTCTAGTGTATTGGAGCGGTCCCTACGGCCCAAGGTTTAGAAACCTTGACATCCGAACTGACCTACCGCCAGCTAACAAAAGTGCAACGACACGATCACTGCGCTTTCTCATGCCCACTGAAGATATTACAATCCAAACATTCTTTGAACCCACAGACCCCGACGCACCCGTCGACGACAATCCACTCGTCTGGACTTCCTATCGGCGGCACTTCAACGGAAAAGGAACCACCGACGATCCCTATACGATTGAAAATGCCGCGCAACTGGCACAACTGGCATACGATGTCAGAAACGGAAACAACTACAGCGGAAAGATATTCGTACAAACGGCCGACATCGATCTCAACAAAACGGTCAACGGACAACGTGTACAATGGGTGCCCATAGGAGGATTCAAAAATACTACACTAACCATCTTTAACGGACATTTCTTCGGGCATCAGCTCTGGGGAGACAACGCAACCAACCGGCGGTGGGCCGTCAAAAATCTATACGTCAACTATGAGCGCACGGGTCAGGACTTTGAATATACCCTATGTGGATTGTTCGGCTATGCTAAAGGAGTATTGCGCGACATCACACTCACCGATGCCGACATCTGCTGGAAAGGCAGTTCGGGGCCCAGCATAGGATTGCTCTGCGCACGTTACGACGCCTACAGCGATGAAGGGCTGTATATGCCTGCCATATGGGGGTGCTCAGCACAAGGACAAATCAACCTGCAATCCTCTGTGGCACGCGTGGGAGGCATAGTGGGGATGATGAATGGAAAAGGAACTACAGCCATCGAGCACTGCAAAGCCGACGTCACAATCAACGATGCTGGGAGCACTCACCTCATCGGAGGTGTCGCAGGACATATCACAAATACTTCCGTCAGCGACTGCATAGCACGCGTCAATCTGTCGTGCGATTCTTCTTCAACACGCGGACGATATGGTGGCATCGTGGGATATGCACAATACAAGGCATCTGATTACATCCCATGCAATGTCATCAATGCCTGCGCCGTATCGGGCAACTTGTGCTTGCCTTCTACAGGGTCGGGCACCGACAATCATCTCGTGGGAGGTATCGTTGGCGATGCAGAGCAGACGCTCGTGTCATCATGCGTCAGTATGGTAGATATGGAAGGCAACGGGCTGATAGGAGGCATCATAGCACGACTCGATGCCAACGATAATGAATATGCAGCCGCAGAGCACAATATCTTTGCCGGACATATTGATGGCACCTCTGCCACAAAGGTTGCCGGCATTGTCACCTCAATGCAATGGTGCTTTCAACAACATATAAGCAATAATATCATGACCGGCACCATTACGATGGGAAACAATGCTGCCAACTGCTACGCTATCACAGCCAGTCTGCTCGACGACGACACCGCCGATGCTGACCCGCTTACTGTTGTCGCTAATTGCTACTACGACACCATATTGTGCGCAGCCCAAGCACTGCCACCAACCCAACGAACACATCCCACGGTAAAAGGATGTGCTACAAGCACGCTCACATCGGGAAAGGAAACCGACCTGCCCTTTCTCATGTCGGCCGACGACCTCAACGGATTCGTGTTCAACAATGGATACTATCCGCGCATCGTCGAAACAAGACACTGGTTGCGCTTGGCATACAACGAAGACGAAAGTGCATATAATGCACGGGTCAACCAATTTGACACGAGTTTTGCAGCAAAACTCGGAGGCGACGGAATGAAGTACATGTGGAAAGATACCTCTACCGACGACGGCACCGTGCGACCAACACTATACACCACAGCAGCATGGCTCGCATCGCTCACCGTCAACATCACCGAGGGCGACTATGCCTTCGACTTCGTGTCAACAGCATCGGCACGGCAAGTTACGGGCAGCATCAACCAACGCGAGTTCAATGCGCTGACACAAGAGTATGAAGACAAGGAAGTGCGAACACTCAACACCGTCGCTATTCCAAAAGATGCCGAATGCATAAAGGTCAACGGGCTCAGCGCCACCGCAGTCAAACAAGGGGACTTCAACATCACCCTCTCAGCAGCAACATTCGAGCGACCCTTCCACTTCGATATCACGTCGCTCGGAAAACCATGGGACGGTACAATAGCAACGACATTCCAAACGGGTGACGGTACTGAACACAATCCATTTATCATCAGAAATCCTCAACAACTCGCATATGCCGTCAACAACAATCAGCCAGGATGCTTCTATCGGCAAATTTGCGACTTATGGCTCAACAACTCGTTGCTCAATCCGCAGTTTCTCAAGGTAGAGGCAATGTTCGAGCCGCCTGCCGCAGGCACGCTATGGTTTAAAAACACGCAATGGAATGCGCACTACGACGGCACAGGACACTGCGTCAGAGGACTCTATGCCTACGTATGGCAAGACGACAGCAATTGCAACTATGGGCTCTTTGGCAGTGTCAACGCCAATGCCACAGTTGAAAATCTCGCTGTCACCGATGCGCTCATACAGGCGCAACTGCCAGGGAACTCATCAACATGTCAGGGGCAAAACACTGCTATAGGTGTCATAGCTGGAACATGCAACGGAACAATACGAAACTGTATCGCACAAGGGGCCATTAATGGCATGCAAGTGCTACCACCACGCATCTACGACGGCTTTATCGGACGACCCGTATATATTGGCGGGCTGTGCGGAAGAGTAGGAACCACCAACGACGCCACCAACGCTAACATCGAAGATTGTGTTGCAGCTGTCAGCATCTTTAATCATGCATCGGTAGCAGGGGCCTTTGTCAGCAGAATACCTAACGTCAACTATGGCAAGGTGACACACTGCCTCGCACTTGCACCGATCTTTCTCTACGGACAATGGGCAGATGCCAACGGCAATCTCCACAAAGAGCAAAATCAAATGCTCGACGATAGCGACTGTCTCATCGATTGCCACTATCCGAGAGGATATCGATTCTCGTTCAAAACAACATTCAACGACGAAGATATTCCACAACTCAACCAGCATTTCCAACAATCAACACGCTGGCAGATTGAAGAGGAATACTATCCCATGCTCAAAACCTTCGCAGCTACTTCTATCGGAAAAATGCTCTCACTACCCTTCACACCGCCAGAAAACGACTATCTGCTGCGAATGAATGCAATGACTACCTTCAATCCCGGCAATCTCAACTGGACACTGTATCGACCAGCCAACGACAACATCTACTTTGAAGTCGATCCCGACATGGGAGTTATCACACCAATGAGGGCTGCAAGTGTTGATGAACTGCTCGATTACCAACACTTCCTCGCGGCCACATCCGACGATGGAAACGACGTTCATATCGTAGGAATTTCGCCAAACATGGGCACCGTAGAAAAGGGAATAGCATTCGTTGACGAAAATGCTCGATACGCATGCTACGCATTCGACAGAAACCACGACCATGTCATTACCCTCGCCGAAGTGGCATCAGTCACTAACGAAGAAACACTTAACGCCTTCCGAAACAACAGAACCATACAGCATTTCCCCGAGTTCCGATACTTCAAAGCCGTCACCGCACTCACATCGCAACTCAACGGAATGACAGCACTGCAGAGCATCTCCCTGCCCTTTGCCCTCACCGCAATACACAGCAACGCATTCCAAGGATGCACATCACTCAAGGAGGTAACGCTACCCGCAAAGGTCGACACAGTGATACAACATCCTTTCTACCAATCCGCAGTCGAAAATATCTACGTCGACAAGTTCAACAGCCGATTCAAGTCGCGAGACGGTATCCTGCTCGACAACGATAACAGACTGATCGCATATCCCAACGGACGCAACGGAGCGGCAACTCTCAACGGCGACATCAGCGAAATCATGCCTGAAGCGCTCTACCGCCTCAACAACTGCGACACCATCTTCATCAACGCACCCAACTACTACGACGTCATCTACCTGCACGAAAACGGTATCGCAACGCTCGACGGAAACCTGCCACTTGTCTATGTCAACGATGCTACCTACGACCAGACGCTACTCGACAGCTATCTCGATGACGAATCCTGGGAGGAATTTGCTGAGGACAATCGCATACGGCGATACTATCCGCTAAATATCTCAGATGCAAAAGCTGCAACACTATACATCGGATTCGATATAGAATTGCCCCAAAGCGTCATACCATACATCGTAACGACAACCGACGAAGAACAAGGCGTGGCACACCTCACTCGACTGACCGACAGCACAGAAACCCCGACATGCAAGGTGCCGCAACTGACACCCGTAATCCTTTTTGCCGATAATCAAGGACTTTACAAACTATTCCCCAGCAACGACCATCCCGAACCTTTTCCCATGTGGAAAAACCTACTTATCGGCTCCAACCGCGACGGACTACCCGTTTATCAGGAAGATGCCGAAAGGGGAAATATTCTCACACTCGGACACAACAGCAGCGGAACGCTCGGATTCTTCTACTACAAAGGAGAAAGGGTTCCGCCATACAGGGCTATGCTTACAGCTAACGACATCGCTGACGCTAAAGCCTTCAAAATCATTATCGACGACGACAATACTACCACAACAGTGGAAGACAAAATCACTACAACACAGAATCCAGCAAATTCATACTACTACACTATCACAGGACAACGCGTAACCAAACAGCAGTTACACAAAGGCATCTACATCGTAAATGGAAAGAAGATACTCGTAAAATAAAGGGGCATCCGACTTTTTTGACAGGGTGTAAGCAAACTCAAATATTAAGTTTTTCATCCTGGTGGGGACGTTCCACCGTACAATTATGGCATAAAAAGCAAAGAGAGCCACCCGTGAAGGGAGGCTCTCTTGCGGTGCGTACGGGACTCGAACCCGTGACCTCCTGCGTGACAGGCAGGCATTCTAACCAGGCTGAACTAACGCACCTTCTGCTGAATAGCGGATGCAAAGGTATGGCTATTTTTTACAACACCAAACTTTTTGCGAAGTTTTTTTCTCTCTCTCCCTTTTATTATTGTTTACGGCAGGTTTTCTACCAGCGCTGCTATTCGTTGATGGCATTGCAGTGCGGGCAGCGTCCTTTTTGCTTAAGGCGTTGTCCGCAGTGTCCGCAGATGTAGTGTGTGCGGTTGTGCAGGAAGTAGCGGCGCAGGGCAAACGTAGCATAGCCCACAAGTAGCGGATAGCCTATCAGGATGAGTGTGGTGAGGCTGAACACCACGTAGACAATGCCGCACACTACCAGCAGACCGAGCAGGTAGAGCACGGCGGTCGAGGGTACGAGCAGGCGCAACACGTCGTCGATGGCGGCTAGCGTGGTGATCACCATTAGCCAAAACAGTGCCAGGAATAGTGCTAGGAGAGGCGGCTGTGTGAAGGGATTGAGGGAAGGGTGGTAGTAGTAGTGTTGCCATATGTCGGGTGTGAAGTGCTGGATGGTGGCATACACCACAGCTGCCGTGGCGACGAGGAGAGTGAGCAGGGTGGGATAGAAGGTGTTGATGTCCTTGAAATGAACGAGAAAGGCTTCGCCGCGTGAGCTGATGCGCAACACATAGGCTGCCATGATGACCAGTAGCAGGAGGAGTACGATCAGGCGGTGGGTATCGGAGAAGAAGTCAATAAATTGGGAGATAGGGTCGTCGGGCGACACTTGCTTCAGCAGTGTGCTCTCGTGTGTCCATCCCTTGAGCTCGCTGCTGCATGCCACCTGTAGCCACACACTGTCGGTACTGTCGGCGGCTATCACACGGTAGTCGACCACTGCTACGATGCTGTTGCGCTCCACGGGCATGGTGTCGGTGGGCACGTCGGCGAGCACCTCTTCGGGGGTCTGCGGAGAGAGCCACAACGTGTCTGTCTGCACTATGAAGTTGTAGTTGCGGTCGTAGTGGCGTCCTGGCAGCCAGTCGGTGCTGTCGTCAGCTGCCAGCGTGTCGGAAGGACTGGCGTAGTAGGCTGTGTGCGAACCATGGTGACACGAGGCCAACAGCACTATTGTCAAAGTGCTAAGCAGGACAAAGATTCGGGTATTGTACATAGAGCATTATCTTTCTTCCATCGTGTTCTTCCACCATCAGCTGTTGAGTTATTATTTGTTGGTGATATACATTTGGCACTTTTGGCAATCGAAGTGTACGCCGAAGTGTCGTCCGTTGGGCAGCTGCAGGGTCAGCGGTGCCGTGCCTGGTGTGATGCGTGTGGCTATGGGTGGCATTGCCTGCGCTGTCAGCGGATGACGTCGGCAGCCTCCGAGAGCCTGGCGCAGGCAGAAACGGCACTCCATGAGCGGTGTGGTGGGTGGAGCTTCGTCGTAGGAGCGTGGCATGCGGCGGATGCTTTCAGCGAGAGCCTCGGCATCTGCTTCCTTCCATGTCTCACAGTCATGGCTTTCTTGCCGATAGCGTGCTGCTTGTGCTGCCAGAAGGTTGTCGAGTTCGTCCGCCAACTGTCGTCGCATGTCTGACAGAGTGCTGGAAGGCAGGAAGTGGTCGGCCATAGCCGGTGCGATGTTCACCTGTTTGCAGCGATAGATGGTGTTGCCCCATTTCGACAGTTGCCGTTGCATGTTGTCGGTTTGTGGGCGTTGTGCCTGCTGATGCGTGAAGGAGTAGTCGATGCTAACTGCTGTTGGTTCTGCCGGCTGCTCCACAGTGGCTGTGAGCCGATATCCGTTGTCGTTGGGCGCTATAGCGATGTTAATGGGTAGGGCGCGTTTGCTCTTTGACTTTTCAACGCTTTGTTCGAAGGCGGCGTCCTGTGTGCGGTAGAGCTCTGTGCCCACACGCAAGGTGTCGTCCATGCGGAAAGGTATCAGCCGATACCCTGTAGCATTGTTCACCCGAAAGCCTTGCAACGTGCCATCGTCGAGGAAGTAACACAGTCCGTCTCCGTTGCTGAAGCTGATGCCTTCTCGTGCGTTCACTTCTATCCATCCTTTTCCCACGCGCCTGACTGTTGCCACCGCTTGTCCTATGGCCTTCGGCGTGCGTGGCGACCACATGTCTGCAGTGCGTTTGCCATACAGGAAGTAGTCAGTATAGCCGCGGTTGAAGGTGCGTTCCACATCGGGGGTGAAGCCGTGGTCGACGTGTCCCAACGAAGAGCGTCGGTAGCGATGTGGTGCTTGGCTCACCAGTCGGCACAGCGCCTGATGATAGGCTGCTGTGACGTTGGCCACATAGGTGGCATCTTTCAGTCGGCCTTCAATCTTAAACGACACCACGCCCGCCTCTGCCAGAGCTTGCAGGTCGTGCAGGCGGCACATGTCTTTGAGCGACAGATAGTGGGCCTCGGGCCCGATGACGTTGCCCTGCGCGTCGGCGAGTGTGAAGCGCAGGCGGCAGAACTGTGCACACGCTCCGCGGTTGGCGCTGCGTCCGAAGCAGTGCTCAGATGCATAGCATCGGCCGCTGTAGCTCACGCACAGTGCGCCGTGCACGAAGGCTTCCAGTTCCATGTCGGCTGGCACGGCACGCCGTATGTCGGCTATCTGTTGCAGCGACAGCTCGCGCGCCAGCACTACACGGCGTATGCCGCAGTGGTATAGGCGCATCACATCGTCGGCGGTGCGGTTGTCGCATTGTGTAGAGGCGTGGAGGGCGATAGGGGGCAGGGGCTGTCGCAGCAGACGAAGGTCTTGCACGAGTATGGCATCAACATCGCGCTCGTAGAGCTGATGGATGAGATCTGCGGCCTGTGGCAGTTCGTCGTCGCGCAGCATGGTGTTGACCGTGATGTATACGCGCGCATGATATTGGTGTGCATGTTGGCACAGTGTGGCAATGTCATCAAGCGTGTTGCCTGCTGCTGCGCGTGCGCCAAACAGTGGTGCGCCGATATAAACGGCATCGGCACCATTGTCGATGGCGGTCTGCCCTGTGAGCAAGTCACGGGCGGGCGCGAGTAGTTCAAGCGTCTGCATGCTGTGAGTTGTATACATGGTGAAGTATGGCGTCGGTGTCGGTGGGTGCAAACCATGCGATGCTCTCGTCGCGTTTAAACCATGTGAGCTGTTTACGGCAGTAGCGTCGTGTGTTGCCCTTGATGCGTTCTATGGCTTCGTCGAGTGTCCATTGTCCGTCGAAGTGGGCGAAGAGCTCCTTGTATCCTACGGTATTGAGTGCATTTTCTGCTCGCAGGGGGTACATGCGTCGTGCCTCTTCAATGAGTCCCTGTGCCACCATCTTGTCTACGCGTCGGTTGATTCGCTCATAGAGTTGTTCGCGCGGCAGGGTGAGTCCTATCTTCACGATGTGGAAGGGTCGTTGTCGGCGTGTGTTGGTGCGGAAGGAGGTATAGGTGTGCCCTGTCTGGTGGCATATCTCCAGTGCGTGGAGTACGCGTCGTGGGTTGCTGCGGTCTACGATGGCCCAGTGATCGGGGTCAAGGTGCTGCAGTTCTGCCACCAGTGCATCGAGTCCTTCGTCTGCCAGCCGTTGCTTCATCAGTGTGCGCACATCATCGCGAATGGTGGGTATGTCGTCGATGCCGTGGCACACGGCGTCGATGTAGAGCATGCTTCCCCCGCTGAGCAGTGCCCACTTGCTCTTACTGAAGAGTTGTGGCAGCAGCTGCATCACATCGTGTTCGTAGCACGAGGCACTGTAGTAGTCGCCTATGTGGTGTGTCCCCACGAAGTAGTGATGCGTGTGTGCCAACTCTTCGGGCGTAGGTGCTGCCGTGCCGATGGGTATCTCGGCATAGATTTGTCGCGAGTCGGCATTGATCACTGACACATGCAGAGCGTCGGCAAGACGCAGACTGCACTGTGTCTTGCCGACGCCGGTGGGGCCGAGGAGTACTATCAGGGTGTTGTCCATACTGTGGGGGATGGACATGTTTACTTGATGATGCCTCGCTGCGACGACTCCACAAAGCCGATGATATATTCTATCTCGGGCGTGATGGTGAGTGTGCGCCTTATTTCTTCTATGGCTTCGGCGCGTGTGCCGTTATAGTTGTACAGTGTGCGGTAGGCGTTGTGTATCAGTTCAATGAGTTCGTTGCTGAATCCTCTTCGGCGCAGGCCGATAGTGTTGATGCCGGCGTAGCGTATGGGCTCTTTTCCTGCTATGATATAAGGTGGAATATCCATTGAGGTGCGCGATCCGCCTTGCACCATCACGTAGCTGCCCACTCGGCAGAACTGATGCACCAGCACGGTGGCACTGATGATGGCCTTGTCGTCAACGATGACCTCGCCTGCAAGTTTCGTGGAGTTGCCTATGATGCAGTCATTGCCTATCACGCAGTCGTGGGCTATGTGCATGTTTTCCATCAGCAGGTTGTTGTTTCCCACGACAGTCTTGCCTTTCGATGCGGTGCCGCGTGAGATGGTCACATTTTCGCGTATGGAGTTGTTGTCGCCGATGATGCACACCGATTCTTCGCCGCGAAACTTCAGGTCCTGTGGCTTGGTGGACAGACTGGCTCCTGGCATTATCTCATTGTTGTTGCCTATGCGTGCACCATAGTTGATAGTGACACTGTTCTGCAGCATGTTGCCGTCGCCGAGCACGGTGTTGCGGTCGATGAAGCAGAAGGGGCCGATGATGTTGTTGTCGCCGAGTTGTGCCTCGGGGTGCACATAGGCGAGGGGACTGATCTGGTTCATGTATGGTGTTTACTTGTTTTTCACTATCTGTGCTGTGAAGGTGGCTTCCGACACCACTTGGTCGCCCACAAACATATAGCCCTTCATTGAGCTGATACCGTGGCGCACGGGTTGCAGCAGTTCCACACGGAAGAGCAGCGTGTCGCCGGGTATCACCTTCTTTCGGAACTTCACATCATCGATTTTCATGAAATAGGTGCTCCATCGTTCGGGTTCTTCCACAGTGTTGAGCACCAGCAGTCCGCCACACTGTGCCATGGCCTCTATCTGCAGCACGCCAGGCATGACGGGCTCTTGGGGGAAGTGTCCGGTGAAGAAGGGTTCGTTGCTGGTGATATTTTTCACGCCTACGATGCTGGTGGGACCTATGGCTATCACTTTGTCAACCAACTGCATGGGATAACGGTGGGGTAGCAGTTCGCGTATGCGTATGTTGTCCATCACGGGTTCCTCGTTGGGGTCGTAGATGGGAGCTTGTATCTCATGCTTGCGTATCTCCTTGCGCATGAGTCGGGCAAACTTGTTGTTGATGGAGTGTCCGGGTCGTGTGGCGATGATGCGTCCCTTGATGGGTTTTCCAATGAGTGCCATGTCGCCGATGATGTCGAGCAGCTTGTGGCGTGTGCATTCGTTTTCCCACACCAGCGGCTTGGGTTGAATGTACCCTAGAGTCTCTGCGTCCTGATGGGGCGCACCCAGCATGTCGGCCAGCTTGTCGAGGCGCTCCTGTGTGGTGGGCATCTCGTAGATGACAATGGCGTTGTCGAGGTCGCCGCCCTTGATGAGGTTGGCATTGAGCAGGGGCTCCAGGTCGCGTACGAAGACAAAGGTACGCGCGGCGGCAATCTCCTCTTCAAAATGCTCTATGTGCTCCAAGGAGGCAAACTGGCTGTTGATGAACTTCGATTCAAACGAGCACATGGCCGTGATGCTGAAGTCGTCGTCGGGTAGTATGGTGATGGTCGACCCGCTGTCGGGGTCGGTCACCTCCAGCTTGCGGCGGATGATGTAGTAGTCTTTGGGGGCGTTCTGCTCTTCTACTCCCACCTGCTTTATCTTTTCCACATACATGGCAGCGCTGCCATCGAGGATGGGAAACTCCGGACCGTTTACCTGTATGAGACAGTTGTCAATGCCCATGGCGTAGAGGGCAGCCAGTCCGTGTTCCACTGTCGACACACGTGCGTCGCCTTGTGCCAGCACGGTACCGCGCTGTGTGTCTACCACCTTTTCGGCCACAGCATCTATCACGGGTTGGCCTTCCATGTCAATGCGTTGTATCTTATAGCCTGTATTTTCGGGTGCGGGGTTGAAGGTTACGGTGAGACTCAGACCTGTGTGCAAACCTTTGCCATAGAGCGAGAAACTGCCCTTCAGTGTGTTTTGCTTTATCATAGTTGGGAAGTAAGTGTGTGCGTATTTATTTGTTTTTCAGTATTGCCAACTCTTTCTCCAGTTGGTTGAGTTTGGCATAGAGCTCGGGCAGTCGGCGATATACGGCATACGACTTCATGTAGGCCTTGGCATCGATGGCCGGAGCACCAAGTATGGTGGTGCCTTCTTTTTTTGTAGAGTTGGTTATTCCTGCTTGTGCTCCCATGGTGGTGTAGGCGTCCATGTGCAAGTGACCTGCTATGCCCACCTGTCCGCCTATCATGCAGTGACGTCCTATCTTAGTGCTGCCGGCTATGCCGCTCTGTGCTGCCATCACGGTGTTGTCGCCCACCTCCACGTTATGAGCTATCTGCACCAGATTGTCTATCTTCACTCCCTTGCGCACATATGTGCTGCCCATGGTGGATCGGTCGATGCAGGCGTTGGCACCTATCTCCACATCGTCTTCTATTGTCACGATGCCTATCTGTGGTATCTTGTCGTAGGTGTCACCGTTGGGTGCAAAGCCGAAGCCGTCGGCACCAATCACGCTCCCAGCGTGAAGGATGACGCGGTGCCCAATGCGGCAGTCGTGGTACACAGTGGCGTGAGGATACACGATGCAGTTGTCGCCCAAGGTCACGTTGTCGCCTATGTAGGCGTGGGGATATATTCTGGAGCCTTTTCCTACGCGTGCGCCTGCTCCAATGTAGGCGAGGGGACCTATGTAGACATCCTCACCGATAATGGCAGTGCTGTCAATGCATGCCATAGGCGAACTGCCGCTCTTCGGTGCTTTCATACTCTCGTAGAGTTGGAGTAGCTTAGCCAGGCTGTCGTAGGCGTTGTCTACGCGGATGAGGGTGGCATGCACCTCATGCTCAAGTTTCAAATCGTTGTTTATCAGTACGATGCTGGCCTTGGTGTTGTATAGGTGGTGGGTGTATTTAGGGTTGGCCAGAAAGGTGATGGCACCCTCAGTGGCCTCTTCTATTTTTGCAAAGGTGTGCACGCTCGTATCGGCGTTGCCCTCTATCCGGCCCGCTACGATACTGGCTATTTGTTGTGCTGTAAATTCCATAATGAAGGATGATGACATAATATTGTGCAAAGGTATTGCTTTTCTATTGTAAAAGCATAAAAATATGGCCTAAATTTCTTTAGACCATATTTGTAGTGGTGTTCAACTTGTCAACTTGTCAACTCGTCTTACCACAGGTCGAGTCGTTGCTCCTTGGGCAGATACATCTTGTCGCCTGGTTTTACGTTGTAGGCGTCATACCATGCGTCGATGTGTGGCAGTGCACCGTTCACGCGCCATTCGCCCAGTGAGTGGGGGTCGTTTTTCACGCGGTTACGTATCTCCTGTTCAGTGATGTTCTGTCCCCACACACCTGCGTAAGCCACGAAGAAGCGTTGTTCGGGTGTCAGGCCGTCTTTGGTTTTCAGCGGTTTCTGCTGCAGTGCGTTCTTTAGGGCATAGTAGGCCACTTGCAGTCCGCCGTGGTCGGCCAGGTTCTCGCCCAGCGTGAGGCGGCCGTTGGCGTTGAGGTCGGGCAGCACCTTGATGGCACTGAAGAATTTGTCGTACATGTCGGCACGCAGTTCAAAGCCCTTGGCATCTTCGGCGGTCCACCAGTCGTTCATATATCCCTTGGCATCATACTTACGTCCCTGGTCGTCAAAGCCGTGGGTCATCTCATGGCCTATCACCACGCCGATGGCACCATAGTTGAAGGCATCGTCGGCTGCGGGGTCGAAGAAGGGATACTGCAGTATGCCGGCGGGGAAACATATCTCGTTGGTGGTGGGGTTGTAGTAGGCGTTGACGGTCTGCGGGGTCATAAACCACTCCTCCTTGTCAACGGGTTTGCCTGCTTTCTCTGCTATGTGTACGGCGTTGCGCCACTGACGCACCATGAGCATGTTCTCATAGAACGACTTCGAGGGATCGATGTCAAGTTTCGAGTAGTCGCGCCATTTGCTTGGATAGCCTATCTTCACGTAGAAGGTAGAGAGTTTCTCGTGTGCGTTTTTCTTTGTCTCCGGGCTCATCCACTGCTGTGCGTCGATGCGCTGTCCGAGTGCTATCTGCAGGTTCTTCACGAGTGTCTCCATCTTGGCTTTCGATGTAGCGGGGAAGAAGCGGTCGCAGTACATCTTGCCCAGTGCTTCTCCCATGGCACCCTGCACCTGGTTGGTAGCACGTTTCCATAGCGGGTAGTCTTCTTGTCGTCCCGACATGGTGCGACCGAAGAAGTCGAAGTTGGCTTCTCTGATTTCGTCGCTCAGCACGCCTGCAGCACCCATTATCACGTCCCACTCCATATAGGCTCTCAGGTCGTTGGCCGAGAGGGCGTTGATGAGTTTGTCGATGCCTTCCATAAACTTGGGCTGGCCCACTATCATCTCCTGTATGTACTGGCTCTGTATGCCTTCGGCGTTGGCCATGGCTTCGAGATTGAGGTGGGGATAGTTTTGCTTAAATTCCGCCAGCGTCATCTTGTTGTAGTTGGCTTCGGGGTCGCGCAGTTCGGTGCGGCTCTTCGAGATGAGTGCTATCGATGTCTCGTAGCGGAAGATGGCGTCGCGTTTGGCTTCGGCCTGCTCCTGTGTGAATCCGAAGAGCTTGAACATGCGTACGATGTGTGCCTTATAGGCCTCACGTATCTTCACTGTAGCGGGGTCGTTGTTCAGGTAGTAGTCGCGTTGTCCGAGTGTGAGTCCGCCTTGGTTGACGTTGTAGATGTTCATCGTCACGTTTTTCTCGTCGGCTCCGAATCCTGTGCCGTAGGGCACGCCATAGCCGAATACGGCATACTTCAGTTGCAAAGCTTCCAGTTCCTGCTTTGTCTTGGCGGCTTCCATCTCGTCGAGCAGCGGTTTCACGGGTGCTATGCCTTCGCGGTTGCGGCGGTCTATGTCAAGAGCCAGTTTGTAGAAGTCCGACAGCTTACGCTCCGTGGTGCCGGCAGCATAGGTTTTCTTCTGCAGGTCGGTCAGAATGTCGTTGATGCGTTTGTTGTTGTCTTCTTGCAGCATGTCGAAGCTGCCGAAGCGCGAGTAGGCTGCGGGCAGTGGGTTGTTTTTCTGCCATCCGCCCGTGGCATACTGGTAGAAGTCGTCCTGAGGACGAACACTCTTGTCGAAATTCTCTTGGCGCAGACCGCTCTTGTTCTGAGCAACAGCACCTACTGTAAGCGTGGCCATAGCCATAACGGTAAGAAAATGTCTCATAAATAGATAATATTGTTTTGAAATTATAATCCTCGATACACAGACCGCATCAAAGCACCTATCCACCCGTAAACGCCATAGCACCATGAAGCAATCCGAATGATAACAATATACAAAGGTAGACAATGTCCGGCAAAACGACAAACAATAGCAGATAAATTACGCCCTACGACATCACGACAACACAACGCAGACAAAGCAAAACAGCAACACTGCCCTCACAAACATGCCATGACAAAATACCAATATCATTGATTTTGCCTTCCGGCTGTTCCCCAATGAACAGGCAGGCACATCATTTTTTCCAGCCTTTCGCTGCACAAATGCAAACTAATGCCGTAACTTTGTAAGCAGCTTTGGTCCACACCGCTCCTCGGGCATACTTCCACCGTACCGCTGTAAACACTGCATACCACCACGGACAAACAATGACGAAACAACCAAATAACTCAACTACCATGAACATCCAAGACTACAACTTCCACGGACAGAAAGCACTCGTTCGCGTCGACTTCAACGTTCCACTCGATGCCGAAGGACATATCACCGACGATACACGAATACGAGGTGCCATGCCGACGCTCAAGAAAATCCTTGAAGACGGAGGAAGTCCCATCATCATGTCGCACATGGGAAAGCCCAAGGGAAAAGTCAACGACAAACTGTCGCTCCGACAAATTGTTGACGACGTTGAACGCCACCTCGGCACTAAGGTACACTTCGCTGCAGACAGCGCCGACGCGCTGCACGAAGCCAAGAGCCTGCCCATGGGCGAGGCACTGTTGCTCGAAAACCTCCGCTTTCATCCTGAAGAGGAAGGCAAACCCGTCGGCATAGAGAAAGAAGACCCCGCCTACGACGCTGCCAAGAAGGAGATGAAGGAGCGCCAGAAACAGTTTGCACAGACCTTGGCAGCCTACGCCGACTGCTACGTGATGGATGCCTTCGGCACCGCACATCGTCGCCATGCCTCCACAGCAGTGGTGGCCGACTACTTCGATGCGGGACATAAGATGCTCGGACTGCTGATGCAGAAGGAAGTGGCAGCCGTCGATAACGTGCTCAACAACATACGCCGCCCCTTCACCGCTATCATGGGCGGCAGTAAGGTGTCGACAAAGATAGGCATCATCGAAAACCTGATGACAAAAGTGGACAACCTTATCCTCTGCGGCGGCATGACCTACACCTTTGCCAAAGCCATGGGAGGGCACATTGGCAACTCGCTCTGCGAAGACGACAAGCTGCAGCTCGCGCTCGACATCATCGCCGAGGCAAAAAAGCATGGTGTCAACCTCATTCTCGGTACCGACTGTGTGGCGGCCGACAAATTCAGTAACGATGCCCACACGCAGGTATGCCCCTTCGACAACGTGCCCGACGGATGGATGGGCATGGACATAGGCCCAGATACAGCCAGACAGTTTGCCGAAGCCATCGAGGGTGCGCAGACTATACTGTGGAACGGACCGGCTGGTGTCTTCGAGATGGACAACTTCGCAGGCGGATCGCGCGCCATCGCCGAGGCCATCGCTCGCGCCACTGCCAAGGGAGCCTACTCGCTCATAGGAGGAGGCGACTCCGTTGCATGCATCAATAAGTTCGGTCTCGCTGACCAAGTGTCCTACATCTCCACCGGCGGCGGAGCACTCCTCGAAGCCATCGAGGGCAAAGTGCTGCCGGGAGTGGAAGCCATTCAGAAGTAAGACGGCTATACGAACAACAAAGGCAGCGTCGCGAAATGTGTTGTATGTCGCGACGCTGCCCTTTATTTTGCAAATGACGCACTATGTCTTGTGCATGTGATGTTTCCAACTATTGTGTCAGGAATGCCTCATACTCCTTGCATATCGTGCCCGAATATGCCTTGAATATGTTGTTGGCAAAGAGAATGTCGGTAATCTTGTTTTCTTCCACATATTTCACCATGTTCTTGGTGAAGTATCGCGAGTCGATGACGTGTATCTCCTCGAAGGAGTAGAACAGCCATCCGGGCAGCGTGTTTCCGTAGGAGTCTTTCAGTATGATGAGCCTGCGGTGGTTCTTCGTAGCGGTGCGAACCTGCGTTATCTTCGAGTCGCCGCCCATGAATGTGCAGTAGGCGGCACTGCTTCCGTCGGGATAGTGCACGAAGAAGTCGCCCTTCACCGGACCGCTCTCGCCCGTCACCTTGAAGTCCTTGTTCACGCGGTAGTTGATGTAGGTAGTGGTATACTTTATCTTTTTCGGTGTCCAGTACACAAAGTCCTCGGGTGAGTTCTTCACGGCGATGTCCTTGGAGTAGCCGTACATCGTTCCGACATATCCGTGTACCACATGCCGTTGGTAGGCAGTAGTGTCGCGGAATGGAACGCCCGCCACCTTGGCAAACTGCTTCGCGGCATAGTATCCCCCCAGCGGCGACCAGTGATGGTCCGTACGCAGGAAGATATCCTCCTTGGCATGCACGCCAAGAATAGTGTACACGTCAACCGCTTTTACGTCTTTGTCTAAGTGGGCGTAGATATTATTGATGGTCGGTGCCTGCGGCTTGCTGGCGTCTTTGGCTTCCTTGGGCAGGTAATAGTCGGTGGCTGTCGGTACTACCATACAATAGACATTGACCTTGTCGCCAAAGGTGCGCTTGTATTTATTGGCTGCGTTGGCATAGGGCACTCCTCCCTGGTCGGTGCCTCCATAAGCCATCAGCGCCCTGACGTGCGGCACTTCGCCCACGACGATGATGCCGCGGTGGGCTATCTTGGCTTTGTCGTCAGCGTTCACCTCGTTGTTGTAGTCGTGCACCACTCGGTTGTCTTTCGCCGTCAGTTTGTCTTCGGCTGCCATCTCTTCCTCGCCGGGGGGCGGCGCGTCGGCAGCGTGGAAGGTAATCTTGCTCTCGCCCTTGCCTATCTTCAGACAGTCGGAAAACTGCAGGCTGAGCTGTAGCAGCTTGTCGCGGAAGGGCTCGCTGTCGCTGAACCACTTCGACACGCTGTCGGTGAAAGTGCCGTTGAAGAGCTTCTCGGTGCTGAACTCGGGGAAGGTGGCCAGTTCCCGACGCTCCAACTCTGAGAAGGTGGGGCGCGAGAAGGTGGTGAACACCACGGCAAAGGTGCCAAACACGATGCCGACGACGGTGATATAGATGATGTTGATAGTCTTTCTCATATATTGTATATGGTGTAGGGTGTCAGGGTGGGGTAGTGGTGTGTGTCAGAACCGTGTGTAGAGGAATGGGTTGTTGGTAGCTCCCACGAGCAGTGCTACGCTGAGCACGAGCAGTGCCAGCGATATGACGAGGCGTCCTGTCATCACCACGGCTTCGCAGCGTGCGGTGCCTTCGCCAAGCACCTTGGCGGCAAGCATGCCTGTCCATTTGCGTATGGGCATGGCAAAGGCGATGGCGGCTATCCATATCCAGAACTTGTCCATCACGGCACTCTTGGCTATCACGAAGGCACCTTCGTGGCCGCCGCCGAAGAGCGTGGGCACAAACTGGAAGTAGCGACTCATGTCGTCGAAGTAGAACAAGCCCCAGCCAAAAACGACGATGAACAGCAGGTAGATGTGCATCACGGGAGCTGGGATGTAGCGTTGTATCTTCAGTATCACCAGCTTCTCTATCACGAGCAGCACGCCGAAGTAGCATCCCCATAGCAGGAAGTTCCACGCCGCACCGTGCCAGAAGCCTGTCAGTGCCCACACCACGGCGATGTTAAACCACTGATGCCGTCGGTTGCCGCCGAGAGGAATATACACATAGTCGCGGAAGAAACTGCCCAGCGACATGTGCCACCGGCGCCAAAACTCCGTCACCGTACGCGAGCAGTAGGGGTGGTCGAAGTTTTCCTTGAAGTGGAAACCCAGGCAGCGGCCGATGCCTATTGCCATGTCGCTGTAGCCCGAGAAGTCGAAGTATATCTGGAAGGTGAATGCCAGTATGCCTACCCATGCGCCGGCCGTGGTGAGCTGTGAGAAGCCGTCGGCCAGAAACTGCGTGGCTATCGTCGACAGCTGGTTGGCTATAATCACCTTCTTGCCCAGTCCGAGCATGAAGCGGTAGATGCCTTCTGCCACGTCCGACGAGCTGGCATGGCGGTGGTTGATTTCGCGTGCCACGGTGTCGTAGCGCACGATGGGGCCGGCGATGAGCTGCGGGAACATTGAGATGTAGAGCAGCAGGTCAATGTATCGCTTCTGTGCGTGTGCCTCTTTGCGGTACACGTCCACCAGATAGGAAATGCTCTGGAAGGTGTAGAAGCTGATGCCTATGGGCAAAGCTATCTGCGGTACGGGCACGGGCAGTCCCATGTCGTTGAGCAGTGTGGCAAAGAAGCCCAGATACTTGCATGTGGCGAGGATGAGTATATTCACCGTCACGCCCACGGCGAGCGCAGCCTTGCGGTGCTGTTGCTGTCTGTCGATGATACGGCCGGCGATGAAGTTGATGAGCACGCTGCCCAGCATCAGAAACACGTACATAGGCTCACCCCACGCATAGAAGAGCAGGGAGAACACTACCAGCACGCTGTTGCGCACAACGCACGAAGCCTCACCTGCCACAGCAGGCAGACACTTCTTGTCGATGAGTGTGCCAAGCAGGTAGAGCAGGGCAAAGGCTGGGATGAAGGCGAAGAGAAAAAAGAGGTCGGAGAATACCATGGGTATTTACTGTTTCACTATTTACTGTTTCTTGCGTTCCGTAGGTGCTCAGGCGAGCAGAGCTCAAAGTCCTGTTTACTTTTTATTGGGAGTTTGAGCTGTGTGGTTATGTTGCAGCATCTGCTGTATCTGTTCTGCCACGTAGTAGCCATTCTTCTGTGCGCCGCGCTCCGATGTGTGCACGCCGTCGGTGGTCATGCTGAAGGCTTTCTTCTCCTGCATGGCGTTGACGCTGCCGTGCTTGTCGAGGCGTATGACGTTGATGTCGAGGCGTTGTCCGCAGTCGGCTATGATGTCGCCCACGCGTCTCACCATGTCTGTCGGCACCTTGGTCATCTGCATGGGTGTGAGCATCACTATCTGCGCCTCTGGGCACAGCTGTCGCAGCAGCAGGCAGTTGTGGCACACTGCTTCAGCTAGGGTGAGTATCTGTGCTGGGGGCAGCGTCGTCAGCGTGCTCGTCGAGCCGAGGTCCACCTCGTCGGCGCGCTTGTCGAAGCGGTGGGGGCGCTTGCTGCCAAACCACGCATCGTTGGCGCCGGCATAGACGATGATGAGTTGCGGCACCGCCTGTCGTCCGTCAGCCAGTGACTCTTTCAGACGCTGAACCTGATTGTATATCACGTTGTTGTCGCCCAGCACGCCGACGTTTTCCTTGGTGTTGGCCACGGTCTGTGGTGTGTTGGTCCACGTGGCGCCGCTGCGGGCGTAGCTTTTGCAGCTCTTGGGGCTGAAGCGGTCGCAGAACCACTTGTTCCATCCGCGCGGCTTGTCGCAGTTGTCGCCACCTATCCACGTCTGCGAGTCGCCCAGAATCACAACGTTGATGTGCGGATGTGCCTGTGGCGGCATGGCTGTCAGTGGGTCAGGCTGCTCCGTCGGTGGTGTACTGGTGTTGTGCTGCTCGGTATGGGCTGTCTGCTGTCGCGCTGCGGTGAGCACGCACAGACCCGCCACCATGAGGGCCAGCACCAGCAGGGGAATGAGCTTTTGTTTCATGGTGAGGGTTAGTTGAAGAAGTTCCACGACAGGCCGAAGTGCAGCACGCGCGAGTTTTGCGGATAGTGGGGTGTCATGAAGTAGTTGCGGCTGCCCATGTCGGCATTCACGTGGCTCAGCATGACGAAGAAACGCGTATGCTTCAGGAAGAAGTTGGCGTAGATGTTTACGTAGGGATGTCCGCCAATCTTCTCCTGTGTGGTATAGGTGCCGTTGTCGTCGGTGGTCTGCACCTGTGCTATTCCATATTGTCCTATCATCGGGATGTAGGCCGGTGCGTAGTATTTGGTGAAGTAGCGTGCATCTACTCCGAAGTCGCAGTGCAGCACTTTGGCTATCTTAAATCGCACGAAGAGGTTGGTGTAGAGGTTGAGTGTGGGCACGCCTATCACCTTCTCTTCGCTGCTGGTCTGCAGTGTGGCGATGTTTTCCCAGTGAAGCGGTCCCAGTCGCAGGTTTTGTGCCCATTGCAGTGTGAGGATGCTCACTGCCGGCGCATGCTGCTGCACGCTGATAGCGTTGGCGGTGTGTGTGTAGTCGTCGTGACGTGTGTAGGTGTGGTTGAAGTAGGTGTAGTGGTCTATTCTGTCGAATGCCACCTTCAGCCGTGTCTTTGTCTTCGGAAAGCTGAGCTGCAGCCCCACGTGTGCGTGGTTGGTGCCGTCCAGGTCTTCGTCGTCCCACCAGAAGTGGCGCGCGTGGAAGTGGCGGTAGTAGAACACGGGACTCGACCGGCGGAAGAAGGCATCGGCCTCTATGCTCAGTGTGTCTTTCAGGAAGGGAATGTTGAGGTCGGCCTCGCCGTCAATCTGCATATCGCCCGCATCGTCGCCCAGCACGCCGAACTCTGCATTGACGTTGTAGTGTAAGGCTCTGCCCTCGCGCTTGGACAGTGCACCGCCCACGTACAGGGCGTGCTCGTTGGTTTTTCCCATTCGTCCGGTGCCGTCAGGCAGCTTATACTGTCGAAGTATGTGGGTGGCATAAGCCTTCAGCCCGGCCTTTGCCCATTTGTTGAAGCCCTCGAGCAGGGCTACGGCAAAGGTGTTGTCCATCTCAAAGTAGGTGGTGTTGTCGTAGATGGAGTCGCCTGTCAGCTTGCCCACGTTGTAGTATTCGTTGGCATAGAAGTTTTCGGGTGTCTGGTAGGCCTGATAGATGCGCTTGTGGTTTTTCAGTTCCAGTGTGTGTATGAAGCTTGTCACTGGCACAAACACTTCCTTCGTCCATGCCGTGTCGGCGTTGTTTGCCACGTTGCCGGTCATGGTCATGGCCAGGCTGTCGGCCTGTGCCACGCTGTTGGCCACTATGCGCTCGCCGTTGCTGTCGGCGATAGGTGTCTCGCCGGCGTTTCTCGTCTTTGCTTTCTGCTGCTGCTGTCGGCGAAACTCTGCTTCGTCCCACTGTCGTCCCTCGCGTTCGGCCTGCTTCTGAGCCTCTTCGCGCTCTTTTTCCTCCTGGCGTTCGCGCTCGGCATCGATGGCAAACTGCCGCGCCTTGCGCTCTTCCTCCGTCAGCGGCACCGTGCGGCTGAAGCCCAGGCTGTAGCGGTGGGTGAAGAACACGCGCTGGTGGTCGTTGCGGTTCCAGTTGCGGGTCAGTACGGTAGGTATCTCGTCTTCGCCGAAGTCTTCGGCGTAGCTGTCGGGGTGGGTGATGTAGTTGTCGTCGGCCACGCCGCCGTTCTCGGCCTGCTTCTGGTGATAGGCCGATGCCAGCAGGTGCGCCTGATAGTGCTTGCCCCTGTAGGAAGCATACACCGTGTAGTCGAGCAGCGATGTGTTCTGATACTGGTAGTATCCGCGCCCGTAGAGATAGTTGAAGAGGAATCCGGCGCCAAACTTCTTTCCTGCGTTCACGGCGAAGCGTGCCCGCAGGTGGTCCTCGCCGTTGGTGCGGTCGCCGCAGGTGAAGTAGCTCAGGTTGGTCAGCGGCGAGTAGGTCTGTGTGAAGTGGAAGTCCTCAGGGGCGATGATGCCATAGCTGTAGGGGTCGGTGAAGATAAAGTCTGATGCCGGCTCACGGTCGATGAAGATGCGGTTGATGCGTGGCGATCCCAGGTTGCCCGTGGTGTTGTAGTCGCCATATATACCGTTGGTGAATACGGTGTTGGGGAAGAGATACGACATCGTGTCGGGCTCTACCTCCGTCATCTCGCCGAAGATGGGGTCCACGGTCCAGGTCTTCAGCCCTTTGGGCACCTGCTTGTGCTGACTCTGCACACTGTCCGACACTATCTTGCGCCGTTGTCCTGGTTGTGGCGTGTCTTCGGTATTTTGCAGCACCAGGTCATTTTGGGCATGCAGCATCGCGCCGCAGCCCAGCAGCAGGGTGAGGGATAGTAGCAGGCGTCTCATCGTAGCATTCTCAATACGCATTCGGCCATCTTCACCACGATGGCAATCAGCACCACGATGGTGCCTACTGTCTTATCACTCAGCAGGTAGAGGCATACGCCCACGACGGCCATGAGCATGAAGATGATGTTGAGCACTTGGCGTATGGCAAAGTGCCGGTCGCGGCTGCGCGGCTTGCGGCTACTGCCGGCTGTGCGGGAGAGGGCATCAGAATTGTTCATAAGCAAGCGGAGCATGCCAGCAAGGCACACCCTATTTTATTTACGCGGCAAAGATAGTGAGTTTTTTCAGTAACAGCACGTTTTCTCACCTTTTATTCGTACACTCCTCACCCTCTTTGCAAGTGTAGCCCGATTGCAGTGCGGTTGGGCAACAGTTGGAGTGTGATTGGGCCTCAATTGCAGGGTGATTGGGCAACAGTTGCAATGCAATTAGGCAACAGTTGGAGTGCAATGAGACAATACTTGCCATCCTGCCACAGAAAAAGTTTTTCGTAATTTGCCTGCACGCTTGCACTAAGCACTATAAGTGCACTGATGGTCAGTATGTTGCGAAGTGCAAGCAGATTTTTTTGCTTGCACTGTGCTTGCACTTTGCCTTCTCTCCGCCTCCTTTCTCCCCCCCCCCTCTCCGCTGGAGTGCAAGCACAGTGTAGGCAAAAAAGTTGCCTGCACCTTACAGGAGGCTGGAAGTCAGCGGTTTAGGTGCGTTAGTGCAAGCGTGCAGGCAAAAAATGAGAATCATCTTTTGAGCAATGTACGTGTGTTGTCTCAGATGCTAAGTCTTGGTTCAATGTGGAGGAACAAAAATGCACCTCTTCAGTTCAAAAGACCGTAAGTTCGCTGTTGTAGAGCAAAAAAGAGCAGCGAAAGTTGGCATGGTGTGGAGTTTTGCCTAACTTTGCGCGAAAGATACGTGCACAACCAAGTGTGCCCCGACACTAAACACCATAACCTAAATCAAATATGAAAAAGATGTACCGTCAGTGTATGGCTCTCGCTATGCTATGCTGTGTGAGCTTGTCTGTCGCAGCTCAGTCGTGGTCGCCGGTGGGCGATAAGATAAAGTCGCAGTGGGGCGAGAGTCTCACAGCCGATAAGCCTTGGAACGTGTATCCGCGTCCGCTGCTGCAGCGCGGAGAGTGGAACAACCTCAACGGACTGTGGGACTATGCCATCAGCGAAAAAGGTTCACGGCGTCCCTCGCAGTGGGAAGGCAAGATACTTGTACCCTATTGTGTGGAGTCGAGCCTGTCGGGTGTGGGGCGCTCGCTTGACGACAAGCACGAACTGTGGTATCGTCGCACCTTCACTGTACCTGCGGCATGGAAGGGTAAGGACGTGCTGCTCAACTTCGATGCCGTCGACTGGCGCGCCGACGTGTGGGTGAACGGCGTGAAGGTGGGCAGTCATACCGGAGGGTACACCGCCTTCCAACTCAACATCACCGCTGCCCTGCAGAAGGGCGACAACGAGGTGGTGGTGCGCGTGGCCGATGCCACCGAGCGCGGCTTTCAGCCAGTGGGTAAGCAGCGCATGAAACCCCACGGAATATGGTATACTCCCGTGAGCGGCATATGGCAGACGGTGTGGATGGAACCCGTGGAGCGCACGCATATAGCCGACATGGTGACCGTGCCCGACATCGATGCCGGCACTGTAGAGATTGACGTGCGCAGCAGCAATGCGCAGCAACCCACGCTGGCCGAGGTGCGTATACTCGACGGAGGCAAGGTGATAGCCAGCGGCAAGGCACTGGCGGGCGAGAAGGTGACGGTGGACATGCCGGCAGGATTCCGCCTGTGGAGTCCCGATGCCCCCAACCTCTACGACATGGAGGTGGTGCTCTCACAAGACGGACGCACACTCGATCGCGTGAAGAGCTACGTGGCCATGCGCAAAGTATCGACACGACGCGATGCCGACGGCTACGTGCGGCTGCAACTCAACAACAAAGACATCTTCCACTTCGGACCGCTCGACCAGGGATGGTGGCCCGACGGACTATACACACCACCCACCTACGAGGCGATGATCTACGATATTGACAAGACCAAGCAGTGGGGATTCAACATGATACGTAAGCACGTGAAGGTGGAACCGCGTACGTGGTATGCCTATTGCGACAAGGTGGGCATCATCGTGTGGCAAGACATGCCCAGCGGCGACTACAGCAACAACCAGCGCTGGCAACCCACCTCGCCGACATACTACAACGGCACACCGTCGCGACGCTCGGCAGAGAGTGAGGCCAACTTCTACAAAGAGTGGAAGGAAATCATCGACGAGCTGCGCTCACATCCCTGCATCGCCGTGTGGGTGCCCTTCAACGAAGCATGGGGACAGTTTAAGACCGATGAAGTGGTGGCATGGACAAAGCAGTACGACCCCTACCACCTCATCAACCCGGCCAGCGGAGGAAATATCTACGACTGCGGCGACATCACAGACATGCACAACTACCCCGAACCGAAGTGCCACCTTTTCGACGGCAACCGCGCCAACGTGATGGGTGAGTACGGAGGCATCGGACTCCCCATAGAAGGCCATGTGTGGGTGGAGTCAAAAGACAACTGGGGCTATGTGCAATACAAGAGTAGCAAGGAGGTGACCGATAAGTATGAAGAGCTGGCCGACATGCTCATCGACCTGGCACACAAGGGCTACTGCGGCGGCGTATACACACAGACCACCGACTGCGAAGTGGAGGTGAACGGCATCATGACCTACGACCGCAAGGTGGTGAAGATGGACGAACAACGCCTGCGCAGTATCAACCAGAGAGTAATCCATAGCATACCATAACCATGAAGACAATGAAGCTACTCGCAGCCGTAGTGCTGTCCGCCCTCATGATGGGTGCCTGCGGCGAGAAGAAGTCTACTGCCGAACAACTCGGCGTGAAGGGCGAAAATTTTGAAGACACCCTGCAAGGAAAGAAGGTTGGCTTGTTCACCCTGCGCAACAAGAACGGCATGGAGGTACAGGTGACCAACTACGGCGGACGCATCGTGGCAATACTCGTGCCCGACCGCGACGGAAAGATGCGCGACGTGGTGCTCGGACACGACTCGCTGGCCGACTATGTGCACATAGACGGCAACTTCGGAGCACTCATCGGACGATACGGCAACCGCATTGCCAACGGACGGTTCACACTCGACGGCAAGGAATACCAACTGCCGCAAAACAACTACGGGCACTGCCTGCACGGAGGAGATGTGGGATATCACCACCGCGTGTGGAACGGCAACCAGATGGACGACCAGACACTGGCGCTGACACTCACCGACGAAGACGGCACGGCAGGATTTCCCGGAACACTCGAAGTGAAGGTGCTCTACACACTCACCGACAACAACGAGCTGAAGGTGGAATATACCGCCACCACCGATAAGCCAACCATCGTGAACCTTACCAACCATAGCTACTTCAACCTCAACGGTGACGGAGCAACCGACATTCTCAACACCGTGATGACCATCAACGCCGATGCCATCACGCCCATCGACTCGACATTCATGACTGATGGCACGTTGATGAAGGTGGAAGGCACGCCGATGGACTTCCGCAAAGCCAAAGCCATCGGACAAGACATCAATGCCGACTTCGCGCAGCTGAAGAACGGTCACGGCTACGACCACAACTATGTGCTCACCACAGGCGGCGACCTGCAGAAGGTAGCACTGCGAGCCACATCGCCCGCCACGGGCATCACACTCGAGCTGATGACGACAGAGCCGGGAGTGCAGTTCTACGTAGGCAACTTCCTCGACGGAAAGGTGAAAGGCAAGTATGGCATCGCCTATCCACGTCGCAGCGCCTTCTGCGTGGAACCGCAACACTATCCCAACTCGCCCAACTGCAAGGACTATCCCTCTACCGTGCTGCGACCCGGAGAAACGTACTCCTCTACCACCATCTACCGCTTCAGTGTGGAGAAGAAAAAGTGAAGACCGACAGTAAAATGAAAAACTAATTACAAACAAATATCAAACTGTTATGCAAAACTCTCTCAATCTGAAAATTCAGCTTACGCTGATGAATGCCCTCCAGTTTGCCGTCTGGGGTGCCTATCTCACCTGCATGGGTCGCTACCTGAGCAACCTGGGCTTTTCCACCGAGATAGGCTGGTTCTACAGTGTGCAAGGCATCGTGTCGATCTTCATGCCCGCGCTGATGGGTATCGTGGCCGACCGTTGGATTCCTGCCCAGCGCCTGCTCGGACTCTGCCACCTCATCGCAGGTGCGTTTATGATAGCCGCAGCCATGTATGGCCTCTCGGCAGGACCAGGCAACGTGAAGTTCGGAATACTCTTCCTGCTCTACACCATCAGCGTGGCATTCTACATGCCCACACTGGCACTCAACAACTCGGTGTCGTACAACGCGCTTACACAAGCCAACCTCGATCCCGTAAGCGCATTCCCACCCATACGCGTTTTCGGAACAGTGGGATTCATTCTCACCATGTGGTTTGTTGACCTTACAGGATTCCAAGACAACCAAAACCAGTTTATTACCTCCGGTGTGCTGAGCATCATCCTCTTCGGACTGTCGTTCACACTGCCCAACTGCCCCATCAACAAGAGCGGCGACAAGAAGTCGTTTGTCGAGGCACTGGGTCTGCGTGCCTTCACACTGTTCAAACGCAAGGAGATGGCAGTGTTCTTCATCTTCTCCATGCTGCTCGGCGTAAGCCTGCAAATCACCAACGGCTTTGCCAATACCTTCATCTTCAGCTTCGGTGCAGAACCGCAGTATGCCGACACCTTCGGCGTGCAACACTCCAACATGCTCATCTCGCTGTCGCAAATCAGTGAGACGCTCTGCATACTGCTCATTCCGTTCTGCATGAAGCGTTTCGGCATCAAGAACGTGATGCTCATCGCCATGTTTGCATGGGTGCTCCGCTTCGGACTCTTCGGAGCAGGCAATCCCGGCATGCCAGGCGTGCTGCTCTTTGTGCTCTCCTGCATCGTCTACGGCGTGGCATTCGACTTCTTCAATATCTCGGGGTCGCTCTTCGTGGAAAAGAGCACCGACATGTCGATACGCTCAAGTGCGCAGGGACTCTTCATGCTGATGACCAACGGTATAGGCGCCACCATAGGTACCCTCGGAGCGCAGGCCATCATCAACAGTAAGACGCACTACGACGTAGCCAGCGGATGCACCGTAGGCGACTGGTCTACATGCTGGTATATCTTCGCAGGCTATGCTCTCGTGGTAGGCATACTCTTCGCACTGCTCTTCCATCCCAAGAAGGAGCACCTGAAAGGATAGAACCGTACACATGCAACGACAACATCCCCGATGCCGCACTGCAAGGCATCGGGGATGACTACTCACAACGCCACGCACAGATACTCCCAATGCCATGACACGCCTCTACTTTCTGGATGCCAACACTATAGCCGGCGCCGACGACCTCGGTGTGATACTGCTCATCGACCGCGAAAGTAGGCGAGGCATCTCCATCGTGTGCGAACGACGCATGGTGGAACACATCAAACAGCGCCAGATGGAAGGCGTTGACACCGCACGGCAGCTGCCCGAGGTGCTGTGGACAGTGATACGCCGCCGCGACGACACCACCTATCGCATACTCTTCAGCAACATGCAGGACGAGCAGTACGTGGTGTTTCTCTACGACGAGACCCACAGCACCGCCTATGCCCTGCGCGCCAGCGATGCCGTGCTGCTGGCACTGGTGAGCGACATTCCTATATATATTGAAGACAACCTCTTCCGCCGGCAGAGCATCGCCCTGCAAGAGAATGGGCAGAGCGTGCGCATACCGCTCAACTCACTGCCACTGCACATGCTGGAAGAGGCCTTGCAGCAGGCCATCGACGATGAGGCATTTGAACAAGCATCACGACTGCGCGACGAGATACGACGACGCAATGCCGATGCAACGACAACAGAAACACAACAACAGTAGCCCCTCACCACCATGAAAGAGCGACACACCTTCTACGTACCCCATGCTGCCGAGACGGGCGAGTTGCCCGCCGACGAGGCACGCCATGCCGTGCGCGCACTCCGCATGACGAAGGGCGACACGCTGTGGTTGCTCGACGGTGAAGGACAGCAGCTGGAAGCCGTCGTCGACGAGGTCTCCAACAAGCACTGCTCCTACCGTATCGTGGCGACACAGCACATGCAACGCACATGGACAGGCTATGTGCACCTGGCTATAGCACCCACAAAGCATATCGACCGCATAGAGTGGCTGCTGGAGAAAGCCACAGAGATAGGCATCGACGAGGTGACCTTCCTGCGCTGTCGCTTCTCAGAGCGTACCACCCTGCGTCTCGACCGCATGCGCAACATCGTGGTGGCAGCCATGAAGCAGAGCCGTAACGCATACCTGCCAAAAATCAACGACATGATGCCTTACGGGCAATTCGTGCAACAGCAGGTAGCACAGACTCTCACACATGGCAATGACAGCGCCACCTTTATAGCACACTGCTACAACGAACAACCGCGCCAAGACCTGCACCGGTGGCTCGGTGAGCACCCGCAATGCCAGCGACTCACACTCATGGTAGGACCCGAGGGCGACTTCGCCACCGATGAAGTGGAAAGCGCAGTGCAACATGGTATTCTGCCCGTGACACTGGGCGAAAGCCGACTGCGTACAGAGACAGCAGCACTCGTTGGACACATGATGATGAACCTGCACAACAGAATAACACACGCATAATGCCCTCACCTCTATGTCAAGACCTATGAAACACCTAATGACCATCCTGATGCTCGCAGGTGTATTTGCGCACCTCACATCGTGCTCCGACGACGACTACATCAATGCCATACCCAAGAAGGTGTCGGCATTGGCCGAGGTGCAGTTGCCTGCATTGGCCAGTAGCATGCAGCAAGAGGTGCCCGCACTGGTGGAAGAACTGCTGGGATGGCAACAATTCGACAACAGCGGACTCGACACTGACCGACCTGCCATATTCTTCGAAACTACCGATGGCACCTTCGGTTTGTGTGTGAAGATGGACGATGCCGACGACTTCGCCCGCTATGCGGCAGAGGTGCTCGGCACGGCGATGAAGAAGGCTACCCGACCGGTAGAGTGGCGCAACTGCCAGTTCGCACTCTACAGCGACAAGTGGCTCATGGGGTGGAGCGACGACGCACTGCTCGTAATGGGTCCAATCGTGGCAGCTCAACAGCAGGCAATGCAGCAGCAGATGGCTACGCTGCTCAAGCAAGACAAGGAAAAAAGTGTGAGACAGAGTCCCCTCTACGAGTCGTTGCTGCAACTCAACGACGATGGACTCGGACGCGTGGCAATGCAGGCCTTCGCACTGCCCGACAACATAGCGGCACTCTTCACCATGGGACTGCCCAAGCAGGGCGACCCGCGACAGGTGGTGCTGGCCTTCGACATGCAGCAGCAGGCCACCACGCTGCGACTCAACGGAACCATCACCTCGCGCAATGCCACGGTGGAGAAAGGACTGAAGGCAGCACATGCCATTATGCGACGTATCGACACACAGCAACCCGACCGCTACGATGCCACGGCAACGGCACACATGCTGTTCAATGTAGACGGCACACAGTATCTGCCCTTCCTGCGCCAGAACCCCGCCATGCAGTCGCTTTTGACCATCGCCAACGCCGCTATCGACCTCGACAACATCATACGCAGCATCGATGGCACATGCCACCTGCAACTGGGCAGCGACTGTACGCAGGCACAACGCCTGTTGCTCACCGCACCGCTAAAGCATGCACAATGGCTCAGCGACGTGGCTTACTGGATGCAGTCGACCCCCTCCGGAGCCACACTCAGCGAGACCACCACGGCAGACGAGCGTGGAAAGGGCCAGCGACACTTTGTGCTCACCACTACAAAGAGCGACGAGCGGGGCGACCGCCGACAGACGCTATGCTTCGGACTCTATGCTCCGCAGCGCCTGTACATCGGCACTGCACGACCCAACGACGGGAAAGGCAAGAACAGATTGGCCGACCATGTGGCAGCCACTGACATCAGGGCACTGCAGCAGGCACGACTGGCACTGCTCGTCAACCTGAAACAGATGGGGCGGACAGAGGATAAAGACGCCATGGCTACCGTGGCGAAGATGATAAAACCCATTAGCAAGAGCTACACACACCTATTATATATATATGGAGACGATTGAATTTTGTCGCATTATGCCGCGCGTGTTCAGCACGCTCCCCGCGCTCTCGTCGGAGATATGGGGGCGGGAGGTGACCTTCCGCAAGGGCGAGAGCTGTCTGCTGCTGGCCGACAGCGGTAAGGGTAAGAGCACTTTCTGCAGCTATCTGCTCGGTTACCGCAATGACTATAGCGGCACGCTGCGTTTCGATGCTGACGACACCGCCGCCTACGACATACCGCGATGGACACAGGTAAGACAGCGACAGGTGAGTCTGCTCTTCCAGGAACTGCGCCTCTTCCCCGAACTGACAGCGCACGAAAATGTGGAGATAAAAAATGCACTCACCCGCCATCTCACCGAAACCACCGTGCGCGAGTGGTTCGACCGACTGGGCATTGCCGACAAGTGGGATGCTCCAGTGGGCAAGATGTCGTTTGGTCAGCAACAGCGCGTGGCACTCATCCGCGCACTGGCACAGCCGTTCGATTTCCTCGTGCTTGACGAACCCATCAGCCACCTCGACGACACCAACGCCGCCATGATGGCACAACTGGTGGAAGAAGAGGTGCGGCGGCAGGGGGCTGCACTCATAGTGACAAGCATAGGCAAACACTTCGACATACACTTCGACCATACACTGCAGCTATGAAAAAGTCGGCAACCTACTCCACAACCCTCATCGGGAGACTGCTGCGCCAGCATGTCAGTCCGCTGCAACTGGCAGGTTTCGCACTGGCCAATCTCTGCGGCATGCTCATCGTGGTGCTCGCATTCCAATTCTATCGCGACACAGCAGCCATCTTCAGCGGAGAAGACAACTTCCTGCATGCCAACTACCTCGTGGTCAACAAACGCATAGGCACCGGAACGACCCTCAGCGGACGTACACCTACCTTCGATGCGGAAGAAATCGACGACATGCGCAGTCAACCCTTCATCAGTGAAATGGGATTCTTTACCAACACCACCTACGATGTGCACGCGCAACTGGGCATCAACGGACAGCAGCTGCTCTCGTCGGAACTCTATTTTGAAAGTGTGCCCGATGCGTATATCGACATCGACACGCAGGCATGGACCTACCGTCCGGGCACCGACAGCGTGCCTATCATACTGCCGCGCGTGTATATCAACATGTACAATTTCGGTTTCGCTCACAATAAGTCGCTGCCTAAGATCAGCGAGGGCGTACTCTCCATGATTGATGTTGCCATCCGCATCGACGGCCGACAGGGGCAGCAGCGCTTTGCAGGAAAGGTGGTGGGCTTCTCTAAACGCCTCCATACCATACTCGTGCCACAGGCGTTCATGGATTGGAGCAATGCCACCTTCGGCACCGAGGACCCACAACCACCCTCGCGCGTTATACTCAAGGTGGACAATCCCACCGACGAACGACTGGCTACCTATCTGGAAGATAACCAGTATGAAGAGGAAACCGACAACCTTGACGCGGAAAAGACCTCCTACTTCCTCCGCGTGGTGCTCACCCTCGTCATCATCGTGGGACTGCTCATTGCTGCCATGAGCTTCTACATGCTGCTGCTCAGCATCTACCTGCTGGTGCAGAAAAATGCCGAGAAGCTACGCAACCTGCTGCTCATCGGCTATCCCCCCGCCATCGTGGCACGACCCTATCAGCGACTGGCCATCGTGCTCAACGTGGCGGTGCTTATCATTGCCATACTGGCAGTGGCGCTCATACGTCCACGATATATGGACATCATCACCGCGCTCTTCCCCAACCTTGACGATGGAAGCCTCTGGCCGGCCATCATCATAGGCGGCATCATCTGTGCCGTGGTATGCATGCTCAATGTGGTGGTGATAAGGCGTAAGATTAGTCAAGTGTGGAACGAAGGACGTGTGAAGAAAGAATAATAAAGGTCAACCAAAACGCTTTGATATGTCATTCCTATCTGCTGTATCTCCTCGTCGTTGCCGCTACCGGCTCGTCGCAGCTTTGTTGCTATGCATCGGCAACGTAGGCGGCGTCGTGGCACAGACACGCTGGAACCAGAACTTCCAAAACTATATCGACGAGTATAAAGACGTTGCCATCGAGCAGATGCTGCGCTACCGCATACCCGCCAGCATCACACTGGCGCAGGGACTGCTGGAGAGCGGGGCAGGACGTAGCGACCTGGCAAGGAAGGGCAACAACCACTTCGGCATCAAGTGTCATGGATGGCAGGGACGCAAGACCTACCACGACGACGATGAGGAAGGAGAATGCTTCCGGGCATACGACAATGCCCTGCAGAGCTACGAAGACCATAGCAAATTCCTCTCTTCAGGTCGGCGCTACCGATCCCTGTTCTCACTGAAAATAACCGACTATCGCGGATGGGCACGCGGGCTGAAAGCGGCAGGCTATGCCACCAACCCGCAATATGCACAGCGACTCATAGACATCATAGAGACATACAAACTATACCAGTACGACACGGCAACGAGCTACGATCGGTTCATGGTGGAGCACACACCTAATACCGCAGCTCAAGACGTCGCGCAAGGCTATCACCCCATACGCCGGACAAACGACAACTACTATCTGCTGGCACGCCGTGGCGATACGTTTAAGACCATCGCCGAAGAAGTGGGTATCTCAGCGCGCAAACTCGCGAAATACAATGAGCGAAACAAACGCGACAACCTGAAAGAAGGCGACATCATCTTCCTGAAAAAGAAACGGACAAAGGCGGATAAGGCATTCAAACACAAACCACATGTAGTGCAGCGTGGTGAAAGCATGTACGACATCGCACAACACTATGCCATACGCCTGAAGAGCTTGTATAAGAAGAACGGACTCGACCCACACACCTACACCCCACGCGTAGGCGATCGGCTGAGAGTGTATTGACGCGTAAGGTGCCGAAAGGCTAACCTATAAGGAAATATCTTGTTCAGCAGAAAATCCTGTTGTTGTTTTTCTGCTTTTATATATAGCTATGATGGTGTCTGTTCGTCTTGCTGTTTCTCGTCAAGCAGTTGCTGCAGGCGCATCACCTCGTCGCGATACTGCGCGGCTTGTATGAAGTCGAGTGCCTTGGCTGCATCGCGCATGCGGCGTGTCATCTCGTCGATGCTCTGTTGCAGTTGTTCGCTTGTCATCATCATGCTGATGGGGTCGGCCACCATGGCAGCCCCGCCGTCTGGATAGATGGGGTAGGTGGCTGCCGGATGGTCGGATGATGGTTTCCCCTGTTGCCAGTCCGTTCTGTTTTGGGGTGATATGCTGCTGCTATTTGTTTGCAGACTGGTGTGATGTATCTCTCTTCGTATCTGTTTTGGTGTGATATGGTGCTCTTCGTTGTAGCGCAATTGTTTTTCGCGCCGGCGGTTGGTCTCGTCAATAGTCAGCTGCATGCTCTCCGTGATGGTGTCGGCATACATGATTACCGTGCCGTGTACGTTGCGTGCGGCGCGTCCTGCCGTCTGCGTGAGTGAGCGGTGGTTGCGCAGGAATCCTTCCTTGTCGGCATCGAGTATGGCCACGAGCGACACCTCGGGCAAGTCGAGACCTTCGCGCAGCAGGTTGACACCTACGAGCACGTCGAAAAGCCCCTTGCGCAAGTCGGCCATTATCTGCACGCGGTCAAGCGTGGCCACATCGCTGTGGATGTAGTTGGCATGAATGTCGTGGTTGAGCAGGTAGTCGGTAAGTTCCTCTGCCATTCGCTTTGTGAGTGTAGTGACGAGTATGCGTTCATCCATCACCGTGCGTTGCTGTATTTCCGCCAACAGGTCGTCCATCTGATTTTCGCTCGGTCGCACTTCAATGACAGGGTCGAGTAGTCCGGTAGGGCGTATCACCTGCTCCACCACCACGCCCTCAGCCTCAGCCAGCTCGTAGTCGGCAGGCGTGGCCGAGACATAGATGACCTGTGGCACCATTTCTTGGAATTCGTCGAAGCGCAGCGGTCGGTTGTCGAAGGCTGCCGGCAGACGGAAGCCGTACTCTACGAGGTTGGTCTTTCGTGCCCGGTCGCCACCATACATGGCGCGCAGTTGCGGTACGCTGACGTGGCTCTCGTCGATGAAGAGCAGGAAGTTGTCGGGGAAGAAGTCGAGCAGGCAGTAAGGGCGTTGCCCCGGCTGGCGACCGTCGAAGTAACGCGAATAGTTCTCTATACCTGAACAGTAGCCCATCTCTTTTATCATCTCCATGTCGTATTCCACGCGCTCTTTGATGCGTCGCGCCCGTAGCGGTTCGCCTATCTCGTTGAAGTAGTCCACCTGTTTCACCAGGTCGTCCTGTATCTGTCGGATGGCCTGTTGCTGCTGCTCCTTGGTGGTGAGGAAGAGGTTGGCCGGAAACACCTGGTATTCGTCAAACTGTGCCATACGTCGCAGCGTGTGTGCATCGACTTCCTCCAGTGCCTCTATCTCCTCGTCCCAGAAGCTGACGCGCAGCACGCTTTCGCTATAGGCCATGAAGATGTCGACAGTATCGCCTTTCACTCGGAAGTTGCCGCGTGCGGGGTCGATGTCGTTGCGTGTATAGAGCGCTTCGACGAGCTGTCGCTGCAGTGCCTGTCGGGATAGCGTCTGCCCCTTGCGCAAGGAGATGATGCCGCTCGACATGGCTGCGGGGCCGCCCATGCCGTAGATGCACGACACCGAAGCCACCACCACCACATCGTTGCGACCGGAGAGCAGTGCCGATACGGCACGCAGACGCAGACGATCAATCTCCTCGTTGATGTTAAGGTCCTTTTCTATGTACACATCGGTGGCGGGCAGATAAGCCTCGGGCTGATAGTAGTCGTAGTAGCTCACGTAGTATTCCACGGCATTTTCGGGGAAGAAGGCGCGCATCTCCTCGTAGAGCTGAGCTGCCAGCGTCTTGTTGTGGCTCAGGATGAGAGTGGGACGATTGTAGCGCGCAATGACATTGGCCATGGTGAACGTCTTTCCGCTACCTGTCACTCCGAGCAGCACCTGTGCTTTGTCGCCGCGTTGCAGCCCTTCGTGGAGCGCATCGATGGCTGCAGGCTGATCGCCCGTGGGAGCAAACGATGAGTTGAGATGAAATGTGTGCATAGCGTGGCAAAGGTCGCAAGAAAATCCGATATGACCACCCATGCGCTGAAAAGAAAGTGTGTGCCGGCGAGTAATGTGAGTCGTGATAGGAGCGTTGGGGGGAGTGGGTTGGAAAGGGTGTGAAAAAGTTAAAAAATGTGCAATCTCTTTGTCATGTCGTTGACAGTGCCTACCTTTGCATGACTTTTTGCTGTGATGCATTAAGCGATACCTATCAAGTAGTTGGACCCATGAAACGCCTCCTTCTCTTCGCCTTCGTTGCAGTGAGCCTGTTGTCGGGTTGTATGAACGAATACAACAAGGTGTACAAGCTCTCCGACCAGTCGTATCGTTACGAGTACGCCAAGGAGCTATATGCCCGTGGCAAATATCAGAGTGCCGTAACGCTGTTGCAAGATCTTGTGGTGGTGCTCAAGGGTGGCGAGCACGCGCAGGAGTGTATGTACATGCTGGGCATGGCGGAGTATAACCTGAAGGACTATGAGACGGCAGCCACCTATTTCCGCAAATACTACACCTCCTATCCGCGCGGCACTTATGCCGAGGAGGCTGCCTTCTATGCCGGTGAGAGCCGCTATCAGGGCACACCCGAGCCGCGACTTGACCAGACACTCACCGTGCAGGCCATAGCAGCCTTTCAGGAGTATCTCGACCTGTTCCCCGACGGTGCTCACCGCTCCATGGCACAGGAACGACTCATCGCCCTACAGGAGAAACTCGTGAAGAAAGAACTGCTCAATGCCGAACTCTACTACAATCTCGGCACCTACTTCGGCAACTGCACCAGCGGCGGAAACAACTACGATGCCTGCATCGTGACGGCGCAGAATGCTATCAAAGACTACCCCTACAGCGACCTGCGCGAACAGTTCTCCGTGCTCATCATGAAGAGCAAGTTCAAACTCGCCGAGTCAAGCGTGGAGGCAAAAAGATTAGACCGCTATCGTGACGCCGAAGACGAGTGCTACGGATTCATCAACCAGTATCCTGACTCGGAAGAGCGCAAGACGGCGGAAAAGTATATTGAAGTGTGCAAGAAGTATACCAAGGAATAACCATTAATCATTATAACCAACAACTCCCTATGACGGACTATAAGAAATCGAAAGCACCCACCAACACCACTTCGCGCGACATCATGGAACTCTGCAAGGACACGGGCAATATCTACGAGAGCGTAGCCATCCTGTCGAAGCGTGCCAACCAGCTCTCTGCCGAGATTAAGCATGATCTGAGCACCAAGCTGCAAGAGTTTGCGTCCTACAGCGAGAGTATTGAAGAAGTGTATGAGAATAGGGAACAGGTAGAGATTTCTACCTATTACGAGAAGTTGCCCAAGCCCTCGCTGATGGCCACACAGGAATTTCTCGACGGTGAAATCTATTGGCGCAATCCCGCCGACGACAAGAACGAGGGAACAGAGAAATGATACAACGCATCCAGACACTCTTTCTGCTGCTGGGCATCGTGGCATGCCTGGTGTGCGTGTGTTTTCCCATTGCCGAACTGCGTGGCGAAGGTGTCACCATACCTGCACTGATGTACAACGGTTGCGTGGTAGCCGAGCAGGGCAGTAGTCTTGCTGTCGCTTCGGCAGTGCTCATCCCCCTCTTTGCGCTGTTGGTGCTGGCAGCAGCTGTAGGGCTGTGGACTATCTTCACCTACAAGCACCGCCCTCGACAGATGAAACTCTGCATGTATGCCATCTGCTTACTGGTGGTGTGGTATGCCACACTGGCCTTCGTAGCACTGACTCAGATGCCCGAGGGTGCTACCTTCCACCCGCTCTTCGCTACAGCATTGCCGCTACTGGCCATCTGTCTCTTCGCGTTGGCACGCCGTAGCATACACAAGGACGAACAACTAGTGCGCAGCGCAGACCGCATACGATAGGAAGCGCAGTACCACCACATTATTATATAACAGGAGCACACTGATAGCAGTGTGCTCCTGTTGTGTGTGAAGAATGCGACACTCCTCTTGACGTTGACGCAGAAAAAAGTCATCGGCAGGTGTTGTTCGTTATGCAACGACCTGCCGATGCGGTAGTGGTTAGTTTAGTAAGTATGGTACGGGCTTTGGCGGCTGTCGTTGTGCGTGCCTGTCGTACATTGCTGTTGCAAAGGTAGGGCATGGGTGTCTCATAGGTTGATACAGGCTGAAGATTTTTTCTGATGCTTACCCTCGCCATGAAGCGATATGCAACAACGGCTATGCCCCCGTTCAACTATCATTATCCGCTACCATAACATTTTCTGTCTGTCTTTTGTCATTTAGCGCCGTACCCTCCTGTTCTTTTGTAAAAAAAGCGTAAAAATCACCGTTTTTGTTTGGACAGCATTAAAAGTCTCCTTACCTTTGCGCCGCATTACAGCCCCCTTCCATTTATATAATAGAAGAAACATAATCTGGACAACACACCAAGAATCCACCTATAGCTCCGACTGCTCCACGATAGCGTCATTTTCCACTACCATGAAACAGCCCTGCCATATCTGCCTTCTTCCTGTCCGCCTTCTTCCTGTGCCCGCTATGGGCTGCTATCGCCCTGCGTTGTACGATGTAGGCACGTACGGCTTCTACTGGTCGTCGCCGCCGAACGTCGGCTACGCCGACACCGCCTACAAGCAGCACGTCAACGGTGGCGTAGTGAACGTCATCAACGACAACGACCGCTACAACGGCTACGTGGCTGGCGACCGCCCCGACGGCTCTCCGTGGTTTAAATAGAAAAGGAAACTCTGAACAGCGTTGTGCATGATGCGCACGCTACCGACATATCTATTTATGTTTTTTTTATTAGTTTCTTAGCATCGCCCTCCTTCGTGAGAAGGGGGACGATGTGTTAATTAGGGTATTGCACCTATATCAATCAACGCCAACAGTCATCCGTGCAGTTCATGTATCGGTGTTCATCTGTCACTTTCCTACATATTGGCGTAGTGCTTGTCTCATTTCTTTCACCACTTGTTGTTTCAGCCATTTAGGTTCGAGCACCTCCACGGTGGCCCCCATAGAGAGCAGGTGGCAGACAAAGTCGGGCGTGATGCGCAGACGGTATTCGTAGTCGTCGTAGGCATCGGTGGTATGTATCAGTCGTTGGCTGTGGTGCAGGGGCAGGTCGTCGATATAGTGTCGCTGGTAACCTCTGAAACGCAGCACGACGTGCTCGATTGGCTGTCGCTGGTCGGTGATGACGCCGAAATATTCGTCGAAGTAGTCGGCAGGGCTGAAGTCGGGGTTGGGCGTGAAGGTGTCGGGACGTATCTCCACCTCCACCATGCGGTCGATGGCAAACACCGCCATGAAGTCGTCGTCGAATCGGCCGAGCAGGTACCATCGTTGTCGGAAGAGCTTCAGGCATATTGGCTCTACGTCGTGTTCCTTGGCCTCGGCGGTGTTGTATTTCTGGTAGGTGATGTGCACGCGGTGGTTGGTCTTCATGGCTCGGATGATCAGGTGCAGCAGTTCGTTGTCGGCCAGCACGGGTTCTATCAGTATGCGCTCTTGCAGTGCGCATGCCTCATGCAGCAGCTGATTGACAGTGAGTGTGGAGAGCATCCATGTCTGCAGGCTGTCTTCGCTGAGCACGCGCCGATTGCCTATGCGGTAGCGGTAGCCGTTGCTGCGGTCGCACACCACATAGAGGCCGAAGATGTCTTCGATGGCGTCTTTGTGTCGGTTGAAGGTGGCACGGCTCAGCGGCTGGCCCTCGCTCAGGTCGCTGCGCAACCAGTGGTCTTGCAGTTCGGCAAAGCTGAGACCGCGCTGACTGTTGAGCGCATTCACCAGCCAGATGTATTGACGGAAGAGAAGCGATATCTTCACTGTGCGTATTGTCAGACGGTGCGTTGGTAGGTGACTATCCAGAAGGGATAGGCGTGCTGCTCGTTGCTTGGGTGGTAGGTGCGTTTGGTGCAGCACCATGCGTCGAAGGCCGGGAAGAAGGCATCGGCCTCTTCCGTCACGTCGTCGACGATGGTGAGCAGCAGCTTGTCGGCCTGGTCGAGCAGTTGCGCATAGATGGATGCGCCGCCGATGACGTACACCTGCTCGTCGTCGTGGCATGCGTGCAGTGCCTCGTCAAGCGTGGGATAGCATTCGGCACCATCGATGTGCCGGAGGCTGCGGCTCACCACGATGTTGCGGCGGTGGGGCAGAGCTCCTTTGGGCAGAGAGTCGAAGGTCTTCCGACCCATCAGCACGGTATGTCCGCTGGTGGTGGCACGGAAGTGGCGCATGTCGCCGGGCAGGCGATAGAGCAGTGCATTGTTGTTGCCCAATGCGCGGTTGTGGGAGATGGAGGCAATGAGGATGAGTGGCATATCTCGGCAGATTGTTATGCGGAAGGATGAGTCTACACGGCTACGGGAGCGGCGATGTGCGGGTAGGGGTCGTATCCCTCCAGTTGCAAGTCGTCGTATTGGAAGTCGAAGATGGATTTCACGTCGGGGTTGATGTGCATTGTTGGCAGTGGGCGTGGTGTGCGTGTCAGTTGCAGTCGGGCTTGCTCCAGGTGGTTGAGATAGAGATGTGTGTCGCCTGTGGTGTGCACAAAGTCGCCTGGCTGTAGTCCTGTCACCTGCGCCATCATCATGGTGAGCAGCGCATAGGAGGCAATGTTGAACGGCAGTCCGAGGAAGGTGTCGGCGCTGCGCTGGTAGAGTTGCAGGCTCAGACGGCCGTCGGCCACGTAGAACTGGAACAGGCTGTGGCAGGGTGGCAGTGCCATGCGGTCTACCTCCGCCACATTCCATGCGCTCACCATCATGCGGCGCGAGTCGGGTGTGGTGCGTATCATCCGTTCCACCTGTGCTATCTGGTCGATGGTGCCCCCTTCGTAGTCGGGCCATGAGCGCCATTGATGCCCATAGACAGGACCGAGCTCGCCCTCGGCATCGGCCCACTCGTCCCAGATGCTCACGCCGTGCTCCTTCAGGTAGCCGATGTTGGTGTCGCCACGCAGAAACCACAGCAGCTCGTAGATGATGGAACGCAGATGCAGCTTCTTGGTGGTGAGCAGCGGAAAGCCTTCTTGAAGGTTGAAGCGCATCTGGTGTCCGAACACCGACAGTGTGCCGGTGCCTGTGCGGTCGGTCTTCTTCACTCCCTCGTCGAGGATACGTTGCAGCAGGTTGAGATAGGGTTGCATGATGTAGAGTGTGTAGGTATGTTGTTTAACTTCCGGATTTTCTTATTCGCCAGTGTTGCGGATAGAGGTTGTTGGCACGGTTGCCTAAGTTTTTCACGAAGCCCAGCGGTACACCATTATATAATAATAGGACAAAACCGCGTGGTGTGTCGCCAGGCAGTTGCAGGCTCTCGGCATGTAGGTAGCGCAGTGCCTGTGTGTAGTCGACAGTGCAGGAGGCAAATGCCTGCTTCTGCAGTTGAGTCGACAGTGCCAGCGCTTGGTGTGGCACCAGGGTGCTGCCTTTGCGTGTGGCGAGCACGATACCCGCTCCGAGCACATGCAGATGCTGTCGGGCACGCTGCAGCATCGGCATCCATTGGCGACGCAGGGCAACCACCGTGTCGTCAAAGGGCAATAAGTCGAAGTCGTCACCTTGCCAGATCCATGAACGTAGCATAGTATATTCGCTGTCGGTGAAGGCTTTCGTTGCGGTTTTGCCTTTCAGTTTCTGGCGTGGTGCCGCGGCATGCTGCGTGCACAGCAGCGGGTAGATATCGGCGTTGCTGTCTGCCGCCATCGTGTCGCCCTTGCGCAGCACAGCCATGAACAATCCCTCGCCCTGTGTGCGGTGGGGCAGAAAGCGGTAGGCATAGCGGCAGGCATCGGGGGCGACAGATGGACTGATGTTCCACGCATCGTCAACCCTCACAGGCAGCACCGTGGCATCGTATTGGCGTTGAAGCCACCCTATGTTGCCCTCATTCTCCAGAGTGTTGAGTGTACAGGTGGAGTAGATGAGCAGTCCGCCTTCGCGCAGGCACGCCCATGCATGACTAAGGATGTCGCGCTGTCGTGCCACACACTCGTCGACATAGGCTGTCGACCATTGCTCGATGGCGACAGGCTCCTTGCGGAACATGCCCTCTCCAGAGCACGGCGCATCACACAGAATGACATCGAACATCAGTCGGCTGCTACTGAAGTCATCTGGCATGTTCTGCGTCACCATGCAGTCGGGGTGTCCCCATTTCTGTATGTTCTCCAACAGGATGTTGGCGCGTCGGTGCACGGGTTCGTTGGCGATGAGCAGGCTCCCCTCGGGCAGTGCTGTCGTTGCCAGCGTGGCTTTGCCTCCTGGTGCTGCACAGAGGTCAAGCATAAACGACGGCTTGCTCACATATTGGCGTATCACGGCAGAGAGAAACATCGATGCCGCCTCCTGCACGTAATAGCCACCCTGATGCAGTAGCGGGTCATCAATGAACGACGGGCGCTGCTTCAGGTAGTAGCCGTCACGACACCAGGGCACTTCACCGCCAAGGGGCAGACCATGGGGCGGGGTAGTGGCGGCATTTACCTTCAGCCTGTTGAGGCGCACGCTGGTGATGGCAGGCTTGCTGAGGGCAGTCAGCAATGCCTCACTCTCGGTGGCACCGAATGTGTGGCGGAGCATAGCGGTGAAGTCGGTAGGGAAGCACATGGTGGAGAAGGAGAGGTATGGGGGATGGATGATTTCGGTGGTTTAATTAGTTGCCGGCTTTCTCTGCTTTGAGTAGCATCCATCCGTTGTTTTCGCATTGCTGAGTGATGTGCAGTCCTGCCTGTTGTGCCGATGCGGTGATGGTGGGCACATCATCGGCAAGGAATCCGCTCAGCAGTAGCACGCCGCTGAGTTTCAGCATGGCGGCATAGGCTGCCATATCGCCCACCAGTACGTTGCGGTTGATGTTGGCAAGCACGATGTCGGCAGTACCATCCATGTCGGCAACCACCCTGATGTCGCCATGTCGGATGTCGAGTACCACGTCGTTGTGGTCGGCATTGTAGGTTGTGCTATCCACACTCCACTTGTCGATGTCGTATGCCACCACCCGTCGAGCTCCTCTCTTGGCGGCTGCTATGGCGAGGATGCCTGTCCCTGTGCCGCAGTCTACTACCGTAACCCCGTTGGTGCGCTGTCGCAGTAGGGCGCGTAGCATCATTTGTGTGGTGGCGTGTGTGGCGGTGCCGAAGGCCTGCGTGGCGCGTATGCTGATGCAGAGCGGGTAGTGACCTGTGACGTCGGCCGCGGGCTGATGGCGCTCATCGACAACGATGAGTGCGTCGTCGATCACTATCGGCGGAAAGCCCTCGGCCTCCCATGTAGCGTTCCAGTTGGCGTCGGGCACGGGCGCAGCTTCACAGACTACAGCCACGCCTGCCTCCTGCAGTGCTTCTGCGATGCGTTGGTCGGCTTCAGCGGAGTGGAGGGCGGTCGCTATGTAGCCAGTCATACCCGTGTCGGTGTATTCAAAGCCGTCGTAACCTTCTTCGGTAGCGATGGCAGCGAGCAGGTCGCAAGCCCATTCTTCAGGTGGAATGATATGAAAGCGTGTGCTTATATAGTCCATAGACAGGTGGTTTTTGTCAAGCAAAGGTCGGCAAAGTTACGTGGAGCGCAAAACAAAGAAGTTTTTTTTATCTGCGAGGTATTGTTACTCAGACGTCGTCGTTCGTCTCTGCAGTGCGCACGGCCTGTCCTGTGAGCATTCCGTTTCCATCGGTGTTGGGTGCATGGAGGATGTCGCCCTGCATGGTGTGAGCGCCATGGCCTCTGGCGGCAGCGGTCGGTTATCGATTCGTGCGAGCGAGTCAGGCAGTGTGTAACCCATCAGCGGTCCGCGGATGTCTTCTATGAAGGTGCTGAAGCAAAAAAATAGGAAAAAACCTACCTGCGATTAGGGTTTTTCCCTATCTTTGCCCTGCGACAAGCACTACTTTTGCCCACGTAAACAAGTGTGATAACACTCCACGATAACACAAATAACTAAAAATATAGCGACTATGAAACGTTATCTTTTCTCCGCTTTGGCCCTGCTCATGCTTGTGCCAGCGTCAACAATGGCGCAGAACGACGACCTCTACTACGTGCCGTCGAAGAAAGAAAAGACGCCCCCTGCAGTCAAGCCAGATGCTGAACGCACCCCAGTGTATACCGTCGGCACAGTGCGCGATGTCGACGAATATAACCGCCGCACTTACCGCAGTTCGTATGTGCGTTTGGATAACGACTCGACCGGCGACGACATCATCGACTTCGAGGCTGGAGCAGACCTACCCGACACGCTCTATCTTTATGAGGAAGAACCCGGCTTCGGTGACAGCGACTACTACTACAGCCGCATGATGAGTCGTTTCGATGACTTCTACGGCTGGTATCCTTACTACTATCGCACTCGCTGGTATTGGGACTATCCCTACTGGCGCGGTCCCTATTGGAGCTACTCCTCCTTCTGGTACGACCCGTGGTACGATCCCTGGGACTATGGTTGGTATGGCTATAGCCGCTGGTGGTATCCTTATAGTTACTATGGTGGCTATTATCATCCCTGGATAGCATGGCGTGGCCACACTGGAACCCGCAATCACGGCCATCTGGCACATCACGGCACTGTGGGCACCGGCGGCAATCGCCATTTTGGCACCCATGGCGGGGCAGCCACCTCGCGTCCTATCACCACCGGTACCTTTGGCACACGTCGCGTTGACGGCACCACCACAGGCACTACGCACCGCGGCACCACCTTTGGCGGAAGCCGCGCCACCACTTCATCGTCGTCGCGCAACAGCGTGGATCGGCCTGAGACTTTCGGCTCTTCGCGCAGCAACTCCTCACATCGCTCTACCGACTACAGCAGTCCTAGCACATCGCGTTCGAGCGGCAGCTTTGGCGGTGGCAGCTTCGGCGGCAGTCGCGGCGGAGGAGGTGGCTTCGGTGGCGGTAGCCGTGGCGGTGGCGGCGGTCACTTCGGTGGCAGAAGATAAGCAGACACACCCTTCATAATATATATAGGAGATACCAAGCACACAAAAAACACTAATGATATGAAAAAGTTATTCATTCTTCTCGCTGCATTCGCTGTTGGTTCGTCGCTCTATGCGCAGGAGACCTACGAGAATGCCAAGCTGATGAACGGCGACCTCAACGGTACAGCCAAGTATGTGGGTATGGGTGGTGCCATGGACGCTCTGGGTGCCGACATCACCACCATGAGCACCAACCCCGCCGGCATGGGACTTTTCCGCCATAGCATGGCCTCGCTGTCGTTTGGCTTTGTGAGTCAGAACGGCGGCAACACCAATGCCGGTGGCAATAAGACCAATATGAGCTTTGACCAGGCAGGCTTCGTGTACAGCAAGCGCACACGCAGTAACTCGTTTCTCAACATAGGCTTCAACTACCGTAAGAGCAAGAACTTCGACTATCTGCTCAATGCTGCCGGCGCCCTCAACAACGCTTCGCAGAACAAACTGTCGTACCAGAAGTTGCGCAATGGCTACTTATACGAGGTGAATGGTGCCGGCAATATAGACCTCAAACATCCCTACGTGACCTGCAATCAGCTCGATGCCGTGTTTACCAACAGCCTCTTCACAGCAGCAGGCGACGGCAACTACTATTACTACCCAGCCAATGAGTATCTGCTCGACCGTACTCATGAGGGATATATCGGCGAGTACGCTTTCAATATCAGCGGCAATATCAAAGATCGCGTGTATCTGGGTCTCACAGTGGGCCTGCACGACGTGAACTATCGCCACTTCGGACTCTACACCGAGTATTTTGATGCTAATCCAGAGAACATTCAGGGCTTGACCGTTGCCGACGACCGCGAGATATCGGGAACAGGCGTCGACATGAAGTTTGGTATCATCGTCCGCCCAGTGGAGACCTCTCCTTTCCGTTTCGGCTTCAGCGTGGCAACACCCACCTTCTATGATCTCACTACGAGCAACTACACCACCATCAGCGATGGCACCACCACCATTCCCACACAGGAGGCATACGACTTCAGGCTCAACACACCGTGGAAGTTCAACTTCAGTCTGGGTCACACCATAGGAAAGTATGTTGCCTTGGGTGCAGGTTGGGAGATAGCCGACTACAGTGCTGCCGACACGCGCGTGAACGACGGAGGATTCTACAATTGGTATTGGGATGAGTACGACGAAAGCAGCTACAGCGACCGCGAGATGAACCGCCACACCGAGCAGACACTGAAGTGTGTGCACACGCTGAAGCTGGGTATGGAGGTGAAACCCACCGACAATCTGTCTCTGCGCGCTGGCTACAACTACGTGTCGCCCATGTATAAGAAGAGTGGATACAAGGATGGCACCCTGGAGTCAGAAGGTTCCTACTACAGCTCCGCCACCGACTACACCAACTGGGAGAGCACCAACCGCTTCACCTGTGGCATAGGCTACAACATCGGCAAGTTGAGCATGGACCTCGCCTATCAGTATAGCACCACGCAAGGACAGCTGACCCCGTTCATGTCGTACTACGACGATGTCGACCCGGCAGAGAACAATGTTGCCGACGCCGTGAAGGTGAAGAACGACCGTCACCAACTGCTCTTCACCTTGGGATACCATTTCTAATCTCCCACCAATGCCGGCGCAACAACAACATGCTCCCAATGACACAAATGGAGGCAGAATGGCCAACAGAATGGCCAAAAGTGTGCAGCAAAGTATGAAACAAAATTTTCCATGAAAAAATTTGCACATACAAACAAGTGTTATTACCTTTGCGCCTGCAATGGGAGAAAGGTTCCCTCTTAAGAATCAACATTTCACAAGAACATATAGTTTTTTTAGTGGTTAATTTAGTTTTAGTAAGTATGGTACGAGCGTGTCGTGAGACATGCTCGTATTTTTTGTAGACCAACCACGGCCAGTCCTCATTATCCCCACCCGGTCAATTAAACTTTAGCTCATAACAGTAGTTCGCATTCAGTCTGCATGCGCAACGCACCATAGAGTGAGAGGATGCACGACGCGATGGCTTTACAAAGCCGCTATTGTGATGGCAGAACAGGCCGATGGTAAAATAAATAGCAAATAGTAAATCGTCAAATCGTAAATAACACTATCTTTGTGCCCAAAATCAGACACACCATATATAACTATGTATAGCAGACATCTTCTTTTGTCGTTTGCGCTGTGTGTTGTCTCTGCGCTGCCGGTGTGCGCCCAGAGCGGCACCAACTCGCCCTATAGCCAGTATGGCTGGGGTGCGCTAAGCGACCAGACCAGCGGTTTCAACCGCGGCATGAACGGTACGGGCATCGCTTTCCGTAACGGACGTGAAGTCAACTTTCTCAACCCCGCTTCCTACTCCGCCATGGACTCGCTGATGTTTCTCTTCGACGGCGGCGTGAGCGGACACCTCACACAAATGAGCGAGCAAGGCAACAAGCTGACGCGTAAGAATGCCAACTTCGAATATGCCGTGGCAGGTTTCCGCGTAGCGCGCCATGTGGGTGTAAGCTTCGGTATCATACCCTTCAGCAACGTGGGATATTCCTACGCCACCACATTGCCTATTGGCTCGTCGACAACATCCACTTACACTAATACCTACACAGGTAGTGGCGGACTGCGCCAGGTGTACCTCGGTGCAGGATGGGAACCCGTGCGCGGATTCTCGCTGGGCGTGAACGGTGCCTATGTGTGGGGCGACTACGAGAAATGGGTGGTGAACAGTTACAGCGACCAGTATATCAACACCCTCACCAAGCTGTACCGTGCCGAGGTGAAGACCTATAAGCTCGACTTCGGCATGCAGTATCAGGCAAAGCTGAAGCACGACAACGCCCTCACCATCGGACTCACCTACACTCTCGGGCACAGCATTGATGCCGCCCCCACATGCCAGGTGTACTCCACCAACTCGCAGACAGCCGTGAGCGACACCACACGCTTCACCATACAAGGCAAGACCAGCCTGCCCCACAGCTTCGGCGCAGCACTGGCGTGGAACCACGGCCACAAATGGAGAGTGGGAGTGGACTACACAATGCAGCAGTGGAGTGGGGTAGATTTCCCCGAATATAAGATAGTGGACAACCAACCCGTCTACCGTCTCAGCTCCGACTACTTCTCCGACCGGCACAAGGTAAACGTAGGTGGCGAATTCTGCTCCGACATCAATGCACGCAACTTCTTCAAGCGCATACGCTACCGCGCGGGGGCCAGCTACGCCACATCGTACTATAAAGTGAATGGCCACGACGGCCCCACCGAGCTCAGCGTGAGCGCCGGTGTGGGAGTGCCCATAGTGAACAGCTACAACAACCGCTCCATACTCAACCTCTCCGTGCAGTGGGTGCGCAATGCCGCATCGGGACTGCTCACCGAGAACACCTTCCGACTCAACATCGGCTTCACCTTCAACGAACGATGGTTCCAAAAATGGAAGTTCGACTAAGACGTCATCATCCTTCTTCCCATATCTTTCGCTCCTGTGGCGCGGCACTTCTCTGCCTGGCCCTGCTCTGTGCGGCCTGCTCTGCCAACGACGGGCACACCGCACCAGCCATCAACGACAGCGACAGCATGGCGATGATGACAAGCTACGGAGTAAATGCCTTGGTGTCCGACTCAGGGGTGATAAAGTATCGCATTGTCACCGAGCAGTGGGATGTCAACACCGCCGTCAATCCACCGCGGTGGCTCTTCGAAAAGGGTATACTGCTGGAACAGTTTGACCAGAAATACCATGTAGAGTCGTACATACAATGCGACACCGCCTACTACTACACCTCGCTGCGCAAGTGGCACTTGCGCGGACGTGTGCGCATCATCACCAAAGATGGGCTGCGCTACCTCTCCGAAGAACTCATCTGGGATGAGGGTAAGCATGAGCTGTCGGCCAACTGCTACTCACAGCTCATCACGCCCGAGCGACAGCTGGAAGGCAACTACTTCCGCAGCGACGAGCGCATGTCGACCTACTACATCAGCAACACCAAGGGCTCGTTTGAGCGTGGCGACATAGAGGGCAAGGACGATAAACCGCATGCCGATGGTACCACACCGCCTCCCGCTCCCATGCCACGTACACCCATGCAACCACGACCCAAGAGCACACGATAAGCCCCCATGCAGTATCTATCCCTCATCATAGGCATACTCATCTCCCTGCTGTTCTCCGCTTTCTTCTCAGGCATGGAGATAGCCTTCGTGTCGAGCAACCGCATGCTGGCGGAGGTGGAGCGCGAACGTGGAAGCTGGACTTCTCGACTCACCAGCCGCTTCTACCGACATCCCAACAACTTTGTGAGCACCATGCTCGTGGGCAACAACATCGCGCTGGTGGTATATGGCATCCTCTTTGCAAAGCTCTTCGACAGCACCCTCTTTGCCGCCCTCGACGATGGCAGTCGCCTGCTGGCAGACACCGTGCTCTCAACACTCATCGTGCTCTTCACAGGCGAGTTTCTGCCCAAACTGCTCTTCAAGAACAATGCCGACCGCCTCTTCGCCCTCTTTAGTCTGCCTGCGGGGATATGCTACGTGCTGCTGTGGCCCATAGCACGCTTTGCCACACTGCTCTCACGAGTCATGTTGCGACTCTTCGGGGTACACCTGCAACGAAGCAACGACAACGAGGGATTCACACGCATAGACCTCGACTACCTTGTGCAGCAAACCATTGACAACGCTGCCGACCAAGCCGACATTGACGACGAGGTGCAGCTCTTCCAGAACGCCCTCGACTTTACCGAGACCAAGGTGCGCGACTGTATGATACCGCGCACAGAAATCAATGCCGTCGACGAAGACACCACACGCGACGAACTGCGGCAGCGCTTCATTGAGAGCGGTCACAGTAAGATACTGGTCTACCGTGGCGACATCGACCACATCGTGGGTTACATACACAGCCAGGAGATGTTTCGCCCTGCCGACGACTGGCACACCCACCTGCGCACCCTGTCGTTTGTGCCCGAGACCATGCCGGCGCGCAAACTCATGCAGATGCTCCTGCAGCAGAAGAAATCGTTGGCGGTGGTGGTTGATGAGTTTGGAGGAACCGCCGGACTCGTAGCACTCGAAGATATCGTGGAAGAGATATTCGGTGAGATAGAAGACGAGCACGACAGCACACACTACGTGACCAAGCAGGTGGGTGACAACGAATACATACTCTCTGCCCGATTGGAGATTGACCGCCTTAACGAACTCTTCCCTCTCAACCTGCCTGAGAGCGACGAGTATATGACACTGGGTGGGTTCATACTGCATGCCTACCGCAGCTTCCCCAAGCTCAACGAGGTGGTGCGCATAGGACGCTACGAATGCCGCATACTGCAACGCACACAGACACGGCTCGAACTGGTGCGGCTCAAGGTGTTGCCCGACAGCAACGGATGACAGCCTGACGCGACCGACCAAGCCCATGAAAACAAGACACAAGAGGAAAAAAGTGAGTCAACAATTGTTTATTGTCAATTTATAATTACCTTTGCGGCGCTTTGTGCGCATGCGCGCACACTGTTATTTATACAACAGTATAATCAACAAACAAAAACAATAAATACCTATGGCAGCATTAGGAAAAATCAGAAGCAGAGGCACCATCCTGATTATCATTATCGGTATCGGTCTCTTTGGCTTCATTGCCGGCGACTTCTTCAAAGGATGCGAAGGCACGAGCAATGCCAGCAAACAGCGCATTGCCGAACTGTGTGGCGAAAAAGTCAACGCAGTAGACTATCAAAAGTATGTAGAACGCTATGTGGAGGCCGCCAAGACCGAGCGCGACTTGCAGTTGCAAGCAGGTATGAACGTGCCAGAGCTCAGCGATGAAGAGTTGCGCAACACCGCATGGCAGGTGTATCTGAGCAACCACATCGTGGCAGCACAGGCTGAGAAGCTCGGACTCACTGTTACAGATAACGAGGTGAGCAGCATCATCGCTAAAGGACAGCACCAGTTGCTGATGGCTGTACCCATACCACAGTTCCACAACCAGACCGACGGACGCTTCGACGTGAATGCACTCAAGCAGTTCCTCGCCAGCTACAAGCAGGCACAGAACACCAACCCACAGGCTGCCGAACAGATGCGCCCCGTGTACGAATACTGGCTCTATAAGGAGGAACAGCTGCGCACGAGTCTGCTCGAGGAGAAATACTTCACCCTCGTACAGGCAGGCATGCTAGCCAATGAGGTGGAGGCCAAACTGGCCTTCAACGGCGAGAAGCAGGAAAGCACCATAGACCTTGCCTACCTGGCTTATCGCAATGTGAACGACAACAAGGTGAAGGTGACCGACCAAGACCTAAAGGCAAAGTATGAAGAGCTGAAGGAGCGCTTCTATACCCCCGAGGAGGTGCGCGAGGTGAAGTATATTGCCGTGCTGAAGCAGGCTTCGGCAGCCGACCGCAAGAAACTCATGGACGAGATGAACAAGTATCGCGCCGAGCTCGACAGCGTGGCCGACCCTACACGCCTTATCACACAGAGCCAGTCGCGTGCACGCTACATCCCCGTGCCCGTGCCTAAGTCGGTGCTGCCCCGCGACATAGCAGCAAAGGTTGACTCCATGGCCGTGGGTGCCACCAGTGCACCCTTTGAGACCTCAGCCGACAACACACTCAACATCGTGCGTCTGATTAGCAAGGTGAGCCAGCCCGATTCCGTGGAATACCGCTCGATGATGGTGGTGGGCGAGACACCCGAGAAAGCAAAGAAGAGTGCCGACAGCGTGTTCAACGCACTGCAGGGTGGAGCCGACTTTGAAGCCATCGCAAAAAAATACTATGAGCAACCCGGACAGAAACAGTGGATCACCGGCACACAGATGGCACAGATAGTAGCCGACCAAGCCGACCAGAAGGAGGTGGTGGAAGCACTCAACACCCTCGGCGTGGGCGAGATGAAGAACATCAAGGTGCCCAACGGACACCTCATTCTGAAGGTGGAAGACCGCAAAGCCATGACCGACAAGTACCAGGTGGCTGTAGTGAAGCGTAGCATCGATTTCAGCGACGAGACATCGCAGCAGTACTACAACAAGTTCACACAGTTTGCCGCCTCCAACAAGGATCTCAAGTCCATTGAGGCCAATGCTCCCAAGGCAGGATATACCGTCAACGAGCTCACCGCCCTCACCACATCGGGCATGAACGTAGCCGGTATCGGTGGCACCCGCGAGGCACTGAAGTGGGCCTTCAATGCCAAGGTGGGCGACAAGTCGGAGGTGTTCAAGTGTGGCGACAACAACGAAGTAATGTTGCTGATGGTGCTCACAGGCATACACCCGAAGGGCTATTTCAGCATGGACCGCAAGGAAGTGGCCGACATGGTACGTTCCGAGGTGCTGCGCGACAAGAAAGCAGAAATGCTCATCAAGCAACTTGAAGGCGTGAAGAGCATTGCCGCAGCCAAGCAGAAAGGTGCCAAGGTGGCACACATTGAGCAGATTACCTTCAACAGCAATACCGTCATTCCTGAACTGTTGGCCAACGAACCAGCGTTGAGCGGTGCTGTCTTTGCAACGAAGAAAGGACAATTCTCCTCCCACGTAGTGAAAGGCACTGCAGCTGTCTACGTGTTCCAGGTGACCGACCGTAAGCAGCTGCCCGGCAAGTATAACAGCATAGAGTATATGCAGCGTTGCGTGCAACAGACTGCACAAGGCTTCTTCACTGCCTTCCAGCAAGACCTGATGATCAATGCACAGATAAAAGACAACCGCTACATGTTCTAACGACCAGATAGCAGAAAGCACAAAAAGAGAGTGTGTCTATTTATATAGATACGCTCTCTTTGTTTTTTTGCGGTATTAGAATCTGATTGGTTATCCCACATTGGGGAACATTTGCATAGTGATTGGGCAACAGTTGGCGTGCGATTGGGCAACAGTTGGCGTGCGATTGGGCAACAGTTGGAATGTGATTGGGCAACAGTTGCTCTTACACTAATAATAGAAGCAACATTTACTTCGTCCGTGCATCACTTACGATGACAACAGGTATGCGTTCAGCATAACACATAGGGATGCCCTCATGCAGAGAGCATCCCTATGTAAGTGTGTGGAAGGATTAGTGACGGAGCTATCTCACATAGGAATAATTGCTTGAAACCCAATAGTATGCGCCTTTCCATGATACACGATACCATGAGCCGTTGCTGCCATAGTAGGGCAGCCTTTGTCCGCTGTAGAATCGTTTACCCGTGTCTTTGCCGCCTGGTGTGGCGCGTGCTATCACTCTGTCACCCGTGATAACCACGGTGCCATTTGCTGAGGCAGAACTATATCCCGAAGCGTTAGCTCTCTTGTTAAGGGAGGCATAGTTTGTCGAGACCCAGATATTCCGGCCGTTGACGCGGCAGTGATACCAACTGCCGTCCTTTTTCACATATTGCAGGCGATCGCCCTTATTGAAGCGATAGCCAGCGTCGGTGCCGGCAGGACCGTCACGACCGATAACATTGTTGCCTTTGATGATGACATAGTAATTGCCGCTTTGCTGCAACATATTGAACATTACTGACGAACGCGTGCTGGCAAAGGCAGAGGTGAACTGCGATTGGCCAACAAAGAGCAGTGCGATGAGCAAAGCATTGCGTAGAAGAGAGGAATGATTGTTCATAATAGTATGTCTGTTGAGTGATACATAGCGTTACCGATGTGGCAAAGTTAACATTATTTTACTAAAAAAGCAAAACGCATCGCGATTATTTTTTCTTGTGGGGCTTTGTTCTCACATAATGTTTGCCGAACTTTGTAGCCACAATCAACCCATACAACGATGCAGATAGGCGACAAGGTGCGTTTCCTCGACGAAGTGGGCGGCGGACGCGTGACACGATTTCAGAGTAAGATGATAGCCATGGTGGAAGATGCCGATGGCTTTGAGGTGCCCATGCCCGTCAATAAATTGGTGGTGGTAGAGCAGGCTGTAAGGGAAGAATCCCCCAACACCACCCATGGCGATGACGCACCCACCACCAACACTGTCTCGACCAACACCGAAACCGAAGTGCCCACAGGCCTGGAACGCTTGAAGCAAGTGTTGCACACTACCGCTAAGGAGACGACACCGAGCGTGAAGAAAATAGACCTTCAACATGGTGCCTACGGTCGTAGCGTGCATTCCTCTGTGCGTCGAGGCACCCCCATTGTCGTCGACCTGCATGCCCACGAGGTGTTGGAGACCACAGCGGGAATGAGCAACGGCGACATACTGCGCTATCAGCTACGCATCATGCGCGACACTCTGGAGCAGCACAAGAACAATCGCGGACAAAAGATAGTCTTCATCCACGGCAAAGGCCAGGGTGTGCTCCGACAAGCGGTGGTTAACGAACTGCGACACTACTATCCCCACCTGCCCTATCAGGATGCCTCGTTCAGCGAGTATGGATATGGTGCCACGCAGGTGACGATGAAGTGAGAGAACGATAATCATCACATAAAAAACAAGTGATACTTCGTTTAGCCCCAGGCTCCAACACTTAATTCTTAACTCTTAACCCTTAATTCTTAATTCCCACATCCCCCTCATGCGACATGGAATGATACGCGTGGCCAGTGCCGTACCTCAGGTGCGCGTGGCCGACCCACACTACAACGTAGAGCAGATGCTGCCCCTCATTGATGCTGCCACAGCACAGCATGCATCGCTGATAGTTTTTCCCGAGTTGAGTCTGACAGGCAGCAGTTGCCAAGACCTCTTTCAGCAGCAACTGTTGCATGAGCAGACACAAGCGGCGCTGATACGCTTGCTGGAGCATACCGAGAACAAGGGCATAGCGGTGGTGGCAGGTCTGCCCGTGTGTGCCAGCGGACAACTCTTCAACTGTGCCGCCGTGGTGTGCGACGGCAAGGTGGACGCTCTCGTGCCTAAGACCTACCTAAGCACAGGCGCCGACGGTGGCGAGACACGATGGTTCGCCTCAGCCCGACAGTTGCAGCAGTGCACAGTGGAACTGGCAGGCAACCAACTGCTACTCACCCCAAAAATTCAACGGATGCATCTCAAAGAGGGAGCAAGCTTTGGAATAGAAATAGGAACCGACCTGTGGGCTTCCACCCCTATGAGTACCCGGCTGACGGCTGCTCGTGCCGACTTTGTAGTAGGCCTCGCCAGTCATGTCGACCTCGTCGGACGACATCGCTATGTGCATGAGATGGTGAAGCAGCAGAGTGCCCGCCTGCACACGGCCTATGTATACAGCAGCAGCGGCTACGGCGAGAGCACCACCGACGGCGTGTGTGGCGGTTGTGCAATGGTATATGAAGACGGACATCTGCTCGCCGAAGGCAAACGCTTCAGCATGGAACCGCAAGTGGTGTATGCCGATATTGACATCGAGTTGCTGCGTCACGAGCGCCGCCGCAACGACTATGATGCCCCACAGATGGGAGACAGACACCATGCACAACCGGAAAATGTGACAGACACCGAGGTGTACTGCCTTGAGGAGCAAACAGAACTCAGTCTCACCGCACCCTTGTTGCGTCCACTGCGCCCACTGCCCTTCATTCCTGAAGAAGTGGAAAAGGAGGAAACCTATGAGGAGATACTCCAAATACAATCTCTCGGGCTGGCTCGCCGCATGCAGCACATCGGTTGTCAGAAGGTGGTGATAGGCATCAGCGGCGGACTCGACTCCACACTGGCGCTGCTAGTGACAGTGCGTGCCTTCGATGCGCTGCACCTCGACCGCAAAGGCATCGTAGGCATCACCATGCCAGGTTTCGGCACTAGCAGCCGCACGCACGACAATGCAGTGCAGCTGATGGAAGCATTGGGTATTACCACGCGCGAGATAAGTATAGCCAAAGCAGTAGAGCAACACTTCACCGATATCGGCCACGACATGCAACGCCATGATGTGACCTACGAAAACGCACAAGCGCGCGAACGCACGCAGATACTCATGGACGTGGCCAACGAAGAGAACGCCATCGTGGTAGGCACAGGCGACCTGAGCGAACTGGCACTGGGATGGGCCACCTACAACGGCGACCATATGTCGATGTACGGTGTCAACGCCGGCGTGCCGAAGACCCTCGTGCGCCAACTGGTGAAACATGTGGCCAGCCAATGCGAACAGCCCGATAGTGAGCAACTGGAACTATTCGGCAACCCCCAAAAGTCGGTGGCCCAGCTGCTCGACGACATCGTGGCAACGCCCATATCGCCCGAGCTGCTGCCTGAGGATAAGAAGACGGGCAAGAAGCAGAAGACCGAAGACAGTGTAGGACCATATGAGTTGCACGACTTCTTCATCTTCTACATGCTACGCTACGGTTTTTCCCCAAAGAAGGTGTACTTCCTTGCGCAACATGCCTTCAAACAACACCAACCACGCTATAGTGATAAGGAGATAAAGAAATGGCTCACGGTGTTCTGTCGCCGTTTCTTCACTCAGCAATTTAAGCGTTCATGCCTCCCCGACGGTCCGCAGGTAGGCAGTGTGTGTCTGTCGCCCCGCGGGGCGTGGATGATGCCCTCCGATGCCATGGTAACGCTATGGATGAACGAATGCCAACAACTATGAAGCGCCAGTCACTGCTCTTGCTGTTCTTGCTGCTTGCAGGCATGGCGCGCTCACAGGCGCCTACTGTCGACGGCGACACTATCACCATCAGTATGCTCACCTGCGAGCCCCACGATGAGGTGTACAGTCTGTACGGACACACCGCCCTGCGCTTCCGAAGCACATCGGGAAAAATGGACTGGGCTGCCAACTACGGCGTATTCGACTATGCCACACCCAACTTTGTGATGCGCTTTGCCTTGGGACGCACCGACTATATACTCGGTGTGTTTCCCTTTGAAGACTTTAAGCGCGAGTACGACAGCTATGGCAGTGCCATGCACGAGCAGGTGCTCAACCTGACGAAAGGCGAAAAGGAGCGCATCTACGAGGCCATGTACCATAATGCGCTACCCGAGAACCGAGAGTATCGCTACAACTATTTCTACGACAACTGCACTACGCGGGCACGCAATCTGGTGCTTGCCAACATAGACGGGCACATTGACTGGCATCGCGACATGTCGGCGCATGAAGAGAGCTACCGCGACATCGTGCACCGCTACAACGCAGCCAATCCGTGGTCGCGTTTTGGCTGCGACCTGCTGTTGGGCATCGGCGCCGACAGAGCCATTAGTGCCGAAGAGGCACAGTTCCTGCCCGACAATCTTCAGAACGATCTCAATGCTGCTGAGGTGGTGGCCCCCGATGGCAGTAGGCGTGCGTTGGTGAGCCGCACCAGCGTGATACGACCCCATAACCCGCCTATGAAAGGTGGCAGTTTTCCCCTGCGTCCGCGCACCTGCGCACTCCTTGTGCTGATAGCGAGCATTGCCGTCACACTATGGCAGTGGCGCAAAGGCAATAGATGGGCGTGGCCTTTCGATGCCTTCCTCATGTTGCTGTCTGGGTTGCCAGGCTTGGTGCTCACCTTCATGGTGCTGAGCGAGCATCCCACGGTGCGCGTCAACCTGCAGTGGCTCATCCTCAATCCGCTGCCGCTCTTCGTCGGATGGCACGCCCTTTGCCGTCAACGAAAATACCAACGCCACTGGCTGTGGCCCACATGGACAACGCTGTTGCTGCTGGGAAGCATAGGAGCCATAGCACAACAATATGCCGAGGGTGTGCTCGTGCTGGCAACAGCCATGCTGATACGCACACTATGGCACACACAACAGCAACGAGACTGGCAGCCAAAAAGCCAGAGCCTGTCAGAAAAGAAAAAAACAAAGCATGGAAAGAAAGTAACCGACAAATAATAACTATCTTTGCACGCTATATATATAATATGAACGAATCATGGGAGTACTGAAAATACTACAGTCGATGTTCGGCAACAAGTCGACACGCGACATGAAGCTGATACAACCCTTTGTAGAGAAGATTAAGGCCGTGTATCCTGAGGTGGAAGCCCTCGACAACGATGCGCTGCGCGCCCGCTCTAAGGAAATACAGATGCAGGTGCAGGCAGCAGCCAAAGACATCAAGGACGAAGTGACCCGGCTGAAGGCTACCATAGAGGATACGCCGCTGGAGCAGCGCGAAGCCATTTTCCACCAGATAGACAAATTGGAAAAGGATGCCCTGCAACGCTATGAAGATGCACTCAACGAGGTGATGCCTGTAGCTTTCGCCATCGTAAAGGAGACGGCCCGACGCTTTGCAGAAAACGAAGAAACCATCGTGACCGCTACCGATTTCGACCGTGAGTTGGCTGCCGATCCCAAGAAAGACTTCATCAGCATCGCCGGCGACAAGGCCATCTATCATAACCACTGGACGGCAGGTGGCAACGACCTGAAGTGGGAGATGATACACTACGACGTGCAACTCTTCGGCGGCGTGGTGCTCCATCAAGGTAAAATAGCCGAGATGGCAACGGGTGAAGGTAAGACACTTGTGGCTACACTCCCCGTGTTCCTCAATGCCCTGACAGGAAATGGCGTGCATGTGGTGACGGTGAACGACTATCTGGCCAAGCGTGACTCCGAATGGATGGGCCCGCTCTATGAATTTCACGGACTGCGCGTGGACTGCATCGACAAGCATCAGCCCAACTCTCCCGAACGCCGTCGCGCCTATCAGGCAGATATTACCTTTGGCACCAACAACGAGTTTGGTTTCGACTACCTGCGCGACAACATGGCCATATCGCCTGCCGACCTTGTGCAACGCGCTCACAACTACGCCATCGTCGACGAGGTAGACTCCGTGCTCATCGACGATGCCCGCACACCACTCATCATCTCTGGCCCCGTGCCGAAAGGTGACGACCAGATGTTTGAAGAATACCAACCACTCGTTGAGCGCCTCGTGGGCGTACAACGACAGTTGGCAACCAAACTGCTGGCAGAGGCTAAGCAGAAGATTGCAGAAGGACAAGAAAAACAAGACGCCAAACTCACCACCGAAGGATTCACGGCATTGTACCGCTCCTTCAAGTGTCTGCCTAAAAACAAACCGCTCATCAAGTTCCTCTCCGAAGACGGCATCAAGGCAGGCATGCTCAAGGTGGAAGAATACTACATGGCCAACAACAATCGCGAGATGCCCAAGGCCATCGAACCGCTCTACTTCGTGGTGGAAGAGAAACTCAACTCGTGCGACCTCACCGATAAAGGCACAGCGTGGTTGGCAGACCAAGTGGGCGATGCACAACTCTTCGTGCTGCCCGACATCACCGCAGAGCTCTCTGCCCTGGAGGCTCAGAGCGACCTTACCGATCAGGAACGGCTCGACAAGAAAGACGAACTGATGAGTCACTATGCCGTGCAAAGCGAGCGCGTGCACACACTGCAGCAACTGCTTAAGGCATACACCATGTTCAACCGCGACGACGAGTACGTGGTAATAGATGGTGAAGTGAAGATTGTCGATGAGCAGACAGGACGTATCATGGAAGGTCGCCGCTGGAGCGACGGACTGCACCAAGCTGTGGAGGCTAAGGAGCATGTGAAGGTGGAAGCTGCCACACAGACCTTTGCCACCATCACGTTGCAGAACTATTTCCGCATGTACCATAAGTTGGCCGGCATGACAGGTACGGCATCGACAGAGGCAGGCGAGTTCTGGGATATCTATAAGCTTGACGTGGTAGAAATCCCCACCAACAAACCCGTGATACGCAACGACCAAGACGACCGTGTCTACAAGACAGCGCGCGAGAAATATAATGCCGTGATAGAAGAGATTGAGGCCATGCGCGAAGCTGGTCGTCCGACACTGGTGGGTACCACATCCGTGGAGATTTCCGAGCTGCTCTCCCGTATGCTGAAGATGCGCAACATCCCGCACAATGTGCTTAATGCCAAGCTGCACCAGCGTGAGGCCGACATCGTGGCACAGGCCGGACAGTCAACCAATGGCAAAGGTGCCGTGACGATAGCCACCAACATGGCGGGTCGTGGTACCGATATCAAGCTCTCTCCTGAAGTGCGCGAGGCCGGAGGACTGGCTATCATCGGTACGGAGCGGCATGAGAGCCGACGTGTAGACCGCCAGCTGCGCGGACGTTCCGGACGACAAGGCGACCCGGGCTCCAGCGTGTTCTACGTATCATTGGAAGACAAACTCATGCGACTGTTTGCCTCCGAACGCATAGCACGTGTGATGGACCGACTCGGATTCAAGGAAGGCGAACGCATAGAGGCACCTATGATAAGCCGCAGCATAGAGCGCGCACAGAAAAAAGTGGAGGAGAACAACTTCGGTATACGTAAACGCCTGCTGGAATACGACGACGTGATGAACAAGCAGCGTACCGTGATCTATGAGAAACGCCACCATGCGCTCATCGGCGAACGCATAGGCATGGACATCAGCAATGTGCTGTGGGACCGCGTGGTAAATGCGCTCAACCAAGCCGACTACGCCAGCTGCAAGGAGCAACTGCTCAAGTCGCTATCCATGGAATGCCCCTTCACAGAGCAAGACTTTGCCGAGAAACATGTGGAAGAGCTGCAGGAACAAGTGTTCCAAGAGGCTATGACCAACTTCAACCGCCGTATGGACCGCATCAAGACGGAGGCTTATCCTGTGATAAAGCGCGTGGTGGAAGAAGAAGGCGATCGCTACGAACGCATCGTGGTGCCCATCACCGACGGCAAACGAATCTACAACATTCCATGCGACCTCAGTCAAGCCTACGAGTCGGAAGGAAAAAGCGTGGTGACACAGTTTGAAAAGACCATCATGCTCCATATCATTGACGACTGCTGGAAAGAGAACCTGCGCGAACTCGACGAACTGAAGCACTCCGTGCAGAACGCATCCTACGAGCAGAAAGACCCGTTGCTCATCTTCAAACTCGAGAGTGTGAAGATTTGGGACAACATGATTGATGGCATGAACAATCGTATCTCGTCTATCCTGATGCGCGGACAGATACCCGATATGGAGCAGCAACAGGTGCGTGAGGCTGCACCCGAACAGCGCAGCCAACGCTACAACGAACAGAAAGATGACCTGACCGACCCCAACCAGGCCGCTGCAGCAAGGCAAGATACACGTGAGAGCGCACAACAGGCCAACCGCGTGCCGATAGTGAAAGAGAAAATGCCAGGCAGAAACGACCCGTGCCCATGTGGTAGCGGAAAGAAATTCAAGAATTGCCACGGCAGAAATCTCTAATGCCCCTATACAATGTTATTTTTGTTTTCATAAAGACTTGTCCGCATAGGCTGGCTATTTGATGATAGTCGCCTGTGCGGATTTTTTCTGATAAACACTCATGATACAAATACAACAACTGAGGAAGCAATTTGGCGAGAAGGTGGCTGTAGACATCGATAACTTTCATATCAAGAAAGGTGATATGTTGGGACTCGTGGGCAACAACGGGGCTGGCAAGACAACCCTTTTCCGCCTGATACTCGACCTGCTCAATGCCGACACCGGCGATGTGCAACTCACCTTCAACCCAACTACACAACCCGAGCACCCAGTTGCCACACTGCAACCGACGGCACTGTGCGTCAACCCTGCATTGAGCGAAGAGTGGAAACAATACACGGGAGCGTACATAGATGAGGGCTTTCTGATAGACTTTCTCACCCCCGATGAATATTTTGCCTTCATTGCGCGTGTGTGCGGCGTGCCCGAAGTTGAACTGGAAGAACGCCTGAAACCCTATCAGAACTTTATGGCTGGCGAGCTGCTTGGACAAAAAAAGCTGATACGCGATCTCTCGGCTGGCAATAAGCAGAAAGTGGGTATCGTAGCCGCACTCATCAACCGACCGCAACTGCTGATACTCGATGAACCTTTCAACTTCTTAGACCCGACAAGTCAGCACCAACTGAAACAATTGCTAGGGGAATATCACCGGCAGTATGGGGCTACAATGCTCATAAGCAGTCACAACATTGACCACACCACTCATATCTCTACGCGAATAGCATTGATGGAGAACGGACGCATACTGCAAGACATTGACAACCACCACCATGAGGCAACAGAGATATTGGCACGCTACTTTAATGTAGAACCCCGCGATATGGTAGAGCAACTGTCAATACCGCCACAACCGACCACTTCGGAAACACCGAGAGAAACCACTTCGCCATCATATATGCCGCTCACCCCGCCACCCTATGACCCCAATCGTATGCCGTAGATGGGACAATGCCGTGGCGAAGTTAATAAATGCCTATGCCGTCGCTACGTGTTTTCAATCCAGAGCATGATTGGTCGTTGGCTCAAGGAAGGGTAGGGGGCACACCACCCCGCGCCGCAGTATGTTTGGCCAACGACCTGGCCTTTCTGCCCGCACTGATGGCAGATGATGGCGACTACGTGCTTGTGCCCGATGCTGACTTGGCTCATCATGGATGGCAGCAGTGGGAACCGAACAACGATGTACACTTTGTAGAAACCAGTCAGCAACTGAGCGAATTGTCCATTGATGGGGTAGTGCCCTGGGGATGGGATGCGCGTGTGATCCGTTTGTTGCTACAGCAGGGCATCAATCCTGCCCTATTGCCCACTCATGAACAGATAGAACAGATACGTCTTTTGTCGCATCGACGACAAGCGCAACAAGTGTTGTCGCAATTATTGAATACTATTGACAGCCCCTTGTTGGTGGGAGAGAGTAGAGAGTGTGCCACTATGGCAGAGGTGCAAAGCATAGTGGCATGCTATGGCGATGCTGTGGTGAAAGTTCCATGGAGCAGTAGCGGTCGCGGTGTGATGCTGTGTCGCAGCGGACAACTTACCGATCGTCAGCAACGTCGTGTAGCCAATGTGCTGACAGAGCAGGGCACGGTGATGTGCGAACCTTTCTATCAGTGCGTGTGCGATTTGGCTATGGAGTTTACTGCCGAAGTCGATGGAAGCATCACCTATGACGGATTGTCGATCTTCAGCACTACAGGAGCACAATATGGCGGCAACCTACTCGCTACAGAGTCTTGTAAGGAGCAGTGGTTGGCGCGCTTCATTCCACTGACGTTGATTGAAGAGGTGCGCATGCAACTGCAACATGTGTTGGCTGCAGCATTGTGTGAAAACTACCAAGGACCTTTGGGAGTTGACATGATGGTGGTGGAGGATAAATGTATAACCAAAGATGCAAAGCACTGGGCTTTACATCCATGTGTGGAGATCAATCTGCGATGTACGATGGGACACGTAGCCCTAGCTCTGGAGAGACGCATGCCCCACCTGTTGCCTGCGCAGATGCAGATAATGCACAAGGAGCATTTCTGTCTACAACTGGCAGAGTCTATGTGGGAGGAGTGATTTCCTTAATTTCCTCTGGCTTAACAAAAACCCACAAATACAATCCATAGATGATAACGCAAATAGCAGCCACACACATAATCACAAACAGCGTGCGAGCGATAAACTTTTTTATTTTGCGCCACGTGAGCTTGCGTATGCGGAACTTATCTTCAGAAGAAAGCTTTTTTTTCTTGTGATGATGGTGGTGGTGATGGTGATGATGATGTTCTTGCGTGTCACTCATAGAGCCTGAGAATGATGTAAAGGGTGGCAACAGAGCCAAACGGAGTACAAAGGTAGGTATTTTTATTGAATACTGCAAATCGATACGTTACTTTTTGTAATCAAGGAACCCACTCTTCAATCGTCTGTCTGCTGACAGCACCATTTTGACACTTTTAGCGCGATGCCCATGCCTGGAACTTCCTTCAACAGGAAGTACTTTTTACTGATGCGTACCAATCGGCCCGTGATGCCTTTCAGCGGACCGTGGGTAACAAGCACCTTGGCACCAGGCTTCAGTCGCGCCTCTGTTTCTGAAAGATAGTGTCGCATGGCAATGTCGGGATTGCACATCTGCTGGAATTCTTGCATCTCGCGAGCTGATATCTCGTAGTAGGTACGTCCTCCGCGCTCGGTGCGCAGCACGTAGAAGGGTAGGTTGGATTGTGCCACGATGCCGTGCATCTCTACCGTAGTCATCGTCTTCCTGACAAATACCAGATTGTAGACCACTGGGCGGAGCTCGTGGCGTATGTGTCCGGAAGCATCTACATGGTCGACATAGTGTTGGGGGATGAAGATGTCGAGATGCTTGTCTTGCAAATAGGTTACCACGCGCTTGTGCTTGTTTTGGAAGATGCGCACAGCATACCACGGCAGGTCGTCGGAATGGTGAACCTCAGCACTTCCTATTGCATGTGTGATAGATTGCTCTTCAGTGTTCATTGAGTATTGAGCCAATGTTTTGTTGTTTGCGATAGGCCACAGCGGTGAGCGTGGCGATGAGCTGCTCGTCTTGATTGGTGATGCGCACCTCAAATGTGGGCACCCTATGGTGGTGATGCACAGCCTGTGCTGTGGCAGTGAGCCTGTCGCCCGTATGGGCGGAAGCGTGAAATATGATATTGGTTTGCAGACTCAGTGTAAGGTGCCCTTCGCTGTTCATCACCGCTGCCAGTGCCAAGTCGGCCAGTGTGAAGAGAGCACCTCCCTGACACACCCCACCAGCATTGAGGTGCGAGGAGTGCACTGTCATATTAGCCTGAGCCATGCCCTCTTCTATCTTTGTGATTCGGGCACCAGCCTGAGCGGCAAAGACGTCGTCTGTGTTGAGCCATTGTTGTAGAGACTTCATGCGTTGTCGTCGGTAGGAGTATTTGACAATTCGGTCTGTGTATCTTTTTGTGCACAGCGTGCATAGTCGGCAAGCCATTGTGCAGTACCGTCAATGCCCAACACCGATGAGTTGATGCAGAGGTGGTACGACTCGGCGGCACCCCACGTCTTGCCCGTGTAGAAGTTGTAGAACGAGGCGCGCTCCTTTTCGCGCTGCCTGATGATATGCAATGCGTGGTCGGCATCGCATTGATGGCGCTCGGCTACGCGGCGGACACGCTCATCAAGGTCGGCGGTGATAAAGACATTGAGCACATTGGGGTAGTCGCGCAAGATATAGTCGGCACCGCGTCCTACAAAGACACAACTGCCCTCGTCGGCAGCATGGCGGATGGCATCACTCTGAAACTTGAACAACGATGCCTGCGACATACCGTTGCGATAGAGGTTGCCAGTGTTGGGATGGGGGGTAAACATCTGTAGCATGCCTCGCAGAAAACCTTTGTTTTCGTCGTTCTGCTCAAAGAATTTCTCGCTGAATCCGCTCTCGCGTGCTGCACGGCAGAGTATTTCTCGGTCGAGAAACTGGCAGTGGAGCATCTGTGCCAGGCGCTCGGCGATGATATGTCCGCCGCTGCCCAGCTGGCGACCAACGTTGATGATGATTTTCTGCTCTGACATAAGGTGAAAAATGTATAGGTGAATTGAATAGTTGACTTTACGATTGTGTGTTAGTGTGCTTCAAAATGCTATGATGTCTGCGGAACTGGCGCATATAGCGGGCCATGATGATGAAGGTGACGATGAACGATAACAAATCGCTGGCCGGCAACGACCACCAAACGCCATCAACGCCCAACAGTGGCGGCAGCACGACAAGGAGGGGCAGCAGGAAGAGCAGTTGTCGCGACAACGACAGGAAGATACTCACCTTGGCTTTGCCGATGCTTTGGAAGAAATTGGTTACTACAGCCTGGAAACCTATCAGTGGAAAAACAATGGAATTGATGCGTATGCCATGTACGGCTATCTGCCGCAGTTCTTCATGGCGTGTGAAGAGGCACACGCATGGATAGGGAAGCAACTCGCTGACAAGCCATCCGATGGTCATTGCGCTAATGCCTGAGATGATGGAGAGTCTCAGCACATGCAACATACGGTCGTAGCGCTCGGCGCCATAGTTGTAGCCCGTGATGGGTTGCATGCCTTGATTGATGCCCATCACCACCATGAAAAAGAAGAAACCTATGCGGTTGGCGATGCCGTAGGCCCCAACGGCCAGGTCGCCTCCGTGGCGTACCAGAGCGGTGTTGATGAAGATGACGATGAGACAGGCGCAGGCATTCATAGAGAATGGTGAGATGCCAATGCCAATGATGTTTTTCACGATTTGTCCGTTCAGGCGCAGACCGCCACGCTCAAAGTGGAGCAACTCGTTGCGGTTGCTGAATATCTTAAGTTGCCAGCACAATGCCAGCATCTGCGAAAGGATGGTGGCGATGGCTGCGCCACGTATGCCCATGTCGAGCAGATAGATGAAGATGGGGTCGAGCAGGGTGTTGACCACCACGGTGAAGATGGTGGCATACATGGCCATGCGCGGTTTGCTGGCGGCACGGAGTACAGCATTGAGACCAAAATACTGGTGGGTGATGACATTGCCAAGCAGTATAATCACCATATACTCGCGTGCATAACCAATGGTGTTGTCGGTAGCACCGAAGAAGATCAGGATGGGGTCGAGAAAGATGAGTGCCACAGCAGCAAAGACAATGCCGATGATAAGATTAAGCATCAGCGTGTTGCCCAATATGCGCTGTGCAGTGGAGTAGTCGCGCTGACCCAGTCGTACCGATAGGCAGGTGCTGGCTCCCACACCGATAGCGGCGCCAAAGGCGGCAGAGATGTTCATGAAAGGGAATGTGATGGCCAGACCAGAAATGGCCAGCGGGCCAACACCCTGTCCGATGAAGATGCTGTCTACCATGTTATACAGCGACGATGCTGTCATGGCGATGATGGCCGGCAGGGCATATTGCAGCAGCAGTCGCCCAACGGGTTTGGTGCCAAGTTCTAGCGTGGCACGCTTGTTGTCGCTCGGTTGCGTCATGAGAAGTATGTCTATTTCATGTCGTCGCCGATAAATGAGAGTGGCAGCAGGTCGTGGGCAGAGCGGAATGTATAGACACCGTCGGTGCCGTAGAGCATCACGCGCATCTCGTTGTGATAGCGGTCTTCCAATTCGGTCATCACCTGTCGGCAAGCCCCACATGGTGAGATGGGCTTACTGGTTAGACTATTGGCATTGCCTGCAGCAATGGCCAGTGCGACAACGGGTTGCTCTGGATGCTGCGCTTGTGCTGCGAAGAGCGCTGTGCGCTCGGCACACAGTCCGGAGGGGAAGGCGGCATTCTCCTGATTGGCACCGATAAACACTGTGCCATCGGCCAATAGGGCCGCTGCGCCTACGCGGAAGTGGGAATAGGGAGAATAAGAGTTGCGTGTGGCGGCTATGGCTTGGTCGATAAGCTGACGGTCGGCAGCAGAAAGCTCAGACAGAGCATGAAACTCATAAGGGATGGTGATGTGCTTTTGCATAAGGAGGAGTGTATATTTCTTATAGGGTATAGAAATCGATTACGCGTTGTAGGGCCCGTTGACATACGGGGCAGAACTCTGGGTTCTCATTGGTGCGCATGCGACAGTCCTCACATGGGCGATATACGCCTTTCAGACTATAGCCGGCACCTTCGTAGAGTCCTATCTGTTGTTGGTTGACAGCTGGCGCGGCATTGGTGTGTTTCTTGTGCTTTTTCGTTTTTGCTGGTGTAGTGTTCATCATGTCGGCCCACTTCGAGGGAAAGTCTACCTTGGTGGTGATGTTGGGTTCCCATGGCTCTACGTCGGCAGGATACATGGGGATGGCCTCGTTCTCGTATGCATACTCGTCAGCCAATCCGGCGAAGCTGTGCCCAAACTCGTGTACCACTACAGGACGGAACAGACGATGGCGCGTCATGGCGAGGTTGTAGGAGTTGAGTATGCCGCCACCACCATAGTGCTCGGTGTTGACCAGGATAATGATGTGCTCGTAGGGAATGCCTGCTAGCCAATCGTGTAGTCGCTTCAGTCGCAAGGTGGTGAGGTAGCGGTTGCTGTAGAAAGTGTCGAAGTGTGACCCTAGGGCGGTGTTCTTCCACAGTCCGTCTTTAGGTTGGCTGGTGCCGCTTTCTTCCGATGGAGAGAGCACGGCCACTATCTGGAAGCGTTGGCGCATAGAACGGAAGGGCTCATGGGCGAAGAGGGCATCATTGGCTTCACGCACCTTGTCGAGGAAAGCGTCCATCTCGTCGCTGCAATAGCCCTCTGCTACGTAGGCGATGCGTATGCATCGGGTGGTGTCGGCAGGTTGCTGTACGATGGTGAATGGTGTGCGCTGCTCGCCGATATGCCGAATGAGGATGTCGTCTGGACTGATGCGTTGCGTGTATGAGGTCATCACTTGCTGCCGATTGTTACGCAGTTCGACGGTGACATCTACTGCCTTTCGCGGCATGGGCATGAGGAAGACGTTTTCGAAGGAACGTGTCTGTTTCTTGGCTTCTTCATAGCTGAGCCACTCCTGAAAGAGCGTGGAGAACGACTGCCGATACACCACTTTTCCACTCTCGGCATCGCGAGCAATGAGTTGCCCGTTGCCAGCCATAGGTACACTGTCGAGGTGTTGGCGCTTGCCGTACCAGCCCTCACTCGTCGACAACTCGTCTAGCGCGATATGCTGTGTGGAGCTATTGCCGATGAAGGTATAGTCGAGGCGTAGGGTGGCATCGGTGAAATGGTCGGAGAAGCGTGTCTGCCCACTGACCGTGAGGCATATAAAAAACAGACCCACAGCCACAAGGCTGCTAATCTGTGTCAAGTGTCTGTTCATGTTCGTGTGTTGTCTATGTAGAGCAACTCTTTGTATTGATGTTGTATGTAATCTCTTTCCCAATCTTCTTCATGATAGCGTTCACCATCGTATTGCATGAGATCGATGTCCATGACTATTTTGTTGAGTCTGCGTTTGCCTTTCGAGTCGCCACAACGGCGTTGTATCTGTTTCAGTGCCCGCTCTATCTGTGTGCGCTCATGAGTGGTGAACCCCATTCCCATGCAGTTGAGAAAAGGCTCGCTGTCTATGCCAATGGCTTTCGTCCATGCCTCTGTCGAAAAATGTACCTCTTGAAACAAACTCATCAGGTATTGTCGGGCAAGACGCATGTGCACTGGCTGGTCGGTGTTGGAACCAAGTGCGAAGAATACGCGGTGAAGTGTGCGACGTTGCATATAACTCGTTAATCTTGCGGCAAATATAAAGAGTTTTATTAAAACGACCTAAAAGTAGAGGCATGCATTATGTTTTTTTAACAAAAGAGCGTTGTGCGACACTGCCGTCGCACAACGCTGTGAGCGGAATACGGGAGTCGAACCCGCCTCCTCGGCTTGGGAAGCCGATGCACTACCGATGTGCTAATTCCGCATGAGTTTTTCAGGTGTGTTTATTCATTATGCACCCGACAGGGCGGATGCGTTGCTCATGCCTGAAGATAGCAAAAGGCAGTATCTCTTGTTGTCGGGAGTGGACAACGATGGGAGAAACATGCCTTTCTCTGCTTTGAGCCGATACCCGGACTCGAACCGGGGACCTATTCATTACGAATGAATTGCTCTACCAACTGAGCCATATCGGCTTGCTCATGTCTGATGCCGGAGCGACATTGTGAGGGAGGGGAATAGAAGACAGCGCACGAGTACGGCGAGTTCACATGTCGTCTCCCTGCTAAAGCGGGGCAAAGGTATTACAAATTTTCGCAGTCGACAAATAATTTGTGTGTTTTCCGCAGCCGGGGGCAATCATTGCTCTTTGTAGAAGTAGGCGCGATGTATCCATATCACGCACCCCACGAGTATCAGGGCCATGGCGGGCATGGTCATCATGCCGTTATCCATGTAGCCGGCATCATACACTCCCTTAGGAATGATGGTGATGCCAAGCAACGTTCCGCTACCGAGCAACTCGCGTATACCTCCCACGATAACGAGAATCATGGCATAACCCAAGCCATTGCCTATGCCGTCGAGCAAACTGGGCCATGGCTTATTGGTCATGGCAAAGGCTTCGAGGCGACCCATGAGGATGCAGTTTGTGATGATAAGACCTACATACACCGACAGCTGCACACTCACATCGTAGGCGAACGCCTTCAGCACCTGCGAGACGATGGTGACAAGAGCTGCCACAACCACTAGCTGTACGATGATGCGAATACGGTTGGGGATGGTGTTGCGCAACACTGAGATGATGAGGTTGGAGAAGGCGGTGATGATGGTCACTGCCAAACCCATGACGATGGCTGGTTCCAACTGGGCCGTGACGGCCAGTGCCGAACAGATGCCAAGCACCTGACCGAGGATGGGATGGTCTATGTTGAGGGGGCGTGTGAAAACTTCTTTGTTTGCTTTGCTGAATAAAGCCATAGCGGTGATTGAATTATGGGTGAAGAATGGGTGGGGGGTGAGTGTCTGAGTGAATAGTATGTGTCAGGTAGTAGTCAGCGTTGCGGTTGCAGGTATTGCTCAACACCTTTCTTCAACATGTCGCGCACGCCATTGGAGGTGAGCGTAGCACCTGTAACGGCATCTACTTCGCTTGCTGGATTGCTCACCTTCTTCTCTACAGAGAGGATGGCCTTACCGGCATCATCGAAGAGTTGTTTACCGATGAACTGCTCTTGCCAGGTCCGGTCGTCCTTAATCTTTGAACCCAGGCCAGCGGTCTCGCTCTCATGATTGAAGTAGGCACCATATACTTTATTGCCGTCAACGGCCAGAAAGCCGCTGATGCCGCCCCAAAGACCGAGACCTTTCAGCGGGATGACCTTGATTTCCTTTCCTTCCACCTCACAGATGTAGATGCCGTCTTTGCCGTCCATCGGATCGGCGGCAATCAGTTCGTGAGGTGTCGCAGCAGCATCGGCATAGTGTGTGTCTTTGCCTTTCACCACTTCGTTGAATTTCTTCTCGGCCTCCTCATTGCTCAAGTCGCGCAGGTTGAGTGCGTTGAGAATTTGTTTCTTTTGGTCGAGTGCCACGTTGGCGTCTTGCTTGCTCTTCAGCGATTGGGAGACAAAGGCAAGCAGAAATGCTACTACCACGACGAGCAGGGTGGCATAGATGATGGTATAAGTGTTGCTATTGGTTTTCATTGTTGGCGTATTGACGAGTTGGCAGTTGCGTATAGACTATATGGTCTGCATAGATGAGCTGGCGATGGTCGTCTGCTGTTGATCATTTGGTTCTCTTCATTCGGCGACTGATGTTGCGCTGCACCACACAATAGTCGATGAGCGGGGCAAACATGTTCATCAGCAGTATGGCGAGCATCATTCCCTCGGGGAATCCAGGATTCATCACGCGCACCACGATGGCTATCACACCGATAAGGAAACCATAGATATATTTTCCTGTCTCTGTGCGTGCGCTGGTGACGGGATCGGTGGCCATGAAGACGGCGCCGAAAGCGAAACCGCCCAAGATGAGGTGCTCGTAGAAGGGGATGGCTGTCATGTCGGTGGCAGAGAAGAGGAGGGCTGTCAGCGCACCACCTGCGAAGACGCTACACATGGTCTTCCAACTGGCGATGCCCGTCCACAGCAGGATGATGGCACCCAAGGCAATGGCAATGACACTGGTCTCGCCGATGCTGCCAGGGATGAAACCGATAATCATATCGGCGAGCGACGCGTCGGGCACGGCACCTGTGGCAAGCTCGCCAAGCGGGGTGGCTTGTGTCATGGCATCCACATTGAGGTCGTGACCAATTCCGAAGATGCTGTCGTGGGCTATCCACACTTGGTCGCCGCTCATCTTCTGAGGATAAGAGAAGAAGAGGAACGCGCGCGCGATAAGGGCCACGTTGAAAATGTTCATACCTGTGCCGCCGAAAATCTCCTTGGCAAAGATTACTGCGAAGGCAGCGGCCAATGCCAGTATCCACAGCGGACAACCGATAGGGATGATCATCGGCAGGATGATGCCTGTGACGAGGTAACCCTCTTGTATTTCCTCGCCCTTCCATTGCGCCCAGGCAAACTCTATACCCAGACCTACCACATAGCTGACAATAATCTTTGGCAGCACGGCAAGCATGCCATAGATGAAGATGGTGAAAAATCCTGTGGTTGCCAATGTGCCAGCAGCGAGAAAGTGTTGGTAGCCCACATTGTACATACCAAACAATAGGGCAGGCATCAGAGCAAGCACCACCACGCTCATCATGCGCTTGGAGTCGAAAGCGTCGTGGATGTGGGTGCCGCTCTTGGCGGTAGTGTTAGGAACAAAGAGGAAGGACTCAAAACCCTCATACAGACTACGGAAAGCATGGAGCTTTCCATCCTTCTCAAACTTGGGCTTTATCTTGTCGAAGTGTTTTCTGAGTGCTGACATCGGTTGCTATAGTGTGTTGATGTGTGTGTTGACGATAGTTGGTAGTTAGGCATTCTCTTTGCGTAGCATGTCCAGTCCGCGACGTACGATGTGCTGCAATGGCAACTTTGAGGAGTCGACAAACTCGCACAGGGCAAAGTCTTCGGGAGCAATCTCATAGATGCCGAGCTGCTCCATCTTGTCGATGTCGTCGGCAATAATCGCCTTGATGAGAAATTCGCCATAAATGTCCATGGGCAGCACGCGGTCGTATTCGCCACTCATTATCATGTGGCGCTCGCCGCCTTTGATGCGGGCATCAAGTTTATAGCCCTTCTTGCGCGGTGCCAACCATGAGAAATAGCTACGGTTGACAGAGTACTCCTTCATGCGGGGCAGTGCCCAGCCAAGTATCTCATGACGGTTGTCGCCTTCGGGAATGACGGTCACCTCTGTGCTATGGGTGCCAAGGTAGTCGTCAATGGTGGCGAGGGTGCCAGTGAGGGGATTGCCGTTGATGATACGCTGGTGGTCGTGGTCTTTCAGCCTGTCGTGAAGTATGTCTGCCAGGGGCTGACCTATCACGGTGTCGACGTAGCATGGGTGATGTACTTCGCTGCCAGCAACTGCTACACGCAGACGAAGGTCTACCTTGCCGGTGAGCACCAGTCTGCCGATGTAAATCACCGTCATTCCGTCGGCAGTCCACACGGTCTCGCCCTTATTGACGGGGTTGATGTGGTTGATCTGCACGCCTACATTGCCTGCGGGACAGGGGCCATCGAAAATATAGGTCTCCACATCCTTCGCCTCTGTGAGTGCCGATGCCTGCTGTTTGGCGCCTATGCCCAAACAAACAGGGGCAATCTTTGACAATGCCGTCAGACCCGCTTGGAATGCTTCCTCATTGCCTTGCAACTGTATCTCAAAGTCAGCGGCCAAAGGTTTGTCTTGCAATGCACTGACAAAGATTCCCTTTGGCATCTGGTCGGGTGTGGCACTGATGGCATAGGGCAGCTGGTTGAGATAACCAAAGATACCTCCCTCTTTCAGCAACTGGCATACATCGTTGCCCGTGGCAGTGGCGAGGTTGATGGTGTCAAAACGTTCTGCTTCTTGCTGCGCATCGGCTTCCACTTCCACGCGCAGCACCTTACGGCGCTCTCCACGTACTACACTCACCACGGTGCCGCTCACCGGAGAGGCAAAGCGCACGTCGGGATAGTGCTTGTTGACGAAGAGGGGCGAACCGCATTTCACCTTGTCGCCTTCCTTTACTATCACCTTCGGCGTCATGCCCACAAAGTGTTCGGGCACCAAGGCATATACCTTGCTGGCGGGAAGTGTGTCAACAGTGGGGGAGGCTACACCTGCCAAGCGGATGTCCAACCCTTTTTTTATCTTAATCGTGTGTGTCATTGTGCAATTTGAGTTGCTGTGCGTTCCTCGACTGAGTGCCAATGCGCAAGGCGAGGATACAATTGTTTGATTTCAGCATGCAAAGGTACAAGTTGCAACTTGGAGAACAAAATGATTTTCGCTTTTTTCGCTCATCCTATCCAATAAGCGGATATTTTCCTGATTCGATATCTCAGGCGTATCCAACTCTGGCGAAAGATTATTAGACAAACATTTCTGATTGGTGAACATGGTGCTCACACGCTGTTGATATGTTTTTTTGGAAGTATGGAGAAGAGAAAAGTGTGAAAAAGATTTGTGCGGGTGGAACCAATGCCTTACCTTTGCCGCCACATCACATATAAACAACCTCTTAAAAACCTATCTGCCTATCGAAACACAACTACTTGAATATTAATATATTTAAGCATGAAAGCACAGGTTTCTATGTCCGACGAGCAATTGGCGTTGGCATATGTTCAAGGGAACAGCAAGGCATTTGACGAGTTGCTACAGCGCAATCAGTCAAAGGTTTTTTCGTATATCATGTTTGTAGTACGCAATCAGGATGTGGCCAACGACATCTTTCAGGAGACATTTATAAAGGTAATCACCCGCTTGCAGGAAGGAAAATATACCGACTCGGGCAAGTTTTCTGCTTGGGTGATGCGCATAGCTCACAACATGATCATGGATTGGTATCGCCAGCAGAAGGCCGAACCTATTGTCAGTGCGCCAGAAGACAACGACCTCTCTAAACTTGGTTCGCCCTCACTCAGCGATGCCAGTATAGAGAGCGCCTTTGTCAACGAGCAGGTGATGCGTGATGTGCGTGCCATGATGAACCGACTGCCCACCTTGCAGCGCGAGGTGGTGTTCATGCGCTTCTATCAGGGAATGTCGTTTAAGGAGATTGCCGAAACCACAGGCGTAAGCATCAATACCGCTCTTGGTCGCATGCGCTATGCCTTGCTCAATATGCGCAAGATGGCGCGCAAGCACAACATCGCCCTACAACTGGTGTGAAGAGGCACACTTCAGCTGCTGGACTCTTTTTTGCGGGTTGTCGGCTTTGAAAATATAGCTTCCGCTCACCAGCACATCGGTGCCCGCTGTGAGCAGGGCAGGAGCGGTGTCGGCATTCACACCTCCATCCACCTCAATCAGGGCCGCACTGTCGGTATCGGCAATGAGTTGGCGCAATCGCCTGACCTTCTTTAGCGTATTTTCAATGAATGTCTGTCCGCCAAAACCAGGGTTGACCGACATGAGTAATACTACATCCACATCTCTTACAATATCTTCCAGTACCGCTACTGGCGTAGCTGGATTGAGTGCCACGCCTGCCATCATTCCAGCTGCATGTATCTGCTGCACGGTACGATGCAAGTGCGTGCAGGCTTCTTGATGCACTGTCATCACCTTGGTACCCAAACTGGCCACGCGCGATATGTAGCGCTCGGGTTGCACTATCATCAGATGCACGTCGAGGGGTTTGCAACAGAGTGGCTTGATGGCTTCAATGACAGGAAAACCAAACGAGATGTTAGGCACAAACACACCGTCCATCACGTCGAGGTGCAACCAGTCGGCATCACTATTGTTCACCATGTCGATGCCCGCAGCCAAATTGGCAAAGTCGGCCGACAACAGTGAAGGGGAAATAAGGGGAGTGTTCATATCTTCTGGGATGAACCTAGTTCTAGTTAATGTCAGTTCAGACAAAGTGTTTGCTCTATATTGTCATTGTGAACCACTCGGCAGGTGTGAGCCACTTGTCGGAGCAGGCGCAGTACGCGCTCGGAAGGTTCGGGACAAATGAACGGGGGAAACACAGAAAGTTTGTCAGGAGTAGAAATAATCATAGGCAATGGGTTGTTGATAATTCACACTATGATAACGCAACAGTATTACCCTTTATTATATGATGCGTATTTTATTTTTTCTGTTGGTACCCGTTACCCACCTTACACCCTATATATTACAGCATGTCAGCGACGAAATAAAAATAAAAGGGAGAGTAGACTTTAATATCGTAAATATAATATACCTTTGCACGCGATTTATAAGATGTTAGTTAAAACAATAAGATTTTTTAGATGAACGTTATCACAAAACACGTCCAATTGGCCGATGGTCGTACCATCACCATTGAGACAGGAAAGCTTGCTAAGCAAGCCGATGGAAGTGTTACCCTCCGCATGGGTAACACTGTAATGTTAGCTACCGTATGCGCCGCCAAGGAGGCCGTACCTGGTACCGACTTCATGCCCTTACAAGTTGACTATCGTGAACAGTATTCCGCAGCGGGACGTTTTCCTGGCGGTTTTACGAAGCGTGAGGGCAAACCTGGCGACAATGAGATACTCACCGCACGCCTCGTCGACCGCGTGCTGCGCCCACTCTTCCCCGACAACTACCATGCAGAAGTCATCGTCAGCTTGCTGCTCCTCTCTGCTGGTGCCGACGACCAACCCGACGCATTGGCAGGCTTTGCTGCATCGGCAGCACTGGCATGCTCCGACATTCCCTTCCAGTGCCCCATCAGTGAGGTGCGCGTGGCACGCATCAACGGACAGTATGTCATCAACCCCTCGCGCGAACAAATGAAGGACGCCGACATGGATATCATGGTAGGTGCTTCTGCCGAAAACATCATGATGGTGGAAGGCGAGATGGACGAGGTGAGCGAGCAAGACCTCCTCGGTGCGCTCAAGGCTGCTATGGAGGCAATCAAACCGATGTGCCAACTGCAGGAAGAACTGATGAAAGAGCTCGGCACCGACGTGAAACGCGAATATGACCACGAGGTGAACGACGAGGAACTGCGACAGCAGGTAAAAGACCAACTCTATCAACCCGCCTACGACGTGGTGAAGCAGGCACTCGACAAGCAAGCGCGCGCCGACGCCTTCGAAGCCATCGTGACGGATTTTAAGGAAAAATACGACGCTGCCCACACCGACCTCACCGAAGAGGAACTGGAAGAGAAGCACACACTCATCGACCGCTACTACCATGACGTGGAGCGCGATGCCATGCGACGCTGCATCCTCGACGAAGGCATACGCCTCGACGGACGTAAGACCGACGAGATACGCCCCATTTGGTGTGAGGTAGACCCCCTGCCCATACCCCACGGCAGCAGCATCTTCACACGCGGTGAGACACAGAGCATCTCCACATGCACTCTAGGCACTAAGCTCGACGAAAAACTCGTCGACGATGTGCTCGACCACAGCTACATGCGCTTCCTGCTCCACTATAACTTTCCTCCCTATTGCACTGGCGAGGCCCGTCCGCAGCGTGCTCCCGGCCGCCGCGAGATTGGTCACGGTCATCTGGCATGGCGCGCTCTCAAGGGACAGATACCAGCCGACTTCCCCTACACCGTGCGTCTCGTCAGCCAGATACTCGAGAGCAATGGCTCATCGTCAATGGCAACGGTATGTGCCGGAACGTTGGCACTGCTCGACGCTGGTGTGCCAATGAAGAAGCCCGTGAGCGGCATCGCCATGGGACTCATCAAGAATCCCGGCGAAGACAAGTATGCTGTGCTTTCCGACATCCTTGGTGACGAAGACCACCTCGGCGACATGGACTTCAAGACCACTGGCACTCGCGACGGACTCACCGCCACACAGATGGATATCAAGTGCGACGGACTGTCGTTCGAAATCCTCGAGAAGGCACTCATGCAGGCCAAGGCCGGCCGCGAGCATATCCTCGGCAAAATCACCGATACCATCAGCGAACCACGTGCCGACTTCAAACCGCACGTACCGCGTATCACGCAGTTTGAAATTCCTAAGGAGTTCATTGGTGCCGTGATAGGCCCGGGTGGCAAGATCATACAGCAGATTCAGGAAGACACCAACACCGTCATCACCATTGACGAAGAAGACGGCGTAGGCAAGGTACAGGTGAGTGCTCCCGACCGCGATGCCATTGAAGCAGCAGTGGCTAAGATCAAGGGCATCGTAGCTATCCCCGAAGTGGGCGAGGTGTATGAAGGCACCATACAGAGCATCATGCCATATGGATGCTTCGTAGAAATACTGCCTGGCAAAGACGGACTGCTCCACATCAGCGAGATAGACTGGCGCCGACTGGAGACAGTGGAAGAGGCCGGACTGCACCAAGGCGACAAGATCAATGTCAAACTAATGGAAATCGATGCTAAGACGGGTAAGTACAAACTCTCCCACAAGGTGCTCATACCGAAGCCCGAAGGGTATGTAGAGCGTCGTCCGCGCGGCAACGACAATCGCCAGCGCGGTGAGAAACCTGCCTACAACCGCTTCCACAACAACGACGAGCGTCAGCGCCCGCAGCGCAACGAACAGCGACGCAGCGTACATAGCAACGACGACCGCTACACACCGCTGGGCGAACGCGAACCGAAAGACTTCAACGACTCGCTCGACCATTTGTTCGACATCGACTGAGGAGAGCACAAGTGATAAACAATAGAAAAAAGTGGTCAACTGACCACTTTTTTCTATCTTTGCGCACACAACGAAATGAAACCCCTAAATTTTTACAACGATGCAACGTTCTAAATTCTTTCTCAGCTCCCTGGCATTCCTTGCAGTGACCATGATGGCACAGGCCCAGTCGAAGGTGTACTTCACGCGCGACATCTCGCCCGAAGGGCTCGTCAAGGTCTACGAGGCCGTGGGGCGTCCTGCCACCGGTCGTGTGGCAGTGAAGATCAGTACGGGTGAGGCAGGCGGACACAACTACCTGAAACCTACACTGATACGCAACCTCGTCGAGCAGGTCAACGGTACCATCGTAGAGTGTGGCACAGCCTATGGCGGATCACGACAAGACCCGAAGAAACATTGGGAAACCATACATCAACATGGTTTCGACTCGCTCTTCGCTGTCGACATCATGGACGAGTTTGGAGATCTGCGCATCCCTGTGCGCGACCGCAAGCACATCAAGTATAATATCGTCGGCAACCACCTGCCCTACTACGACTTTATGATCAACTTGGCACACTTCAAGGGCCATGCCATGGGGGGCTTTGGCGGCGTGCTGAAAAATGCATCCATCGGCGTGGCTTCCACATCGGGAAAGGCGTATATCCACACAGCAGGCAAGAAACAGTCGGCAGCCGAGCTGTGGCAGAACCTGCCAGCACAAGATTTCTTTCTGGAGTCGATGGCGGCGGCAGCACAGGCGGTGCATCTCTTCTTTGGTAATGGCGAGCGCATACTCTATATCAACGTGATGAACAACATGTCGGTAGACTGCGACTGCTCAAGCCATCCCGCCGAACCGCAACTGGCCGACGTGGGCATACTGGCATCCACCGACCCCGTAGCACTCGATCAGGCTTGCCTCGACATCGTATTCAACCATGTTGACCAACCAGGCAACACTGCCAAACCACTGCAAGAGCGCATACAGCGACAACATGGCACACACACGGTAGACTATGCCGAGCAGATAGGACTCGGCACACGAAAATATACGCTAATCAACATCGACAAATAATACTAATAATCAGGGACACTATATCGGATGTCCCTGATTTGTATATGAATGGTGCATAGTGCCTGTCTGCTTGGGGTGGTTCCTTCCTTGCCACGTGTGGCGCTGTCACTCCACCACAATCTTCACACTCCCCGTAATTCCCGACGGCTGCAGCGAGCTGTCGGCTTTCCATGTGTTGTGAGAGGCGGTGAGGCACTTATGGGAAGGGTCGGCCTGGTCGCCTATCATGCGATTGCACAGGTTGTTGGCCACGTCTATCTCTACCGTATTCTTCCCCTGCCGCACAGCTGCGGTGATGTTCAGACGATAGGGCGGTGTCCACAGTCCACCGACAGCCTTGCCGTTCACCTGCACGGTGCAGATGTTGTGCAGCCCCTCCAACTCCAGATACACGCGCCGATTTACCTGTTGCTTGCTCAGACGGAACGTGTTGGAATAGAGTCCCCGTCCGCCAAAGTAGCGCAGATCGGCATCGGCGTAGCTGGTCCAGTCGCGCAGGGCAGGCATGGTCAGGGTGGTGTCTACACCATAGCTGCTCTGGAAGCGCACCGTCCAGTTGGCGTTCAGTGCTATTGTCTCCGGCTGACGCCCTTCCTCTTTTTCTTCTGCTTCTGGCACCATCTCATCTCCTGTCCTGAACACGATGAAGGCACTTTCCAAGGGTGCCAGATTCAGTGTCGTGCATGTCATGCCGTTGTGACGTGTATAGTGACCAATCGGCCGTCTCGATCCGTCCACAGCCTGCCACAGTTCGGGGTGTCCTTTGTCGGTACGCAGGGCAACGCTGATGTCGGCAGGTGTGTGGGCTTGGTTGGCGATGAAGTAGATATCACCAATGTCGTCGCCGGCATTGTCGCTGAAGAGTGTCGAGGGCAGCAGCGCATCGTCAACGGGGCGGTAGCCGTCACGCGCCACATGGCAGTATACCACGCTGTCGCTTCCTTTTATCTGGCAGTCGGGTTTCACACCCAGCATACGCATCACCTCCTCTATACTGTAGCCGCTCAGCAGATAGCCTTTGCCTATTTGGCGCTTCACCTTACCGGCATGTTCTGCTCCCCACATGGTGTCGGCCAGTGCCTTCACCTCCTCATCGCATTGCGGGAACCCTTGCAGACTGGGCGAGTGCTGCGGCTTCGGTCCGAGCACCACGCCGCCGTCGGCTATCAGTTGGTGCACGGCACGCAGTACAGCGGGACGCATCGTCGTCGAGGGCGGAAGCACCAATAGACGATAGCGGTTACCATAGGGTAGGGTAAACAGGTGATCGGCAGTGGCACGCAGTGTGGTAGTCATCACTTCGGCATTGATATAGTCGTACTGATATCCGCGGGGCAGTGCCGGCTCGGTGATGTCCGTCATGCAAGGTGCGTCCTCGCCGATATAGTAGGCCACATCGGCTACGTAGGCACCCTGCTGCAGCAGGTAGTTGCAGCGCTTCAGATAGTCGGTGAAGAGGTGCAGGTGCCCGTACCAGGTGTTCTTCCGGTTGAATTCGTTGCCAAACCATGGGATGATGTCAGGAATGCTGTCTTCGTTGCGCTGCGAGATATACACATGCAGCAGCGTGTTATTGATGCCCTCTGCAAAAAATCTGTCGCCGCGTTGCTTGAAGTCGCGTGGTGAGCGCGAAAACTCGCTGCCGCCAACGGTGAACGACTCTGCACTCACACGCCGCTTGCCATATATATGTGCACACGACGAGGCGGTGCGATTCTCAATATCGCCCAGTGATCCGCTGCTCCAGAATTCGCCGCCTATCTCCGTCGAGCGACTGCCGTATTGCAGAAACTCTCCCGGAAAGCCCCAATGACCGTAGTTTTCCAGCCACAGATGCTTGCCTCGGCTGCGGGCGATAGAGTCCATGGCTGCAATGTTGTCCATTGCCAGACGGTCGGCTATCATACGGCGCACGTCCCATAGGAAGCGGTCGCTCTGTTCCTCACTGCCCACTACCACACCGAAGTAGGTGAGCAGGTAGGGTAGGGCGTCGTAGCCAAAGTGTTGGCGGAAGTAGGGCAGGAAGTCATCGCCATAGTTCTGAGTGGCTTTCTCGTAGCTGTCGCACACGATGGTGGTCCACGTTTTGCGATCCTCAGCGGGGATGCGCCGCTCTATCTCGCCCATGTAAGCGTCGTAGTGGTGTTGCAGTGCTGCCCTACTCCAACGGTCAACCTCCAGTCCCTCGCCGTCTTCGGCAAAGGCTGGCGAGCATACAATGCCCGTGGGCACCATGTAGAGCTGCATGATGGTCCAGTCGCCGGCGGGAGCCTGCCAACGAAGCACACCATTATTAATATAGGGACCCAGGTCGACGATGTCCTGCAGTGCCACACATTCGTCGGGAGCGTAGTTGTGTTCCGTAGCCCATTTATATTCCTTCCAGTAGGGTAGGGGTGTCTGAAACATGCGTGCCAACTTCTTTTCAGAGTAGCGGCTGATGGTCGGTTCGCCCGATAGTATGATGCGCCGCAGCCTGCTCCGGTCGCGAATGTCGCTAAACTCTATGTACAACTCCTCAGTCTGCACATTGGGCAGCGCCTCCGTCACAGGAGCAAAGATATCGTAGCCGGTGATGTTTTCCATCATCGTACGGTTGATCTCAAATGTTTTCAGCAGCTGTTCTTTCCCGTTAATGCGTGCCGACACGCGTACATGGGCACGAAAGGCGGTGCCGGGGATGAGATGGATAGCGCGCAGAGTGAAGTCCTTGCGTTTGATGCGTATCCGCATGCTGGCGCGCTTACCAGTGAAGTTAGACATCACCTTAGGGTCGTCGTCCAGCAACATGTCTACCGACATCCGCGAACCTTCTATTTCTACTTCGTCCTTACTCAGTTGCTGCATGTGGCTGAACGGGTTGCGGTAGGCTAGCACGGCCACCTCTCCCACGTTATTGTCGGCCGAGGTGAGCGTCAGCGACACCTCGCCGCCGCCACGCACATCATGGCGACGTGCAGCCAGATAGCGCATCGACTCTTCAGGTCTTACCCATTTGCCACCCATATGACTCCACCCCACACCGTTGAAGATACCCAACTCAACACCCAATTCACTGGCGGTGCGGAAGGCATGTTGCAGCACGTCCCACCATTGCTCACTCATGAAGCGCACCGTACCGCGAGGCACCTCGTCGTCACCCAATCCCTGTATGCCGATGAAGGCACGGTTGATGCCCTGAGCCTTCATCGTGCGCAGGTCGTTTTCCACACCCGTCTTCGACACATTGCCAGCCAGCCAATACCAGTAGCAGCTGGTCTGAATGTCGGGCGAGGCCGAGGAGAAGGTGCGATAGGTGATGTCCGAAGACTGACTCCACAAAGGAAGAAAATAAAGGAGACACAGCAGCAAGCAGGTTCCACGACATAAAGAAGAATGAATGATGGAAAACATGATAAGGAGGTGCTTGGTTCAGGACAAAGGTACTAACATACCAGGGAAATCTATCATTTTCTTTTTCATTTCATCACAATCATGCTATCTTTGCCTTTTGACAGAAACCAAACAACTCATTACTGTCCGTTACAGTCATCATTCATCCTATAATCTATTCCTCTCCCAATGGCAACCTACTCACCATCCGACCTGCGCGATATGGCGCAACATGGCATCACACCACAACAAGTCGACCGACAGCTCACCCGTTTCCAGACAGGATTCCCCTATCTGCGCCTGGAAGCATCGGCAACCACCGACAATGGCATCCTGCCACTCGACGACAAACTATGCGACTATTATATTCATGAGTGGGATGCCTACCGCAACGCAGCACCCCACTTCCCGAAGGTGGTAAAGTTCGTGCCCGCCTCTGGTGCCGCCTCACGCATGTTTAAGGATCTCTTCGCCTTCCTCGACGCCGACTACGACGTGCCCGCTACCGACTTCGAACGACAGTTCTTCAGCGAAATACACCATTTTGCCTTCTTCCCCGAACTCAATGTTGCATGCATGAAGTGCTATGATGCCAATGTCGACGATCTGCTCACACAACAGCGTTATAAGGATGTGGTGCGTGCCCTCCTCAATGCCGAGGGACTGGGCTACGGCACATTGCCTAAAGCATTGCTCACCTTCCATCATGCCGCAGAAGGCGTGCGCAAAGCCTTTGAGGAGCACCTCGCAGAAGGTGCCGAATATGCAGCAGTCGACAACGTGGTGCGAATACACTTCACAGTCAGCCCCGAGCATCGGCCACTGCTAGAGAAGGCGGTGCAACAGTGTAAGGAACGATATACCGAACAACTTGGGGTCGATTTCCTCGTCGACTATTCCGAACAACTGCCCTCCACCGACACCATTGCCGCCGACACCGACAACCAACCCTTCCGCGACAACGGACATCTGCTGTTCCGACCAGGTGGACATGGAGCACTCATACACAACCTTAATAATCTTGATGCCGATGTCGTGTTTATCAAAAATATAGACAACGTCGTGCCCGACTCGCAGAAGGCCGACACTATTCTCTATAAAAAAGTGTTAGGTGGAATTCTGGTTGCCACACAAGGAAAAATATTTGAGTATATCCAGTCGTTAAGCGAAGGTTTAATAGAAGAGAGTTATCTCGCTGAGATAGAGAAGTTTGTTACTGACGTTCTCTGTATTGGCAATTTGCCGTTGGAGAGCGAAGCCTCTCTCCGACGGCAGCACCTGTTGTCAGTGCTCAACCGTCCGTTGCGCGTCTGTGGCATGGTGCGCAATGAGGGCGAGCCAGGTGGTGGACCGTTCCTCGTCTACAATGCCGATGGCACCGTCAGTCCGCAGATACTTGAGAGCAGTCAGATTGACAAGAGCGACGAGCGCAACGTGCGCCTGTTCAAAGAAGGCACACACTTCAATCCCGTCGACCTCGTTTGTGCCCTCAAAGACCACAACGGACAACCCTTCAACCTCCTGCAGTATGTCGACGATGAGACAGGATTCATCAGCGAGAAGAGCAAGGACGGACGCGTGTTGAAAGCGTTGGAACTGCCAGGTCTCTGGAACGGTGCCATGAGCAGGTGGAATACTATCTTTGTCGAAGTGCCTCTCTCCACATTCAACCCCGTCAAGACCGTCAACGACCTTCTCCGACCTGCCCATCAAGGCAACTGAAATCGCGCCGTCAGTCATGTAGCGATTGGGACGATATCATCCGTATCTTAGCACATACTACAAAAAATCAATGCCTGGCCCGTTTGCAACCGCGCAAATCCGCTAGGCATTTCTCCGCCTTGCGCCAGCCTTATCCGTGTTTTCCGTGCTATCCGTGTTCAGTTTTTCCCGCTATGCGCCAGCCTTATCCGTGTTGTTCCGTGCTATCCGTGTTCAGTTTTTCCCGCTACGCGCCAGCCTTATCCGTGTACATCCGTGCTATCCGTGTTCAGTTTTTCCCGCTATGCGCCAGTCTTATCCGTGTAAATCCGTGCTATCCGTGTTCAGTTTTTCCCGCTACGCGCCAGCCTTATCCGTGTACATCCGTGCTATCCGTGTTCAGTTTTTCCCGCTATG
>JAGAZE010000020.1 GCA_017940185.1 Bacteroidaceae bacterium | reverse complement strand
GATGTTCACATAGTCGAAGGTGCAATCGGTGAGCGTTGCCGAGATGCCTTCCTTATACATGCGTATGCCTTTGGCTCCGTTGGTGCCTGTCTCGGCACCCTCGGCAGCACCGAAGTACGCCTTGTCGGCTGTCAGGTTGCCATTGATCTCTATCTGCGCCTTCTTGTCGAAGAGCAGTGAGTCGCCCTCGCTCATCACAATGTTGCCGTTGACGGTGAGGTAGTTCTTGCTCAGGATGATGTTGCCATCGTCGTAGGTAAGCCCTGTAGTCTCGCCGGCAAAGCCTGTAGGCAGCGTGATGATGTATTTGCCGCCAGCCACAGAGATGCCGACAGTCTCACGAATGGTCTGCTCGCCACTGGTGTAGACGTTCTCCACCGTACCCACCAGCGATGCCAGCTGGGCCAGCGTGTAGTCCTTAGCCTGTGCCATCAGAGCGGAGCAAACAAGCAGTAGGGTAAAGATTTTTCTCATACTGTAATAGTTTTCGTTAATTATTAAATGATTGGTTCTCAATGTGCAAAGATAAGCGTTTTTGATGATTTTGCAAGTCCTTCTACTTTTTTCTTATCCCTTTCTTCACCCCGATGTCATAGAAAAAGTATTCGCCTTGCACATCGATGGTTATTTGTTGTGGTTTATATAACTTTGCAGGCGCAACATGCACCCCTACGTTTCACCCTCCACCTACTTCCCTTTGACCACATGACTCCTGGCAAGCTTCTCATCTTCTCTGCCCCTTCGGGCAGCGGCAAGACCACCATCGTGCAATGGCTCATGCAACGGCATCCCGAGCTAAACCTATCCTTCTCCATCAGCTGCACCTCGCGCCCGCCACGCGGCAACGAGCAGAATGGAAGGGAATACTTCTTCCTCAGCACGGAGGAGTTTGAGCAGCGCATCGCGGCAGGCGACTTTGTGGAATACGAGGAGGTGTATGCCGGGTGCTACTACGGCACGCTGCGCGAGCAGATAGACCGTCAGCTCGGTGAAGGGCATAACGTGCTGTTCGACGTCGACGTGAAAGGCGGATGCAGCATCAAGAAGATATATGGCGACCGCGCGCTGAGCATCTTCATACAGCCACCCTCGGTGGAAGAACTGCAACGGCGGCTGCTACAGCGTGGCACCGACAAGCCAGATGTGATACAGCAGCGCGTGGCAAAAGCGGAATACGAACTCACCTTCGCACCACAGTTCGACCACATCGTGGTCAACGACGACCTGCAACAGGCACAACAGCACACTTTGCAATTGGTTACCCGATTTCTTGAAAGCGAATGACAATCGGCATCTTCGGCGGTTCGTTCAACCCCATCCATAACGGCCACATTCAGGTGGCGCTGGCAGCACGCCGACAGGCACACTTGCAGCAGGTGTGGATGATGGTGTCGCCGCAAAACCCGCTCAAACAGCCCTTGGCACAACCTTTCGCCATGCGCTACCACCTCACGCGCATCGCCGTCCACGGCATCGAAGGACTGCAAGCATCGGCATTCGAAGCAACGCTGCCCACACCGTCCTACACATACCACACCCTCCAGGCACTTAGAGAGCAATACCCACACCAACAGTTTGCACTCATCATAGGACACGACAACTGGCAGCACTTCGACCAATGGTACCGCTATGCCGACATACTGCGCTCCACACCTATCATCGTCTATCCGCGCCACGACGACGGCCACACGCACACCGACATGTCACACACCGGCAACACGCCCTTCCTCACCGCCGACATGCCAACACCCACGGTGCTCAGGGGCGACTTCTTCGACGTGAGCAGCACAGAGATACGCCGACGCATAAAGCAACACGAAGACATAGCCACACTCACACCACAAAGCATTCAGCCACTCATCAAACGACTCTATTCTTAACCCTTTAACTCCTTAACCCCATGCGCCCGTTACGCCTCATCCTCACCATAGCCATCGCCAGTAGCATCGTCTTTCTTCCCCTCGCCTGCAAAAAAAAGCAAAAGAAAAAAGAGGGCATAGAAGAGAAAGTGTTCACGCTGGGCGAATTGCAGTTCACCATGGTAGAAGTGGTGGGCGGCTCATTCATCATGGGCAATACCGAGGATGGCGACGACACCGAGCCCAACGAGAAACCCACACGCAAGGTGACACTGTCCAACTACTGGATAGGCAAGACCGAAGTGACGCAACAGCTGTGGCAAACGGTGATGGGCAACAACCCCTCCTACTTCAAAGGTCCAGATCTGCCTGTCGACAATGTGTCGTGGAACGACTGCCAGCAGTTTATCAAGCGCCTCAACGAGCGCACGGGCCAGCGCTTCCGCCTGCCCACCGAAGCTGAATGGGAATATGCGGCACGCGGAGGCACACGCACCAATCACTACCTTTACAGCGGTGGCAACGATGCCACCGATGTGGGATGGGTGTGGGCCAACGCCAAAGAGAAGACCCACGCCGTGGGAAAACGGCGCGACAACGAGCTGGGTATCTACGACATGACGGGCAACGTGTGGGAGTGGTGCCAAGACTGGTACGGCTACTACCCCACTACGGCACAGCACAATCCCAAGGGGGCGCGCGCGGGACGCTATAAGGTGAACCGCGGAGGAGCATGGTGCTTCGAGAAGAAAGCAGCACGCAACGTGGCACGCTTTGCCAACAAGCCCGACGGACGCTACAAGAGTGTGGGACTGCGACTCGCCATGTAATAACCACTGACCAGAGTCAATGCTCCAGTCACTACGCAAAATCACATCGCCCCCCTTCTCACGAAGGAGGACGATGCTAAGAAACTAATAAAAAAACATAAATAGATATGTCGGTAGCGTGCGCATCATGCACAACGCTGGTCAGAGTTTCCTTTTCTATTTAAACCACGGAGAGCCGTCAGGGCGGCTACCGGCCACGTAGGCGTATTCGCGGCCGTCGCCGTTGACGACCCACACTCTGCCACTGTTGAAGAACAGGGTGTAGGCGACGTAGTTGAGGTAGTACGCCGACGACGAGCAGTAGTAGCCGCTATTGCCTAATCTGAACAATTCACCATTGGTGTAGTTGCCCATAGTGGGCAGGAAGAAGTAGTCGGCGGTGTTGGAAGGCTTGCCCGCTGTCGGAGTAATAGTGACGGTGCCAGAAGCGCTGGGGCAATTGGTGATAGAGGCACCGCCCGGCTTGCCGGAAATATTATCCCACTTCTTCAGCCAAAGACCGCCCTTATAGGGACGACTACCCAGATACCATTCTGTGTCTGCGTCCCAATAAGCACCGGCAGACAAGTACCAGGTCAGCGCGTTGTAGCAAGGCATGTTACGAGCGCTGCCGTCAGCGCGGCAAGCACTGTTGTTAGCCTTGTGAGCTTCGGTGCCGGTAATGGTGTTGTACCAACGGTCGGGGTCGGCTGATGTAGGATAACCGTAGCTGCTTTGACCGGGGACAGCCGGATAAGTTGTTGTACTTGAAGGCATCATCGGCTGGGGATACCAGTACCATTGCTTGGCATCCCATGTGTAGTGAGAGAACGAAAACCAGAACTCGTCGAAGTCAAGGTTCAAAGTGGAGCGGTAGAACATCTGCGCGGCAAGCGTCACGCCGGAGTAGTCCTTCAGATAGCGCGCACCGTTCTCGGGGAACGCCTGGAAGTTGTATGCCGTGGAAGCGGCAGGCTTCAACGCTACGTAGATGCCGGAGGAAGCGGAGGAGGAAAGGTTGACGGTGTAGGTGTCGCTGCCCTGCGCAATCGTC
>JAGAZE010000019.1 GCA_017940185.1 Bacteroidaceae bacterium | reverse complement strand
CGGCTTTGAGTTGTATTCGGGCGCCACCGCGTCCGTGAGACCTCCCCGATTAAGAACATAATCTTTCACACTTATACCTGCTTGATTTACGCCACCCGTTCCGAATAGCTATGGGGCTTTGACTTCTGATGCAGTCTCACCCACGGGCAAACGCCTTCATATCAAGTTCCTGTTCGTCAGGCCAGTGATTTGACGCTGACTTCCTTCAGACCCAATGTCGCCATTGGCACCTTGTCGTTGGCTGTGCGCTTGCCGCTATTAGGCCGCGCTCGGGACTTACACCCGTTAGATTATGCCCATGTCGGGCGAACATGCAACAAGCCTGTGGAGTTACCTCCGCAGGCTTGTTAGTAGTGTAAACCTAAGGTTGGTCAGGGTAGGATGTTACTCCTCCTCCCAAAGATTTGGCTTCTGGGGGAGAGTTTCAGGCTCTTGCTCGCCACCCTCGGGAACGCTCACGGGGGGTGTTGCAGGACCTGCAGCCTTTCCTGTACCTAACTGTGTTCCGCCGAGACCCGAGTTTACGTCAAGCATAAAAGCTTCCATACCACGAACCTTTACGGAAGGACGAAGGTAGTTGTTCAACTTTTTCATTGTACTAGTTTTTAATTATTTATCGATAAATAGCTGTTGCAAAGGTAAGCATATTGAGATGATGTGCCAAGAGATAGTCCGAATATTTTGGTTTAGCATCGGTTTTCTCCTGATTTACAACCTGTTGGCTATTTCTTTATCACTTTCTTACCATTCTGGATATATACACCCTTTCCGGCCTTGCTGTCTACGCGCTGTCCCTGCATGTTGTAGATGGCTGCGTTGCTGTTGCGCTGGTCGTTGTCGAGGGTGTTGATGCCAGTGGGATCGTCGTTGAAGAGGAAGTATTTAGCTCCTGCTGCGGCATCAACGGGCACCTTGAGGTAAGCCTTGTGTGGCTCGCTCTCTACTTCAGAGCCATCGTCGATCTGGAAGTAGAAACCCACTTCGCCGTTGGGATCGTCGGCTGGTGTGGAGAGGATGTAATAGAGGTATCCTGCTTGTGCATCGGTGACTTCGGTGTCGCTACCTGTGAGCATGTTCTCCGGGTCGCCTGTGCCGGCGGAGAGCGATGACTTGAAGGTGTAGGTGCCTGGTGTGGCGGTGTTGACCACGAAGCCGGTCCCTGCTGCTATCACGTCACCGGTATTGTAGACATGGCTTTCTACTAGGTGTCCGTCAACCACTTTGTAGGTGGTGGCTGTCACTCCAGCGGGCACTTCGAGCGGCAGGGTGGCATAGTACATGGTGGCATAGCCTGTGATGCCAATCTCGCGGGTGATGCTACCGTCTTGCGTAATATTAATGATATGTGTGTTTCCTTTGTATGCGAGTTTTACGTTGCACTCGCGCGAGAGTGCTCCTACTGGCAGTGGGGCTACGGTGAAGGTGAGCGTGCTCTTCTGTGCGTACCAGTTGTTGGCCAGTGTGCTATCCTGTGCGCTGACGGTAATCCAGCTAGGCAGTGCCGAATCGTCGGCCTGTGTGATTGTCCACTTGGTGGAGGGTTCGCTGGCATAGACGTCGATGGGCAGGGTCTCACCATCGGCACTGGCATTAGTCCCGTTGATATGGGAATAGAGCCACTGATAGTCTGCATCAATGCCGCAGTAGAGACCTGCCGTGGTGGTGCCATTGGTGAACGAGAGATTCAGCCCTATCGTGGCATCGCTGTATTTGTTTTCGCCCACTGTGAAGTCGCCAAGCAGGCGGATGGTTCCCATGCTCTTCTCGGGGATGTTGCCATGATAGAGGGGATAGATGGCATCGTTTTCGTTGGAAAATACGAGGAAGACGCTGAACTGGTCGGTCATTACCACTTCGTCGATGGCGTTGCCGCCGGCATCTTTCAGATTGGCAAACTTAACGGCATGTTGCATTTGGCTGGTTGTGGCGTAAGTTACGAGGCTGGCGGAGTCGCCTTCAGAGGTGGCTACCAAGTTCATGTTGTTGTCGAAGATCTTCAGCTTCAGCGTGCCAGGCAACTTCTTATTAGGTGTGTAGATGTAGAACCATGCGCCGCGCACGGCAAGGGGATAGGCTGGCTTGTAGAACATTTCGCCAAAGCCCTTGACGGAGTCGACGGCAATGCCTGAACCTGAATATACATTGCTGAGATAAGTCTTAGCCGTGGGCAGGTTGGAGAGGTAGTAGCTATTGATGCTCATGGTGCCTGAACCCCAGAAGTGGTTGGACATCCAGGCGCGCAAGCCAATGTCACCGACTACACCGGGGTCTTTTCCCAAGTAGAGTCGCTGTTGCGACACGTAAATGTTGTTGGCAAGGATGAAGGTACTGTCGACCATCCCTGTGCAAGAGCCTATGACGCGCGGACCGATACACCAATCGGGGTAGGGGGTAGCCCATGTCACGTTGATAGCCGGCTCTGCGGTCTGGGTGTAGTATTGGTCGGAAGAGCGATATACCCATCTCATGATACTATTGATGGTGTCGCCTTTTACTACCGACAGTGTGATGGGTGCAAAGGGTGGCACAAACATCACGGGGTTGTTGTAGCCCATGAGACCATCGGGTGAACGGTAGCAGTGCAGGATGTTAGTGGGGCGAGGCATGTAGATAGACACCTTGTCACCCTCGGCATACATGGGGCCTTGTGGGGAGTAGATGGGAGCCTGGTTGATGAGCACTGCTGGCGAGTTCTCAAACTGGGCTTGCTGATTGGCAGCTCGGTCAATCAACGGCATCTGCGCATGGAGGCTTAAGCTGGCCACCAGTGCTGCGAAAAGAGATAATAATTTTTTCATGTGGTTATATTTTAAGGTGTTACATATTGTCGGCAGAATAAGCTATGGCGTGTCAACAAACAGACAACTTCATAACCTGTCTCCCGCCAAAGTTAACACTTTTTATCGTTACAGAAAACTTTTTTCAAAAAAAAATACCATTTCCTGCGGAATTGGTATCTCTTTGGTATAGATTTACGCTCAGCCATGCATTATTCCAAATATTTGGGATTGTCCAGCTATTACTTCGCCAACTGGCTGGTCATAGGGACCGATGGGAATATGGTCGAGCAGTTGGAAGGGAAAGCACAGTCCGATGGTATAGGCGCTTTTGAGTTTTGGCAACAGACGGTCGTAGTATCCTTTGCCTCGTCCCAAGCGATGTCCTTGCCGCGTGAATGCCATTCCGGGGATGATGGCGAGGGGTATGTCCTCGTATGCAGTGTAGAGTTCGCCGCACGGTTCCATGATGTGGTAGGCTCCTTCGCGCAAGTCGACTGCCGACTGATAGTGCCGCAGCACCATTTCGGTGTCGCTCACTACAGCGGGCAGCAGGATGGTCTTGCCCTGCCGGACGAGGGTGTTGATGAGCTGGCGCGTGTCGACTTCGTCGGGCAGTGCATAGTAGAGCATCACGGTGTGGGCTTCAGCCATGCGCGGATGGTTGAGCAGCTGTTGCGTGAGCTGTTCAGAGAGTTCGTGCAGCTGCTGTGGGGTATGTTGCCGCTTGCGCTGGCGGATGAGTTGCCGCAGTTCGCTCTTATTGGCGGTGGTTGCGATGCTGTCCATATTGTTTTTGGTTGGAGTGTGGTGTAGCCTTTGCCACCTTGCGTCGTACGACTTTCTTCTTGGCAGGCGGTTTGGGGAATGACGCCTTAGCGTTAAGCACCTTCAGTGCTTCGCGCACGATGGGGTCATCCTGATTAGAATACTGCCACAGTGCCTGCTCGTTGAGCATGTTGTAGATGATACGGCTGTAGATTTGCAGTTGGAAGAGTTTGGCTGAGCGTTGCAGCATAAGGTTGCGCCGCTGCAGTCCGTTCTGTTCGCCATAGGCGGCAAAGCGCTCAAGCAGGTTCTGCCCTTGCAGGTAGCGTAGCAGCGTACGCATGGTGGAATACTGTTTCAGCGTCGAACGGTTGCGATCGGTGTAGTCGTAAGTAAAGCGATTGATGAGTCCCGACATGACGGCTTCTTTGAAATAGGAGGTCATGTTGATGGTATCTTCGGGCACGAAGATGTCGGGTGTTATTCCTCCGCCGCCGTACACCACCCTTCCGTTGCGAGTGTGATAGGCAGGCCCTGTGTGTTTTATGCTGTCTTGCGTGAAGTATTCACCGCTCTGGAATCGTTCTATGAGTTCTTCGGCATATTGCTTGGTGTCGCCACTGCTGTAGGGTTTCTGTATGCAGCGTCCGGAGGGTGTGTAGTAGCGTGCTGTGGTGAGTCGCAGCAGGCTGCCGTCGCTGAAGTCTATCTGCTTTTGCACCAGTCCCTTTCCGAACGAGCGTCGCCCGATGATGACGGCTCTGTCGTTGTCTTGCATGGCACCGGCGAAGATTTCGGATGCCGATGCCGATCCTGCATCGATGAGCACCACGAGGGGGATGTTGCTATAGCTGCCTCGTCCGTCGCTCACATAGTCTTCGCGCGGGCTGCGGCGTCCTTGTGTGTATACTATCATGCGATTGGCCGGCAGAAACTCATTAGCCATGCGTACGGCATCGGTCATCACGCCGCCGCCGTTGTCGCGCAGATCGATGATGAGTTGCTCGCAGCGTTGCTGCGAGAGGCGCGCCAAGGCGGAGAGAAACTCGTAGTAGGTCTTCTCGCCGAAGGTCTTCACGCGGATATAGCCGGTCTTGTTGTCGTCCATCATGTATGCCGCCGCTATGGTGGTGGTCTCAATGTCGTCGCGTATGACGTTGAAGGTGTATGTCTTTGGCGAGCCGAAGCGTTTCACTACCAGTTGCACCTTGGTGCCTTTGTTGCCTCGCAGCATGCGGAAAGCTTTTTCGTTGGTGAGCTGTTTGCCGGTGAAGGATTTGCCGTCGACGGCCACTATCATGTCGCCAGCCACAATGCCCACCTTGTCGGCGGGGCCGCCCTGTATCACGTTCTGAATGTGGAGGGTGTCGTCACGGATGACAAACTCTACGCCTATGCCCGAGAAGGAACCTTGCAGTTCGGCCTTGGTGGCCTCGGCATCCTTGGCGGTGAGGTACATGGAGTGTGGGTCGAGCTCGCTGAGGATGGTGGGGATGGCCTTTTCCACCATGCTGTCGATGTCGACGGTGTCTACATACTGGTCGGCAATGATGTCGAAGATGGTACGTAGCCTGTCGTTGCTCGACCCTATGACGTTGAGCCGGTTGCCAGAGAAGTGGCGTGTGTAGAACGAGCCTATAAACAGGCCGCCCACCACACAGAGGGAGAGGATGAGGGGTGAAAACCTATTATTGTTAAGATTCATGCGTTGATGGATTATTGTGCTGTGCCTCGGCAGTTTCTTCTGGCAGGTATACCACTTCTATGCCTGCACGCTGCATGAGTTGTATGCCGTCCTGCAGACGATACTGCTCGCTGTAGACCACTCTTCTGATGCCTGCCTGTATGATTAGTTTGGCGCATTCAATACATGGCGACGAAGTGACATAGAGTGTTGAGCCGTCGCTGTTGTTGGACGAGCGTGCCAGCTTGGTGATGGCATTGGCTTCGGCATGGAGTACGTAGGGTTTGGTGATTCCGCTGTCGTCTTCGCACACGTTTTCAAATCCGCTGGGCGTGCCGTTGTAGCCGTCGCTGATAATCATCTTTTCTTTCACAACGAGTGCTCCCACCTTACGGCGTTGGCAGTAGCTGTTCTCTGCCCAAATGCGTGCCATGCGCAGATAGCGCAGGTCGAGACGGTATTGCTTTTCGGATGGTGTCATGGTTGGCTCGCGTGCGCGCATGCGCGCATATATTATATAGGGTGTGTACTATTTCCTTTTTTCGCTGCCGACTGTGTAGTGCTTGTTTCTCTCTTTGGGCAGTCGTATGCCGTCGCGTCTCAACAGGGCGCTGATGGTGGGTTCGCCGCCACGGAAGTTCTTATAGAGCGTCATGGGATGCTGTGTACCGCCCTTGGAGAGTATGCAGTCGCGGAAGCGCTGTGCCGTGTTCTTGTCGAAGATGCCATGCTTGCGGAACACGCTGAATGCATCGGCTTCAAGCACTTCTGCCCACTTATAGCTATAGTAGCCTGCTGCGTAGCCGCCCGCCATGATGTGGGAGAACTGCACCGTCATGCAGGTGTCGGTCTGCTGTGGCATGATGACGGCTTTGCGCCATGCCTGCTTCTCAAAAGAGGCGATATCGTCGTTGAGGGGTGTCTTCAGCGTATAGTATGCCATGTCGAGGAGGCTGAAGCTCACCTGCCGCACACAGCCATAGGCCACCATGAAGTTGCGCGAGCGGCGTATGCGACTGAGCAGGCGCGACGGAATGGGCTCGTCGGTCTGGTAGTGTCGGGCAAAGGTATTGAGGAAGTCGCGCTCGATGGCGTAGTTTTCCATAAACTGCGAGGGCAGTTCCACGAAGTCCCACCTCACATTGGTGCCTGAAAGGCTCTCAAAACGCGTGTTGGCAAACATGCCATGCAGACTGTGGCCAAACTCGTGGAGGAAGGTTTCCACCTCGCCGAGCGTGAGCAGCGACGGCTTGTCGGCGGTGGGCTTGGTAATGTTGAGCACCACACTGACATGGGGGCGTATGTTTCTGCCCTTGCGGTCAATGCACTGTCCCTGATATTCTGTCATCCACGCCCCCGACTGCTTGCCTTTGCGTGGATGGAAGTCGGCATAGAATGTGGCGAGATAGCTGCCGTCGTTGTCGAACACCTCGTAGGCCTTCACGTCAGGATGGTAGACAGAGATGTCGGCGTTGGGTTTGAAGGTGATGCCGTAGAGGCGGTTGGCCAGATTGAAGACGCCTTCTATTACGCGGTCGAGGCGGAAGTAGGGTCGTAACATCTCGCTGTCAATGCGGTAGCGCTGCAGCTGGAGCTTGTGAGAGTAGAACGACACGTCCCATGGCTGTAGGCGGAAGCTCTTGCCCTCTATGGTCTTGGCAAAGCGTTCCAACTCGCGCAGCTCATTTTTTGCAGTGGGTTTGTATGCCTTTAGCAGCTGGTTGAGCAGCCTGTCGACAGTGCGTCGGTTGGAGGCCATGCGCTCCTTGAGCACATAGTCGGCGTAGGTTTTGTATCCGAGCAGCTGTGCCACCTCGCGGCGCAAGTTGACCAGCCGGCGGCATATTTCAAAGTTGTTGTTGTCGTTGTCGTGTGTGCACACTGTGTTTTTGGCATGATAGAGTTGCCGGCGCAGGTCGCGCTGTGTGCTGTAGGTCATAAACGGCCCGTAGATAGGCATATCCAGGGTGATGAGCCATCCCTCTTTTCCTGCTTCTTTGGCAGCCATCTGTGCAGCATCGCGCGCACTGTCGGGCAGTCCGTCGAGTTGCTGTGGGTCGGTGATGTGCAGCGTGAAAGCTTTCTCCTCTTTCAGCAAATTTTGCGAGAACTGCAGCGACAGCATCGATGCCTCTTCGGTAAGTGCGCGAAGGTGTTGTTTCTGCTGCTCGTCGAGTAGTGCGCCGCTGCGCACAAAGCCCTCGTAGCTCTCGTTGAGCAGCACGCGCTCTTCGTCAGTAAGTTTACGGTCGGGATGTCTTTTCACATATTGTATTCGCTCGAAAAGCTTCGGGTTGAGCGAAATGTCGTTGGCGTGCTTGGTGAGCAGTGGCTGCATCTTCTGCGCCAGAGCTTCCATGTCGTCGTTGCTCTCAGCGCTGAGCAGGTTGAAAAAGGTGGTCGACACACGGTCGAGCAGGTCGTAGTAGCCCTCGCTGTCGTCTTTGCCATCGATGATGGTATTGTCGAAGGTTGGGCGTTCCGGGTTGTTGACAATGCGCTCTATCTGTTCATCCTCACGACGTATACCTTCCATGAAGGCCTCTTCGTAGTCGGAGAGCTGCAGTTTGTCAAAGGGTATGGTGTCGTGGGGCGTGCCGTAGGGTACGAGAAAGGGATTGGTTCTCACGGTGTTGTCGGAGTTATATCTTATCGATGAGTTGTCGGATTTCGTTGCACAGCGCATCGGCCTCCTGCTGTGAGGGTGCTTCGGTGTAGATGCGTATGATGGGTTCGGTGTTCGACTTGCGCAGGTGTACCCATCGGTCGGCGAAGTCGATTTTTACTCCATCGACGGTATTCACCTTCTCGTTGCTGAAGTGTGCCTTCATGGCAGCGAGTATGGCATCGACATCGGTGTCGGGGGTGAGCTCTACCCTACCCTTCGCCATAAAATAGAGTGGCAGTGTGGCCTTTAGCTGTGTGGGTGTGCAGTGCTGTTGTGCCAGGTGTGAGAGGAAAAGCGCTATGCCTACGAGTGCGTCGCGTCCGTTGTGGCAGGCGGGATAGATCACTCCTCCATTGCCTTCACCACCAATAACGGCGTTGGTGGCTTTCATCATCTCTACCACATTGACCTCGCCCACGGCAGCTGGTGTGTAGGTGCCGCCATGGCTCAGGGTGACATCACGCAAGGCACGTGTGGAGGAGAGGTTGCTCACGGTATTGCCTGGCGTATGGGCAAGCACATAGTCGGCTACGCTGACCAGGGTATATTCCTCACCAAACATGCTTCCGTCTTCGCTGATGAAAGCCAATCGGTCAACATCGGGGTCTACAACGATGCCAAGATGATAGTCGCCTTGCCGCATCGCTGTCATGATACCTTGTAGATTTTTCTCCAATGGTTCGGGATTGTGAGCAAAATTGCCGTCGGCCATGCCATTGAGCAGGGTGTATTCCACTCCCAATTGCTCGAATAACTTTGGCAAGATGATGCCTCCTACGGAGTTGATGGTGTCAGCGCACACACGGAAGTGTGCGTTGCGTATGGCCTCTACGTCTACCAGCGGGAGACTTAGTACAGCATCAATGTGTCGCTGGTTGTAGCTGTCGTCTGCCTTATATGTGCCCAGTCGGTCGACCTCGGCATAGCAGAAGTCTTCTGCCTCCGCCATGGCAAGCACGTGGTTGCCATCGTCTTTAGACAGAAACTCACCCTTGCTGTTGAGAAGTTTGAGTGCATTCCAGTGGCGTGGGTTGTGACTGGCTGTGATGATGATGCCACCATCGGCATTTGCCAGAAGCACAGCCAGTTCGGTGGTGGGCGTGGAAGCCATGCCGATATCAAGCACGTCGATGCCAATTCCCATCAGCGTGCCGCACACTACGCTGCGCACCATCTCGCCAGACATTCGCCCATCTCGCCCTACAACAACGCATAAACGCTTGCTGTCGCCAGCTGTCTGCTGCAAGTGCATGGCATAGGCAGTGGTGAACTTTACTATGTCGAAGGGGTTGAGTGTATCGCCTGTGTTTCCGCCGATGGTGCCGCGGATGCCTGATATGGATTTGATGAGGGTCATAGATACTTTCTTCTGTTGATTGACTGTTGTTAGTGAAACCTTCACGCCAGATGTTGGCGCATATTTCCTCTACTCGCTACAATCCGCGTTGGTAGGTAATTTCATAGTAGCAAGGATACACATTATAGGAGGCATTGCTTTGTCCCTGTGTGTGTGGCAATATGAGTCTCACCTTTGCTATCTCTTCTTCAGCCGATGTGGGTCTTCCCACCTTAATATAAGTGAGTGGCACAAGCCATCCTTGTGGCACGGGGCAGTTGGCACCATAGGTGTCGAGCATCAGTCCGCTGATGAATGTAGCTGCAAAGGTTCCGCTGAGATTCTGCACTGTGAGTCGGTCGGGTGAATTGGCAAAGCGGTGTACGTTGTTGGAGAGGAATACGCTGTCTTCCATGAGGTTTTCCTCTGTGAAGCGGCAGAGCAGTGTGGTGGTCTCCCCATCCTTGATCTTCTCACCGCACCCTTCGCGCACTATCTGCATGTAGACACCCGTGGAGGGGAAGAGCACATACTCGTTTTTCTCCAAGTCGGTCTTAAATCCTGCCGCCTCAAAGTCGGCTTCTGTGATGGTGGTGATGTTCTGCTCATGTATGAACTGCTGTATAGCCTTTCGCTCCTTCTTCTTCTGGTCGGCGTAGGTCTCATGGTCGTGGCAGGCAGTGAAGCAGCCCACCACGCCTAACAGCAGTGCGATAACTGCGAGATTTTTCATACTTATCATAATATGCGTTCAGATTATTGCTTAATGTTATTATTGTGTATTCATCCAGTTGTTGATGGCCTGTTGCACGATGCGTTCGGCTTCCTGTATTGAGCAAAGCAGTTTGCCTCCTGCTGCGTTGGGGTGTCCGCCACCGTTGAAGTATCGCTCTGCAAGGCGATGGCATGTATAGTTACCTGCGGAGCGCAGGCTCACCCACACAAGATTGGGGTGGGCGTTGTCTTCGCGCAGCGATATCGACAGCAGGATATCCTTTATGCGCAGGGGTTCGTTCACCAGTCCCTCGGCATCACCTTTCACATAGTGGTAGCGTTGCATCTCGTCGGCGGTCAGTACGAAATAGGCAGCATGTTGCTCGGGCACGATGCGCATCTTTTCACTGATGACCATGGCGCGCAGACGTAGACAGTCGGCGCTGTAGCTGTTGTAGACGCGATGGCTGATCTTCTCCTTGTCTACGCCTTGTCCCACGAGGTAGGCTATGATATGAAAGAAGTCGGCATACGAGCAGTTGTAGGCAAAGTTGCCCGTGTCGGTCATCATGCCACAATAGCAGCAGGTGTAGAACTGTGCTCCTACCCTATTGAGTGCGCCCATCTGACTGACGATGCGGAATATCATCTCTGTGGCTGAGCTCATGTGGGGTTGCGACAGTAAGAGTGCCGCATTGATGTCCGGACCAGTGTGATGATCGACGACAATCCTCGGTGCAGGGGCGCCATCGAGTGCCGTCTGCATGGTAGCCACACGCGTTGTGGTGTTGATATCGAGGCAGAAGATGAGGTCGGCTTTTGCCAACAGTTGCTCCACGCTGGCGGCATCCTTGTCGTAGCGCTTCACCTGATTGGCTCCCGGCAGCCACTGCAAGAAGTCGGGGAAGGCATCGGGGATAGCGATAGCGGCTATCTTGCCCTCGGTCTGCAGATAGTGTGCCAGTGCCAACGACGAGCACAACGCATCGCCATCGGGCGACTTATGCGTGCATATCACTATGCGCTGCGCCTCGGCTACCAACCGACGCCACTGTTCAAGCTGAGTCTCGGTGAGCATCGGAGACAGCTCGGGCAGCGTGGAATGCGAAGATAACAATCGGCGGGTCATTGTGTCTATGCAAACAATTTGTCAGGGTAGACTCCTGCCTTAACCAACTGTGCTATCTTAGCCACTGTTGACGGGCGGTCGTCGGCATAGGTAACGCCAAACCACCGGCTTGTGGTGTCGAGCACACGTACCGTGGCGGTGTGCGCGGTGATGAGTTGGTCGACCACCATGGGGATGAAGAACTCTGCCTTGGGGTTGGTCAGCGTGGAGGGCTGGGAGAGGAACCGACGGAACGACTCCTCGCTGTAGCGGAAGTAGTCGGGGGTGAACCCCCAGAAGTTCATCGACACGGGAGTGTTGTCGGCCACTGCCACCCAACGCTCGTTCTCGTCTTTATAACACACCACGCCGTCGCGGCGCTCTATCTGCGTGCGTTCCACAATGGAGGCAAGGTGTCCGCTGTCGTCGGTAGTGCATACGCCACGTGCCACGGTGCCATTCTCCGACAGGGTGTTACCCACGCGGTAGCCCACCATGGCATACTGTCCCTTTGCATCAGAAGGTAGCTCCGACAGGAAGCGTCCCATCACTTGGAAGGCATCGCGGCTGTAGAAGTCATCACAATTGATGGCACAGAAGGGTTCGTGTATCACCTCGCTGGCCATCATCACGGCGTGATTAGTACCCCATGGTTTTTCGCGGTCTGCAGGCACAGTGAAACCTTCGGGCAACTTATCGAGTGACTGGAACACCACCTCGCTGGCGATGTGGCCTTCGTACTTGCTGAGCACACGCGAGCGAAAGTCGGCCTCGAAATCCTTGCGGATGACAAATACTATCTTTCCAAATCCTGATTGTATGGCATCGTAGATGGAATAGTCCATGATGGTCTCGCCATTGGGTCCTACGCCATCGAGTTGTTTTAGTCCACCATAGCGGCTACCCATGCCGGCAGCCAGCAGTAAGAGGGTCGGTTTCATATCAGTGAGTTTTGTCTAATATATAGAGTTGGATATATGCGATTTTCTGTCAGAGGGCGGCCTCAAACTCATGGAGGAAGCGCACATCGTTTTCGGAGAACATGCGCAGGTCGCTCACACGATATTTTAGATTGGTGATGCGCTCTATGCCTAGTCCGAAGGCATAGCCGCTGAACTCTTTAGAGTCAATGCCACACAGCTCCAGCACATTGGGATCAACCATGCCGCAACCCAGTATCTCCACCCATCCGGTGTGTTTGCAGAAACCGCATCCCTTGCCACCGCAGATGTGACAGGTGATATCCATCTCGGCACTGGGCTCGGTGAATGGGAAGTAGCTGGGCCGCAGACGTATGTCGGTGCCCTCGCCAAAGAGTTCACGGGCAAAGGTGAGCAGCACCTGCTTCAAGTCGGTGAACGACACGTTGCGATCGACGTAGAGTCCCTCCAGCTGATGGAAGAAGCAGTGGGCGCGTGCCGTGATGGCCTCGTTGCGGTACACTCTGCCAGGGCATATCACGCGGATGGGCGGTTGGGTGTGCTCCATCACCCGCGCCTGCACCGACGAGGTATGGCTGCGTAGCAGAATGTTTTTCGTCACATCGGTGCCATGCTGTTCCACGAAGAAAGTGTCTTGCATGTCGCGGGCTGGATGGTCAGCTGCAAAGTTCATCTTCGTGAAGATGTGCAGGTCGTCTTCCACCTCGGGTCCGTCGGCAAGGGTGAATCCCATGCGCGTGAAGATGTTGATAATCTCGTTGGTCACTATCGTCAGCGGATGCCTCGTGCCAAGGGGGATTGGATAGGGGGTGCGCGTCATATCCAGCTGCTCGCCTTCCATCGCCGTGTCTGCCACCTGATCGCGCAGGGCATTAATCTTATCGAAGGCTTGTGTCTTCAGTTCATTAATGCGCATGCCCACTTCGCGTTTCTGCTCGGCAGCCACCGTGCGGAAGTCGTTCATCAGAGCAGCTATGGCACCTTTCTTACTCAGGTAGTGCTGACGCAACCGCTCTATCTCTTCGGGAGTAGACGCCGTAAGATGCTGTATCTCGTCAAGAAGTGACGATATTTTCTCTAACAACATGTGATTGTCATTTAGGTGATTACATTTCTTTCCTCACTCGTAGATTTCTAATTAGTGGGGCAAAGGTAAGAATTTCCGAAAAAAAGACGGAACGTAAAAGAAATAATGTTGTACATTTGCAAGCATAAAGCACCCCCCTACCCTATTGTCACTATTTCTACTCTCATCACAACGATGTCCAAACGTTTGCTTTTCACACTCTGTGTGCTTCTCTTCTTGCTTGCATGGTTCACTGGCTGTACAAGTGATCGCAGTGTCGACAACAACGACAACAGTGCCGACTCCATCACTGCCGACACGCTCAACATTGACTCGCTCGAACAACTCTACGGCAACAATGTCATGCCTGTGGCTGCCGATGAGCTGTTTGACGATTTCTTCTTCAACTTTGCCGCATCCAGCAAACTCCAAAAACAACGCATATGCTTTCCGCTCAAAGTAATGAGAGACGGCAAGGAACAACAGCTGGAGCAGGCTCAGTGGCGCACCAACCACTTCTATCTGCAGCAAGGATACTGCACAGGCGTGTTCGCTAACGAAGATGACGAACAAATCATTAACGACACCACCATACGACAGGCAGCGGTGCAACACATCAACTTGAAAGAGAGAACCGTGGCCAACTACCACTTCCTCAAGCTCAAGGGCGCATGGATGCTACACAATATCACATACACGAGCATTGACAACATTGCCAATGCCGACTTCCTCAACTTCTATGCGCATTTCGCCACCGACAACAAGTTTCAGAAGGCATCACTGCATGCACCCGTCGAAACAACTGTGCCAGACCCCGACAGCGACTTCGGAACCATTTCCGGAACTTTCTATCCCGAACAGTGGCTCACGTTCAAACCATCGGTTATGCCAGAAAGCGACATGTACAACGTAGTCTACAACACCGACGGTCTCCAGAAAGATAAAAAACTGCTGCCACACAATTCCATGAGATTCGTCATCAGAGGCATTGCCAACGGACTGTCAACAACAATGCTGTTTAAGAAAAACAAAAACAAATGGCAACTCGTAAGCATTGCCAACTAACTTTCCAGACTTTTCGACCTTCCGACCTTCAATCAATATGCGCACCTACGACAACTACAGCTTGCTCAAGCACAACACCTTCGGCATCGACGTTACATGCCAACGCTATATTGAAGTGAGCAGCGCCGCCACACTGCAGCGCTACATACGACAACATATTGCACAACAGACACCACCCTTCAACCAACCGCTCATCATAGGCAGAGGCAGCAACCTGCTCTTCACTGCCAACTATCAAGGCAACATCCTGCATTCGGCTATTCGCGGACATCAAGTCAACCAGATAGGCGACTACGTGATGCTGCGGTGCGGCAGTGGAGAAGTGTGGGACGATGTAGTACAACTGTGTATTGACAACGGATGGCACGGCATCGAAAACCTATCGCTCATACCCGGAGAGATAGGCGCAGCGGCAGTGCAAAACATCGGTGCCTACGGAGCAGAGATAAAGGACGTGCTCTTTGAAGTGGAAGCCGTTGACCTCACCACCGGAGAAATGATGCACATACCTGCCGAGCAATGCGACTACGGATACCGACACAGCCGATTCAAGACGGAGTGGAAACAACGCTTCCTCATCACCCACGTCACCCTTCGACTGTCCACCATCTTCAAGCCCAACCTCGCCTATCAGGCACTGGGGCAGATGCTGCAAGAGCGCAACATAGTGAAGCCCACGCCGCAACAGGTGCGAGAGTGTGTCATCGCCCTCCGACAGAGCAAACTGCCCGACCCCGCAACAGTGGGCAACGCCGGCTCGTTCTTCAAAAATCCAGTCATCGATGCCGACCTCTACCAGCAGCTCAAACGCAGATATCCCGATATGCCTGCACATACTATCGATGAAAAATACTACAAACTGCCTGCCGCGTGGCTCATAGAGCAGGCGGGATGGCGAGGCGTGACAATGGGCGATGCTGCCGTGTGGCAACAGCAACCGCTCGTGCTTGTCAATCTCGGCACAACACAGGCCGACGACATCCTACAACTCGCACAAGCCATAACCGACGACGTCAAACAGCAGTTCAATATCCTGCTCCAACCCGAAGTCAACATCATCTAAACAACTAAAACCATGAAAAAGACACTCCTCACTCTCCTCCTTGCCATCTGCATACTGCCCTCCATGGCAGGCGACGACATCAAGACTCTTGAAAAGAAAGCCAAGAAAAACAACGTGCACGCCATCGTCAGATGCGTGGAATACTGGGTGAAGGCCACTGACGCTGCACCCATATACTACACCAATGCCGACTCCACGGCATTCAAAGTGAGTCAGGAAAAACGACAGGCATACCAGAAAGCCTACCAATACATGCAGCAGCTGGCCAAGGTGACACTGAAAAAGGAACCCACGCTGACTGCCGAAGCGCACTTCGCAGTAGGACAGTGGATATATATCGATGGTGACGAATTCCAGTCGCAAAACCTACAGTTGCCCGACTACAAGAGCGAAGCACGCCGATGGTGGCAGAAAGCGGCCGAACTGGGAAGTGCCACAGCTGTACAATACCTGAAGGCACTCGACGAAACGGGCAACATTCCTTACAACAGGTAGAAGCCGCCCCCCTGCTCCCGCACACGTGAAGCGTTGTTGCTATACCACAGCACCCCGACACCACACTGCGACACAAGATTATCTATCAAACCGTTAAACTTTAAATACACAACACCATGTACGGAAAAATGAAAGAACATCTCCAGCAGACTATTGCAGAGATTCGTGAAGCCGGACTGTACAAAGAGGAACGCCTCATTGAAAGCCCACAGAAAGCCAATATCCTCGTGAAGGGCAAAGAAGTGCTCAACTTCTGCGCCAACAACTACCTCGGCCTGAGCGACCATCCACGCCTCATCGAAGCATCGAAGAAGATGATGGACCGCCGCGGCTTCGGTATGTCGAGCGTGCGCTTCATCTGTGGCACACAAGACATACACAAAGAACTGGAAGCTGCCATCTCCGACTACTTCAAAACCGAAGACACCATCCTTTATGCAGCCTGCTTCGACGCCAACGGCGGTGTGTTCGAACCGCTCTTCACCGACGAAGACGCCATCATCTCCGATGCACTCAACCACGCCTCCATCATTGATGGTGTGCGCCTCTGCAAGGCTAAGCGCTACCGCTATGCCAACGCCGACATGGGCGAACTGGAGAAATGCCTGCAGGAAGCACAGGCACAGCGCTTCCGCATCATCGTCACCGACGGAGTATTCTCCATGGACGGCAACGTAGCACCCATGGACAAGATTTGCGACCTTGCTGAGAAGTACGACGCTCTCGTAATGGTCGACGAAAGTCACTCAGCAGGAGTGGTAGGTGCTACAGGACATGGCGTCAGCGAATTTTTCAACACCTACGGACGCGTCGACATCTACACCGGCACACTCGGAAAGAGCTTCGGTGGCGCACTCGGAGGATTTACCACCGGACGTAAGGAGATTATCGAACTGCTGCGTCAGCGTAGCCGTCCCTACCTGTTCAGCAACTCGCTCGCACCTGCCATTATCGGAGCCAGCCTCGAGGTGTTCAAAATGCTGAAGGAAAGCAACGAGATACACGACAGACTGGTGGACAATGTCAACTACTTCCGCGACAAGATGATGGCAGCCGGCTTTGACATCAAACCCACACAGAGCGCTATCTGTGCCGTGATGCTCTACGACGCCAAACTCTCGCAAGTCTACGCTGCCAAGATGCAGGAAGAAGGCATCTACGTCACAGGATTCTACTACCCCGTAGTGCCGAAAGACCAAGCGCGTATACGTGTACAGATATCTGCCGGACACAACCGCGAACAACTCGACCGATGCATCGAAGCCTTTATCAAAGTGGGCAAAGAACTCGGAGTGCTGAAATAATCACACACCTATATATATATATGGGAACAACGACCGCATGCACCCACCATGCGGCGTTGTTCCCATAATTATTCTACTAAACACCATGAAAAAAACACATCTCACGCTCCGACGCACAGCATGGCCGCTGCTCATCAGTTGCATGATGACCGTGCACACACATGCACAACACACAACGTCACGGATGTTGCCATACCACAGCAACACCACATCCAGCATACTCAACTACGTCAACCCGCTCATAGGCACCGATGGCATGGGGCATACATTCCCTGGAGCATGCGCACCCTTCGGTAGCGTACAACTGTCGCCCGACACCGACACCATACCACACAACGTCGGGGGGAAATATCAACCTGATGTCTACCACTACTGTGCCGGTTACCAGTATAGCGACAACACCATCGTGGGCTTCTCTCACACACACCTCAGCGGCACTGGACATTCCGACCTCGGCGACCTGCTCATTATGCCACAGACAGGAGCGCTGCAACTCAACCCCGGACGCAAGGAAAATCCCAACGAAGGATATCGGCAACGCTTCAACCACGACACCGAGCACGCCACACCGGGTTACTACGAGGTGACACTGACCGACAACGGCGTGAGATGCCAGCTCACCACCACACAGCGCACGGGAATACACCGCTACACCTTCCCCGACACCACACAGCAACAACGACTTATCATCGACCTGAAACATGGCATCTACAACTACGACGGCAAGGTGCTGTGGGCATCCCTGTGCGTGGAAAACGACACACTGCTCACAGGCTACCGTATCACCGACGGATGGGCACGTGCCAACTACACCTACTTTGCCATCAGCTTCAGCCGCCCCATCGTCAGCTATGGCTATCGCGATATGAAGACAGAACCATACAAAGGATTCTGGGGACGACTGGATCGCTACCATGACTTCCCCGACATTGCCGGACGCAACATCGTGAGCTACTTTGAGTTTGGACCATCTTCCAACGACGAGGCCATCGTGGTGAAAGTGGCACTCTCTGCAGTGAGTGCCGAGGGAGCCTTGCGCAACCTCAGGGCAGAGACAGGCGGAAAGGGGTTTGAACAACTCCTGACACTCACACGCCAGCAATGGGAACACGAACTTGGCATCGCAGACTGCCAAGGCACCGACGACCAGAAGACGATGTTCTATACCTCACTCTACCACACCATGATAAATCCCTCCATCTACATGGACGTAGACCGATGCTATCGAGGACTCGACGGCAACATACATACTGCCTCCGACTTCGACAACTACACCATCTTCTCGCTGTGGGACACCTATCGCGCCCTGCATCCCCTGCTCTCGCTGCTGAAGCCTACACGCAACACCCACATGGTGCGCTCTATGCTGAAGCACCAGCAGCAGAGTGCCACACACATGCTGCCAGTGTGGAGCCTGATGGCCAACGAAGGTTGGTGCATGACGGGCTATCATGCCGTGAGCGTGGTGGCCGACGCGCTGTGCAAGGGTGCCGACATACCGCAGCAGGAAGCTATCGATGCCATGACGGCAACAGCCACAAACAAGCACTACCCCAACCTCACCAACTATATCACCTTTGGCTATGCACCCTACGACAACGACCGCACGGCGGCATCCAACTCTCTAGAGTATGCTTACGACGACTGGACCATCGGTCAGGCTGCGCGTCATGCCGGCATGGACAGCGTGGCTGAGGAGTATGAACATCGCGCCGCATACTATCGCAATGTCTACCATCCCACTACAGGCTTTGCCACACCGCGCTACAGCAACGGACGGTTCAAACCCGACCTCGATCCCTATCAGACCTACAACGAAGGCTTCATAGAGGGCAACTCGTGGAACTACTCTTTCCACGTACCACACGATGTCGCTGGACTCATGCGCTGCATGGGAGGAGAACCCACCTTCCGCCAACGCCTCGACACCCTCTTCAGCATGCACCTGCCGCCACAATACTATAAAGACAACGAAGACATCACCGACGAATGTCTCATCGGTGGCTACGTGCACGGCAACGAACCAAGTCACCACGTGCCCTATCTCTATGCATGGACCACCACGCCATGGAAGACACAGCAATGGCTGCGCACCATCATGAACAAGATGTACCGCAACGACATTCGTGGTCTGGGGGGCAACGACGACTGCGGACAGATGTCGGCATGGTATATCTTCACCGCCATGGGCTTTTACCCCGTGTGCCCGGGAAGCAATCAGTATGTAATTGGTGCGCCCTACTTGCCCTATATCAGGGTGAAACTGGAAAACGGCAACATTATAGAGATTAAGGCTCCTGACGTGAACGACAAACGGAGGTATGTACAGGCACTGACGGTTAACGGACAACCCTACGACAAGCTCTACCTCACCCACGAACAGCTGACACAGGGTTGCACCTTGGAATTTCGCATGAGCGACAAACCCAATACCAACCGCGGACTGCGCCAAGCCGACAAACCCTACTCCATGAGCAAACTGGAATAGTTGACGAGTGGACGAATGGACCTAAAGGAGCACAGAGTAGGAAATAGCAAAAGGGAACTGTCAAGAGTTCCCTTTTACTATATATAATGGTGTGACATAGTTGTCGCTGACGGCGCCCAACTTGCTGACAGCATCGCACTCCCCCTGGCTCAACACGCCATCTTTATCAGTATCGACACTGTCGGCTACCCATGTTCGGAAGATGGGGTCGGGAAAGTGGGTGGCATCAACAGCCACTTGGGCCTTGGCACCTACGGTAAGGCAAAGCCCGGCCGCAAGTAATAGTAAAGTTTTTTCATAATAATATCACTAATTAAGGTTGTAGGTTTTTCACGCTTGCAAAAGTATAAATTTCAATCTATTAGCCAAATTAGCACACATATTATTTCACTTATTGCGGGGCATTCCGTAACTTTGCGGAATAAAAACAGAAAAACACAGCCCACAACGCTCATGAACTGGCAACAACTCATTTCCAACAAACGACTCGGACAAGAATATCGACAACCCAAACGACACGATGCCCGATCCGAATTCAAGCGCGACTACGACCGCCTCATTTTCTCCGCTCCCTTCCGACGTCTGCAAAACAAGACTCAGGTATTTCCGCTGCCGGGAAGCATCTTCGTGCACAACCGTCTCACCCACAGTCTGGAGGTGGCATCGGTGGGCAAGTCGCTCGGTGACGACGTGGCACGGCGCCTCTTTGCCAACGAGCCTCACAACAGCCTGCTCCACGAGATTGGCACTATCGTTTCGGCAGCGTGTCTGGCACACGACATGGGCAACCCGCCTTTCGGACACTCGGGAGAGAAGGCCATACAGGCATTCTTCCGAGAAGGACCGGGCAGCGCACTGCAAGCCGACGTGGAATCCGCCTTCTGGGACGACATCACGCACTTCGAAGGCAATGCCAACGCCTTCCGACTGCTCACTCACCAGTTCAACGGGCGACGGCCGGGCGGATTTGTCATGACCTACAGCACGCTGGCGGCCATTGTGAAATATCCGCACGCCTCGTCGGCTGCAGGGAAAAAAGGGAAATTCGGATTCTTCTGCTTCGAGCAAGACAACTTCGTGCGCATGGCAGAAGAGATGGGACTCATCCGCCTTTCCTCTCCCGACCAACCACTGCGCTACTGCCGACACCCTCTCGTATTCCTTGTCGAAGCGGCCGATGACATTTGCTACGAAATAATGGACATCGAAGATGCATGCAAACTGAAGATTCTCACCTACGGGCATGCACAGCAACTGCTCATGGCATTTTTCGACGACGACGTGCGCACACATATACGACAACGCATTGAAGACGAACACATCACCGACGAAAACGAAAAGATTGCCTACATGCGAGCATCAGTGATAGGACTACTTGAGCACCAGTGTGTAAAAGCTTTCGTCGACCACGAAGCTGACATCCTCAACGGAACATTTCAAGGAAGCCTCATCGATCATATTGATCCTATACCGCTGCAAGCCTACGAAGCATGTGTAGACTTCTCAAGAAAATATATCTACAACAGCCGGCCTGTGCTCGACGTGGAACTGTCGGGTTATAAAATCATCGAGACGCTCATGGAACAAATGACCGAGGCTGTGCTGCATCCCAAGCGCTACTACTCCCAACAGCTCATTGAGCGCGTAAGCAGTCAGTACGACATACACGCCGACCGACTGGAAGATCGTATCATGGCAGTAATCGACTATGTCAGCGGCATGACCGACGTCTATGCTCTCGATGTCTATCAGAAAATGAACGGCATCTCACTCCCAATCGTATAAACTCACAACACCTGCTTTGCAATCGAGCAATACTTGAAGGCTGATTGGGGCTCAATCGCAGGGTGATTGGGCAATACTTGCTGGGTGATTGGGCAATACTTGCAGTGTGATCGGGCAATACTTGCAGTGTGGTTGGGCAATACTTGCGAGGTGATTGGGCAATACTTGCGAGGTGATTGGGCAATACTTGCGAGGTGATTAGGGCTCAATCGCAGTGTGAAAGGGCAATACACTTTCCCAATTTCCGACTTTACACACACAAAAAGAGAGCATGTCAAACACTTGGCATGCCCTCTTGTGTGCGTTGTTGCCTTTGTCTTACGCTTCTGCGGGAGCTTCGGCTGTTGCTTCAGCTTCAGCAGGAGTTTCGGCAGCCTCCTCTGCAGGAGCTTCGGCTGTTGCTTCGGCTGCTTCCTCTGCAGGAACTTCTTCGGGTGCGGGAGCATTCTTTTCAGCCACTTTCTTGGCAATGGCTTCCTTCACCTTCTTCTCAGCTTCGAGATTGGAGCGGCGAGCTTCTTCTTTCTTCTGCTCGTCCTTAGCACGGATGCCGTCGTTTTGCTTCTGCTTGTCGGCCTTCCATGCATCGAAGCGTTTCTGTGCCTCGGCCTCGTCGAAAGCGCCCTTCTTCACACCACCGCGAAGATGCTTCATAAGGTAGACACCCTCGTTGGAGAGAATGTTGCGCACGGTGTCGGTGGGCTGAGCACCCGATTCTACCCAATACAGGGCACGGTCGAAATTCAAATCCACTGTGGCAGGATTGGTGTTGGGATTGTATGAACCAATCCTCTCAGTAAACTTGCCATCACGTGGCGCACGAGCGTCGGCGATAACGATGCGATAGAAGGCATAACCCTTCCGACCGCCGCGCTGTAGTCTGATCTTTGTTGCCATAATAAAAAATGAGTGTTAAATTGGTTTGAATTTATACTGCCAACTCGTGACAGCGGGCGCAAAGGTAGATATTGTGAAGGAAGCGGCAAAATATTCTCTGATTTTTCTGCGCAGAAAGTTTGGTAGTTATCAGAATAGGCTCTACTTTTGCACACAACAAGCGCAGTGTGCAACAATTCTGGTCGCTCAGGATACACAAGCAGTTAATCGTTCAGGCAATATAGAAACAGATTCATCTTTCAGGCAATTGACAGCTTAGGAAAAACACCGCAATATTTCAATCATAAGGTAATAGTAAATCGTCTAATCATAAATATCTCCATGTCTATCTCACGCACTCGCCAAACTCTTGTAGAAGTGGCACGACAGCTATTTGCAAAAAATGGTTTGGAAAAAACCACCATGAACGACATTGCTCAAACTTCGGGCAAGGGACGCCGAACACTCTACACCTACTTCAAAAACAAAGAAGATATCTACGTGGCTGTCATTGAAGCCGAACTTGAACGCCTGTCGGAAAAGATGGACGAGGTGGCAGCACGAAAGATAAGTCCGCAGGAGAAAATCATCGAACTCATCTACACTCACCTGAATATGATCAAGGAGTCAGTGGTGAGAAACGGCAATCTGCGTGCGGAGTTTTTCCGCAATATCTGGATGGTGGAGCGCGTGCGCAAGAATTTCGACATGTTTGAGGTTGACATCCTGCGCAAGGTGTTTGCCGAGGGCAAGGCCGACGGAGTGTTCGACATTGAAAACGTGAACCTGGTGGCTGACATCACACACTACTGCATCAAGGGCCTGGAGGTACCCTACATCTACGGCCGACTGAGTCACGGCATGACAGAGGAAGCCGCCAAACCGCAGGTGGAAAAATTCGTCTACGGCGCACTGGGAAAAGGGAGAATCAAGCTTTGACAAGTTAAGAATTAGATAACGTAACAGATTTATCCATCGATTTTTTACCATTATGGCATTATTAACAGGTAAGACTGCGCTGATTACTGGCGCAGCACGTGGCATAGGCAAGGCTATTGCCATTCGTTTTGCACAAGAAGGCGCCAACATTGCCTTCACCGACCTTGAAATCAATCTCGAAACCGAAGCCGAAATTGCTGCACTGGGCGTAAAAGCCAAGAGCTATGCGAGCAACGCCGCCGACTTCGCTCAGACTGAAGAAGTGGTGAAGCAGGTACATGCCGACTTCGGTAGCATCGATATTCTGGTGAACAACGCCGGCATCACAAAAGACGGACTGATGCTGCGCATGACAGAGCAGCAGTGGGATGCAGTGCTCGCCGTCAACCTCAAGTCGGCATTCAACTTCATCCACGCTGTCGTGCCTATCATGATGCGACAGAGACATGGCTCGATTATCAACATGTCGAGCGTCGTGGGCGTACACGGCAACGCAGGACAAAGCAACTATGCTGCATCCAAAGCCGGACTCATTGCATTGGCCAAGAGCATAGCACAAGAGGTGGGCAGCCGCGGAATACGCGCCAACGCCATAGCACCAGGATTCATCGACACCGCTATGACGCAGCAACTGCCCGACGACGTACGCAAGGACTGGATACAAAAGATTCCGCTGCGCCGTGGAGGCACCGTAGACGACATCGCAAATGTCGCCACATTCCTCGCATCCGACCTCTCGGCATACGTATCGGGACAGGTGATACAGGTAGATGGTGGAATGAACATGTAGCAACAACTCAACAACCCAATAGAAGCAGACGAGATGGCTAGGTTACTAACCATCTCGTCTGCTTGAATTTCATTCTTCGTTTTGCTTTTCCGCTTCGCGCCAGCGACCTTCGGTTCTCGTCTCAACATGGCTCAAGCAAGCTTGGCATTGTTTTCGGCTTATCGAAAACGTTCGAATATATCACCTTCCCATACTCAGTTTCTTAGCCAGATATTGTCCGGTGAGACTTTCCTTGCATTGTGCCACCTGCTCGGGGGTGCCTGCAACAACGATGCCCCCCCCTTCGTTGCCGCCCTCAGGACCGAGGTCGATGATATGGTCGGCACACTTTATCACGCCGAGGTTGTGCTCGATGAGTAGCACGCTGTGCCCCTGACGGACGAGTTGATCAAGCACGTTCAGCAGACGGCCGATGTCGTGCAGATGCAGTCCGGTGGTAGGTTCATCGAGGATAAAGAGCGTATGCTGCTGATGCTCGCCGCCCAGGAAGGCTGCCAACTTCACGCGTTGACTCTCACCGCCAGAGAGCGTGGTAGAGTCTTGTCCCAACTTGATATAGCCCAACCCTACCTGCTGAAGGGGAAGCAACCGACTGATGATGGCAGCGTTGCCCTTGTCGGACGAGAACAGGGCTATGGCTTCGTCGACAGAGAGATTGAGAATATCATTGATGTTGTGGTCGCGGTATCGCACATCGAGCACGTCATGCTTAAAACGCTGTCCGTGGCACTCGTCGCACTCTATCATCACATCGGCCATAAACTGCATCGGCACCGCTATCTGTCCCATGCCCTTACACGTCTCGCAGCGACCACCTTCGGTATTGAAGGAGAAGTGCTGTGGGGTGAGACCCAGTTGCTTGGCCAGCGGCTGCGCTGCAAACAGCTGACGGATGGCATCGTAGGCCTTCATATAGGTGACAGGGTTGGAGCGTGTGCTCTTTCCGATGGGAGTCTGGTTCACCAGTTCTACATGCTTCACCATGCGCCAGTCGCCCTCTATCGACCGATGTTCGCCGGGAATGTCGGAAACCTCGTCGAGCAGGCGCTTCATGGCGGGGTAGACAATGCCCGTGACAAGCGACGACTTGCCCGAGCCACTCACACCCGTCACCACCGTCATCACATTGAGGGGAAGGTCTACATCAATGCCTTTCAGATTGTTCATACGCGCGCCGCGGACGCTGATGACATTGTTCCATGGCCGTCGCGACGCGGGAATGGGAATGCTGCGGTCGCCCAACAGATATTGCAGCGTGTACGACCGCTGCCGTGCGGCCTTGGCGGGGCGCGCCATCTGTCGCCGCGTGCCAGCAAACACCACCTCGCCCCCATGCGCACCGGCATCGGGGCCCATGTCGATGAGGTAGTCGGCCTGACGTATGATGTCCTCGTCGTGCTCCACCACCACGATGGTGTTGCCCTCATCGCGCAGTGCTTGCAGAGCGTGGATGAGGCGGTTGGTGTCGCGACTGTGCAACCCTATGCTGGGCTCGTCGAGGATGTAGAGCGACCCCACGAGCGATGACCCTAGCGACGAGACGAGATGTATGCGCTGACTCTCTCCGCCCGACAGTGTGTTGGCAGTGCGGTTGAGGGTGAGATAGTGCAGGCCTATATCGGCGAGCAGCGCTACGCGCGATCGCACCTCGTCGAGCGGGCGCTTGGCTATCTGCTGCTCGGTGGGCGACAGTTGCAGCTGCTGCAACCATGTATGCACCTCGCCGATGGGCATGTCGACCACCTCGGGCAGGCTGTGTCCGCCAATGCGTACATAGCCCGTCTCTTGGCGCAGACGCGTGCCATGGCAGACAGGACAAGTAGTCTTGCCCTTGTAGCGCGACAACATCACACGGTATTGTATCTTATACTGATTGTCTTTCAGCATCTGAAAGAAGTTGTCAATGCACACGCGGTCTTCGGCCTTGCGCTGACGGTCGGAGGGTAGTCCATGCCACAGCCAGTCCTTCTGTTGCTGCGTGAGCTCGTAGTAGGGCACGAAAATGGGGAAGTCGTCAGCGGCAGCGCGCCGACAGAACTCATCTTTCCACATGCTCATCTTCTCACCATGCCAACACTGTACACAGCCTTCGTATACACTGAGTTCGCTGTGGGGGATGACGAGTTTTTCGTCGATGTCGATAATGTTGCCGAAGCCTTCACACGCCGGACAGGCACCAAGGGGCGAGTTGAAGGAGAAGAAGTTGGGCGTGGGTTCTTCGAAGGTGATGCCGTCGGCCTCGAAGCGCGTGGAGAACTGCAGCATCTGGTGGTTGGCCTCCGCCTCGGCATATGCCACCACGATGCACTGCCCTTGCCCCTCGGCAAAGGCGGTCTCGATGGAGTCGGTAAGTCGCGACTGCACGGTCTGCTCCTTGCTGAGCTTCACTCTGTCGACGAGCAGGTAGCGTTCTACAGGTTCTTCGGCAGTTGTCGACTGCTCCAGGTAATCGTCAATGCGGACGATGCGCCCCACTCCATCCTGCTGAGTACCCTTCTTTATATATAGTCGGCTATACCCCTCCTGCAGTTTGGTTTGCAACTGCTGTTCGAGTGTTCTGTCAGCCCTTGCTGCGAGGGGCAGCAGTAGCAGCAATGTGGTGCCTTCGGGCAGGGCGTTGAGTTCGTTGAGGGTCTGTTCCGGGGTGTGCTTCTTCACCTCTTTTCCGCTCACGGGCGAGTAGGTGTGCCCTATGCGCGCATAGAGTAGCCGCAGATATTCGTAGATTTCCGTCACTGTGCCTACTGTAGATCGTGGATTGCGTCCTCCGCGACGCTGTTCGATGGCAATGGCTGGCGGCAGTCCGCCGATGTCGTCGCAGTCGGGCTTACGCATACGTCCCAAAAACTGTCGTGCATAAGCCGACAGACTCTCCACGTAGCGGCGCTGCCCCTCGGCAAAGAGGGTGTCGAACACCAACGACGACTTGCCCGAGCCGCTCACTCCCGACACTACCGTGAAACTGTTGTGGGGAATGCTCACGTTGACGTTGCGCAGGTTGTTGACGCGTATGCCACGAGCCTCGATGGACTCGGCAGCCACGGGACGCACATAGGTAAGGGAGGTGGTGCGCTGTGCCATTATTTACCTTGCAGATTTTCTACGAAGAAGTCGACAATCTGCTTGAAGAGATGGCGCCGCGTATTACCTCCATAGATGCTATGGTTGCGGTTGGTGTATACCAGTTCGCGGAAGTCTTTTCCCGCCTGTACCAGTCGTTCGCTATATTCGAAGAGGTTTTGCGGATGCACGTTGTCGTCGGCCAGTCCGTGGCACAACAGCAGTTCGCCGTGCAGCTGTGTAGCGCGTGTGATGGGGTTGATGGCATAGCCGTTGGCGTTTTCCTTGGGTGTGCGCATGAAACGCTCGGTGTACACGCTGTCGTAGTATTTCCAGTTGGTGGGTGCTGCCACTGCCACGCCTGCCTTAAACACTGGGCGTCCCTCACTCATGCTCATCAGCGTACAGAAACCGCCATAGCTCCATCCCCATATTCCGATGTTGTCTTTGTCCACATAGGGCAGTGTGCCAAGATAGAGTGCGGTCTCCACTTGGTCCTTGGCCTCCTTGTCGCCCAGTTCCAGGTAGGTGCACTTCTCGAAGTCGGCACCGCGTGCTCCGGTACCACGACCATCGACGATGACAACAATGAAACCTTTCTCCGTCAGGTAGTGGTCGAAGAGCGCATTGCCCCCTGTAGAACCCAAACTCCATGAGTTGACCGTCTGCTGACTGCCTGGACCGCTGTACTGATACATTACCACAGGGTGTTTTTTGCTTTCGTCCATCTGTCGGGGCAATATCATCACACCATTAAGTTCCACGCCCTCACTCGTGGTGAAGGTGAAGAAGCGTTTCTTTGAAAGTTGCAGGGGCTGCAGCTTCTGCTGTAGGGCATGGTTGTCTTCCAGCACCTTCACGGTATTGCCTTTTCTGTCGGCCACGGCATATTGCCACGGTGTGTCGGCATCACTCCATGAGTGGATGAAGTAGCGATAGTCGGCACTGAAGGCTGCGGTGTTCCATCCCTTCTTGGGCGTAAGACAGTCGGTCTTTCCGTTCTTGTGGGTCACATAGACGGCGCGCTCGGTGGCATTACCGTTGGTGGCCTGATAGTATGTGTCGCCCGTAGCCTCGTCGTAGCCATACACTTCGGTGACGATGAGCGGCTGGCGTGTCACCTGACGGAGCAGCTTGCCATTGTGGTCGTAGAGGTAAAGCTGCATATATCCGCTACGGTCGCTCGGCACGAGGATGTGCCTGTCGGTGAAGCTGATACCCGACATGGCATCTTCGGTGATATACTTGTCTATCTGTTCATGCATCATCTCTTTCACACTGCCGCTCTTGGCATCAACATCATAGATGTGCAGGTTGTCTTGATGACGGTTCATCGTGTAGTAGTACACGTTAGCCGCCTTGCTTCCAGTGACGATGCGGGGTATGTATCCGTCGGCATCCATAGGCACATTGAGCTGCTGTGTCTGTGCTGTGGCAATGTTGTAGGCCCATGCCGACACTTTGGCATTGTCGTGACCGGCCTTCGGATATTTGTAGGTGTACTCGCCCGGGTAGTCGGCGTTGTCGGTCAGCGCGGGCTTCTCACCTTGAAAGAGCTGCAGCGTGTATTGCTCCACCTGGCTCTCGTCCCAACGTATCCAGCACAGGTGTTGCGCATCGGAGGTGAAAGTCATGCCGCAGTTGAAGCCGAACTCCTCCTCATACACCCAGTCGGGAATGCCGTTGATTACCTTGTTCTGTTGTCCGTCGGTGGTCACCTGCTTCACCTGTTGCGGCGCAGCAGTGGCGAAAGTGTAGATGTTGTTGCTGCTCACGTAGGCCATCCGGCTGCCATCTTTGCTGAAGATGGGGCACTGTATGGGTTTGCCTTCTGCTACGGCAGCCACCTGCTGTGTGGCGAGGTTGTAAAGGAAGAAACGCGCCGTGAACGAACGGCGATAGATGGAACGCGTGTCGGTCTGCAACAGCAGCCATTGACCATCGGGACTGAACTCGTAGTTGTCGAGACTCTTCAGCGACGGTTGCCCGAGCGTGGTGATGTCTACCAGTGTCTGCGCCAGTGCGCCATCGGAATAGTTGCGCAACTCTACCGTGGTACGGCCGGTGTTGAGCTGGGTGTACTGCGCACCCTTATAGTAGGGACGCATCACGCGCGGACGCTGTGCGCCATACACTCCGCGCTGGATATCTTCCAGCGTTAACGTCGACTGCGCGGTGGCACTCAAGGATGCACACAACAACAGTAGAAAAGTCAAAAAACGGGAATGAACTTTCATGAGCTTTGTTGTATAAGGATTGTTGATTTGCTTTGGTCGATTTGGCAAAAGTAGGCAGATATTTTTACATTTGCAACGCTTATGTCAAAAAACACGCTTACTTCCTCCACTTCTTCCTTTCCTTTCCACAGCTATGGCGAATGGCTGTCGGAGCGTTTTCCATTTCCCGTTCAGAAGCTGTCGGTCGATGGAGGTTTCACCTGCCCTAACCGCGATGGGCACCTTTCTCGAACAGGATGCACCTACTGCAACAATGAGTCGTTTGTACCAGCCTACTGCCGCGAGGCAAAAGCCGTTAGTCAACAGCTGGAGGCAGGCAAACAATTCTTCAGAAGAAAGCACCCGCAGATGCGATTCATGGCATACTTTCAGTCATACTCGAACACATACGGACAACTCTCTGAATTACAACGATGTTACGAAGAGGCACTGTCTGTCGACGGCGTGGTGGGTATTGTGATTTCCACACGTCCCGACTGCTTGTCGGAAGAAGTACTCGCCTACCTTGAGCAACTGTCGCGCCACACCTGCGTAGTACTCGAGATTGGGGTGGAGAGTCTGCGCGATGACATATTACGCTCCATCCACCGTGGCCACGATGTGGCATGTAGCATCGACGCCATCCATCGCGCAGCCACCCGACACGGACTCACCGTGGGCATACACCTGATTATAGGACTGCCCAACACATGCCTTGAAGAACACATCGATCAACTGTCTGTCGTCAACGCACTGCCCATCACCCTGCTGAAACTCCACCAGTTACAGGTAGTCTGCAACACGCCCCTGGCACAGCAATATGCCGAACGCCCCTTCCCGCTACTCACGCCAGAAGAGTATCTGCCCTTTGTTGCCGACTACTTGGAACACCTCCGCCCCGACATCGTTGTGGAGCGTCTGCTCTCACAGGCACCGCCGCAAATGGTGGTGGCACCACGATGGAATCTGAAGAACCACGAGTTTGTCGACCGTCTCGTCGGCCACATGCGCACACGAGGTATGCACCAAGGGCGCCGATGGAGAGAACGTGAATAAATGGGCACGATATTTTGCACTAACATTCTTTTTTGTAACTTTGCACCCTATATATAATAGGATAATTGTGCCCGCTCCCGAAGCACCAACGGCACACCTCCAGAGAGCACCAATTATGATCAACAAAGTAAATACTGCCTACTACTATCGCACCATTTTGGTATTGTGCGACTTAGTGTTGGTCAACCTGCTGCTTTTTCTCTTCTATCGCATTGTACCCCACGTCATTCCCGAGCCCATCTCCTACCCTGGTCGTCTCGTGTTCTTTGTCTCCACGGTATCGTTTCTGTTAGCCGCATGGCTGGTGTGGAGAAATTGGCGCCAGTCACTGCCCACCCTGCGCTGGACGGCAGTGAGCACGCTAAAGGTTGCCGTGGGCTACTGCGCATTGTGCTTTGTAGTGTTGCGTATCATCTACGATGCGGGAGAGTTTTTCTCGTTCATCCTCATCTTCTTGCCCTGCTGCTACCTTCTGCTGCTACTTGCCAACATGGTGTTGCTGCAGGTGTTGCGCATGCGCAGCACGCATCAGCGCGTTGCCAACACAGGCGTCTACGTCGGGAGTGCCGACATCATACGTCAGGTGGTAAACCTCATTGATGCCAATCTTCAGAGCACCCACGTGATGCGAGGTTACTACGCCGACGTACCAGGCCCCGACACGGAAGAGATGCCCAAATATCTCGGCACTACCGACCGGCTGCTGCAACGGCTGCAAGAGCAGGCGCAGCACGAAGAGGGCAACAACCTGCAGGACGTGTTCTGCTGCACCACACTCGACGGCGACAACATTTCAGCACTGCTCCGTGCCTGCGACAGGGCTTTGGTACGCTTCCACTTCGTGCCTTTCACCAAAGACAACCTGCTCTCATCGCTCTCACAAGAGCGCATAGGCGACACGCTCATCTTCACCGCACATCTCCACCCCATCTTCTACATCGAAAACCGATGGTTGAAGCGCGCCTTCGACATCGTGGTAAGCCTGCTGGTGTGCTTGTGCATGCTCCCCTTCCTGCCTCTCGTGGCATGGCTCATCAAGCGACAAAGCAAAGGACCGGTGTTCTTCACACAACAGCGTACCGGACTCGACGGAAAGACTTTCAAGTGCTACAAATTTCGCTCCATGCACATCAACAACGAGAGCGACACCTTACAAGCCACCAAAGACGACACACGCATCTTCCCCTTCGGACGCTTCATGCGCAAGACCAACCTCGACGAGTTTCCACAGTTCTTCAACGTGCTGCGCGGCGACATGAGCATCGTGGGACCACGACCGCACATGACAAAGCACACCGAGCAATACTCGGCACTGGTCGACAAGTTCATGGTGCGCCACTTCTCCAAACCTGGCATCACTGGCTACGCACAGGTGACAGGCTGTCGCGGAGAGACACGACAGGTGAGCGAGATGGAAGAGCGCATACGAAAAGATGTGTACTACATTGAGCACTGGACCTTCTGGCTTGATATCAAAATCATACTGCGCACCGTAAAGACCATCTTCGTGCCCGACCAGAAAGCATACTGACACACACCGACAATTATAATTCAATATCTCATAACGACAACGACACACACATGAAAGGCATCGTATTAGCAGGCGGTTCTGGCACACGCCTCTACCCCATCACCCGCGGCATCAGCAAGCAGCTCATCCCCATCTTCGACAAACCGATGATCTACTACCCCATCTCCACGCTCATGCTGGCAGGCATTAACGACATACTCATCATCTCCACTCCCTACGACCTTCCCGCCTTCCGCCGTCTGCTGGGCGACGGCAGCGACTACGGCGTGAAGTTCACCTATGCCGAACAGCCCTCACCCGACGGGCTGGCACAGGCTTTCATCATCGGCGAAGAGTTTATCGGCGACGACACGGCATGCCTCGTACTGGGCGATAACATCTTCTGCGGCTCGGGCTTCGAACCACTGCTGCAACAGAGCGTGCGTAACGCCGAACAGGGGCTCGCCACCGTCTTTGGCTACTATGTCAACGACCCCGAACGCTACGGAGTGGCAGAAATCGACGAACAGGGCAACTGCCTCAGCATAGAGGAGAAACCCAAAGAGCCGAAGAGCAACTACGCCGTGGTGGGACTCTACTTCTACCCCAACTCGGTAGTAGATATCGCCAAACATATCAAGCCCAGTGCCCGCGGCGAACTGGAAATCACCACCGTCAACCAGGAATATCTGCAGCAGGGCATACTGAAGGTGAAGAAGCTGCAACGCGGCTTCGCATGGCTCGACACTGGCACACACGACAGCCTCTCCGAAGCATCCACATTCATCGAGGTGATAGAAAAACGTCAAGGTCTCAAAGTAGCATGCTTGGAAGAGATAGCCTACCGTCACGGGTGGATCACACGAGAAAAACTCGTACAACTGGCACAACCCATGGCAAAAAACGAGTACGGACAATACTTGCTGCAACTGGCACAGGAACAATAGACTCCCATCACTGACAATGAATGGCAGGCGATAACACTGATAACATTCAACAACTACATTCGCTAATTATCACACAAACCTCTACAAAATAATGGAAGAGAACAAGACCTACGCACTGGAGAACACCAATTCCGAACAGCAGCCGCAGAAGCTCAGCCTCTTCGACCCACAGATGCTGTTCAAGCTGCTCGTCCTCAACTGGAAATGGTTCATCCTGTCGCTCATCATCTGCCTCGGACTGGCCTACATCAAACTGCGCTACTCCACAACGGTATATCAGACAACGGCAAAGATGCTGGTGAAGGCAGAGCGCCAAAGTTCACGCAGTACCATGAACGTGCAGGGCATGGCCAATCTGGGTATGATAAGCCAAACGGAAGGCTTCGACAATGAGCTGGAAATAGTACGCTCGAAGTCGCTGGCCACCGACGTGGTGCGCGACCTGAAACTCAACGTGGAATACAGCATGAAGGGCAACATACGCACCATTCCACTCTACGTCGACAACCCCGTCGACGTGAGCATAGACTCTGTGTATGCCGAACGCCTCAAAGCGCCCATAGCACTCACCATAGAGCGCGATGGCGGCGGATGTAAGGTGGAAGTGTTCCTCAATGGCAACACCAAGGCAAAAGCCGACATCAGCAAGAAGGTGGACTCCTTCCCCATGCAGATACCCACCAACCGGGGAACAATTACACTGCGCACTACGCCCAACTATGCGTCCTTCCGAGATGGTGAAGAGATTACTGCTACCATCACATCACCCGAACGCGCAGCAAAGAAGTTCAAGGTGGGAGCTACACAGTTCTCGAAGGGTACCTATATCATGAACCTGCAACTCACCGATGCTGTGCCCGAACGTTCCGTCGACTTCCTCAAGCAACTCGTGGTGGCATACAACCGCCAGGCCAACGACGACAAAAACCAAGTGGCCATACGCACGGAGAAGTTCATCAACGAACGTATCGAGAAAATCAATGCCGAACTGGGCACTACCGAGGGAGCACTTGAAGACTATAAGAAAGAGCATGGCCTCACCGACCTGAAAGCCAACGCCGGACAAGCACTGACCAATCAGAATACCTACGAGCAGCGCATGGCTGAAATCAACGTGCAGGTAGCGCTGTTCAACTCGGTCAACGACTTCATGAACCAAGCCATCAACCGCTATCAGACCCTCCCCTCGGGCATCGGCATCGAAGACCCCACAGCCACAGCACTCATCGCAAAATACAACGACATCGTGCTGCAGCGCAACCGCCTGCTACGCACCGCCTCGGAGAGCAACCCCTCGGTGACACCACTCACGGCACAACTCGATGAACTCAACCTCAGCATACGCCGCGCACTGTCGTCGAGCCGACGCAACCTTGAGATAGAACGTGGCAGCATCATGTCCCAGCTGGGTAAGTACTCCGGACAGGTAGGCACCACACCCGAGATGGAGCGCGTGCTCAACCAGATTGGCCGACAGCAGGACGTGAAGTCGGGACTCTATCTCATGCTGCTCCAGAAGCGCGAGGAGAACTCCATCTCGCTGGCAGCCACCGCCGACAAGGGTAAACTCATCGACGACCCGGAGACCACCTCCATCGTCAGTCCCAAGCGCTCACAGATTTATCTCATAGCCCTTGCACTCGGACTCCTCATCCCCGCCATCGTCATCCTCCTCATACAGTTGCTGCGCTTTAAGATTGAAGGACACGACGACGTGGCAAGCCTCACCACACTGCCTATACTGGCCGACGTGCCCGTGGCAAACGAATCGGCTAAAAACCGTGCTGATATCGTGGTGCACGAAAACCAAAACAACCAGATGGAGGAGGTGTTCCGAAGCATGCGTACCAACTTGCAGTTCATGCTCAAGGAGGGAGAGAAGGTCATCCTCTTCACCTCCACCACGTCTGGTGAAGGTAAGACATTCAATGCTTCCAACATCGCCGTGTCGTTCGCTTTGCTCGGCAAGAAGACCATCATCGTGGGTCTCGACATCCGCCGTCCGCGACTCGCCGAACAGTTTGACATACACGACAAGAAGACAGGCATCACCAACCTGCTCGTCCACGAGACACCCTCCGAGGCCGACATCCTCCGCGAGGTCATCCCTTCGGGTATCAACGCCAACCTCGACCTGTTGCTGGCTGGTCCTATCCCGCCCAACCCCACCGAACTTGTGGCGCGCCACTCACTGGATGTGATATTCAATACACTGAAACAACACTACGACTACATACTCATCGACACCGCCCCTGTCGGACTGGTTTCCGATACGTTGCAGATAGGACGTGTGGCAGACATCTCTGTCTACATGTGCCGCGCCGACTACACACCGCGCAACGCCTTCGAGCTCATCAACGAGCTGTCGCGTACCAAGAAGCTGCCCAACATGGCCATCGTGCTCAACGGCATCGACATGTCGAAGAAGAAATATGGCTACTACTACGGCTACGGACGCTACGGACGATATGGCAAGTATGGACGCTACGGACGCTATGGACGCTACTCCTATTACGCCTCATACGGCAACTACTACAACTCACACTACGGCAACAAGAAAGACAACTCTATAAAGAAATAGCACATTGCTGGCAAAGAGCGGCTTGCGACACCACGTTGCAAGCCCTCTCTTGCTCAACATCAACTTTCAAGCACATGAATATCGCCATTGACTTCGACGGCACCGTCGTCGAACATGAATACCCTAAAATAGGACGCGAGATTCCCTTCGCTGTCGACACACTTAAAATGCTCATCCGCGACCGCCACAACCTTATCCTCTGGAGTTGTCGCGAAGGGCAGCTGCTCGACGACGCTGTGGAGTGGTGCCGCAAACGCGGCATTGAGTTCTATGCCGTCAACCGCGACTATCCCGAAGAGCAGAAGGAAGGCAACCGTAGCTTCTCACGCAAGCTGAAAGTCGACCTTTTCATCGACGACCGCAACGTGGGCGGACTGCCCGAGTGGGGCGTCATCTATCAGATGATAAGCGAAAAGAAAACCTACGAGCAAGTGATGCGCGAACGCCTCGGACACACCGACCAGCGCCACTCATCGCAACGCCGACACTGGTGGAGCAGAAAATAACACACACAAGCACAACAAAACTACACGCTATGAAAAATATCAACCGACGTTCGTTTCTTAAGACAATGGGAGCCGTGGGTCTCTTCACCATTGTCCCGCGCAAAGTGCTGGGCGGTCCTGGCTACATCGCCCCCAGCGACCAGCTCACCAAAGGCATCATCGGTGTGGGAGGCATCGGCCGCTCGTCGCTCCACTTCTCCAGCGACGACACCTGCCGACTCACCGCCGTCTGCGATGTCGATGCGCACCACCTGAGCAACGCCGTCAGCGCGGCAAAGCAGAAACTCAACGAGCAGGTGAGAGCCTATGCCGACTTTCGCGACCTCATACGCGACACCAATGTCGACATCGTGCACATCGCCACCCCACCCCACTGGCACGGCATCATGGCGGTAGAGGCTGCCAAGGCGGGAAAAGATATCATGTGCGAAAAACCCATGACGCGCACCATCGGCGAAGGACGCGCCGTGGTGGAGGCCGTGAAACGCTACCGACGCATCTTCCGACTCAACACATGGTTCCGGTTCAAAGATACATTCTACGGACTGGGTACGCCCGTCGCACCACTCAAGAAACTCATCGACAGCGGCATGCTGGGATGGCCGCTCAAGGTCACGGTGTCGGGAGCTACTGGCTTCGCATGGAAATTCTTCTGGGTGGGAAAGGAAAACCTCACCCCGCAACCCGTGCCCGCACACCTCAACTACGACCTTTGGCTCGGACCAGCACCCTACAAGCCCTACAACGAGCACCGCACACACCAGACCTTCCGCGGCTACTGGGACTACGACGGCGGCGGACTCACCGACATGGGACAACACTACCTCGACCCCGTGCAGTACATGCTGGGCAAGGACGATGAGTTCCCCATCAAGGTGGAAGTCGACGCACCCCAGCAGCATCCCGATGCCGTGGGCATCTGGCACAAAATCACCTATACCTATGCCGACGGGTGCCAGATAGTGCTCGAGGGCGAGGGATTTGAAAGCAAAGGAAAGGTGCCCTACATCGAGGGACCGAAAGGCAAGGTCTATCGGGGCTTCGAATGCACCATACCCGACGTGATGAACAAGTTGGCCGAACTGCCCGACCCCGAACCACAACGCACCGACTTCCTCGACTGCGTGCGCACCCGACAGGCCTTCGCGCTCAACGAACGCAACGGACACCACAGCTGCACACTCGTCAACATGGGTGCCGTGGCACTGCGACTGGGACGAAGCCAACTCATCTTCAATCCCACCACGCAACGCTTCAACGACGACGCAGCCAACCAACTCGTCAACCAACCCATGCGGGGCGAATGGCAAAACCACATGCCACGCATAGGATAGACGAGCCCAACCGTGATGCATGAAGAAAAATAGCAATCCCTATATATATAATAATGGTGTAACCTCACTCGCACATACGTCTATGAAAAAACATCTTCTTCATATAACCACCTGCGCTTTTGCACTTCAGTTTGTTCTCGTGGTGCTTGCGCCCTTCTCATCCTGCTTCACCCTCTCTGCTCAGGACGACCGCAACCGCGCCACCTCCACCATCATTGCCGACGGCTTGGCACAGCTGCCTGCTAAGAGCCTCAATCTCTTGCAGCAAGTGATGGGCGAGATGGCAGCCACAGGCAGCGAGGGCATGCAGATGCTCATCAGCTATCTAACACCGGCAGTACAAGGCAAGAACGCAAAATTCGAATACGCCATCGACGGCATCGTGAGCTACGTGAGTAAGCAGGAGCACGGCAACCTCCGCAACGCCATACGTCAGGCACTGCGTCAAGGCATTGAGCATCAGACAGACATCGGCAACAAGGCCTTCCTCATCAGTCAGCTCCAACGCATCGCCACCACCGACGATATCATATTGTTCGCACAGTTGCTGAACCATCCTCAGCTGTCGGAACCTGCGCTGGCAGCCATCGCAGCGATTGGCGACACCCACACCGTCACCACACTGCTCAGCGAGGGCACTGCACCAAAGGCACTGTTGGCACGACTGGCTGTGCAGCTGCCCACACCCGAAGCAGAAACCATTCTGCTGCAGTGGTCTGGCGAGGCCGATCCCGCCACCCTGGCGCCTGTCTATAGTGCCTTGGCAGAATGTGGCACGGAGAAGTCCTACCCCCTGCTGCACAAGGCGGCACAGGCAGTCGGCTTTTCCGATGACCCCACAGGGGCTACCGAGGCCTATCTGCGCTACCTGTGCAAAAACACGCGCGACAGCAAGATGCTGACTAAGGCGGCGAAGGAGCTCATGACCTGCAGTGTGGCAGCCGTTCGCAACACCGGACTGCTACTCATGACAAAAGCATTGGCAGGTTATCACACAACAGGCAACGCAGCGTCCGACTACCATCTCGTCCAGCCTGTCAAGGCTACCAGTATGCTCTTTAAGGCACTGCGTGACACCGACCGCCAATATCGCAACACGGCACTCTCCCTCCTCGCAGATGCCATGAAGCAATGGCCCGGCGAGAAGAAAGACATACCCACACAGCTCACCGGTATCATGCCGAAACTGTCGGCCGATGCTCAGACCGATATTGTGCGCTGGCTGGGCAACCATCACTTGGCAGCACACATCGATGCCGTGGCACCACTCATGCTAGCCGACAATGAGGAACTGTCATCCGCTGCTATCCGTGCAGCAGGACAGATGGGAGGCGACAAGGCGTTGGCAGCGCTTATCAACATGCTTCACGGCGACAAAGCCGACGAAGCCGGCAGCGCACTGCTCACCTTCAACGGCAACATCAACAAGGGCGTGCTCACAGCACTCCATCACGACAATGCTGACGTGCGCAACGCTGCCATGCAACTGGCCTCAGCACGTCACATCTACAGTGCCTATCCACGCATCGTCCAACTGCTCAACGCTGACGGTACGCCCAACGATGTAGCCTATGCTGCACTGAAAGGTGTGGTGCAACCTGCCAACTTCAACGCACTGTGCGACCTGCTTGACCATGCACAGCCTTCACAACAGCAGCCGCTGCAAGAGGCGGCAAAGGTGGCCGTCGCCACGCTGAAGGCTGACGCACAGTATCAGGCCATCGCCCAGCGTCTCAGCACCGCACCTGTCGCCGCGGCATACTACCCACTGTTGGCGCAGGCGGGTACCAAGGAGGCTGTAGCACTGTTGGGCAAGGCATACAACGAGGGCGACAAGCAGGCACTCGACGCATTGCTCTCCGTCAACACAGGCGAAGCATTGCCACTGCTCTACGACATTGCCAAGACCAATGGCTCACAGCGCGACCGCGTGCTCACCCACTATCTCACGCTGACAAAGCGCACACGCATGAACCGTGACCAACGATTCCAGCATCTGCAACAAGCACTCGCACTGCAACCCGCACCCGATGTTACAGCACAGTATATCGCCGCCTTGGCCGACATCAACAATCAGCCTGCCCTCACACTGGCAGCTTCCTATCTCAACACCATTGTTAAGAGCAATAGTATGGCACCGGCCTTCGCCGCAGCCAATACGGTGAAGACCATCATCAGCAAGAACAAGTCGCTACACGGATGCGAGGGCATTCACGACATGCTCGTTAAAGCCGTCGACATCTATAAGGTGAAACGCCAGCAGGGCAATACTGATGCAGGCTATGCCATCGATGAGCTCAATGGTCTGCTGGAGAAGGTCGATGCACAGACACGCCTCACCGCGTCGGTCAATGCGCTGACAGACGAGGAGCGGCGACAGGGCTTCGAACTGCTCTTCGACGGCCAATCGCTCGATAAGTGGTTTGGCAACAAGACCAACTACGTGCCAGACAACGGCACCATCTACGTCAGCGCCGGCTATGGCAACGGTGGCAACCTCTACACCAACAAAACCTACAGCGACTTTGTCTACCGCTTTGAGTTCTGCTTCCTCGAGGAAGGCGTCAACAATGGTGTAGGCATCCGCACTCGTGAAGGTGTCGATGCGGCCTATGAAGGCATGGAGATACAGATTCTCGACCACGACGCTCCCATCTATGCTGGCCTGCGCGACTACCAGCAGCATGGTTCTGTCTACGGCATCATCGTGCCTAAGCATGTCAACTTCGGCCCTGTGGGCACATGGCATAGCGAGGAGATACGCGCCGTGGGCGACCATATCACCGTGACGGTCGACGGCGAGGTGATACTCGACGGCAACATCCGCGAAGCCTGTCAGGGACACAATATAGCTCCCGACGGCGGCAAGCACAACCCCTATACCATCGACCACAACAATCACCCCGGACTGTTCAACCGCGAAGGCAACATCAGTTTCTGCGGCCATGGCGAAGGCGTACGTTTCCGCAACATTCGCATCCTCGACCTCAGCAACAAAGGTAAGAAAGCAAAACGTTGACCCACACTCCCCACTCCCCTATCCGCCTTGTGGCTATCGGTGCCGGCAATCGCATGCGCACCTACCTGCACTATGTGAAGGAACATCCCGACCAAGTGCAGCTCGTTGCCGTGGTGGAGCCAGATACCTTACGTCGCCAGCGCACTGCGCAGCAGTTTCAGCTACCGGCTACGGCGTGCTTCAGCGACTGCGACACCTTCTTCGCGGCCGACATCGCAGCAGAGGCTGTCATCATCTGCACACCCGAACAAGTGCACTACCATCCCTGCATGCAGGCCATCTGTCATGGCTACAACGTGCTGCTCGAGAAGCCCATCGCGCAGACCTTGCAGCAGTGTCACGACATCTCCGCTGCTGCCCAACGCCACGGCGCGGTGGTGGGCATATGCCACGTGCTGCGCTATTTTCCCGCCTATCTCAAGTTACGCGACCTCATCCACGCCGGCACACTGGGCCAGCTCATCGCCATCCACCACCGCGAGGGGGTGGGCATCGACAGGGCTACACATAGCTACGTGCGCGGCACGATGAACCGTGAGCACGAGAGCAACCCGATGTTACTGGCCAAATGTTGTCACGACATCGACCTCTGCTATTGGCTTGCAGGAGTCCGCTGCCGGCGCGTGGCATCGTATGGTGCACGCAGCTGGTTCCGCAGCGAGCATGCACCGGCAGGAGCGGCAGAGCGTTGCATACACTGCTCTGTAGAACCCACCTGTACCTTCTCCGCTGTCGACCTCTACCAACGACGCAAACAATGGATTAGCAACTTCGACATCCCCGACGGACAGACCATCGACGACGTCGTTGAGCAGGAACTGCACCACGGACGCTATGGCCGCTGTGTGTACCGCTGCGATAACGACGTGGTCGACCATCAAGACCTCATCATGGAGATGGACAACGAGGTGACCGTCAGCCTTGCCATGGACATCTTCACCGCCGATGACACGCGCACCACACATGTGCTGCTCAGTCATGGTGAGATACACTGCAATGAGCAGCAGGTGGAGGTCATACCTTTCGGTAGGCAGCCTCGCGAGGTATTCGACTACTCCGACATCATGCGACAACCCTTTCACGGCAATGCCGACCTGCGCCTCTTTGGCGACTTCATAGCTACATTGCGGGGAGATAGTGCCACTGCATTACCGCTCATCGCCGATGGCATTGAGAGCCACCGCATCTGCTTCGAAGCCGAGCGCTGTCGCCAACGGAAAGGGTAAAGACGACACTCGACATACTGCACACAACGAAAGACGACCGGCATGGACAGGTTTTCTGTCTATGCCGGTCGTCTTGCTCCATTGGGGGACATCCCTAAGGAAACTAAGGCCTCTGAGCTGAAGTCATTTTTCCCTCTTCAGGGCGAGCATTATCTTTTGTGGTATGGCTTTTATCAGCGTGTTGCGCATCTCACGCGGTGCCAGCGTGTAGAAGTGTTGCAACAGTTGCATCTTGTGAACCAACGACTCGCGATAGTATTTCCATCCGCTCCTGCTGCGGTGCTTGTTGCCGTAGAATCCGAAGTTGCCATGGCGCACCACCACCTGCAAAATAGCTTTCAGGTGTCGCCTGTCTTTCTCTGTCAGAGTGTAAGGCACCTCCTCTTCGGGCAATCCCAGCACATCCACCAGCACTGCACCTACCGCCTTGAAGGCCTTCTCATGGTCAACACTTCGCAGCACTTCCTTCAGCTTCTCGGCATCGTAGTGACGATGATGGAGCAGCATCGCCACGTCGCAAAACTGCCGCAGTGCCACACCCTTGTTGGCCAGGTGGTGGTAGAGGTGCAAAAAGGTGTAGGCTATCTCCAAGTGTGGAGGCAGCACGGGAACCGACATCTCCCCTACCCTGCGGCGTATATAGTCGGCATCTGCAATGAGGCGGTCGAAATAACGCTGACTGCGACGGCTATAGAACTTCTTCAGACAGAAGTGCATCTCAAAGCTTATGCCCTCGTGCTCAAAGGCATAGTGCTGAAATCCCTCGTCGGCATCAATCTCCCACTCCACGTGCCACGCCTTGTCTATCAGCGTCTTGGCCTGCGCAAACGTATCGGGTGGGCAATAGAAGTCGACATCCCCCGACACCCTGTTCTCTCCGTGGCGATACAGCGGCAGCAGTGTCTGTCCCTTCACCACCACATAGCGCAGCTGAGCCTCGTCGAGCAATTGGCACAATGCGCGCAGTGCCTCATTCACCTTTTTGTTCTGCTCAGCCACTTCGTGTTGCGTCGCCAGACACTCCACGGCATCATGTTTCTCCAGTGCGATGCCGTTGTCCATCAGTGCCTGCGCCACGTGCCCAGTCAGGCACTGCTTCTCCGCCTTGCGCATCAGCTTGCCAAACTCCTCTGGCGTCAGCCGCCTGCCGCGCAGACCGATACCCCACAACGTGGAGCGCAACAAAGCTATAAGAATACGAAACATTTGACTATCTGATGTTGAAACACGAAGTGCACGATAGCACACGAATGCACACTGAGGACATTTTTAGAATGTCTGAGGAATACGGAAAGGAGAAATGGGCATTTTAGGTTTGTAGTTACATGCCCTATCCGTGTATATCTGCATCATCCATGACTATCCGTGTTCAGTTTTTCCCGCTACGCGCCAGCCTTTTCCGTGTAAATCCGTGCTATCCGTGTTCAGTTTTTCCCGCTACGCGCCAGCCTTATCCGTGTTGTTCCGTGCTATCCGTGTTCGGCTTTTCCCGCTATGCGCCAGCCTTATCCGTGTACATCCGTGCTATCCGTGTTCAGTTTTTCTCGCTATGCGCCAGCCTTATCCGTGTAAATCCGTGCTATCCGTGTTCGGCTTTTATTCATCTTTCTTGTCCAGTTGTGTATACACCGAATTTTGGGAGATATACTCTGGCACGAGTGCTTTCATGGCTGCCACTATCTTCATGTTGTCATAGGTCTGTGCCAGTTCCATAAGCTGTTCTATGCGCTGGTTCATTTCATCGTAGTCGTATTCGCGCACAGAGGCGATGCGTATCTTCTCGTGGAACGACGGTTTGGTTGTTTCCTCGTCGTTGAGCACCTCCTCATAGAGTTTCTCCCCTTCGCGCAGACCTATAAACTGTATCTCAATGTCTTTCTTTCCACTGAGTTGTATCATTCGTTTAGCCAGGTCGACCACCTTCACCGGCTGTCCCATGTCGAAGACGAAGATTTCTCCTCCCTCACCATGGGTCCCCGCCTCAAGCACCAGTCTGCATGCTTCGGGAATGAGCATGAAGAAGCGCGTTATCTCCGGATGCGTCACCGTCACGGGTCCTCCGCTGGCTATCTGCCTTTCGAAGAGCGGTATCACCGAGCCGTTGCTTGCCAACACATTGCCGAAGCGGGTAGTGATAAACTGCGTGGTGGCAGCCTCTCCTTCCGTTGTCATCATCTGTCGCTGCTTCACCTTTTTGTCCAGACTCTGCACATAGATTTCGCAGATGCGTTTCGATGCTCCCATCACATTGGTTGGGTTCACCGCCTTGTCGGTGGAGAGCATCACAAACTTCTGCACGTTGTATTTCACTGCCAGGTCTGCCAGCACCTTTGTGCCCTTCACGTTGTTGAGGATACTCTCCGACGGATTTTCCTCCATCATCGGCACATGCTTGTATGCTGCAGCGTGGAACACCACCTGTGGTCGGTAGCGCTCGAAAAGCATCTCCATGTGCTGGCGATGCGTTATCGATCCCACCACGATATGTACATCCACGTTGGGGAATAGCTCGGCCATCTCAAGCCGCAGGTCGTTCTGCGGAGTTTCTGCCGTGTCAATCAGCACCATCGTCTCAGGCATGCATGCAGCCACCTGTCTCACGATTTCATGCCCGATGCTCCCTGCCGAGCCCGATATAAGTATGCGCTTTCCTTGTAAGGCGTAGCGTATGGCTTGCATATTAATGTGTATAGGGTCGCGTGGGAGCAGGTCTTCCACGCTGATATTCTGCAGGGCGCTCACGTCGAAATGGTCGTCAGCCGTCCAAACCTTCTCCCCTGATGCCATGAGAATATGCACACTGTTCTCTATCAGCATGTCTTGCAGCACCACATCAGCACGGAAAGCATTGTTCTGCAAGGGAGAGATGAGCACCGTCCCGATGTTTAGCTTTTTTATTACATGCAGCAGCTTCACATCAGACCGATACACCTTCTCTCCCATCAGCAGGCGATGCGTGAAGTTGATGTCGTTGGAGATAAATCCCTTTAGGTTAAAGCGTGCGGGTTTCTCTGTTCTAAGACTCTTTGCCAGCCCTATACCTCCACTGTTGGTGCCATAAATCAGCACATTCTGCGTGTTTGCGGAGTCGAGCGACACCTCATACACCGACTTTATCAGCACGCGTAGTGCCCATATCGCCACTGTGGCAATGGCATAGATGGCGATAATCTGTCGTCCTTCAAGGTGTATAAAGCGTCCTGGCAGCCACCAGTTGATAGGATAGTGGGCCAGCAATGCCATCACACAGGCACAGAACATCGATAGCCCGATACGTCGCATATCGGCAAACGACGAGTAGCGTATGATGCCGGCATACGTGTGGAAAAGTCGGAAGCTGATGACATTGAACACGAGATAAATCAGCAACGTACGCGACACGATGATGATATTGCCCAGTGCCAGTGCCTTGTGGTAATACATCCACATCACGAACAGACCCGCCAGATAGCACACCAACAAATCAAGGATGAGGATGGTCCAATAGGGTAACGCCCCCTTGGAGAAATACCAGTTGAAGATTCGCTGAAAGAAATATTTCATAATAGATAATAGATAAAGGTAAGTGTAGAAATGCTTATGCGGTCTGCCGGGTGGTGCCCCATTCACGACTCCCCGTATTGCAGCCCTCGCCTAATATTACATCAAGACTTCTAACATTTTTTCAACTATATAATTCACGTCATCGTCTGTTACGAGGGGACCCGAAGGCAGGCACAGTCCTCTGTGGAACATCTCTTCGCTCACCCCGTTGACATAAGCGGGGCAGTGTCTGAACACGGGTTGCAGGTGCATGGGCTTCCACAGCGGTCTGGCCTCAATGCCCGTCTTGTCGAGTGCCATGCGCATCGCCTCCACGTTGGCATTGGGCTCGCTGTCGGTATGTGTTGCCCCTGTAGTGTGCACCATGCCTGCCGCACCTCCCACTGCCCCCTTCACAGCCTGTGCGTAGGCATTCTCCTCACCTTCCACATGCAGGTCGTCGTCAATCAGTATAGTGGAGAGCCAGAAGTTGGCATCCGTTTTCTCATCGGGGTTGTCCAAAACGGTAATTCCTTTCACATCTGCCAGCAGCTCCATATACCTCTGGTGCACATGCTTATGGTG
>JAGAZE010000003.1 GCA_017940185.1 Bacteroidaceae bacterium | reverse complement strand
GAGCATCAACTGGGTGATGCCCGACTGGCGTACCAACATCGACAACAGCTGGGTACAGCTCAACGCCGGCTTGGTTTACAAGTTCAAGAACTCGAACGGCACTCACAACTTCACCCTCGTTCGTGAATACGACCAGGATGAAATCGACCGCCTGAACGCCATCATCAACGACCTGCGCAACCGTCCCGCAAAGGTTGAGTACCGCGACAAGATTGTCGAGAAGATCGTCGAGAAGCAGATTTCTGCTGACAACATCAAGGTTATCACCTTCGCTCAGGGCAAGTACGAGATTACTGCTGAGAACAAGGCTAAGCTGAACGCTATCGAGAGTGGCAAGCACGTGAAGATTTACGGTACCGCTTCTCCCGAAGGCAGCAAGGCTCTCAACGACCGTCTGTCTCAGAACCGTGCCAACGCTGTTGCCGACTACCTGAAGGCTCGCGGCGTGGTTGTTGACGAAGCTACCGGTCAGGGCGTAGAGGGCAGCACCTCCAACCGTCTGGCTATCGTTATCGTGCAGTAATCTGAATCATAACACCGCTAACCCTTATCCCGGTGCCGCAAGGCATCGGGATTTTTTGTTTTCAAAAAGGAGGGACTGTTTGGGGATAGGGCCGGGAGAGTAGGGCGCAGAGTAGGGTGTCGGGGAAGGCAAAGATCGGGGCGGAAAATGTTTGTGATCAATGGATGAAATGCGTAACTTTGTAGAGCAATACATTTACAAAACTTAATGATATGAAAAACCTACGCATTTTGTTGATGTGCGCTTGTTTGGTGCTTGGTGTGTTTTCTGCCAGTGCTACGCGCGACATCGTGCCAGTGCCCGTACAGCTCACATGGGGCAACGGGGACTTCCCACTCACACAGCAAACAACCATCAGCTACGGCAACCTGCCCAACGGCGAGCAGGCAGCACGCTATCTGCAAGAGGCCATGAAGAAACTCACAGGGGTGGAACTGCGCATCGTCGACGGCAACAAGGGTGACATACGCCTCGCCAAGGGAAGGATGAAGGCCGATCAGTACACGCTTAACGTCACCACCACAGGCATAGAGCTCACAGGCGGCAGCTACGAAGCCGTGGCATGGGGTATAGGTACGCTCCGACAGCTCACAGACGAACGCAGCATACCCTGCGTGAGCATTAACGACCAACCTCGCTTCGGATGGCGGGGATTCCACTTCGACTGCTCACGACACTTCTTCACCGTCACCGAGGTGAAGGAAATCATCGACATGATGGCACTCTATAAGTACAACCGCTTCCATTGGCACCTCACCGACGACGAGGGCTGGCGCGTGGAGATAAAGAAGTATCCCAAGCTTACCGAGCAGGGTGCCTGGCGCAAGTGGAACGGCCACGACCGCACCTGCATGCAACGTGAAAAAGCCGAAGACAATCCCGACTTCCGCATCCCCACCGACCGGCTGCGCATCAATGGCACCGACACCGTCTACGGAGGCTATTACACCCAGGCCGAGCTGCGCGAAGTGGTGCGCTATGCCAAGCAGCGCGGCATAGAGATAATGCCCGAAATCGACATGCCCGGACACATGCTGGCTGCCATACAGGCCTACGAGGGCATCTCGTGCTTTCCCATCACAGGATGGGGCGATGTGTTCTCCACACCTATGTGTCCGGGAAAGGATAAGATGCTGGAGTTCTGCAAAGATATATGGACAGAGATTTTCGACATTTTCCCCTTCAACTATGTACACATCGGCGGTGATGAGGTAGAGATGAAAAACTGGAAGAAATGTCCCGACTGCCAGGCACGCATCAAGGCCAAAGGGCTGAAAAACGAGAAAGAACTACAGGCATGGTTCACCCACCAGATAGAAGCCCACATGAACAAGCACGGTCGCAAGATGATGGGTTGGGACGAGATACGCGAAGGCGGCCTGTCGAAGACCGCCACCGTGTCGTGGTGGCGCGGACAGGAACGCAAGGTGGTGGAAGAAGTCACCGCCCATGGCAACGACGTGGTGTATTGCCCCACGACGTGCTTCTACATCGACTATGCTGAGACTCCCAACTACCTGCCCATGATCTACGACTTCGACATGCTGCCTGCCACACTCTCCGACAAGCAGAAGCAGCACGTGCTCGGTGTGCAGGCCAACCTGTGGTGTGAGTATGTACCTACACGCGAGCGCGCCTTCTATCAGTACTTCCCCCGAATGATTGCCGTGGCCGAATTGGCGTGGAGCCAGCCCTCGCGCAAGAGCTATGCCGACTTCCAGCGCCGTCTGCCGGCACAGTACCGCCTGCTCAATCGCTACAACGTGCCTTACCACTTTCCCGCACTTGAAGGGGTGTACAAGAAGCACGTTTTCACCGACAGAGCCAAGGTAGACATCGTTAACCGCGACCCCTCGTCGACTCTGCGTTACACCACCGACGGTTCTATACCGCAGAAGAGTTCGCCCGTGCTGCTGTCGGGACAGACCATCGACGAGAGCAAGAGCATGACTGTGCGCCCCTTCGGACACAATGACCGCGGAGGAGAGATTATCAACATAGACTACGAGAAGCAGGGTATGCTCTCTGCTATTCAGCGCCCTGCATCCCTCACCCAAGGGCTCAACGCCACGTGGTACGACCACAAGGGACCGCTGACGATAGACATACACAGCAGCAAGGCCTACGACAGCAAGACGCTCGACGCACCCACCGTGCCCTATCAGGCACGCTCCTTCACAGGAGTGATTATCACAGGCTATATCGACATCCCCGCCGATGGCATCTACACCTTCGCCATGCCCAACAACGGCGCCGCACAGCTGAAGATTGACGGCAATGCAGTCGTTAACCACAGTCGCACCCATCTGCCCCACGAAGAGATGGGGCAGGCAGCACTCTGCGCAGGACTTCACCGCATAGAGATACGCCTCTGGGGACGATGGAGCACACGACTCAACCTCACCGTGACGGCACCCGACGGCAAGCAACTGCCGGCAGAAACAACCTACTACCGATGACTTCCCCCCGCCATGTGCCAGGTGGAAGAGAATAATCGGCAATCAGTTATCAGACCTCGACATCGCAAAAAAGAATGGGTGTGCCAGAATAAGCACATCCATTCTTTATAGGTGGAAGACTGCACACGTCGTGCGTGTCTAGTAGGCTTCGTCGTGTTCTATCTCCTGCTTGGTAATCTTCTTTGCATCAATCTTTCGCCATGCGTAGACGATGTAGGCGAGTACGAAGGGTATGAGCAGCGACACATACGCCATGGTGCGGAGGGTAAACTCCGAGCTGCACGCATTCTGTATGGTGAGCGAGCTCTGCAGGTCGGCATTGCTTGGATAGAAGGCGGTGTTGTTCCATCCTGCGCAGAGCAGCAGCACGAGCACTACGAGCACCACGCCGAAGCCTGCTGGCCAGATGCCTTTTGTGTAGGTTTGGCTCTTCACTGTGCGCCCGATGGCATAGAGCAGCAGCACCACGCCGGCGAGAAAGAGCAGCAGCAGCGGCCACATGGTGAGCAAGTTGTGCAGATACTTCATCGACTCCATGCTGACCACGCCGCTTGCCGGGTCGTAGGCATAGCCGTCTTTGAGCAGTGTGCGCACGAGGAAGGTGAGGAAGAGGATGAGGAAGACTATGGTGGTGCCCACCAGGCGCACGCTGGCTCGAGAGCGGATGTCCTCATCGTCGATATTGTTGATCACGTAGAGGATGCCCAGGATGCGTGCCAGGAAGAACACCGCCAGTGCGAACACCAGGTTCCATGGGTCGAGCAGTGCATCGAGTCCGTGGCTGGCGTTGGCCCAGTGGCTGATGACGGGACCTTGCATGTCGAGCAGGTTGGAGTGTTCCACCACGAAATTGCTACCGTTGAAGAAGGTGGCTACAGCGCCGCCCAGCAGCAGCGGACCGATGATGCCGTTGGCGATGAGGCACCATTGGAATGTCTTGGGGCCCAACAGGTTGCCCAGTTTGTTCTGAAACTCATAGCTTACCGCCTGTAGCACGAAGGAGAACAAGATGATCATCCACAGCCAGTAGGCACCGCCGAAGCTGGTGGAATAGAACAGGGGGAACGAGGCGAAGAAGGCACCGCCGAAGGTGACGAGCGTGGTGAAGGTGAATTCCCACTTGCGCCCGGTGGAGTTGAGCACCAGGCGGATGCCTTCAGGGGTGCGACCAAGCGAACGGATGAGCGAGTTGGCACCCTGAACAAACATCAGAAACACCAGTAACGCGCCCAGAAGGGAAACCAGAAACCACCAATAATGTTGAAGAAAACTGTATGTCATGAGGGAGGAGAGTTAAGGAGTTAAGGAGATAATGAGTAAAGAGAGTATAAGGAACTCAGGAGTTAGAGGAATTAGAGGAGTGAAGGAGTGATGTAGATAGCCTTTTCCGCTTGCAACGAATTGTCATTTGTCAATTATCAATTGCTTCATACTCCGGTCCTTTCTTTATCTGCTTTAGCAGTATGCGTATCTCCACGATGAGCAGTGTGGTGAATAGCAGCAGGAAGAGGAAGAATGTAATCATCACCGACGATGCTCCCAGGTCGCTCACGGCAGCCCATGTGGGGAGCATATCTTGAATGGTCCACGGTTGTCGGCCAAACTCTGCCACGAGCCATCCCGATTCACTCGCCACGTAGGCACACGGCACGAGGGCAATCGCGCCCATCAGCAGCCAGCGTTTGGTGGTGATGTCTCGCTTATAGGAGAAGAAGAGCGTGAGCAGGAAGAAGAGTATGAACACAGTGCCCAGTCCCACCATGATGCGGAACGCCCAGAAGTTGATGGGGATGAAGGGCACAATGTCGTCGGCAGAGCGTATGTAGCCGTAGCCGAAGTAGGGCATGTGCTTCTCCAGCGTCTGCCGGTAGCCGTCAAGTAGTGCCTGCTGTTCGGTGGTGGGCTGCGTGTTTTTCAGGCTTGTCTTCAGCTCCCGGTATTTTCCCAGTGCTGTGATGGCCTGTTGTCCGCGTTGTATCTTTTCGTCGAGCGAGGGCTCCACCTCCCCCTTCGCATTGGTGTATCCGCCGCGTATGATGTCGTTGACACCCGGCACGTAGCCGTGCAGGTCGTGTGTGGCCATCAGCGACAGCATGTTGGGCACAGCAATCTTCACTGCCGGTTTCTCGCCAGAAGCATAGTCGGGTTGCTTGAAGGGGTTGAGCGTGGAAACGACGGTGAGCGGTTGGTCGGTGCCGCCATCGTAGAGCGCCTCCATGGCCGCCAGCTTCATGGGTTGTGTCTTTGCCACCTGCACGGCAGAGAGGTCGCCCGTGAAGGCTGCCAGCAGCGCTGCCACCAAACCCACGATGCTACCTATCTTCATACTCTCCAGTGCCAGGCGCTTCTCGCGTTTCTTCAGCATATACCAGGCGCTGACCGCCACCACGAAGATGGCACCGATGATCCATGCCGAGGTGACGGTGTGGCAGAACTTGCCCACGGCGAAGGGCGAGAACGCCACGTCTGTGAACGACACCATCTCGTTGCGCATCGTGTCGGGGTTGAACTCGCACCCCACAGGGTTTTGCATCCATGCGTTGGCCACGAGTATCCACCATGCCGACAGTGTGGCACCGATGCCCGTGAGCCAGGTGGACGCCAGATGGAAACCGGGCGACACTTTCTTCCAACCGAAGTACATCACCGCTACGAAGGTCGACTCCATGAAGAAGGCCACGATACCCTCAATGGCGAGCGGAGCACCGAAGATGTCGCCCACAAACCATGAGTAGTTCGACCAGTTGGTGCCAAATTCAAACTCCAGGATGATGCCCGTGGCGACGCCCATGGCGAAGTTGATGCCAAAGAGTTTTTGCCAGAAGCGTGCCGCATCTTTCCAGAATACATCGCGCGTGCGGTAGTAGCGCGTCTCCATGATGCCCATGATGACCGCCAGACCCAGTGTGAGCGGCACAAACAGCCAGTGGTAGATGGCAGTAAGGGCAAACTGCGCGCGAGCCCAGTCCACCATGCCAAGGTCAATGTTCAGTAATAAGTTGTCCATATAGTAAGTATTTTAAGTGTGCGATAAGATTGTTTCCAGGCATACAAACCTCGGTGCTATGGCGTGGGTTGCTGGGTGCCTCGACCCACCAGCTCGCTCGACACATAGCCTGCTTTGTCACCGTCGGGAGCCTTCTGGCTCAGAAAGTTGGGGAAGAAGAACAGCTTCAGCACCGCAAACATGATAAACAGTTTGATGAGGATGATGGCCCACAGCGTCTTGCCCAGCCGCATATGGCGGAAGCCATCGACATACAAGTCGACCACACGGGCCCAAAAGCCGCGCTTAGAAGGAGAGGTGTCGGTAGTAGTCATAGCTTAGGAGGTATGTGTGCATCCTTATTTATAGGGATATCTGTCGACAAATATAAAATGTTTTTTCTATATTCACAATTTTTTGATAACAATTTCGCTGCCCGCACTTTACATACCGGGGCATACAGTCGTGCATGTGAAACAGAATCTGTATCTTTGGCGCGCGGAATGTACCCGATATCCTTTGTAAGAAACCCCTAATATAACCTATAAGATGAGAAAAATTTTTATCAGTCTGTTCACCGCCCTTGGCCTGCTCTCCGCATGCGGCCAGCAGAAGTACGAGAATGTAGATGTTGATGCCTTTGCCAAAATCATCGACAGCGCCGACGTGGTGCTGCTCGACGTGCGCACACCGGCAGAGTATGCTGAAGGACACATAGAGGGTGCCCTGAACATCGACCAGGCACTCGACGATTTCCTCCAGCAGGTGCGGCAACACGTGGACAAGAGCAAGTGCGTGGCGGTATACTGCCGCAGCGGCAAGCGATCTGCCAACGCCGCCAACCGTCTCACGGCAGAAGGCTACCGTGTGGTCAACCTGCTTGGAGGCATCTTGGCGTGGCAAAAAGCGGAGATGCCCGTCAGCGCCGACAGCTATGAGATCGACCGCTTCACAACCAACAGCGGAAAGACCGTCAAGATTATCGCCCTGCGTCATGCCAGCCTGCGACTGCAGTACGACGGCAAGGAGATACAGATAGACCCCGTGGCAGAGCTCAACGGCCGTACTGTCGACTACGGCCGTATGCCGAAGGCCGACTACATCTTTGTCACACACGAGCACCACGACCACTTCGACAAGTCCACCATCGCGCAGCTCACCAATGAGCAGACACGCCTCATCACCAACCGGCGCTGTGCCGATATGCTGGGCAGCGGCACCGTCATGGCAAATGGCGACGCCCTGCAACTCGCCGACGATATCAAGGTGGAGGCAGTGCCTGCCTACAACACCACGGAGGGACACCTGCAGTTCCACCCCAAAGGGCGCGACAACGGCTATGTGCTCACCGTCGACGGACTGCGCATCTACATAGCCGGCGACACCGAAGACGTGCCCGAGATGGCACAGCTGCACGACATCGATGTCGCCTTCCTGCCTTGCAACCAACCCTACACCATGACTCCCGAGCAACTCATCCGCGCCGCACGCACCATCAGGCCCAAGGTGCTCTTCCCCTATCATAAAGGCCAGACCGACCTCAGTGCCGTGCCCGAGCAGCTGAAGACGGACGGCATCGATGTGCGCATACGTCAGTATTAAACCGATGAAACACCCTTCTACAAAAGTTTTAAGGCGAGCAGTGCTGCTACTGTTGCTCACCTTTTCTCTCGCGACGAACGCTCCGGCACAGCAGGATGTGCAGCGTTTTGTCTGCGAGCAGATGGAGCGCTATCCGCAGTCGCGGCTGCTCGACCTGTACAAGTCGTGCTTCCAAGACTATATGGGAGCCGAACACCTGGTGCAGGACACCGCCAGTGTGCTGCGCTACTTGCGCACCGAACTGGCATCCGTGTCCCTGTCCGACCTGTTGCCCCACTACTATGAGCCGTGTGGCACAGGCGGCAATTATGTGCGAGTGAGCCTGCGCGCAGTGCTGGAAGGGCGCATCAGCATCGACCAGCTCGCCGATGCCTTTATAAGAAGTGCCAACTGCCCGCGCCCGTCGGTAGAAGACTGGCGCGAACGTTGGCACAATATTGTCGAGATCATCGATGCGATGCACCTTGGCTTACCCCATTATGCTGACGACAGGCAGCTGATAGACAGTGTGTTGGCATCCGGGCGCTATGCCCTCAGCCACTCGCCTGACTACCGCGAGGCCTATCATCCCCACTACCGCATCGTGGAACGCGGCATCTTCGAGCGTGAACTGCTGCCGCTCATAAGCCCCTAAATCCTGTACTGCGACGCAACGGAAACTGACGCTGCTTCAGAAAAATATCCTTGTCTTTTGCAGATTTCCGCAAAGTCCTTACCTTTGCCCCGTCCATTCCCCCTTTTTAGCATAAATAGGAAAACACCAAGAACCCACCTATAGCCCGACTGCTCCAAGATAGCATCGTTTTTGCCGTTACAATGAAACAGCCCAGCCATATCTGCCTTCTTCCTGTCCGCCTTCTTCCTGTGCCTGCGAAGCAGCGTGCCGCCCGTGCTGTTTTAACATTTGTTTACCCCCCCCCCGAATTTAAGAAATATTAACGCCAAACAGTCCCGTTGGAGTGAGCCGATTGCTCCGACAGGGAGTCGTTGTGTCCGTATGGCAACGTTTGCCGTGCGGACTTTTCTGCATGGGCGTAACCGGAACACTCCGAGTACGCTGAATATTCCGAATACTCTGAATCCTCCGAACACTCTGAATACTCTGAATCCTCCGAACACCCCACCAAGCCTATCGTCAACAGTAAGTAAAAATTATATCACAATCATTAATTCTACCCATTCATCATGAAAACCAATCGTTACGTAAAGCCTTTAGTGCAAGTGTTGAACGTCGGCCCTGCGTTATTGCTGGCCGCCAGCGATGGCGGTGCTACCCGTCCAGGTTACGACGACGGCGGCGACCCGCTGGGGGCTCCTCCTGCTCCCGCACCAGCCCCACGTGCAGGTGTCAATTTCGTAGACAGAGCCAATCAGTTTGAAGGCGCCTTCGACGG
>JAGAZE010000002.1 GCA_017940185.1 Bacteroidaceae bacterium | reverse complement strand
TTTTTCGTTGGACCTTTGCCTACGACACCACAGAATAGTAAACAGAGCGTTAATCGCTTATCATAAAACAGTAAGCAATATGGACATTTTCGAGCAATTAAGGTCTGGGGTCGACGTTGACATGGCGGCTCCCGAGTACGCTGAGGCCATCAAACACATGACCGAATGCGCCGGACTTTGTTTTCAAATCAACACAACGGCTCCACTGCCTGAAAAGATACGGCCGTTGGAAGAGCAACTCTTTGGCGGCAATCTCCCCCCGACAAGCTATCTGATGCCACCTGTTCAGATTGACTTCGGCTGCCAGATGAAGATTGGCAAAGGAGTCTTCGTCAACCACTCGCTGACATGTATGGCAGCTGGAGGCATCACCATCGACGACAACGTGATGATTGGACCGAATGTTCGCATCGTAACCGACAATCACGACTTTGACAACCGCATGGTGTTGCGCTGCAAGGCCGTACACATCGGGCGTAACGCTTGGATTGGTGTGGGTGCCATCATCCTGCCAGGCGTTACCATAGGCGAAAATGCTGTTGTGGCAGCTGGCGCAGTGGTCACCAAAGATGTAGCTCCCAACACCATTGTTGGAGGCAATCCGGCAAAATTCATCAGAAGCCTTACCGGCACTGCTCCACAGAGGGGAGAACAAAAGTAAGCCGCACTCCAAGCACTGCTCGCATGAGCACCTACGGAGTGCAAGAAATTGTTAAATAGCAAATTGACATTATGATTTTCGACCGAAACGAACAAAAACACGTTGTGGCACTCTTGGGTGCCGGCAGTATGGGAACAGCCATCGTGCGCCGCATAGGGGCAGGAAAGAAAATTTTTTGGGCGACATCAGCGAGAAGACTCTCGAGCGCACGGGCAACGACTTCCGCCATTCTGGCTACGATGTTGTCACGATGCAGGTCAACGCATTGCAGAAAGAAAGCATCGAGGCTTTCGCACAGAAGGCAGCACAACTCGGACCGGTGATGTTTTTCATCGACACCGCCGGGGCATCGCCCAACCAAGCAAGTCCCGAACACATTGTCGACCTCGACATGCTTGGCACAGGCTATGCCGTAGATGCATTCGGCGAAGTGATGGCAGAGGGCGGCGCAGGACTCATCATCAGCAGTCAGGCGGCATATATGTACCCCATCCCCAACGACATTGAGCTGCAGTTGGTCAACACTCCGACCGCACAACTCAAGGACGTGCCCTTCATCAAAGAGATTGCCATGCAGAACTCGGGCTTTGCCTACATGATTGCCAAACGCCTCAACCACCTGCAGGCTCAGCGCGCAGCTGCCACGTCATGGTGTAAGCGACGCGCGCGTATCAACACGATAAGTCCAGGGGTCATCGTCACACCATTGGCCTACGATGAGTTCCGGGCCAACGGCGCAGGCTATCAGGCAATGATTGACGCCTCTGCCGCACGCCGCACAGGAACCAGTGACGAGATTGCCGAGGCTGCAGCTTTCCTCCTGGGACAACATGCACAATTCATCACCGGCACAGACCTGCTTATCGACGGAGGTGTCATTGCCGGCATACGTACAGGGCAGATCAGACTAGGGCAATAACCCCAACCCTCAACACGCAAAACCCCACTCTCGGCATCATCGCCTGCTCCAGCCAGTCGATGATGCCGACCGTTTTGCAGGACAACAATTCTGCCATTATTTATAAAAAGACATACGCGCAGGCACTGTTTTATAAATAATGTCTACCTTTGTCGGGTTAATCCGAACAACCCTTTCGTTCCACCATGCACAAAACAGCATGCGCACACAAATGCCGTGGCGAGAAAACGAAGAATGAAATCCAAGGAAACGCTTCCAACATTTACCTATCATGAATATCCTAGAACTCAGTGAGCAAGAGATAGGCCGACGCGAGAGCCTGCAAGAGTTGCGCAACATGGGCATCGACCCCTACCCCGCTGCCGAATATCCCACCGACGCTTTTTCCACCGACATCAAACAGCGCTACGATGAGCTGAACGCCAACGCCGCCGAAGGCGAAGAGCAGCAGTTCGACGTCTGCATCGCCGGACGTCTGATGGGACGCCGCGTAATGGGAAAGGCAAGCTTTGCCGAACTGCAAGACTCGAAGGGGCGCATACAGGTGTACATCACCCGCGACGACCTGTGCCCCGACGAAGATAAGACGATGTACAACGTAGTGTTCAAGCGCCTGCTCGACATCGGCGACTTCATCGGCGTGCGAGGCAGCGTCTTCCGCACACAGACAGGCGAAATCTCCGTCCACGCACGCGAGCTGACAGTGCTCTCCAAGAGTCTCAAGCCCCTGCCTATCGTGAAATATAAGGACGGCGTGGCCTACGACAAGTTCGACGACCCCGAACTGCGCTACCGCCAACGCTATGTCGACCTCGTGGTGAACGAGGGAGTGAAAGACACGTTCCTACAGCGTGCCACCGTGCTGCGCACCATGCGACGACTGCTCGACGAAGCAGGATACACCGAGGTGGAGACTCCCACACTGCAAGCCATAGCAGGAGGTGCCAGCGCACGCCCCTTCACCACGCACTTCAATGCGCTCAACCAAGACATGTACATGCGCATAGCCACCGAACTGTACCTCAAGCGCCTCATCGTCGGAGGCTTCGAAGGCGTCTACGAGATAGGCAAGAACTTCCGCAACGAAGGCATGGACCGCAACCACAATCCCGAGTTCACATGCATGGAACTATATGTGCAGTATAAGGACTACAATTGGATGATGGCCTTCACCGAGCAACTGCTCGAGCAGATTTGCATCGCTGTCAACGGCACCACAGAGCGCGAAGTCGACGGCAAAGTCATATCATTTAAAGCACCCTACCGCCGACTGCCCATACTCGACGCCATCAGGGAGAAGACTGGCTACGACTGCAACGGCAAGAGCGAAGACGAGCTGCGCGCTTTCTGCAAAGAGAAAGGGCTCGACGTCGACGACACCATGGGAAAAGGAAAACTTATCGACGAACTCTTCGGAGAGTTCTGCGAAGGCACCTTCATACAACCCACCTTCATCATCGACTACCCTGTGGAGATGTCTCCGCTCACAAAGATGCACCGCTCCAAGCCCGGACTCACCGAGCGCTTCGAGCTGATGGTCAACGGCAAGGAGCTGGCCAACGCCTACAGCGAGCTCAACGACCCCATCGACCAGGAAGAACGCTTCGTAGAGCAGATGCGACTCACCGACAAGGGCGACGACGAAGCCATGATCATCGACCACGACTTCCTGCGCGCACTGCAGTATGGCATGCCACCCACAAGCGGAATAGGCATAGGCATCGACCGTCTCGTCATGCTCATGACAGGCAAAACCTACATACAAGAGGTGTTGCTCTTCCCGCAGATGAAACCTGAGAAGCGCGCACCGCGCAGCACCACAGAAGAATGGAAGGCACTGGGAGTGCCCGAAGAATGGGTGCCAGTGCTCAACAAGTGCGGATTCTATCTCACACAAGACATACGCAACGAAAAAGCACAAGGGCTGCAACAGAAAATAGGAGAAGTAAACAAGAAGTACAAACTCGGCCTCGACAAGCCCAGCGTGGAACAAGTGCAGCAGTGGATAACGGCAGAATGTGAAAGCGCAAATACCGACAGCACTGCAACTTGTTAACCCTTTCCACACATTAGCCCGTCAACTCGACAATGTCCTCACCCTTCAATAAGATAGCCATCATCGGCGGCGGCAGCTGGGCAACAGCCATAGCCAAGATTGTCGTGGAGCACACCCACCACATAGGGTGGTATATGCGCCGCGACGACCGCATAGAGGACTTCAAGGAACTCGGACACAACCCCGCCTACCTCACCAGCGTACACTTCAACCTCGACGAAATACACTTCTCTAGCGACATCAACGAAGTGGCACGCAACTACGACGTGCTCATCTTCGTCACGCCATCGCCCTATCTGAAGTCGCACCTTCGCAAACTGCGCGCCGACCTGCGCGACAAGTTCATCGTCAATGCCATCAAAGGCATCGTGCCCGACGAGAATATGATTCCCTCGGAATACTTTCACGAAGTCTACGACATACCATTCAGCCAGATAGCATGCATCGCCGGCCCGAGCCATGCCGAAGAGGTGGCGCTCGAACGACTCAGCTATCTCACCATAGGATGCACCGACACCGAGCGCGCACAAGCCTTCACACAACTGCTCAACAGCCCATTCATCAAAACCAGCGTCAGCACCGACGTTACAGGAATAGAGTATGCCGCAGTGCTCAAAAACGTCTACGCCATAGCAGCAGGACTGTGCAACGGGCTCAAATACGGTGACAACTTCCAGGCCGTGCTCATAGCCAACGCCGTAAGAGAAATGGAAACTTTCCTGCAAACCGTCAGCCCGGCTCAGCGCAACGTCAACGATTCCGTATACATCGGCGACCTGCTCGTCACCAGCTACTCCAACTTCTCACGCAACCGAGTCTTCGGCACCATGATAGGCAAAGGCTATAGCGTCAAGGCAGCACAGATAGAAATGGAAATGGTGGCCGAAGGATACTTCGGCACTAAGTGCATGAAGGAGATCAACCGACGCATACAAGCCCCCATGCCCATACTCGATGCCGTACACGCCATACTGTACGAAAGAAGACAACCGCAAATCACCATCCGACAACTCACCGAAAAAATCAAGTGATTTACTCTTTCACCTGATACACGAAACACAAAGGCACGCTAAGGCTCACATTCTTTCTTTGTGAAACTTAGCGTGCCTTTGTGTCCTCTGTGTCTCAAAGCATACAAACCGGCGAAACCAACAACTCGTCGACTTGTCAATCAACTATAGTCTCACTCCGAAGCTCGCGCGCGTGTACCATTTATTCTGTGCTGCGAAGGAGTGGCGCGTATGGTAGGTCATCAGGTTCATCACCGCCGTGGCCGCCAGGAAGTAGCGCTCCGACACGTTGAACACCACTGCCAGACGACTGTTGAAGATGAGTTCGGGGAAGCGATAGCCCATCTTCTGCTTCTCCCCGTCGACGGTGATGTTGCTGCTGTTCCACACGATGAGTGTGGGCATGGCCGAGAGGTGGAACAGCCAGTGGCGGCCTGCCACGAGATTGTAGCCATAGCCTCCGCCAATGGCAAAGTTGCCTACAAAGGTACGCAGCTTCGGTATGCCCTTCAGCGTGTCGGTGTCGTGCTTGATGGTGGCACCCTGATAGCTGAAGCCTGCCAGCCACGAGCCCGCCGAACGGCGCTGCAGATACGACTGCGTGAAAGCGGCAGGATACGAGAAGCGACGGTAGTTGAAGGTATAGTAGCCGGCGATGTTGAGCGTCGACATCTTCACGTCGCCCCGCTCGATGGGCACGCGGCGGTCGCCCATGCGGTAAGTGCCGTGCAGTGAGTGCGAACGCTGATAGCTGGCGTCGAAGCTCAGGCGGTTGCTGTAGTAGTTGATGTTATACTCCTTGTCGCTGTTGCGGCCGCTTATCTTGGCGGGGTTGAGCGCCAGCGCCACCGATATGCCGCTGTAGCTCACGCCGAGACTGAACGTAGCGCGGTTGTCGGTCTCCAGGTCGGCGCGAAAATCCACGCCGTCATACTCCTCAAAGGTCTTCACGGCGTTGCCCGACACATTCATACGCGCCTTCAGCGTGAGACGCGTGCGCGGACGCTGTATGTAGAGCGTGTCGTAGCGGATGCGGTAGTAGCGCTGCTCCAACGCACTGTCGACGCGCTGGCGCAACACCTCACCCTTGCTCTGCGAAAACATGGGCAAGGACGACAGAAGGAAAAACACAAAGAGAGACAGACGATGATTCATGGTGGAATAGGATTTCTACACCCGCAGAATAACCGGGTAGGCACTGTAGGCAATGGGAATAGACACTTATACACTGCAAAAGTAAAAATATTTGCGATTTCACGATTTACAATTACTATTTATTTACCATCTCCACATTTCCCCATTTGTCCTCTTGCCGATTTTTCCAACACAAAAAAGCACAGAGCGCCACAGTACACACAGAGGAACATGGGGAGCGCAGATGTCCATCTCTGCAGTAACAGGGTAGAAAAGAGGCAATAGCGCAAACGGAGACATCTGCACTCCCAAGAAAATCCAATAGGGTAACCCCTACCTGTCGCCCCATTTCAAAACGTGTGTGTGTGAATTTGCCTGCACGCTTGCACTGACAAATCTAACTCACTGGAACACAGACGCATGGAGCGTGCAAGCGAATTTGGTCGCTTGCACACGCTTACACCTATATAGAGGGGAAGGAGCGGGAAGAAGAAGGGGGACAATTGCAAGTGTTGCCCAATCGTATTGCAACTGTAGCCCGATTGCATCGTGATTGGGCTTTACTTGGTGGGCAATCGGGCTACAGTTGCAATACGATTGGGCAACACTTGCAGCATGATTGGGCAATACTTGCAATGTGAGGGTTCCTGCCTGATGCAATTGGGCAGCACTGGCCCCGCGCCATCCTTGTTTTCTCCCCCATGCGCATGGTGTAGGCGGTGTAAGCAGTGCAAGCAACAGAAAACTGCTTACACCTCGACAACGCACTGACAAGCAACACGATAGACGCGTCTGGTGTAGGCAAGTGCGAAAAACGGCAATTCTATCGCACGCATATTCCACCGCAAGGTAACGATGACCTGCGGGGGAAGAATCTTTATTTTCATTCTTCGTTTTGCTTTTTCGCTTTCGCGCCAGCAACCTGCGGTTCTCGCCATGGCATAGCTCAAGCGAACTTGCATATGCACAGGGCTTATCGAAAACGTTGAATTTCATTCTTCGTTTTCTCGCCATGGCAAACTCAAGCGAGCTTGGATATGCACAGGGCTTATCGAAAACGTTGTATTTCATTCTTCGTTTTCTCGCCATGGCATAGCTCAAGCGAGCTTGGATATGCACAGGGCTTATCGAAAACGTTGCTGTTTTATTTGCAATTCTGCCAAAACTCCGTAGCTTTGCAGAAATAACGGCTTTTCACACTATCATAGTCCTTTTGCCATTCCATGCTGTCCATTACACATATCCGTTTCCAGAAAACCCTGTTTGCATCGCTGCTTCTGGCGTTTGTTTCACTGTGCCATGCCCAGAAAAACACGTTTGACAATTTGCCGCCGTTGGCAGAGTTGTTTACCGTCAACGACAGTGTTATAAAAGAAGGACACCGTCTCTATTTCTATGAGAAGATAAATTGGAATGCTGCCGACTTTCTGCTTGCCAACCACAAGCCCGACGAAGTGGGAGCCTCGCTCACCTATATGGCAGAAGACAGCCTCATGATAGCACTGTTTGCCGACAAGAGCAAAACCAAGACCGTGTGCGAGCTGCAATGGGACATGAGAGCAAATAAATACAATCCCATTGATACGATACGAAATCTGACTGAAAGAGAAAAAGAGCTGATAGAAAGAAGAATCATCATCATGACGCGTATGCAAGATGTGGCTGACAGCATCAACGGCATACCACAAGACTTCGGCAACTTCAACTTTGACATCATACGTATCAACGACGACATCACCAGGTTGTACATTTTGACAGGAACCGTGCAAAACAACATGATACCTTTCGGCAACGACTACAGCATCGACTTCGACAACGACAATAATATAGTGGCGTTCAGACGCTACCACAACTCGCTTCTTGCCATTCAGGCAACGCATGACGGCGAAACAGTCACGCCTATACACTCGCATCTGACTAACAATCCCTACATCACCCCTACTGACATCTGCAACTATCTGCTCTACGCACGCGACGTGCACGGAATAAAATCGTTTATTGTCTATAGCCCCAAGTTGAAGAGCCGATTCGTGTATATGGACGAAACGAAGTCCATCATCACGGTAACGGACGAAGATAAGTCGAAAAAGAAAGGCAAAAAGAAAGACAAGAAATCCAACAAAAAACAACCATAACATCCCCCCCAATCCATCATGAACACCATCACACTCGACATCAGCAAGGCGCTGCCATTCCTCCCCGAAGGGGCACTAGCCAAGTATGAAACAGTTATGCAGTCGGCAGCGCAAGCCCTCGAAGCCGGCACATGTGCAGGCAACGACTTCCTGGGATGGCTGCACCTGCCCGGCAGCATCAGTGCTGGAGAACTCAACGACATACAAGCTACCGCCGACCTGCTGCGCAGCGAGTGCGACGTCATCGTCGTAGCCGGTATCGGAGGAAGCTATCTCGGCGCGCGCGCCGTCATCGAAGCATTGGCCGACAGTTTCGCGAAGACCAACATCGTCTACGCCGGCAACAACATCAGCGAAGACTATCTCGCTGAACTTACCGCATACCTGAAAGACAAGCGCTTCGGCATCATCAACATCTCGAAGAGCGGCACCACCACAGAGACAGCACTCAGCTTCCGACTGCTCAAGCAACAGTGCGAAGCACAGCGCGGCAAAGACATGGCACGCAAGGTGATTGTGGCCATCACCGACGCACGCAAAGGCGCCGCACGAGAGGTGGCTACGCAAGAAGGATACAAGACATTCGTCATCCCCGACAACGTGGGCGGACGCTTCTCAGTGCTCACCCCCGTCGGACTGCTGCCCATAGCCTGCGCAGGCTTCGACATACGCGCACTCGTGGCAGGTGCCGCAGAGATGGAGCAACACTGCACCACAACACCATGCCACGACAACATCGCAATGCAGTATGTGGCCACACGCAACGCACTCTATGCCGCAGGAAAGAAGGTGGAACTGCTCGCCAACTTCCACCCCAAGCTGCACTACATCGCCGAATGGTGGAAGCAACTCTACGGAGAAAGCGAGGGCAAGGAGGGAAAAGGACTGTTCCCCGCAGCCTGCGATTTCACCACCGACCTCCACTCCATGGGCCAGTATATACAAGAAGGCGAGCGCCTGCTGTTTGAGACCGTGCTGAGCATCAGCCAGCCGCGACACACACTGCATGCACCAGACGATGCACAAGACCTCGACGGACTCAACTATCTTGCAGGACGACGCATCGACGAAGTGAACAAGATGGCAGAGCTGGGCACACAGATGGCACATGTGGACGGCGGAGTGCCCAACCTGCGCATCGTAATGCCCGAACTCAACGAACAATACATCGGGCAGCTGTTCTACTTCTTCGAATATGCCTGCGCCGTGAGCGGACTCGTGCTCGGCGTCAACCCCTTCAACCAACCTGGCGTGGAGGCATACAAAAAGAACATGTTCCATCTGCTCAACAAGCCCGGATATTAAGCCCGATGAAAGCAGCACTGTTCGACATGGACGGCGTGCTCTACAACTCCATGTACTATCACGCCCGCGCCTGGCACAAAGCCATGGCTGCCTTCGGCATCGACATGGCGGAAGAAGAGGCCTTCCTGCTTGAAGGTATGCGCGGCGTCGATATCGTGAAGATGAAGATGGAGCAGCAACACGGACGCCGACTCTCACCCGAGGAGGCACAGCGCATGTACGACTATAAGTCGGAGCTGGTGTTCACCTACGGCAAGATAGAGAAGGTGGACGGTGTGGAAAACCTCATGCGCCAGCTGCATGCAGACGGACTGCACATTGGTGTGGTGACGGGCAGCGGACAACGCAGCCTCTTTGAGCGACTGAGCAAAGACTTCCCAGGACTCATCAAACCCGACAACATCGTAACCAGCTATGACGTCAGCCGAGGCAAGCCCTACCCCGACCCATACATAAAAGGTATGGAGAAGGTGGGCACGCAGCCTGCCGACACACTGGTGATAGAAAACGCCCCCTTGGGCGTGCGCGCCGCCGTGGCAGCAGGATGCTACACCCTGGCCGTCAACACCGGACCACTGCAGCGTCAGGCACTCGAACAAGAAGGAGCACAACAGGTGTTCGACAACATGCACCAAGCACTGCAATGGTGGAACGATAACACAAAAGATAAAATTTAACATAAACCAATAAATCTGCTGAGAATGAAAAAGTTACTCACTACCGCAGCCTCACTGCTACTGCTCATGGCTGCCATGCTCACCCTCACGGCATGCGGCGACGACAACAAGAAAAACTCGCCATCAGACGATCCTGACAAACCGCAATTCAACACTTACGCACATTATCGTCTTGACGTGGGAAGCGACCTCACACACTTCTACGATGTCAACATCACCTACCTCTCGCTCGATGGCATCGAACACAAGGTGACGCTCGACGAAGGACAGACGGAATGGACATTCGATGCTACCACAGAGTACGACGTACCCGTGTTCAAATGCTACATGGAACTGGTAGCCAAGAGCGAATACAACGATGCCTACACACCAGCCGACTACTTCGACTTCAGCTATCACTACAAATGCACCGCCTATAGTCCTACGGTGGGCATCAAGGTGAGCGAAAACACCTACACCAACACCGTAGAGCGCGACAAGGTAGATCAGTTTGTGCACCAGAACCCCACACGACTCATACTCGACTTCCCGCAAGAGTATTGATTTTGGCGATTTGACGATTTACAACATACTACTATTCAGTCATTGTAATATCGGATTATTCGCCCCGCCGGCAAAGGGGAAACACAAAGGGCACGGAGGAACGCAAAGTTTCACAAAGAAAAACAGTGTGAGACTTATCGTTTCTCCGTGCCTTTTGTGAACTATCCTCTTTTATACTATCTCCGCACTGCCGTAGCAACGGTGGTGCTCTCGGTCGTAGATCACGCAGAACTGTCCTGGCGCCACGCCCTGTACTTGGCGGTCAGCAAAGACGCGATAGCCGTTGCCCTCGGGCACCAGCATGCCATAGAACCACTCGGGCGTATGGCGTATCTTGAAGGTGACGACATGGTAAGCGTCGAACGTTTCCTCAGCCGAATTGCCTTGGAATCCCCCTTCAGGTGCCATCTGGCGGTATGGCATATCGACAGAAAGCGGCGGAATGGCGTCGGCCGTCACAGTGGGAAGCTCCACATCGGGGGTGAGATAGTGAAACGCGCCGATGCTGAACTCCATGGTGTGCGCCTTGGGCGGGGCGTAGCCACGCGTCACATAGAGGATGTTGCGCGCCACATCCTTGCGTATCACATTCCACGGGCCGCCGCCAAGCCCCAGCCCCTTGCGCTGACCGATGGTGTGAAACCAGTGGCCGCGATGCTGGCCGATGACCTTGCCCGTCTCCTCCTCAACAATGTCGCCCACTTGCTCGCCCAGATAGCGGCGCAGGTAGTCGTTGTAGTTGAGTTTGCCCAAGAAGCAGATGCCTTGCGAGTCCTTTCGCCGGGCATTGATGAGATGTTCGCGCTCGGCTATCCGTCGCACCTCTTCCTTACGATAGTGTCCGATGGGAAACAGCGCCTTCTGTAGCTGCCAGTCGGCTATCTGCGCAAGGAAGTCGGTCTGATCTTTCACGGGGTCGGGACTGGTGGTGAGCCATTTGCGGCCGCCTATCACTTCCGTCTGGGCATAGTGTCCCGTGGCGATGAAGTCGTAGAGATGTCCCTTCTTCTCGTTGAAAGCGCCAAACTTTATCAGTCGGTTGCACATCACGTCTGGGTTGGGTGTTCGTCCGGCGCGCACCGTCTCCATGGTGTATGCCGTCACGCGTCCCCAATAGTCGGCATGGCAGTCCACCACCTGCAGGGGGCAGTTGTAGCGGGCAGCCAGTGCCGTGGCCATCTCTATGTCCTCCTCGCTCGTGCAGTCCCACTGCTCGTCCTCCTGCGGGCCTATCTGTATGTAGAAACAGTCGGGCTGTATGCCATGGCTCGTCAGCTCGTGGAGCACCACAGCACTGTCGACACCGCCAGAGAGCAACAGCGCAACGCGGCGTGAGCGTAAGTATTCGTAGTCAATCATGCGACAGAGTTGTATTCTCACTGCAAAGGTGAAAAAAATCTGACAATTCTGCCACGCACCCACACAATAAATGCCAACGATGGTCGTTATATCTACGTGCTACGACAACGACTTATACTCCTCGTGGCGGGACTCTTGTCCTGCTTTTGCGTGCAAGCGCAATACGACCCCAACTTCAGTCACTACTTCGACATGGAGCCGCAATACAACCCTGCGGCCGTGGGCAAGGAGACGAAGCTGAACATTATGGCGGCGTATGCGCTCAACATGATGGGCTTTGAGCACAACCCACGCACCCTCTATGCCGGCGCCGATATTCCCTTCTATGCGATGAAGATGTTTCACGGTGCAGGCGTGCAGCTGCAGAACGACCAGATAGGCGCCTTCACTCACCAGCGCTTGGCACTGCAGTATTCGCCCAAGATACAACTCTTCGGCGGCACGCTGAGCGTGGGTGTGCAGGCAGGCTTCATCAGCGAGAAACTCGACGGCTCGAAGATAGACCTTGCCGACAGCGGCGACCCGGCCTTCGCAGGAGGCAATCAGGACGGAAACAGCATCGACCTCGGTGCAGGACTCTACTACACCAGAGGACCGTGGTATTTGGGTGTGTCGGCACAGCACCTCACCTCGCCACTCATAGAACTGGGCGAGACCAACGAACTGAAGATAGACGCCACATATTATTTCACTGGCGGATACAATATAAAGTTGAGAAATCCGTTGTTAACCATACACCCAAGCGTCTTCTTCCGCACCGACGGCACCAACTACCGCGGCGACCTCACCACACGCGTGGTGTATCGGCATGATAAGAAGATGATGTATGCCGGCATAGGCGGAGCCATGGGCAATATGTACTCCGACAAGGTGGGACTCACATCGGTGACCGCCTACATAGGCGGGTCGTTCCACGGCATCAACCTGGGCTACAGCTACGAGGTGTACACCTCCGCTATCAGCCCCGCCAACGGAAGCCACGAACTCGTCATCACCTACCAAACCGACATAAATTTTGCCAAGAAAGGCAAAAACCGGCACAAAAGCGTGAGATACCTGTAGAAAAAACACTCTAACGACATATGAAGTACACAACAATAGCATTCAGTTTTGCCGCCATGCTCCTGCTGAGCGGCTGTTTCGGATCCAAGCTCGCCACAGGCGGCGGCAGCGGAGGTGAAGTGACAGGCGTAGGAGGGGGAAAAGCCTTCTCCGAACCAGCACCCTACGGCATGGTAATGGTGAAAAGAGGATTCCTCAAAATGGGTATTGAGAAGCAAGATTCCCTTTGGGGCAAAGAGACACCACTGAAGGAAATCTCCGTCGACGGTTTCTGGATGGACGAGACAGAGGTGACCAACTCCAAATATAAGCAGTTTGTCTTCTGGGTGCGCGACTCCATCATCCGCGAGCGACTCGCCGACCCCGCCTACGGAGGCGACGAAAGCTACAAGATCACCGAAGACAAGAACGGCGACCCCGTCACGCCGCACCTCAATTGGAAAAAGCCCCTGCCACGCAAGCCCAACGAAGACGAACAACGCGCCTTCGAAAGCCTGTATGTGACCAATCCCGTGACCGGTGAAAAACTGCTCGACGCATCGCAGATGAACTATAGATACGAAATCTACGACTACACCGCCGCAGCACTGCGCCGCAACCGCATCAACCCCGAGGAACGCAACCTCAACACCGACATTGTGACAGATCCCAACGAGGTAGTGATGATATCGAAAGACACCGCCTACATTGACGACGAAGGACGCATCATACGCGAAACCATCAACCGACCGCTGTCGGGACCATGGGACTTCCTCAACACCTACATCGTCAACATCTACCCCGACACCACCTGCTGGGTGAACGACTTCCGCAACTCCGACAACGAGATGTATCTGCGCAACTATTTCAGCAACCCGGCCTACAACAACTACCCCGTGGTGGGCATCACCTGGGAGCAGGCCAATGCCTTCTGCGCATGGCGCACCGACTACTTATTGAAAGGGCTCGGTCCCGAAGCACGCTACGTGCAGCGCTACCGTCTGCCTACAGAGGCTGAATGGGAATATGCAGCACGAGGAAAAGACGGCAACGAGTTTCCATGGGAAAACGAAGCAGTGAAGAACGGCGAAGGATGCTTCTTTGCCAACTTCAAGCCCGACAGAGGCAACTACACAAAAGACGGCAACCTCATCACATCGAAGGTGGCCATATACGGAGCCAACACCAACGGACTCTTCGACATGGCAGGAAACGTGGCGGAATGGACCAGCACCATCTACACCGAGGCGGGCGTCGATGCCATGAACGACATCAACCCGCAGCTGAAATACAACGCTGCCAAAGAAGACCCCTACCGCCTGAAAAAGAAGAGCGTGCGCGGCGGCTCGTGGAAAGACCCCGAATCGTACATACGCTCGGCATGGCGCACGTGGGAATACCAAAACCAGCCACGCTCATACATCGGATTCCGCTGCGTGCGCAGCATGGCATCGTCGGCAAGCACAAAAGCCAGAATAACCAAGACAACAAAGAAAAAGAGAAAATAGAAGACTGGCAACAACCTGCCAACACACAGCTCAGCATCATTCGCAAATAGCAAATCGTCAAATAGCAAATCGTCAAATAGCAAATCCCCATGACCAACTATAGCAAGCACAACTTCGTCTATCGCATGCAGAAGTGGATGGACAGTGTACCCGGGCAGACCTTCCTCAACTACGCCTATAGCTGGGGTGCTGCCATCGTAATCCTCGGCACACTCTTCAAACTCACCCACCTGCCAGGTGCCAACTTCATGCTCTTCCTCGGCATGGGCACCGAGGTAGTGGTGTTCTTCCTCTCCGCCTTCGACCGTCCCTTCGACAAGACTGCCATCGGACGCGACCTCGCCATACACGCCCGAGAAGAAGAAGAGGAGGAAGCCCCCCTCGCAGAGCAAGCCGACGAAAAGGACGACGATGAAGCACTGCCACAGGAGCAGGTGCAACCCGGCGTGGCTGCCGTCGTCCCAGGCACCGTCATCATTGGTGGAGCCGGAAGCACCATGCCCGCCGCTCCGCAACAGCCCGCAGAAGGAGAAGAGCAAGCCGCGGCAGCCGGAGCACCGGCACAGGGCGGCATAGCTATAGGAAGTCCCGCATGGGTGGCACAGCAACAACAACTCACACCCGAGATGGTGGAGGCCACCACCAACTACGTGGAGCAGCTCACACAGCTCACAGAGATGCTGGGCAAGGTGAACGAGCAGAGCCAGCGACTCACACGCGACAGCGAGGAAATGGAAAACCTCAACCGTACACTCACCGGCATCACCAAGGTGTACGAGATGCAGCTTAAGAGCGCCAGCCAGCAGATAGGTACCATCGACCAAATCAACGAACAGACACAGCGGATGGCGCAGCAGATACAAGAGCTCAACAGTATCTACGCACGCATGATAGAGGCCATGACAGTCAACATGCGCGCCGCTGTGCCCAACACCAACAACACACAAGAATAAACCTTCCACCCTACCCCACACACAAGCATGGCTATAAAGAAAAGACCACAGTCGCCACGACAGAAGATGATCAACCTCATGTATGTCGTACTCATGGCGATGCTCGCCCTCAACATTTCCACCGAAGTGTTGAACGGCTTCTCACTGGTGGAAGAAAGCCTAAAGCGCACGACGGAAAACTCATCGAAGGAAAACCAGATGATGTTTGCCGACTTCCAGTCGCAGATGCAACGCAATCCCAGCAAGGTGCGCGAGTGGTTTGAGAAAGCCACCATGGTGAAAAACATGAGCGACAGCCTCTACAACCTCGCACAACAGCTCAAGGAAGGCATCGTGCGCGAAGCCGACGGCGACAAATACGACCTCAACAACATACGCAACAAAGACGACCTCGAGGCAGCATCGCACATCATGCTCGCACCAGGCACTGGCAAGGGACAACAACTCTACGATGCCATCAACCACTACCGCACACGTATGGTGAGCCTCGTGGTAGACCAGGAGAAGAAGAAGACCATCAGCAGCAACCTCTCTACCGACGTGCCCAAGGGATATGCACAACTGGGCAAGAACTGGCAGGAAGCACTCTTCGAAAACATGCCCGTGGCGGCAGCTGTCACACTGCTTTCCAAACTGCAAAGCGACATACGCTACGCCGAAGGAGAAGTACTCCACCACCTGCTGGCCAACATCGACGTGAAAGACATACGCGTGAACAAGGTCGACGCCTTCGTCATACCCAACAAGACGACACTCTACCCCGGCGAACAGTTTAAGGCACAGATAGTGCTGGCCGCCATCGACACCACCATGCAGCCCGAAATCTTCGTCAACGGCAACCGCATCAACTCATCGGGTTCCTACTCGTTCACTGCCGGCGGTGTGGGCAAGCACTCCTTCCGCGGATACATCGCCGTGCCCAACGGCACCGGCGACATGATACGCCGCGAGTTCTCACAAGAATACGAAGTGATAGCTGCTCCCAGCACCGCCACCGTGGCTGCCGACCTGATGAACGTGCTCTATGCGGGCTATAAGAATCCCATCAGCGTGAGCGTGCCCGGCGTGCCTCTCAGCGGAGTGTCGCTCAGTATGAGCGGTGGCTCGCTGTCGTCGGCGGGAGCAGGCAAGTACATCGCCGTGCCTGCCGCCGTGGGCAAAAACGTAAGCTTCACTGTCACAGCTCGCGACGGCGACAAGACACGCACCATGGGACCCTTCACCTTCAAGGTGCGCAAACTGCCCGATCCCACACCATATATCACCGTGGGCGGCGACCGCTTCAAGGGCGGAAGACTTGGCAAGGGCGCACTCGTAGGAGCCAGCGCACTGCACGCCGCCATCGACGACGGACTGCTCGACATACCGTTTAACGTCACCGGATTCACCACCGTGTTCTACGACAACATGGGCAACGCCGTGCCAATGGCATCAGCAGGCGGACAGTTCTCAGGACAACAGAAGGACGCCTTCCGCAAACTGTCGCGCAGCAAACGATTCTACATCACCAACATCACCGCCGTAGGCCCTGACGGCATCAGCCGAAGACTGCCAGGCGCCATGGAGATAATAGTAAACTGACATAACACCCAGAAATCCCTATAACGATGAAACGCTTCTATATCATACTCAGCATGATGGCCGTTGCGCTATCCGTCTGCGCACAGCCTGCAGCACGACGTCAGCAGCAGCAACAGCAGCAGCAACGCTCCAATGCCGACAACATGACCATGCGCGCACGGCTCGACTTTCCTACCACAGCACCCATGGCGGAAGACGTGGTGTGGCGACGCGACATCTACCGACGCATAGAACTGACGGAAGATGCCAACGCAGGACTCTACTACCCCGTGGAACCCATCGGCACACAGGTAAACCTCTTCACCTACATCTTCAAACTCATGATGCGAGGTGCGAAGAACGGAGGCATCAATGCCTACGAATACCGCATGGACGGCAATGAGACATTCGACGAAAAGGCACGCATCATGCCCAAGACATTCCTCGACAACTATCACATCTTCTACGAGCGCAACGACAAGGGACAGGTGCACATAGACAATAGCGACATACCCTCGCGCGAAGTCACTGCCTATTATATAAAGGAGAGCGCCTACTACGACCAGGGCACGTCAACCTTCCACATCAAGCCCATCGCTCTCTGCCCCATTATGGTGCGCGAAGACGACTTCGGCGACGGAGCAACACCCTACCCGCTCTTCTGGATACGCTACGACGACATAGCACCCTATCTCGCCAAACAAATTATCATGACGAGCAACCTCAACAACGCCGCCACCATGTCGATCGACGACTTCTTCACACGCAACATGTACAAGGGCAAGATATACAAGACCACCAACATGCTCGGCCGCACACTGGCACAATACTGCCCCACCGACTCGGCCATGGCACGTGAACAGCGACGCATAGAAAAGGAACTCAGCGACTTTGAAAAGAACATCTTCGGCGACCCCGCCGTGAAGGACTCACTCGACAGCGTGGCCAACGCGCAAGCCGACGTGAAGGAGAAGAAAGTGCGCTCAACACGACGCTCGGGAACCTCATCGGAAGGTGACGGCTCATCGGTGCGCGCACGCAGACAGCGCAGTTCGTCGTCGGCAGCACCCGCAGCAAGAGTGACAGTGAGAAGACAACGACACTAAACATTTATTCCTTACTTTTAGGAATACATAGAGAAAATACCTATCTTTGCCTACGTGCTGCCTAATGGTGGCACGTAGATGCTTTTCAAATACCCAAAACGTCAAAGTATTACAACACAGAAACACAACTAAGTCATACACATACACACACATTGCATCATGAAAAAGTTCCTCTCACTCGCAGCGCTAGCGATTATGCTCGTCGCTGCCGCACCAGCCCAGGCACAGGTGCAGTTCGGAATCAAAGCCGGTATGAACGTCACCGGTCTGAAATTCGACAAGAAAATCTTAGACCCGTCCAACCAAGTGGGTTTCTTCGTAGGTCCCACCCTGAAGGTCAACCTGCCCATCGTCAACCTCGGCGTCGACGCATCGGTGATGTACGACTATCGTGCAGCCAAGTTCTCTTTCCACGAAATGGACGACAGCAAGGTGGAAGAAACCGTCAAACAGCATCAGGTAGTGATTCCCATCAATCTGCGATACGGCTTCGGATTGGGAGAGATGGCAGAGATCTACTTCTTCGCCGGTCCACAGTTTGGCTTCAACGTTGGCGACAAAGACCAGAGCGTCTTCAAAGATGTAGCCGACTGGAAACTGAAGACCTCCAACTTCAGCATCAACGTAGGTGTGGGTGCCATGGTGCTCAACCACCTGCAGGCATCCGTCAACTACAACATCGCCTGTGGCAACGCAGGTGAGATAAAGTTTCTGGACGGTGTGCGCAACAAGGCGAAGAGCAACGCTTGGCAGATAGGCCTGGCTTACTATTTCTAAGTAGTCGTCAGGGCACAAGCCACTCGCAATTCCCACTCCCCACATGGCGCAACACCACACGTTGCGCCATTTTTTCGCACACTGCAACACATGTCGACAAATATCCCTATATTTGCATTATCCTTCATTATCTCTCACTGTGAACTACGCCGACGTCATACTCCCACTGCCACTGGAAGGAACCTTCACCTACTATGTGCCCACCGCATACCGACAGACCATCGCTGTCGGCATGCGCGTCATCGTGCCCGTCGGAAAAAGCAAACGCTACATAGGCATCGTAAGCCGCCTACACAACGACAAACCACAATTCCAGTGCCGTGAGATAGCATCGCTGCCCGACACCTACCCCCTGGTGCTTGGTCAACAACTGAAACTATGGCAGTGGATGGCCGACTACTACCTGTGTCCACTCGGCGACGTCTACAAAGCCGCCATGCCCATACCCCTGCGCAGCATGGAACGTATGCGCACCAAGACGGAACGATGGGTGCAGCTCGCCCCCACCCTTCAGACCGAAGACGACCTGCACGCCGCACTCGACGCACAACGACGGGCACCGCTGCGACGACGGCTGCTCGAGACATTCATCTGTCTGGCGATGGAAGGGAGAGACGGAAGAGGAGAGAGAATAACCGGCGCGCCTGGCGACACCTCTTATATTTCGCTGGCTGAGGACGCAAGAGGAAAAACCACCCCCTCCCCTCTAACATCCGTCCCTGCCGAGCTACTGCTCAACGAAGCCAATGCCACAACAACGGCACTCAACAACATGGTGAAGCAAGGCTTGTTCGTCACCTTCGAGAAGGAGTGTTACGACACGCCATCAGTCTCTGTCTCTTCAGCAGCCCCTCTCATAGCCCCGCTTTCGCCACTGAGCGAGGCGCAGCAGGCTGCTTACGACGACATTCTGAGACAACATCGCGACAAACAAGTGGTGCTACTGCGCGGAGTCACCTCATCGGGAAAGACAGAGATATACACCCACCTCATTGCCGACACTCTGCTCCAAGGCGGACAAGTGCTCTACCTGCTGCCGGAGATAGCGCTCACCACGCAAATAACCCAACGCCTGCAACAGGTGTTTGGAGAGCGCTTGGGCGTCTACCACTCGCGCTACACGGAGCAGCAACGCGCCGACATCTGGCGACGACAGTGCTCTGAGACACCCTACGGCATCATCCTGGGCGCACGCAGCGCAGTGTTGCTACCCTTTCAGAACCTACAACTCGTCATCGTAGACGAAGAACACGATGCCAACCTGCACCAGAGCGACCCTTCGCCACGCTACCACGCACGCAACATGGCAATCATGATGGCATATATAAAGGAAAGAGTATCCTCTTCTCTTTCATCACCACTCGTACTCCTCGGGTCGGCCACGCCATCGGCAGAGAGCTACCACAATGCCCGCACGGGGAAGTATGGCTACGTAGAACTGCTCACACGATACAAAGACTTGCCCCTGCCCCACACCATCGTGGTCGACATCAAGGATCTATACCACCGCAAGATGATGCGGGGCATGTTTTCTCCGCAACTGCTTGAGGCCATACAGACCACACTGGCGCAACATCGGCAGGTCATCGTGTTTCAGAACCGCCGTGGCTACGCGCCGGTAATGGAGTGCACCGATTGCGGATGGACGCCACGATGCACACAGTGTGATATCCCGCTCACCCTACATCGGCGCACCAACAGTCTCACATGCCACACATGCGGCACACTCTACCGCATACCCAACCTGTGTCCGCAGTGCAACGGCCGCCACATCGTCACGCACGGCTTCGGCACCGAGAAAGTGGAAGACGTGCTCTCGCGCCGCTTTCCCAAGGCAACCATACTGCGCATGGACCTCGACAACACACGCTCACGCCACGCACACCAGCGAATGATAGAACAGTTTGCACATCAGCAGGCACAGATACTCGTCGGCACACAGATGGTGACCAAGGGTTTAGACTTCGACGGTGTTGACGTGGTGGCCATCGTGAGTGCCGACAGTTTGCTCACCATGCCCGACTTCCGTGCCACCGAGCGAGCCTTTGCCATGATGATGCAGGTGAGCGGACGTGCCGGACGGCAGCAGGGACAGGGGCGTGTATTCTTACAGACACGGCAACCGGAGGCCGAGGTGATACAACGCGTGGTGGACAATGACTACACAGGCTTCATGCACACCCTGCTGCAAGAGCGCCTGGCCTTCAGCTATCCACCCTACGCACAGCTGATATACATCTACGTGCGCCATCGAAGTGAGACATCAGCCGAACAAGCTGCCGACGACATGGCGGCAACACTGCGACAGCAGCTGCAATGCCACGTGCTGGGCCCCGACAAACCTACAGCTGCACGAATACGGCAGGAGCACATTCGCAAAATAGTCGTTAAATACACACACTCCACACCACGCAAACATCTCTACCAATGCCTGCGACAAGCACGGAAAGCCATACTCGACAAGCCGGCATACCGTAGTGCCACTATCTATTTTGAAGTTGACCCATAGACACCGTCAACACAAGCACATACCAGTGAGTAAGACTATCTGCATTACTCACTGGTATGTGCTATTCAGTTGCAGCAGCATCGGCTTAAGCCTGGCAGCTGCTGAACGGGGTAAGGGAAAGAGTTAGAAGTCGATGTCGACACCCACGCCAAACACCTTGTTGGTGCGCGTGAATTCGTCGGTGTTATGCACCTGTATATCGTTGCCGAGCAGAGAGATAGTCTCGTCGTACTCCTTCTTGAAGTGTTTGTAATTGGTCCAGAAGTAGGCAGCGTTCACCGTCACGTTCTTTGCCACCTTCACACCCACACCGAAGCCGAGCGAGTAGCTACTCGTCACAAACGACATGTCGTTCAGGAACTTACCATCGCCCAGGCGATAGTTGGTCTTCTGTCCGCCCATGCTCACCTGTATTTTGTCGGTGATGTCGTATTCTATTCCTGCGAGATACTCCTGCGTGTTGCCCGAGAGATACTTCTGCTTGCCGTTTGCCATCTCGGCATCCTTGTCGAAGAAGTAGTGGTAGCCCACTCCCACGCGCAGACGCGGCAGCACCTCGTATTGTGCTCCGAGGGCGAGCAGTCCTGGAAGGTCGTGCGGCGTGTTCACACCGTCAGCGAAGAGTCCGGTGTCGTCTCTACGCGTGTGGTTCTCAATATTGAAGTTGGTGGTTATCTCCAGTCGTGCACCGATGTTTAGTTTGTCGTTCACTCGATAGTTCACGCCAATGATGGGTGTGATGCTCCATCCGCTCTGCGAGCAGTCAAGGTGCTTGTCGGCCACTGCCGTCTGTGCGCGTACAAGGGTCTGCTCTGTGCGCTGGTAGACAGCGGCCTGCTCCAGATAGGCCTGGCGCTGCGCTTCCGAGGTAGCATTGGCAGCAAGCTGCGTAAAGTAGGCCACCGCCGTGGCAGCCTCGCCGGCCTTCACACCGAAGAAGTCGTGCAGATTTTCGTCCACGCCGCCGATGTTGGCACTGATGCCGGCTATGTAGCCTTCATACTTGTTGCTGACGATATTGAATCGTCCGCCACCATATACGGACAGGTGGTCATTGAACTTATAGGCAGCTCCGAGTTGCACGCCCAGCACATATTGCCGTCCGTAGAGATAGCTGCTCACGCTGTATCCCAGTGTGGGAGATGGCATTCCCATCTGCGCCAGTGCCATGGGGATGAGGGCGATGGTGCGCTCAAAGGAGGCCAGACCATGATTGAAGGTACACTTGCCACCGCCGCCATTCACACAGAATCCAGCTTGGAAACTCCAGTTGCCTTTATTGTAGGCCGCCTGTATGGAAGGTAATATCGGCGCAGTGGCCTCGCCTTTGTATTTCTTGATGCCCAGCTCATTGCCGCCGTTCATGCTGAAAGGTGTGAAGAAGGGTGTGCCTTCCAGTCCCCGCACCTGCATGCCGCTCCAGATGGTGCGTGTCTGGAAAGCGCTCTGATTGTTGATGGACAGATGGAACCCTTCGCTGAGGTAGGCCACGCCGGCTGGATTGCTGTATACGCCATCAATGGCTATGGCACCTTCGCGCGCAAACATACGGTTGAAGCGGATGCTGTTGTTGGTGTTGGTGAGAATGCCTCCTGCGTGCAGCGACAGGGCACCGAGAGCCCATAGGCAGAGGGCGGAGAGAGTTTTTCGAATCGTTGTCATATCTGCTGACAGATTTAGGGTAATAATAAATTTTGTCGATTTTGGCTGCAAAGGTAAAGTTTTGGTTTGTAACAATTGCACACAACCTATACTTTTGTGCAATCAAGGCTGTATCGGCCTTCACAATTCCACTTTTTTGGATTTGCTTACACCAACCGCGTGCTATGCGCTGTCTTTCAGCGTATTGCAGCGTGTAAGCGACTGTTTGTCGCTTACACGCGCTTACACACGCCATCTGTTTCGCACTGAATGTCAGGCGGTTGCGAAGTGCGAGCGATTTTTGCCGCTTACACACAGCTTTCACCCTATTAGGGGTGGTATAGCCATGTGTAAGCGCGTGTAAGCAATTTTTGTCGCTTGCACACGTTATCGTGCTGTTTGTCAGGGCGATATGGTCATGAGTGCAAGCGTGCAGGCATTTTTGCACAATGCTTTTCAGATGGCTGTGATGAGCAGTAGACGTTTATGATCAAAGCATGCTCGACAAGGTGTGTAGACGGGGCCGTGTCGTGCTCCGAGCGGCAAGTGTAGCCTAATTGCAATGCAAGTGTAGCCTAATAGGAGTGCAAGTATTGCCTAATTGGAGTGTGATTGGGCAATAGTTGGAGTGTGATTGGAGCCTAATTGCAGTGTGATTGGGCAACAGTTGGAAATCAAGAGCGAAGTATTAAGCGTTGGGGAGGCCAACGATTGCAACCAAGGGAGCAAAGACAAGGGAGAGTATCTTCGCAGACGCTCTCCCTTTCAAAGCTTTACATGTATTATATAAAAAGATGGGGTGTCAGTTTTCAGTTGTATCTTTCGGATATGCTATTCTTGCATGGTAAATGGCCTTGAGTCGCTCCACGAGAGCCAGCTTTGCCACGCGTATGTCGTGAAAGGTGATGGGACAGTCGGTGAAATATCCTTCTTGTACCTGCCCGTCGATGAGTCGGTCGACGAGTTGTGTGATGCTCTCTTCAGAATATTCGCTGAGCGAGCGCGAAGCAGCCTCCACAGTGTCGGCCATCATGAGTATGGCCTGCTCCTTCGTTGACGGATTGGGACCGGGATAGGTGAAGGCAGCTGGGTCTACCTCCTCTTCGGGGTGTGCATTCTTATAGTTGATGTAGAAGTACTTGGTGATGCCGCTTCCGTGGTGAGTGCGTATGAAGTCCTTTATCACCGCTGGCAGATGTTTCTTTTCCGCCATGCGTATGCCCTCGCTCACATGGCTGATGATGATGCGTGCGCTCTCGCGCTCATCGATGCCGGCGTGAGGATTGGCACCTGCCTGGTTCTCGGTGTAGTAGTAGGGGTTGGCCATCTTGCCAATGTCGTGATAGAGTGCGCCCGTCCTGACAAGCAGACTCTTGGCACCGATGCGATTGGCAATGTCAGATGCCAGATTGCCCACCATTACTGAGTGCTGGAACGTGCCTGGTGCCACCTCGCTGAGTTGGCGCAGCAAATCGCGATTAGTGTCCGATAGTTCGACAAGCGTCACGTCGGAAGTGAAGCCGAAGAGTTTCTCTATGATGTACATCAGCGGATAGGCCAGTAGCAGCAGCACACCATTGCCGATGAAGAACACGTACATGGAGCGGTCGGTGTTGATAGAGTCGCCTATCTGCACCACTTGCAGCACGTAGTAGACGGCGATGCTGACGAGGGTGACAAGCAACGATGCCACAAACACTTGCGAACGCTTAGACACCTCGCGCAAACTGTAGATGGCCACAAGTCCTGCTACCAACTGCACGACAATAAACTCATACTGATACTTCACGGCTACGGCACACAGCAGCACCAGCACCAAGTGCACCATGAAGGCTGTGCGCGAGTCGAGGAACACACGGATGAACATTGGTGCCAAGGCAAAGGGCAGCAGGTAGATGTTGAGAAATGCGTGGCGCATCATGAGCGACACCACCACGGGGAAGAACACCGTGAGCACATACACCATGAGCAGCGAGCGCGGTTTGTCGAAATAGTCGCGACGGAACAGAGCGATATACGTGGTGAGTAAGCTGAGTAGCAGCAGTACGATGACAGCCTGGCCACCCATGCGGTAGAGTGTCTCCTTGCTGTCGGTGCTCTGGCGCAGGCTCTCCTTCTCAAGCGAGAGCAATATGCGTGCCGTGCGCTCATCGACGATGTCGCCCTTGTCGACAATCTTCTGTCCAGCCATCACCATGCCGTCGCTCTCTGCCACGCTGTTGAGCAGTTCCTGCATCTCGCTCTCACTGCGCTGCTCGTCGTAGCGCAAGTTGGCATGGATATACCTGTCGAGGTTCATGCGCTGCACCACCTGTCGGCTCGCTACTATCAGCGGATTGGAAAGCAACTGTTGGTAGGCACTCTTGATGGTATAGAGTTCACCTAACGGGGTGGGCACAGCACTGCGACCTCGCACCACACGCACAATGGTAGCACTGTCGGTCGACGACAGCCCCTGGGCATTGGGCGGCATGATGCCCTGCTCGTAGTACCGATGCAGCTCTTGCAGGATGATATTCTTATAGCTGCGCGCCTGTTCGGGGAAGTCGGTGTCTATATCTTTGGCAAGAGATGCCAAGGCACTCTCTTCAATCTCACTGTCGACCACGTAGTAGGGTTGGAAACTGTCGCGCACGCTGTCGCGCTCGGCAGCAATCACCTCATCGCTCTTATAGATGGGGAACTGAAACTTGGCTATCAGCGTGCCACCCGTCCATGGCTTGCCCACATCATAGCGATAGTGCACCGTCTCGGCACGAGGCAGAAACCACACTATCACCACGGCAGCAAGCAACGTGAGCACAATGCGTGTGAGCAGATTGCGCAGAAAGATAGAATTGCGGCGGAATGTGGCGGCCATGATTGCTTAGCGAATAGATGATTACAGAGTGCGAAAATACAAACAATTCTATAATAAGAACAAAAAATGGCTTACTTTTGCACAATAATTTTGGGCCCATCCCTACCCTACCCCACGAGAAAGCCCTGACCGACACACTTTTAGCACCATCATGACAACACCTGACGTAAGGGTGCGCTTTGCACCCAGCCCCACCGGACCGCTCCACATCGGCGGAGTGCGCACGGCATTGTACAACTACCTCTTTGCACGACAGCATGGAGGCAAACTTATTCTACGCATAGAGGACACCGACAGCAAACGGTTTGTGCCTGGTGCCGAAGAATACATACAGCAAACCTTCCGCTGGCTGGGAATAGACTTCGACGAGGGAGTAGGTCACGGCGGTCATTATGGACCCTACCGACAGAGCGAACGCAAACATATATATAAGGAGTATGTCGACCGTCTGCTTGAAGAGGGAAAAGCCTACATTGCCTTTGATACTCCCGAACAGCTTGACGCCAAGCGCAAGGAGGTGGACAACTTCCAATACGACGCCCGCACACGGGGCACGATGACCAACTCGCTCACGCTGTCTGCCGACGAGGTGAAGCAGCGCATGGCCGACGGACAGCAGTATGTGGTCAGATTTCTCGTGCAGCCCGGCCAGCGCATCACTGTCGACGACATGATACGCGGCGAGGTGAACGTGATGTCGGACATTCTCGACGACAAGGTGCTCTACAAGAGTGCCGACGAGCTGCCCACCTACCATCTGGCCAACATTGTCGACGATCACCTGATGGGCATCACCCATGTCATCCGCGGCGAGGAATGGTTGCCCAGCGCCCCGCTCCACGTATTGCTCTATCGCGCACTGGGATGGGAAGACACCATGCCCCGCTTTGCACATCTCTCCCTACTGCTCAAGCCCGAAGGCAAAGGCAAGCTGTCGAAGCGCGATGGCGATCGACTCGGTTTCCCTGTGTTCCCGCTGCAATGGACCGACCCCGTCAGCAACGACGTGAGCCGCGGATTCAGAGAGAGCGGATACTTCCCCGAGGCGGTGGTCAACTTCTTGGCACTGCTGGGATGGAACCCCGGCACTGAGCAGGAGTTGCTATCAATGGATGAACTCACACAACTGTTCGACATCAGCAAGTGTCAGAAGGCAGGCGCACGCTTCGACTTCCAGAAAGCCGCATGGTTCAACCACGAATATATGCTGCACAAGAGCGACGATGAGATAGCACAGCTCTTCGCGCCCATCGTGGCAGGCAACGGTGTGGAAGAACCTTTGACACGCATCACACAGGTAGTGCACATGATGAAAGACCGCGTGAGCTTCGTTGGCGAACTGTGGCCACTATGCTCCTTCTTCTTCATTGCTCCCACCACATACGACGAGAAGACCACACGCAAACGCTGGAAAGCCTGCTCACCCCGGCAGATGACCGAACTGGCCGACATTCTGCAAGGCATCGACGACTTCAGCGCCGAGGGACAGGAAGCCATCGTCATGCCATGGGTAGAGAGCAAGGGCTATAAACTGGGCGATGTGATGAACGCCTTCCGCCTGTGTCTCGTGGGAGAAGGAAAGGGACCTGGCATGTTCGACATCTCGGCATTCCTAGGTAAAGACGAGACCCTCCATCGCATCAGCACAGCCATCAACAAGCTGCCACAACCCACAGAATAATTCCTCCTCTCTGTTGCCTTCACTGCGGGCGTAGTGTGCCTAACGCATCGCCCTTCTACCAAGCAACTACAATATATTAATACTATCCGTCACTCACCCTTGTACAATCTTATCATACATATCTATCAACTGGCTGTCCGCATCTACGCTCGCTTCAACAGCAAGGCGTGTACGATGTGGGAAGGCGAGCGTGCGGCCATAGCAACACTGCGCGAAAAGATGGAGAGTGGCGCAAAGTATATATGGTTTCATGCTGCCTCGCTCGGTGAGTTTGAACAAGGGCGCCCACTGATGGAGCACGCACGTAGGGCATTGCCGCAATATAAGATACTGCTCACATTCTTCTCACCCTCGGGCTACGAAGTGCGAAAAGACTACGAGGGAGCCGATATCATCACCTACCTGCCCCTCGACACCCGACGCAACGCACGGCGCTTCCTGCGCACAGTGCGACCTGTGGCGGCATTCTTCATCAAGTACGAGTTCTGGTATAACTACCTCCACATACTCAAGCACCGCCGCATCCCAGTGTTCAGCGTGAGCAGCATATTCCGGCCCGACCAGATATTCTTCCGCTGGTATGGCAAGCAGTATGCCTATGTGTTGCGTTGCTTCACCCACTTCTTTGTGCAGAACGATGAGAGCCGGCACCTGCTCGCCAAGATAGGCATCCGCGACAACGTATCGGTGACGGGCGATACACGCTTCGATCGTGTGCTGACCGTACAACAGAGCGCCAAGGCATTGCCCGTGGTGGAACATTTCTGCCGCACGCAACAACCTGACGCACCGCACGTGTTCATCGCCGGCTCGTCGTGGCAACCCGACGAAGACATCTTCATTCGCTACCTGCGTGAACGCAACCTCTTGGACACCCAGCAGTGGAAGCTCATCATAGCGCCACACGTCATCGACAACGCACATCTCAACGAAATCGGACAAAAGCTGCAGGGTCTGCGAGTGGTGCGCTACACTCAGGCAGACGACGAAACCGACCTGAACAATGCCCACGTACTCATCGTCGACTGCTTCGGACTGCTCTCCGCCATCTATCGCTATGCCACTGTCACCTACGTAGGCGGAGGTTTCGGCGAAGGCATACACAACCTGTTGGAAGCTGCCGTGTGGGGAAAGCCTGTTCTCTTCGGGCCCAACAACCGCAAATTCCAAGAAGCACAAGACTTGAAAGCCAATGGCGGAGGCATAGAGATCGCCGACGATGCCGCCTTTGCCAACACCATGGACCAACTGCTGGCCAATCCACAACAGATAAGCGATGCCGGCGACAAGGCACACCACTATGTGAAGGCCAACGCGCAAGTGACAACCAACATTCTCAACATACTCCACTCCCAGTACGGGCACGTGTTGTAACACTCGCCCAACCTATACGCCACATACATCATCAACACACATACCAACAGCGGTGTACGTCTCTTCAGGAGAACACGTACACCGCTGCTCGTTGCTATACTATATTGATTTGCGAAGGGTGTGAAGGCTGATTATTGTCATTCGGGAATCACGGCATCCTTGTCGAAGGCACCCTCCTTGGCATAGTAGTTATCATGGTTGCGCACCTTATACAGACGGAAGTCGGCAAGCCAGTCGCCGCTGTAGTCGTCGTAGAAGGCACCCGACAGCATCACGCCCTCTGCAGGGCTGCGGGGCAAGCGGTCGTAGTCCATCACCACATATTCGCCATGTGCCATGTCTTGGTAGTGGATGTAGATGTTGCGATTTTGCACATACCACTCAAAATAGGTGCGTGTGGTGTTGCCATGGTTCCATCCCGTGTCCCACTCGTAGCCGTAGCCGTAGTTGTCGTAGAAACCTTCCTGCACAAACTCTATCGTAGCATCGTAGTTGCCCGACCCGCTGATGACGGTGCCTTCCCATATGCCATCAAGATAGTAGGCCAGGCGTTCGTCCTTGTCCTGGCAACTATTTAGTCCAAGCAGCATCAAGGCTATAATACTAAATCCTAAAAATGATTTCAATCTTCTCATAGTGATGGTGTGTTAGTGATAAGTCTTAATATAGTTATCGGGGGTTGGTGCCCTCATGGGTACATTTGCAAATGTAAGCATTTTACGCAAACTCACCAAGCATTTGCAACAAAACTACCATCTCTTGCTACATATTCCCGCTTTTTGACTATTTTTGCACCCATCACCTACCACCCATTATCCATCACCCATGAATATCCTCATACTCTCCACCAGCGATATCACCGGCGGTGCTGCCATAGCAGCCCATCGACTCGCCGAAGCGCTCAACAACAATGGCATGAAGGCACGCATGATGGTGCTCCAACGTTGTGGTGCATCGCCCTACGTAGTGGCGGTGGGCAGTAGGCGACGAAACAAGTGGCGCAAGCTGTGGGAACGCGGCGTGATGTTTCTGGCGCATCGGTGCCGCCGCGACGACCTCTTTGGTACATCGATAGCCAACACGGGCTACGACGTCGCGCAGACACCCGAGTTTCAACAAGCCGACATCATACACCTGCACTGGACATGTCAGGGACTGCTCTCCATGCGCGGCATTGAGAAGGTGCTGCGTTCAGGCAAACCTATCGTGTGGACCATGCACGATGCTTGGCCCGTGACTGCCATCTGCCACTACACGCGCGGATGCACACAGTTTCACACCGCCTGCCAGCACTGCCCGCAGGAAGATGCGCTCCACCCGCTCTATCGCTTTGCAGCTCGGCGATGGAAGCGCAAGAAGCAAATCTACGACAACGCCAGCCAAATCACCTTTGTAGCATGCAGCCAGTGGCTGGCCGAGCAGGCACGACAGAGCGCACTGTGCGGACATCACCGCGTGGTAAGCATACCTAACACCATCAACACGCGGGTGTTCCGCAAGCAGGATAAGCAGCTGGCGCGCCGACGACTCAACCTGCCTACCGACAAGCAACTCTTGCTCTTCGCCTCGCAGAGTGCTGCCGACCCGCGCAAAGGCATGCAGCATCTGGTGAAAGCCCTACAACAACTCATCGACAACTACCCCGAAGCAAAGCGCAACACCGAAGTGGTGATACTCGGAGGCAAAGCTGACGACATTGCGGCGCAGTTGCCCCTACATGCACACTGTCTGGGCTACCTCACCGAAGCGGCAGACATTGTCGATGCCTACAACGCTGCCGACATCTTTGTGCTACCGTCGACAGAAGACAACCTGCCCAACACCATCATGGAAGCCATGGCATGTGGCGTGCCGTCGGTAGGATTTGCCATCGGCGGAATACCCGAGATGATCGACCACAAGCAGAATGGCTATGTGGCAGCCGTGAACGGAACGGGAACCAATGTGCAGGTAGACACCGCCGACATGGCTCGGGGATTACAATGGATACTCACCGAGGCCGACCGCCGCGAGCTGTCGGCAAAGGCGTTGGAAAAGGTACACACCACCTATGCACAGCAACACGTGGCTTCACTCTACATACAACAATACCAACAGCTGCTAGTTGAGCAATGACGCGCTTCACCATCATCACCGTATGCTACAACGCCGCTGCCATCTTGCCGCGCACACTCGACAGCGTGCGCATACAGCAGTGGCCCCATGTGCAGCATATCATCATCGACGGTGCGTCTACCGATGACACCATGCAATGCGTGGCCCACTACCAGCACCGGTGTGCCCAGCAGCAGTCGCCCCACACCATCACCGTGGTGAGCGAACCCGACAAGGGCATCTACGACGCCATGAACAAGGCCTTGCCATTGGTGGAAGGCGACTATGTGGTCTACCTCAACGCCGGCGATGCGCTGCCGCATCCCGACACACTATACAATATAGGTACGCGCGCGCGAAACACCAATGCCGATGCATTGCCTGGCGTGATTTACGGCGACACCGACCTCATCGATGCTGCCGGACTGGTGGTGGGACATCGTCACCTCAGCGCACCACAACACCTCGACAGTCGCTCCTTCCGCAAGGGCATGCTGGTGTGTCATCAGGCTTTCTACGCACGCGCTGACCTGGCACGGCACACGCCTTATGACCTGCGCTACCGCTTCTCTGCCGACGTAGACTGGTGCATACGTATACTGAAAGCCGCCGAAGCTCAACACGCCACCACACTCAACATGCACTGCGTGTTAGTCCACTATCTGCGTGAGGGGACCACCACACGCAACCACCGTGCCTCGCTTAGGGAGCGCTTCAGCGTCATGCGCCGGCACTATGGTCTAAGTACTACACTGTTACAGCACGCCGCGTTTTGCGTCAGAGCACTAAAAAGAAAAATTGGCCTCGACCGAAAAAACAAAAAAATACAGAAATAGGGATTTCCCCTGCAAAAAGTAGGAGTTTCCCTTTGACATATAGTATATTTTTTCTACCTTTGCAATAGAAATAACAACAATTACCCTATTTTTTAACATCTAATTTCTTCCACCATGAAAAAGACATTCTTTGCAGCCCTCGCATTTGCTGCCCTGTTTGCCACTAGCGTCAACGCACAGTCGGTTACCACCGCCACCACGCCGTCGACAAAGCCCGTAGGTTCTGTCAACACTGGCAGCACCACTGGCAAGGTGACCTCCACCAACGACAGGACTTCCACCACCAGTGCCTCAAAGGGTGCCACCACTACCGGCACATGCAGCGATGAAAGTTCAACTGGCTCTGCCGTATCGTCAAAGCCCGCTCCCAGGAAGAAGGCTTATCGTCGTCCACCGACAAGCAGTTCAACACGCACCAATGGCAAGGCTACCAGCAACAACAGCAAAACAAACACATCGTCGACCAGCGCTACTATCAGCAACTAAGTTTCGACAGTAAACTGCCAACACATCACGCGGGCTGTCTTCTCCAGTGAAGACAGCCCGCATTGTGTGTATATATGTCTTGAATTATTCCTGTCTTCGTCATTTCTTTTCGCCAAGGATATCTTTCAACACAGCTACAGCCTGCGTGGCCGAGGCGATGTTGGCCACGTTCATCATCCTGCGGTTGGCTGCCTCACGCAACAGACAGCGCTGCGGATGGGCCACGGCATAGTCAATCACGGCACCGAAGAGGGCACTGTGGTAGTAGGCACTGTCGAGCTGCGCCACAAACTGCAGTTGCATGCGTCCCTGCTTGAGTATGATTTTCTCGCACCCCAACCGTTTGCCCAGTCGGCGCAGCGCCACCACCTGCAGCAGTTCTTCGCCCTCGGTGGGCAATGTGCCAAAGCGGTCGGTCAAGCGCTGGCGATAGTCAGCCAGCTCGCGGTCTGTGAGCATGTCTTGCAGCTCTCGATACAGCAGCAAGCGCTCGCTACTGCCAGGCACATAGTTGTCTGGCAGATACATCGCCAAGTCGCTCTCCACCATGCAGTCGTCTACCCATGCACTGCCGTCGCCCGCCACGGGCTGCGGCGTGCCGTTGTTTGTGCTCGCATGCTCGTGCATCTGTTCCTCCTCGCGCAGTTCACGCATAGCCTGCGAGAGTATCTTCTGGTAGGTGTCGTAGCCCAAGTCTTCTATAAATCCGCTCTGCTCAGCCCCCAGCAGGTTGCCGGCACCGCGTATGTCGAGGTCTTGCAGTGCGATGTTGAAGCCGCTGCCCAGTTCGGAGAAGGTCTCTAGTGCCTCCAATCGTCGGCGTGTGTCGGCTGGCAGCAGGTCCTTGGGCGGCGCGATGAGGTAGCAGTAGGCCTTGCGGTTGGTGCGTCCCACGCGGCCACGCATCTGGTGCAGGTCGCTCAGGCCAAACTGATGGGCGCCGTTGATGATGATAGTGTTGGCATTGGGAATGTCGATGCCATTTTCTATTATGGTGGTGGATAGCAGCACGTCGAACTCATGGCGTATGAAAGCCAGCAGAATGTCTTCCATGGTTGCGGGCGGCATCTGTCCGTGAGCTATCACCACGCGCGCCTCGGGCACATGGCGATGCAGCATGCGTGCTATCTCCTCAAGGCCGTTTATGCGGTTGTTGACGAAAAACACCTGTCCGTTGCGTGCCAGCTCATCGCGCACCACATCGGCGATAATCTCGGGCTGGAAGGTGATGAGTTCGGTGTAGATGGGATAGCGGTTGGGTGGTGGCGTGCGCATCACGCTCATGTCGCGCGCCCCCATGAGTGAGAACTGCAGCGTGCGTGGTATGGGTGTTGCCGAGAGCGTGAGCGTATCGACATGTGTGCGCAGGGTGCGCAGTTTCTCCTTGGCTGCCACACCAAATTTCTGCTCTTCGTCGATGATGAGCAGTCCCAGGTCTTTCCACTCCACTTGCTTGCCCGTGAGCTTGTGTGTGCCGATAAGGATATCTATTTTTCCCTCCTTGAGGTCGGTCAATATGGCCTTTGTCTGTTTGGCTGTACGTGCCCGCGAAAGGTAGTCTACGCGCACGGGCATGTCCTTCAGTCGTTCGGCAAAGGTGTGATAGTGTTGCAGGCATAGCACTGTAGTGGGCACTAGCACCGCCACCTGCTTGCCGTCGGTGGCAGCCTTGAATGCTGCGCGCACGGCAATCTCCGTTTTGCCGAAGCCCACGTCGCCGCAAATGAGTCGGTCCATCGGGCGGCGACTCTCCATGTCGGCCTTCACGTCGGCAGTGGTGGTGAGCTGGTCTGGTGTGTCTTCGTAGAGGAACGACGCCTCCAGCTCGTGCTGCAGGTAGGTGTCGGCGCTGTAGGCAAAGCCCTGCTGTCGGCGACGTTGCGCATAGAGGCGTATGAGGTCGCGTGCTATGTCCTTCATGCGCTTCTTGGTGCGCTCTTTCATGCGCTCCCATGCCCCTGTGCCAAGGGTGGAGAGGCGCGGCGGCTCGCCAGTGTCGCTACGGCGGTATTTCGATATCTTGTAGAGGTTGTGTATGGACACGTCTACCGTGTCGCCGCGCTGATACACGATGCGTATCATCTCCTGATAGCCGTCGGCGGAGGGCACGCGCACCAGTCCGCCAAACTTGCCGATGCCAAAGTCGATGTGCACGAGGAAGTCGCCGATGTCGAGTTCTTTTATCTCGCGCAGTGTCATTGCCATCTTCCCCTGCCGTGCGATGTCGGAGCGCAGGGCATACTTATGGAAGCGGTCGAATATCTGGTGGTCGGTGAGCACGCACAGCTTGCGGCGGTGGTCAATGAAGCCCTCGTGCAGTGTCAGCTCAAGCGCACGGAAGCTGAAGCGGTCGCTTTCGCGCACGGCATCGGCGTTGACAATCTCGCCGATACGCTCTATCTGCTTCTTGCTCTCGGCCAGCAGTATGAGTCGGTAGCTGCGATGGTGCAGGTAGTCGTCGAGCAGTTTGCGCAACAGTTGCATATTCTTGTGCAATAGGGGTTGTGGCGACATGTCGAAAGTCAGGCTCTCTCCATCCTCCGACCGCTGTTTCACATTCTTTGCGTCTCGCTCTTCTCCGTGCTGCATCACAATCTGCCGCAATGTGGTCCATCGCTGCTTGAGTGCGGTCAGCTCCTCTGCGTTTTGCGCGTCGTCTTGCTCTGCTGTTTCTCTTTGCGCTCCACCTTTTTCTGTCATCTTTTGCCACACATATTGCGTGTCGCGCACTACGAGCAATGCCTCGTCGGGCAGCAGGTGGAGGAAGTGAGTGGTGTGCGTGGTGAGCGTGTCTTCGGCAGCAGCAATGTTCACATGGTCGAGCTTGTCGCGCGACAGCTGACTCTGCACGTCGAAGGTGCGTATGCTGTCCACCTCGTCGCCGAAGAAGTCAAGGCGCAGCGGATATTCGGAGGTATAGGAATAGATGTCGACTATACTTCCGCGCTGGGCAAACTGTCCGGGCTCGTACACATAGTCGGTCTCGGCAAATCCCATTTGCTCCAGTCGCTCGGCGAGCTGCTGTATGGATTGTTCGTCGCCCACACGCAGGGTGAGGGCATTCTCTGCTGCCAGGTCGGGTGCGGGCACGGCTTCGGCCAATGCCTCGGGATACGACACGATTACCATGCGCTCTTGCGGTGCCACCAACTTGCCTATCACCTCGGTGCGCAGTATGATGTTGGCGGCGTCGCGCTGTCCCATGCGGGCGGCCTTGCGGTTGGGCAGAGGGAAGAAGAGCACGTCAGTGTCGGCCTGTGTGGCGAGCAGCGTGCGCAGGTCGTTGTAGAAGTAGGCAGCCTCATCTTCATCGTTGAGCAGCAGCAGGGTGACGGGCGGCAGACTGTCGACCACACTGGCCATCGCCACGGCGCCTGACGAACCCACCATGCCGCGAAGGCTGAATGTAGCAGAAGCAGTCTGCGCCAACCACTGGCGCAGACTGCTTAATTCCTTTTTATAGAACAGTTGTTGCAGGTTCATCTCACTTCACTATCACCTTCCTGCCACCATTGATATACACGCCTGCGCGCGAGGGCTTGGTGTTGAGTTGCTGTCCCGACAGGGTGTACCATTTAGCGTCGGCTTTCACGTTGGCACCGGCATTCACCGTGCTCACTCCCGTGGGGATGGTGGCCTTGTATAGGCTGAAGGCTTTTTGCGCGCTGGAGTAGCAGCGGAAGATGTTGGCGTTGCTATTGTAGTAAAGGGTATAGTCGGTGTATGCCGCGTTGACTATCACCACGTTGCCGCCACTGAGGCTCACCTTCCACTGTGCATCTGCCGATGAGGGGTCGTCGCTCACGTTGAGCGCGTTGGCCTTCGACGAAAGCGCCAGATAGTAGTTATTCTTTGTGTCGTAGAGCGTGTAGTTGCTTCCGCTCTGCTCCATGCGCAGTGGAGCTGCATTCTCTTGGTTGTATGCCAGGTCGATGACACCGTTGGCAAGCGTCACGTTGGTGCTTTCTCCGCGTGCGTTTTCCACATGGTCGTAGGCTCTGCCTGCGGTGGCGCTCACCTCATACACCAACAGGTAGTCATCGCCTGTTGTCAACTCGTCAGTGCTGCTTATCTTGCTGTACACACCCTCTTGCGGTTCGTCGCCGCCGGTCTGTATCACGTAGGTAGCGGTGGCCATCAGGCTGGTAGCACCGTCTTTCACGGCTACGGCTTTCACCGTCGTGGTCTGGCTGACGGTGAGCGGCATGGTGTATGCCTTTCCTGCTGTGGCAGTGGGAGCAGAACCGTCAACGGTGTAGTATATGGCAGCACCTGCCGTGGTGGTAGTCAGCGTCACTGTCTGTGCACTGCTGTAGGTGCCTCCTGCGGGCGAGAAGGTAGGCGCTGCCACGGTGGTCTGGCTGCCGCCGCCCTGCGTGTAGTCGAAGGGCACGCTGGTCTTGCTGCCCCAGATGTATTCTTCCAGTCCGGGATAGTCGACGAAGGGGTTGCGGTTGCTCTGCTTCGTCTGCACGGCGTTGTTGCGCGCCAGCTCAACGGCATCAACGGGGTCTTTCACCGACCACTCCATCATCATCTTTATCACCCATGGTGTCAGACTGGGGTAGGTGTTGTGCTGGAGCACATAGTCGGACTGTCCGCTAGAGTCCCAGTTCACCAGTTTGTCCTGATAGCAGGTGACGAAGTAGAAGTATGCGCGTGCTATGTCGCCTTTCACCTCGTCGTTGGGTTCAAACACGGTGCCTGTGTAGTCGCTGCGTTTCGACTTTCCCAGCTTGCTGTAGTTGTTGGCCGATGCATATTCCACGTCTGTTCCCACTTCGCCGAGCGGGTAGCTTCCGCGCCTGTTGTTGACATATCCGTCGGTGGGCACCACATGAAACAGGTCGCTGCGCATGGGGCTCGCCTTGCTGAACCAGCTTTGCGGGATAAGGTGCTCGCGGTTGTAGCAGTCGCCTTCTTTGCCGTAGGAGCCAGCCTTATCTTTGTCGTGTTCATACTTCGTTACGTTTGAATACCAGTCGCGCACAAAGCCGTCGGCACGCGTATCGGTACTACGATAAGCATCGATGAGCCCATCATAGCTTTGCACATCCTTTGTGGTAACCTTGATGATATTGAACAATGCGGTCTTCAGTGCAGCACCGCTCTTGCCGTTGGCGCTGGCATAGTAGGCACCTGTATTATTGGGGCCTTGCGCCAAGGCAGGAAGTATGGCAACAGCAAGGGCTGCCATAGCAAGGATTTTCTTTTTCATCTTCTTATGATTTTACGCCGCAAAGGTAGTCATTCTTTACTTTTCCAACACTTTTTCCGACTTTTCTCTATCGGCATGCCCATAGCACCATCCACATCTATGCGGCAAAACCTCACCAAACACTTTTGCCTGCAAAGGATTATGGCAGTAAAAGTTTATTTGTTTCCTGCTTGGCAGTGCCACGCAAAAGGCCTACCTTTGCACCAACTTAATCACAATAGCTCAGCATCGCATGAACACGCACACCCACCACCGCTACCGCAGCCGACAGGTATACATTGTGTCGGCAATGGCGTGTGTCGGCAACCGATTGCCCGTGCCTTGCTGCTGCGCGTAACACTTACACAAATGGCTCTGCAAAACATGTCTGCCTGCCCTCTCACACAACACCATGCAAAAGAGATAGAAGTGCGCAGGCTTTTTTGATTTACACCATTTATTATATAACCACGCACATCAACGAACACTAATATCATTTATACTCTAAAAACAATATTCGCATTATGAAAAAGCAATTACGACTACTACTGACACTGCTGCTGTTGTCAGTGGTGAGTGTAGGCTGGGCGGAAGAAGAAACCATTGACTTCTCAACCAAAGGTTACGCCAACCAAGAGGCAATTACATCTGTGGAAGGCTCCGCTTTCAGCATTTCCTTCAACAAGGGTACGAATAACAATGCTCCGAAGTATTACAACACGGGAACAGCTATTCGTGCGTATGGAGGCAACTACTTCACAGTATCCTCATCAAACACCATCACTGCCATCACTTTGACATTTGGTACTGGTGATGGGAGCAATGCTATTACAACCAATGTGGGAACTTTCACTTCTCCCACATGGAGCGGCTCAGCACAAGAAGTAACGTTTACTATAGGAGGCACATCGGGGCATCGCAGGATTAAAGCCATTACAGTTACCTACACCGCCGGTGCTTCTGATAAGCAGAATGCCAACGTCAGCATCGGTGCCAACGAGATTAACGTAGGCGGCACTACCACCGTCACCACCGATGGTACGGCTCTGACTCTCACCTCCAGCAACACCAACGTGGCTACCGTCAGCGGCAACACCATCACCGGTGTGGCAGCTGGTATCACCAACATCACTGCTGAATGGGCAGAAAACGACACCTACAACGGTGGTTCGAAAACCTTTACGCTCACCGTGAAAGATGCCGAAAAGGGTACGGAAAGCAATCCTTACACCGTAGCAGAAGCACTCGCACTCATCGACAACCTCAACGGACAGACTTCATGGCAGGTATATGTAAAGGGTATCGTTTCTGGAATCGTTACCGCTTACAACTCACAATACGGCAACATCAGCTATAACATTTCCGACGACGGGACCACGGAAGCCAACCAGCTGCAGGCATTCCGCGGACTCGGACTCAATGGGAACCAGTTTACCTCGGAAAACGACCTGCTGGCAGGCGACCAAGTGGTGGTATGCGGAACACTTACCATGTATAACACCACTCCCGAATTTACCGCCGGCAACTACCTCGTAAGCCTCACCCGTCAAGGTGGCAAGGAAGCTGCAGGCCTGGCCTACGAAGTGACTAGCCTCACCAAATACACCACCGATGCGGCTTTCACCAACCCGCTGACCAACCCCAACGGCCTTACCGTAAGCTATGATAGCAGTAACCCTGGCGTTGCCACCGTTGATGCCAACGGACAGGTGACACTTGGTACTGCAGGCAGCACCACCATCACCGCCACATCGGCAGAGGACGACACATACTATGCAGGCACTGCCAGCTACACACTCACGGTGAAGGAACAGAAGACCTATGAAGAGGGCGTGCTCTTTGATGAAACCTTCAACAGCCTTGAAGGTACCGGCGGACGCGACGGCTCATTCTCCGGAAACGTCGGCTCAGGTAGCATGGCCACAGCCAACTTCGACGAAGAGAACTGGACATGGACAAGCTCCGGCACTGGAGCTGCCTACCAAAGCGTGAAGATCGGAACGGGTAGCGCTACAGGTGCCATCACCACCCGCAGCATCGCACTCAACGGCAACGGCACACTGACATTCAGCGTAGCCGGATGGGGCGACGCCAAGACCAACACCCTCACCGTGACTGCCACTGGCGGCACACTGAGTGGAGACACAGAGGTGACCGCCACCAACGGCGAATGGACCACACACAGCGTCAGCATCACAGGTGCTACAGGCGACCTCGTACTGACATTCACCATGCAACGCGGATTTATCGACGACATAAAGGTGGCTGAAGGCGCAGCACTGCCCACAGTGACACCGCCCACCTTCTCGCCCGCAGCCGGCGAAGTGGCCTACGGCACCAATGTCACCATCACCGCCGACGAGGGATGTATCATCAACTACACCGTTGACGGCACCAATCCTGCCACAAGTACCACGGCAACGATGACCGATGGCAACACTGCCACCGTAAGCATCACGCAAGATCTCACCATCCGTGCCATAGCACTCGACGGCGATGCCAACGAGAGCAGTGAGGCTACGGCAACCTACACTGTAGCACGACCCGCAGCACCCGTCTTCACACCCGCAGCCGGAACAGTGGCAGCAGGAACACAGGTGACCATTACCGCTGAAGGAGCGGCCTTGATAATGTACACCACCGACGGAACAACACCCTCCTACGCCAACAACGTAGGCGAAATCTATAGCACACCGATTACCGTCAACACGACAACAACCATCAAGGCCATCGCCATCGACGACAACGAGCTGGAGAGCGAAGTAGCTTCTGCCACCTACACAGTAGAGAGCAGCACACCCAGCAACACTGTCTATAGAAAAGTGACCGCCACAGCCGACCTCACCGACGGTGAATACCTTATCGTCTACGAAAACGGCAGCCTGGCCTTCAACGGTGGTCTGGAAACACTCGACGCTGTCAGCAACACCATCAACGTGACCATTGCCAACGATGAGATAGCAAGCAACGCTACTGTCGACGCCGCCACATTCACCATCGACATGACAGCCGGCACCATCAAGAGCAAGTCGGGATTCTACATCGGACAGAACAGCAATAACAACGGACTGGCAAGCAGCGGAACCACTGCATACACCCACAATGAGATTTCTATCAACGAAGGCGACCCCACCAAGCGTGCAGAGATAGTAAGCTCGGGCGGAGCCTTCCTGCGCTACAATGCAGCAAGCAACCAGAGCCGCTTCCGCTACTACAAATCGTCAAGCTACACTTCCCAGCAAGCCATCCACCTCTACAAGAAGGTGACCGAGAGCGCCGACGTCACCATGCCTGTAACCAAGATTGGCTATGCCAGCATGTACTATCAGAACGTGAACCTCATCGTTCCCGCCGGCGTGAAGGCTTCAGCCTACGTAGTCACCAACGGCAAGCTGACGGAATCGAAGGCTTACAACACGGGCGACATCATCCCCGCAGGTACTGCCGTAGTAATCGAAGCACTCACCCCGAGCACTGAGACACAGACCTTCGAGTTCACTGCCACCACCGAAGCAGGCGAAGCACCCACGGCCAACATGCTCTACGGCAGCGACACGGAGATTACCGACGACGAGGCCGGCTACAAGTACTACATCCTCTCCACACCGAAGGACGATCCCAATGGCGAACCGGGCTTCTACTGGCAGCAAGGCACACAGGGCGACAAGGTGACATCGGCTCCCAACAAGGCTTATCTGAAGATACCTGCCGACGTGGCAGCTGGCGCCAAGGGCTTCACCTTCAGCGGCGAAACCACAGGCATCACCACCATCAACGGTAACGACAACGCCGATGCCGACGGACACTGGTACACCATCGACGGACAACGCCTCAACACCATGCCCACACAGAAGGGACTCTACATACACAACGGCAAAAAGATTGTCGTGAAGTAAGCGTAGAAACCTTCTTACATCCCTAAACGAGAACGACCACAAACAAGGTCGTTCTCGTTTTTGCTGCACGTATTAGAAAAACACACTAACTTTGTACATACAAACAATGGTCGGAAACGCACGACACACGAAAAAAAGAAGAAAATCCTATGACAGAGAAAGAAAAGATGCTGGCTGGATTGGTATACGATGCCACCGACGCGACATTGCTGCGCGAACTGATGCAGACGCGTGAGCGCATCTGCGACTACAATGCCCTGCGCCCCTCGGAAACCACGAAGATGAAGGCGATATTGAAAGCACTGTTCGCGCACATCGGCGACGACGGCATCATCATCAACCAGCCGTTCCGTTGCGACTACGGCAAGCAGATTAGTGTGGGACGACGCTTCTTTGCCAACTTCAATCTCACCATCCTCGACGAAGCACGGGTCACCATCGGCGACGACTGTTTCATCGGTCCCAACGTCAGCATCTACACCGCCTGCCACAGCACAGACCCCGCAGAGCGCAACTCACGACAGGAATGGGCACTGCCCGTGACGATAGGACATAACGTATGGATAGGCGGCGGCGCAACGATATTGCCCGGAGTCACCATCGGAGACAATGTCACCATCGGTGCAGGCTCAGTAGTCGTCGGCGACATTCCTGCCGACACCATCGCTGTGGGCAACCCGTGCAAGGTGGTCAGAAACATTGCCACCGACAATCAATGACCTACCCTCCGCATATCACCTGTCAACAACTCTTTCTGCCATGCTCATTCTCCTCACACTTGTCACATATATCGGTATCCTCTTCTTGGTGAGTCGTCTGGCTCCGCGCGGCACCGACAACGCCTCTTTCTTTCGCGGGCAGCGACGCTCGCCGTGGTATCTGGTGGCCTTCGGCATGGTGGGAGCCAGCATCTCCGGCGTGTCGTTTGTCAGCGTGCCGGGCATGGTGGGCACTACGCAGATGACCTACCTGCAGTGCTGCATGGGATTCATTGCGGGCTACTTCCTCGTGGCCTTCGTGCTGCTGCCCGTCTACTATCGCCTCAACCTCACCTCCATCTACGCCTATCTGGGCCAGCGCATCGGGCCACGCGCCCACCGCACGGCATCGGCCTTCTTCATCCTGTCGAAGACAGCAGCCTCGGCACTGAAGTTCTACGTGGTGTGCCTGCTGCTGCAACGCTTCGTGCTCGATGCCTACGGCGTGCCCTTTATCGTCACCGTGGCGGTGCTCGTGGCGGTGATATGGCTCTACACACGGCGCGGGGGCATACGCACACTGGTGTGGACTGATACCTTTCAGACGCTCTGCATGCTCGTGGCACTGGGGCTCATTGTGGTGCAGGTGGTGACGGCACTGGGCCTCACCCCTGGCGAGGCCCTACAGGCCGTGGCCGACGATTCGCGTAGCCGCATCTTCGTGTTCGACGACTGGCTGTCGACGCAGCACTTCTGGAAGCAATTCGTCAGCGGTGCCTTCATCGTCGTCGTCATGACAGGCCTCGACCAGGACATGATGCAGAAAAACCTCACCTGCCGCACACTGCGCGACGCACAGAAGGACATGTGCTCCTACGGCTTCGCTTTTGTGCCTGTCAACCTGCTGCTGCTCACCCTCGGCGTGCTGCTCTCCCAGCTGGCGGCACAACAGGGCACTGCCCTACCCTCCTCGGGCGACGAGCTGCTGCCGATGTTCGCTGCCACAGGACGGCTGGGCGACATCGTGGTGGTGTGCTTCACCATCGGAGTGATGGCATCGTCGTTCTCATCGGCCGACAGCGCACTCACAGCCCTCACCACCACCCTCACCGTCGACCTGTTGCGCAAGGAAGACGACACCCGCACACGCCAACGCGTCCACCTGTTGCTGGCCGTCGTCTTTGCCGTGTTCATCCTCCTCGTGCATGCGCTCAACTCGCGCAGCCTCATCGATGCCATCTACACCATCGTGGGCTACACCTACGGTCCGCTGCTCGGCATGTTCGCCTTCGGACTGTTCACCCGCCGCACCACACGCGACAGCGCCGTGCCCCTCATAGCCATCGCCTCACCCCTGCTCTGCTTCGCCATCAGCATACTAAGCGAGCAACTATGCCACTACCGCTTCGGCTACGAACTGCTCCTGCTCAACGGCATGCTCACCTTCGCCGGGCTGTGGTGTCTCACAAAAAAAGAACGTCTTCCCCACTCTCACGAGCAAGAAAGACGCAGAAACTAATAAAAAAAAGTATCTTTTCCACACAGAGGGTGTTTCTTTTCACTCTGCCCAAAGGTTGCGCCCTGTAGTGGTGAACGATGGCGACTCGTCGTCGCGGTTGTCGTCAAACAGCCCTTGGTATTCGAAGTCGTCTTCGTAGTCGAAGTCATTGCCTTTGCCGCCCACGTCGCCCGGACCTGCCGAGAAGTATACAGGCACCGTTTCGCACAACGACTCCAAGCGGATAATCTCCGTCTGTGGTGCAGTATAGGTGCGCTTAGACATGATGTCAGCCGTGCTGAAGGTTGCTGTCAGTGTGCTCATCTCACCACCTCCTTTCTTCCGTTGTGCAGGTAGATACCCTTCTGAGTGGGTTTGCTGTTGAGGCGTATGCCATTGAGTGTGTGCCAAGTGTCGCTATCGCAGTAGGGCACGAGATTGCCGTCGCCGTCCATCGTATAACGGTCATTGCTTAAATCGACGATACCCGTTGTCTCGCCGTAGTCGATGACGAAGGTAATCTGCTTGCCATTGGCTGTCATGCTCTTCGGAAGAGAGAGATAAGCCTTGTCCGTCGGTATCACCGTATTGTTGCACGGATAGAACGCCTGCATGCTGCCGGAGAAATAGAAATTGTAGTTGCCGTCACTCTCCTTGGCAACGGCAGTGCCGGTACCAGCCTTAAAGTAGTTAGTACCTTCGTATTTAACAATGTTATAAGTTGTTTGTTCATAAGCTTGACGATGGAATATTCCTGTGATATCATCGGCAAAGAACTCATCTAATTCTAAATATCTTTTCTTTTCAGCAGTTGTTTTATCTTCTTTTTCGCTAAGCGTCTGGTACTCATTCCAATCTTGATGTTGTTGTTGGAGTTGATCATATATTTCTTCTGTATTTGATAAGTAATGAACAGGTGCATATACTTTGTTGGCTGCTGGTCCTTTCAGAATAAAGCCATCGCAGTTTTTTACTCCTTTAGAGGATTTCTTGGTAAGAGTCAGTGTACCCCCTTGTACATCCTTGTCAACATAGCTTGTAGCTGCATACCATTTGTAATTATAGGTTCCCATTGCATATGGATTACTTGGTACATTGTTATAGCACGTTGCTTCATCTATGGCAAAATTGAAATCGTAATGATTTTCGTATTTCACACCTTGGTATGTGAACGAGGCAGCAGGGTTATCTTCAGAAATACACAATGTGCTATAACCGCTATTCGTTTTGTTAATAGTAACAGGTGAATAGATTTCAAATTTATCATTATCGATGTGCCATTTATTTATTATTAACGCAGCCTTTCCTTCTGGGACTATCATTCTTATGGTTTTCCCCAAGGATATGTTGAAATTTCCAAATAAGCTGCCAAAGCTTGGAGTAGCAACTACATCTGATTGCCCTATTAGACCCTGCTCATAGATTTCAGCAGCATCTTCTACAACGATGATAGTATTTGCTTGATATGTTCTTAAACAGCTTGGACCAAGATATCTGATATTCATTGGTATTGTTATCTTTTCCAGGGGAGTGAAATAGAAAGCATGAGAATGTATTTCCTCTATATTGGGAAGCTCTCCGATATTTTGTATTCCACTTGAATAAAAGGCACTAGATTTTATAATTTTTACACTCGGCATGGAGACGCTCGTAAGAGCACTACAATTGAGAAAAGCTTCCTCTTCTATTGTCGTTACCGTGTAAGTATTTCCGTTATATGTCACGGTTGCAGGAATCGTTAATGCTTTTGTCTGTTTTCCATTGAACCCGACCACTGTTGCTTCACTCCCGCTGAAGGTGTAGCGCAAATTACCGATAGCTACCTGCCCGATGCCTTGCTGGGCGAACGTGAGCAGGGCTAAGATGAAGAGTAGATGTTTTGGTTTCATTGTCGTATATGTTTTTGAAGTTGATAAATACTTTGGTAGCCTGAGTCCAAAAACTAATGAAGTGAAGACAATAAATAAAACGTGGACTCATACTTTCGTCTACGTTTCGGAGGCATCGCCAAACGCCTTGCAACCATATCCGAGTAAAAGCCCACGTCGTATAGACGACGCGAGCGTTGAACTTCTACTCTTGGTTGCTTCTTGAATTTTGGCGAATTTTCCGAAACAAGATAGAAAGCTAACGCTTAATTATTGTGTGTCTCTGTCTGTGGTCTTTACATAGGCAGGGGATATTGATTTATGCTGCAAAGTTACATCTTTTTTTTTTAACACATTATTTACAGACAAAATTTGCATTTGCCGTCTATATATAGCCTTACTGAGATAATTTCTCATTAGCCAATACTTGGAGTGTGATTGGGCAACACTTGCTGTTCTCCATCTTTGAGGCCTTCTCACAGATAGTGCAGGGAGATGCCTCCACTTCCCACTCCTCCTCTCTCCACGCCTCGCGTTCCCCTCCATGCCCCTTGTATTTCAACACAAACAAGCAGACGAAACTAACAACTCGTCAACTTGTCTACTTGTCTACTTGTCAACTCACAAAAAAGTGGGCCAGCATCGCGCTGACTCACTTTTCAAAAAATGGTAACAGTTGATAAGTTATTTCACAGTATTGATGTCGCTGTGTTTGGCTAGAATCCTCCGCCGGGTCCGAAGCCGCCTCCGCTGCTGTAGGTGGAGAGCTGCACGTTGGTGCCGCCTGTCACGGTGCCGCCGATGTTGGCCATGCCGTCGAAGTATTCCGTGCCGCCGCTGACGCTCACGCCCGAGGTGAGCGTGGTGGTGCCCGCCGTGGAGACGATCAGCGTGGAGCTGCCGCTGGCGGGCGTCTTGAAGGCCACAGCCACATTGCCGTTGCTGTTGAGGGAATACCAGGTGTTCTTGCTCCACGACCGCGTCTGATAGCATGTCTGCGTGAGGCTGGCGCCACGCTCCAGCGAACCGATGGCTATGATGGTGCCTCCCGTGATGTAGAGTTTCTTCTGATCTTCGCTGTTGGCGTCGATAGCCATCTCAATACCAGAAGCGCCCATGGCATAGACCACGCCACCCTTGATGTAGCAGTTGCCGTTGGTGTCGATGCCATCGTTGTTGGCGGCACGGGCAAAGATAAAGCCGTTGTTGATGGTCATGTCCTGTGCAGAGTTGATGCCGTCGTCGTAGGAGTTGACGATGATGTGTCCGCCGTTGATGTTCATGTAGTTTTTGCTCTCTATGCCTTCTGCGTTGCGTCCGCTGGTGCTGACGCGGATGGTGCCGCCGTTGATCTCAATGCCGCCGCTGTAGCTGTAGGTGGTGACCAGTCGGCCGTTGACATAGCTCGAGCCTGTCTCTGTCTTCAGTCCTGCCTTGATGCCCTTGGGCGAGGAGTAGTACGCGCTGTTCACATTGTCGGTGTTGCCTGTGTAGTTGGTGTTCTCGGTAGTTCCGTTATGATAGTAGAGTGCGCCTGTGGTCTTCACGGTGATGTCGCCGTCGGTGATGGTGAGCACGCCGTCGCACTTCATGCCCTTGCCTCCCGAGCCTGTGCTGGTGGCGTTGATGGTACCGCCCGAGATGTTCATGTTGCCGTCGCAGCTCAGTCCGCAGGCTGCATTGGTCTCCAGGTCGGTGGTGTCCCATTCGCCCTTGCCGCTGGTGGTGACGGTGATGGTGCCGCCCGAGATGTTCATGTCGCCGGCTCCCTTGATGCCCTTGGCAGCAATGGCATCGCAGCTGATGGTGATGGTGCCGCCCGAGATGTAGATGTTGCCCGAGTCTTCGTCTTCGTGGTCGGTGGTCTCACCTGTCGACGTGGTGCCTTCGAGGTCGCACTGTATGCCATCATCGGCAGTGCCGCTGATGTTGACGGTGCCGCTCTCCATGAGGAAGAACTGGTTGCACGATATGCCGTCGCCCTGGGCGGAGGTGATGTTGAGCGTAGCGTTTTTCAGTGTGATGTATTCACCCGCCTTGATGGCGTGCTTCACGTTGCCCACCACTTCGAGTGTGCCCTTCTGTGCAAACTCGGCATGTCCCTTGATGTAGAGGCATCCCTTCTGCGAGCCTGTGGAGGCATCGACGAGCTTGTTGGTGGTGCCTGTCACCACTTTCACTTTGATGCGCTTGCCGTTCTGTATGTGTATGGCGGCGCCGCTGTAGACGGGGTTGACGTTGGTGAGTGTCAGTCCGTTGAGCTCTATGGTAGCCTTGTAGGAACCCGACATGTAGAACTCGCCGTCGGTGGAGGAGCCCGACAGGTTGTAGGTTATCTCTTCTGCCAGCGTGTCGCTCTGAGCTATCGACACGTGGGCACCACTGGTCGTGGCATCGACATGCTTGGCGATATTGCCGGCCACTGTCACTTGTGCTGCCGTGCCGCTGTAGACGACGCTTATGCAGCCGTCGGCTACGGTGGCAGTGCCTACTGCCATACTGCTGATGTCGTTGAGCTGAAAGGTCTTGCCCATGATGGTGAGCGTGGTGCCGTCGGCATAGGTCATCTCGCCTGTCTGTGCAGCGGGAAACTCATAGGTAACGCTGCCCACTGTCACGTTCAGCGTCTGTGTCTGCGCCATGGCTGTCAGCGTGGTGGCCACCAAGGCAAGGAGGGTCAAAAGCTTCTTCATTGCACTACTATTTTATGGGTTCCTTGTTTGGTTTTCACTATATACACGCCTTTCTTCGCTTGGTCTTTTTCCACCTTCCGGCCGTTGAGGTCGTAGACGGCCACAGCCTCGTCCCAGTCGTGGGTAGTGAGCGTGTCAATGCCTGTCGTCTCGTCGGATGCGGAGAAATACATCTTGCTCAGGTCGGTGAGGGCGAAGCTCTGACCGCCTGCTGTGAGTGTGGTGCCGGAGATGGAAATGGTGAGCGATGCCACGGGCACCGACACCTTCCAGCCCGAGGTGGTTTCAAAGGTGAGATAGGCATAATCGTCGGCATGCACAGTCAAGGCGCCTATCAGAAAACAGAATAATAAGACTAACTTTTTCATACTCTTGGTGTGTAGTGTAGATGTTTGTGATCTCTCCGTGCCCCAATTATTTGTTTGCGTGAGTGCAAAGGTGAAGGGATTAATGCATAATCTTTATAGCCATTGGGACGAAATGTTTGGCAATTTTTCGGTTTTTCGCACTTTTTTGTCAAACAATCACTACTTTTGTGGTGTATCATCTAAACTTTATTGATATGCTGCACACTATTCATCCCATGCTGTCGCAGGTCGACAAGATAGTCGAGCGCGGGTTGGTGGTATTCGACGACATACGTGCCATGCCGCTCTACAACGAGCCCTTCGTCACCGATATGATGACGGTGTGCGTCAGCCTGAGCGGATGGTTTAAGGGTGAGTGCGACATGCGCCCCATCACCTTCGGCGCTCACGAGGCTGCTGTAATACTGTCGCACCATATGCTGTGCGCCCACGAGTCGTCGGACGACTATCGGGCCATTCTCATCGTGCTGGCACCTGCCTTTCAGCAGGAGATGAAGCACCAATACCCCGATGTGTATCGCGACCTGCAACACTACCACTACCGGCAGGATGTGCCCCTGAACGAAGCGCAGTTTGCACGCATCGTGGACATCGCCCTGCTGCTGCGCGACATCAGCCGCGACGACAGCCCACAGCGCACCCGACTGCTGGGCAACATGCTGGAGGTGCTGTTTACGCATCTGCGCGACTATCGGCGCACCAACGGCGTGGAAGACCATATGCCCACAATGCACGAAGAACTGTTCTCCAACTTCTACCATGCCATAGAACAACACTACAGCGAGAGTCGCGAAGTGCAGTTCTACGCCAACCTGTTCAACCTCTCGCCCAAGCATTTTTCTGCCGTCATCAAGCAGCAGACGGGCATCGGAGCATTGGAATGGATACACAGCTATGTCGTCATTCAGGCGAAAGCGCTGCTGCGCCACCAACAGATGACGGTGCAACAGATTGCACACCGGCTGGGTTTCTCCGACCAGGCTGCTTTCAGCCGCTACTTCAAAAACAACACTGGCCACGCGCCCACTGAATACAGGGAGATGGCTTAGCGACAAAGGGGGGCAGAGTCGGGGCTATTGGTTTCTACCTGCCGTCGGCAAGGGCGCAGAAGGAGGGGAAAACGAGGGCTGCCATGAGCGCGACGGACCCCGGCCGGATGGTGGCGGGGGCCTGGTCGGAAGGCGAACGTTACCTCACCGCAAGGCAATGTCGTCGACTTTAGAATGCAATATCGTCGACTTTGGTGACCAAAGTCGACGATATTGCATTACTGTTGATATGTAGGAGTGCTGTCGTTGGCTCCTGCTACGGCTCCTTGCGAGGTCTGCTGACGTGGCATGGGAGCGTGGGCTGTCGCCGTGTGTCAGGCGGGATTGTGCTCGCGCAGGTAGCGCTCTGCCTCTATGGCAGCCTTACATCCGCTTGCAGCCGCCGTGATGGCCTGTCGGTAGTGCGGGTCGGCCACGTCGCCGGCGGCGTAGATGCCCGGCAGCTTGGTACGCGGGGTGCCGTCGAGGGTGAGCAGGTAGCCGGTGGCATCGGTGTCGAGCCAAGGACGGAAGAGGTCGGAGTTGGGCTTGTGGCCTATGGCGAGGAAGAAACCGTCGACGGGCAGGTCGTAGTGACGCTCGTCGGCCTCGCCGAGGCCTTCCACGAGGTGGACACCCTCCACGCCGTTGTCGCCGTAGAGTCCTTCGGCATTGTGGCGGAAGAGCACCTGGATGTTTTCGGTGTTGAACACGCGCTGCTGCATGACGTCGGAGGCGCGCAGGAAAGGCTTGCGCACGATGAGATAGACCTGCTTGGCAAGTGAGGCGAGGTAGAGCGCTTCCTCGCATGCCGTGTCGCCGCCGCCCACTACGGCGACGGTGCGGCGGCGGTAGAAGAAGCCGTCGCAGGTGGCACAGGCAGAGACGCCCTCGCCGCGATATTTCTCTTCGTCGGGCAGACCGAGATATTTGGCCGAGGCGCCTGTGGCGATGATGACGGTGTGTGCGCTTAGTTCATCGCCATGGTCGGTGGTGAGGCGATAGGGTCGCTTGCTGAAGTCGACGGCTGTGATAATGCCGTCGCGCAGGTCGGCGCCGAAGCGTTCAGCCTGCCGACGAAGGTCGAGCATGAGCTGATTGCCGTCGACACCCTCGGGATAGCCGGGGAAGTTTTCTACTGTTGTTGTGGTGGTGAGCTGTCCGCCCTGCTGCATGCCGCAGTAGACCACGGGCTTCAGGTTGGCACGCGCAGCGTAGATGGCCGCAGTGTAGCCGGCAGGACCGCTTCCGATGATGAGACAATTGTGTGTCATAGCTAATAATATATATAGGTACGCGCGCGAGTTACTCTGCCAGGAGGCGTTTTACTTCTTCTTCGATGACTTCTATCTTGGCCGTGGGCTCGAAGCGTGCCACTACTTGGCCCTTCTTGTTGATGAGGAACTTGGTGAAGTTCCACTTTATGTCGTTTTTCTCTTTGTAGTCGGGGTCGGCCTTGGTGAGCATGTCGTCGAGGATGTGGGCTATGGGATGTTCCATGTCCCATCCGGCAAATCCTTTCTCCTCCCTGAGCCATTGGAAGAGCGGCTCGGCGTCGTCGCCGTTGACCTTCACCTTCTTGAAGCGCGGAAACTCGGTGCCGAAGTTGAGCTTGCAGAACTCGTGTATGCTCTCGTCGGTGCCCGGCGCCTGCTGTCCGAACTGGTTGCAGGGGAAATCGAGCACCACGAAACCCTCTTTGCGATAGGTGCGGTAAAGCTTTTCGAGTTCATCGTATTGCGGTGTGAATCCGCACTTGGTGGCGGTGTTGACGATGAGGAGCACTTCGCCGGCATATTCCTTGAGTGATACGTTCTCGCCTTTGCGGCCTTTGACTGTGAAATCGTAGATGGTTTTCATGTTGTGGGAATGATGTTATGATGATACTTGTATTGTTATGTTGACACTTCATTGTGCAAAGTGTGTGCCTATTGTGAGTGTAAAGGTAAGAAAAAAGTGTATCACCGCTTGCCGATGGTACACTTTTTTGTTGTTGCTACTACTTTTTCGTCAGAAGTTGACTCCGACGTTGGCGAAGAAACATCCGTTGTGTGATGTGTCGAAGGTGTCGTTGCATACGTTGGCGAGTCCGAAGTCGTAGCCTGCTTCCACATAGAGCAGGTCGTAGCTGAGGCCCACTCCGAGGCGCAGGCCTCCGTCGAAGCGCCGGAAGGCATCGTCGGAGAAGGCACTCTCGGCCTTGCGGTCGCCGAAGTCTTTGATCTTGCCTCCCACGCCACAGGCCAGATAGCCGCCGAAGAAGGGGTCGATGCTGAAGTTGTCGGCCACGAAGGCGCGGTACTTAAGCACCAGAGGCACTTCGATGTAGTTGAGATCGTAGGTGAAGTGCTTGCGTTCGTAGGTGCCTTTACCACCTTTCTCTATGTAGGCGATGCCTGCCTCGAGATAGAGCGGTGCCCGCGGTGTGAGGCTTATGCCCGCTACGGCACCGATGTTGAGTCCTGTCTGCGTGTCGCCGCCGTCGAGGTAGCGGTCGTCGGAGTTGACATGCGACGCCGAGAGTCCGACGCGGAAGCCGAAGTAGCGGTCGGGCTCAGAGGCAAAGATGCTGCGGCGCGAGGTGCCGGAGTAGCGCGAATAGTCGGGACGGGGCGGAGTGTAGCGGTGGCGACTCTGCGCCATCGTGCCTATCGTGGCAAGGAGCAGCAACGACAGGGTGAGAGTGAGACGGATTGGTCGCATAATGTTTGGGGTATTAGAGGTTGGAGAAATGGTATTGATGATGGTGCAAAGGTAGTGGGGAGGTGAAAATCGGATGAGGTTGTTTCCCTAAATTACGATGGGGAAATCCCTAAAAGCGTGTGCGTGGGTATAGGATAGGAATCGGTCTTCTATATACGAAAAGCCCGCCCTCGGTGAGGAGGGCGGGCTTGAGTGTGTTGCTTTGATGATGGCACCATGGTGCTTTTCCATCAAGGCTGCGGCTTAGTCTTCACGACGTCCGAACGGATAGGTCAGGCCGCTGATGTAGAGCTTGATGACATTCTGTGCATTGTTGCGATCCTTCAGGATAACCCACCTCGGTGCCTTCACAGAGTTGGTCTGAATGTCGAAAGTGGTCTTGAATACGTCAGCACAGTTGCCCAGTCCGAACTCGGTGTAGTACGTCCACGAGTTCTGGCGTGCGTAGGTGGAGGGAGCCCACTGCTTGAGTGTGATGGTCTCCTCGCCTTCCAGCTCGTAGGAGTACTGAGCCTGACATATGTAGTTGCCGGAGTTGTAGCAGAAGTAAACGAATCCGGAAGCGGGCGCACCCGTTGTGAAGTAAACCGATCCGATACGTGCCCAGATGCAGTTTTCACCCTTTGTCTGTCCGGTGCTCTCGTAGATAGCGTTGACGGTGTTGCGGAAGATAGGACCAGCATAGGGACCGAGGTCTTCCTCACTGTTGATGTACCAGTACTTCTCCACAATCTGTTGGTTGATGGGGAGCACGAGGCAGTGGAGGATCACTTCGGGGTCGGCAATATCGTAGTACTTCACCTTATCGGGCTCGTACTTGAATGCCGTGATTGAGTGTCCGTTGATCTCCAGCGGGCTGTAGAGGTAGATACCGTCGAGCTTGTAGACGAAGGGCTTGTCGGTGTTGGAGGTGGTTCCGTTCTCCTGAGGCACTGCGAAGGAGAACATGTTGTAGTCGGCATTCTTCGTTGTCTTGACGGAGTCGCCGGCAACGGTGGTAACCACGTTGGCCGAGTTCATCTCTAAGATGACAGTCTTCAGAGAGTCGAAGTAGAACTCAGGCGAGAAGGGAGTTTCGCCTACATTGTTGCCATTTTCGTCGAGTTTCGGGTAGGAGGCAGGAGCCTGCACCATTTCGATGCGCGAGTTGTGCTTCTTACCGCGAAGGGTGATCACACCATTCTCGTAGTTGATGAAGCGCCACTCGTGGTCGCCGTTATAGCCTTCACCATCCTGACCTACTTCAGCAATCTTGCTGTTGGGGTCGGAGAACTTGTGGATGACATTGTTGTACTCGTCGAACGAGAGCACAACACCGGCGCTTTGCTCCAGACGATAGTGGCTGGTCTCGTGGTAGAGATAGTTCTTTCCATCAATCTGCATGCTGTCCTGACGGAGCTCGCTCCATGCAGTAACACTGTCTTTTTCGAACTTCAGCAGGAGGTTGTAGCCGCCATACTGCGTGTCGGCAAAGTAGTATACAATCCATCCGTTGGGAGCGGACTGAAGGAGACTGTGATACTCTGCAATTGCTTTTGTTATACGCTCGGTAGCATTGTCGTCAAACTTCTCTTTCATCTCGTAGGAGCATGCTCCGAGAGAGAGGACGGCTACCAACAATGCGATATACTTAAACTTTTTCATACTCGTTGCTGTTAGTTAAGGGTTAACAAACGTTCTCTATCCCACTGCATGATTTCGGAACCGCGGCGGAGAACAATGTCACGTAGCTTATCCATATCAATACCCCAACTATCCTTCATGTAGGATTTCACGATGTCAACCTTCTGCTGCAGTTGTAATATTGCATTGGGGTTAGCACCTTCCACTTCGTCGTCGATGTCCTTCTTGGCAACGTTGAAGATTTCCTGGAAAGCTTCGGGAGTGATAGTAACATAGGTAGAGTAGATCTCAGCAAAGTCTTCGTTGTACTCGGAAGTAGCGTAGCCCGTTACGAAGCCCCACTTCGGAGCTTGGTAGTCGCGTACGTTTACCCAGTCGCCCATGCGCTGCCACTCGGGAGAGATGGCGCGGAACTCTGTGGTGTAGTCCCTTTTCTGTGTAAGGATGTGGCAGAATTCGTGGTGCATGGTGTGGAAGAAGTAGTAGTTGAGGTCCATCGGGTCGTCGTCGTGATCGGGGAACGGCTGATCCTGCACGATGCGGATGTTGTCGAGGTCGAGATGGTTGAGACCGAAGAGGGTAACCTTCAGACCGCCTTCTGCCGTACCGAGGACGCGCGAACCGTTAGCATTGTACTGGTGGGAGCCTATGAAGAGGAACTCGCGGAATGAGTACTGCTTCATGAAGAGGCCGTCGTCGTCCATCAGCTCATTGTAGGCATCGAGCCACATGTACTTCATGAGGTTGGCCATAGCCTTAGCCTTCTCTACTGTGGGAGGTACAACATTGTAGCTGTTGTTGGTCTCGCTATCCTGATAGCGATAGAGCAAAGTGATGTTGTAGGGCTTGGTAAAGGTGTTCAGAATCCACGTATCAAACTCGTTGCGCTCGGGTGGCGTGGTATCGAAGATGCTCGTGCCGGAGGGCTCGTCGTCGTCGCAAGCGGTGAACGCAATGGCTGCTACGAACAGCATCAAAATTTTCAGATATTTCATACTTTAAACTTAGTTGAATTTACAGTGTGAACTAGTTTCTGGGATTAGGTTCAATACCAGCTTGTATTACGTCGTTAGGTATCTGTACGGCACCGCGGAGGTCACCGGCACGGAATACTTCCTTGTCGTCGTCTTCAGGACGAGGATTGTCGGGAGTCGGGTGTGTGTATTCGATACCCCAGCGCTTGATGTCGGTCATGCGGCGGCCTGTGTAGAGCTGCTCGATACGACGCATGTGGAGCACGAGCTGCAGATAGGGCAGCTGGGCGGAGTCGATCTCGAAGCCCTGCGGGTGGAGCGACTTCTTGAAGGTGCGCAGACGGTTGAGCGAACCGGGATTAACAACGCTCTCAGCAAAGCCTTTCATCGTCTCGGGCACGCTCTGAACAGTGAATACGGGGAATGCGCTGCGGCTCTGGTCGCCGTTGGCCTGCATCCAGTAGTTCATGTCTTGAACAGCACTGGCAAAGTCTTTCTTCATGATGTAGGCCTCAGCACGGGTGAGGAGCACCTCGTCGCCCGAGAACTCGTTCATCACGATGTGTGCGTAGCCACTGCCGCCCACCTTGTCGGTGTACTCAAAGAATTCCTTGATGCGGTAGCAGGAGCAACCTTGGTTGGTACCCCACATCTTGTTGGCAATCCAGAGGGCATTGCCGGTACCTGAACCGTTACCCCAAGGAGCGTAAGCCCAAGTGGTTTCGTAGGAAGCACAAGTGGTGGAGTGGTTGTAGCGGCTCTGCGCATAGAGTCGACGTCCGGCCAGCGAGTATGCGGTGTGCATGAAGAGGTTGGCGGGGTCGCCACTGTTTGCGAAGCGGTTACCGGTGTCGGCAGCACCGAGAGTAGCATACTGCGACCAGTCGCGGAGCACGCTGAAGGGGTTTTCGCCAAGCACTACGTTGCAGTATTCAATGCACTTGTCCCACTTGTGGTAGAGCAGATTGAAGCGTGCAGCGAAGGCATAGGCAGCCTTGCGGTTGAAGCGATACTTATGGCCTGTACTCGGAATATGGCTGTCGTCGTAAATGGCGAGGGCGTTCTCGATGTCGGCATTAATCTTATCGTAGAGCTCGGTGAGCGTGCCACGGTCGAAGTATTCCTTACCTACCTCTGTGGGATAGGGCAGTCCGGGATAGTTCTTGGTGGGGTCGTAGGCCATGCAGAAGATGTCGGCCAGACGCCACATGGCAAAGGCGCGGCAGAGCAGGGCTTCTGCCTTCTGTCCGTTGAGCTGGCCATTGTGGTTGCCCAGCTCGTCGATAGCTTCGAGGATGGTGTTGGCTTTAGCCACTGCATTGTAGTAGTCGTTCCACACTGAGCGTGGGTCGTCGTTGCCTTCAGTCTGCACGTCTTCAAAACGCCAGAGCTTCTCTTCATTCTCTTGAGCAGTATAAGAACTACCATTGTACATCACATTGTCCGACATGAACTTGTGAATGAAGCAGTTGTCGCATGTGCCGTAGGCAGAAACGAGGATATCGTTGATCTTCTGTACACTGTTCAGCTCGGTACGATCATCGGGCAGTTTGTCGAGGAACGAGTTACACGAGCTCAGAAGCAGTACGGCAGCGATGAGGCTTAATATACTTTTCATCTTTTTCATATTCTGTTTCCTTTCTTATTAGAGTCCGAAGCGGAGTGTGAAGGTGAACTGACGTGCCATAGGCAGAGCCACACCACCCGAGTTGATGAACTCCGGATCCTGTCCGTTAAGTTTTCTGTCGTAGTAGATAAGGAAGAGGTTAGTAGCCTGCAGTTTGGCACTGAGGTTGTTCAGACCGATAGCAGATGTCCATGACTTGGGGAAGTCGTAGGCCAGGGAGATTTCCTTCATGCGGATGAAGTCGCCCTTGGCAATACGGGCCTGCGAACGGTTGTAGGCATTGTAAGCATAGCTGAGCTGGCTGTTGTTCTGGATGATACGCAGGTCGGCTATGGCAGGAATGTTGGTGTGCTTCTCGTCGCCGGAAACAACCCAACGGTTCTTGAACTCCTTAGGCATTGAATAGAGGTCGGAGTAGGAAGCGCGGAAGGCTTGGTCGAGACGTACTACGTTGCCGAAGGCATAGGTCATGAAGACGTTGAGGTGCCATCCCTTGTAGGAGAATACGTTACCCAGCGAACCCGTCACTGTGGGATCGGTCGGACCTTCGTATCTCAGATACTGGATGTTGTTGGACTGGAAGTAGATGTCGGTAGTGGTAAGTTCGCCATCTTCGTTGATGAAGGTGGGGATACCATACTGGTTGAGTCCCTGGAAGTCCATGGAGAAGAGTGCACGATAGGGGTAACCCTTCATGGTGAAGCCGGTACCGGCGATGAGGTCGATGATGCGGCTGCGTGAGTCGAGGTCGGTAACCTTTGTCTTGGTGTGCGAGAAGATGAAGTCGGTGGTCCACTTGAAGTCCTTACCATCGAAGTTCTTGGTAGAGATGGAGAGTTCTTCACCGTGTGAGCGCATCGAAGCCACGTTCTTGTACCATGTGATCTGTCCGTTGGTACCTGTTGAACGATACGGGCCAATGAGGTCGTAGTTGTTACGTGTGTACCAGTCGAAGGTCACGTTGATGCGGTTGCGGAGGAAACCGAGGTCTACGCCAATGTTGAACTCATGCTTCTTCTCATAGGTGAGGTCGGGGTTAGCCAGGTCGTCGATGCCGAGTGCTGTGACAGCGTCGCTGGCGAAGGGGCGCCAAACGTTGTAAGCACTGATGATTATTGCGGCGTTGGTAACGGCGGGTTTGTCACCGGTGAGCGAGTAAGAAGCCTTCAGTGTTGCGTGCGAGAGGATGCCGTTCTCGTTGAATGCATCTTTGAAGAATTTCTCTTCGTGAGCGTTCCATGCTGCAGAGATGTTCCATGTGGGGAGCCAGCGGCTGGAGCGGGCCTTACCCAGACGGTTGGAGCCTTCGTAGCGAACGGTACCGTTGATGATGTACTTACCCTGGTAGGAGTAGGTGCCTGTTGCGAAGAATGCAGCTTCGCGCGAGTAGCCGTTGACGAGCGAGTAGTAGAGTGTTCCCTCTTCGGCAGCCTGCTTGAAGTAGTGGTAGTCGAAGCGCGGAGTGTAACCATAGTCGAACTGCATACCTACGCCGTTGAAGAAGTTGCGGCTACGCTCGGTGTTGGTAACTTCCATACCGCCGAAGAAGTTGACGATGTGGTCGTCGTTGTACACGTCGTTGTAGCTAGCGGTGGCACGCCAGTTCCATGAGTTCATCTTGTACTCGGTCTTACGATAGAAACCACCGACGGGCAGCACTGTCATAGGCAGAGAGTTGGGCACATCGGGGTCGGTGTACAGCCAGGCGTTGCCGCTACGGATGGTAGCGTCTTGCATTGCGCGGAAGGCTTCGGCCTGGTTGGAGTACTCCGTCACGTTGTGCGACTGTGAAGTGGTGGCATACTTGTAAGAAGCCAGGAAGGAGAGTTCCACCTTGCTGATGGGACGATACTTGAATTCGCCCTGGAACTTCAGGTCGACAACGTCGAGCTTAATGAAGTTGTTCTGCAGTTCGTAGTGGATGTTGAAGGGCTGGTAGTTACGTGTGTAGAACTCTTTGGGGTCGAGTGTACGCGAGCTGTTGAGTGCATAACCGAAGGGGTTGATGTCGAAGTCGCGCGACACGTCACCTGTTACAACATTGACGGCCTGTCCCATGGTACCGGGGGCGTCCTGCTTACGATAGCTGGCGTTACCGATGAGGTTCAACGACAGCTTCTTGCTGATGTTGTAGTTGGCATTGATGTTGAAGGTGTAACGCTTCACCTTGCTACGCTCTGACCATCCCGGGTCGTCCATGTAGGAGAACGAGGTGTAGTACTGTGCTTTGTCAGTACCGGTGGTCATACTGATGGAGTGGTTCATCGAGATGGCGTTGCTGAAGAGTTCGTCGAACCAGTTGGTGTTGCGCATTTCGGCAGCACGCAGGTAAGCGTTCATGGCCTCGGGAGTGTTCTCCAGTCCGTAGGCACCGTTGCTCACGTTGTAGTCGTTGAGCAGATGGTACATGTTGCCATACACACCGCTCTGCGAGTAACGATAGGTGCGGCCGAAGGAGATCAGACCGTTGGCTTCCATTTCGCGATACACGCTCATCTGGTCCTGCGAGTTCATGATGTTGAACTGCTTGTAGCTTGGGCGCAGACGCATGGTGTATTCACCGGTGTAGTTGATACGCGAGGTACCAGCTCTACCTTTCTTCGTAGTAACGACGATCACACCCGACATGGCGCGTGCACCATAGATAGATGTGGCCGAACCGTCTTTCAGGATCTGGAAACTTTCGATGTCGTCGGCATTCAGTCCTGCGATAGCTGAGGAGATCAGTGTGGCTGCGTCACCACTGGAGAGTGCGTCGGCGGCAACCTCGGTCACATCTTCCATGATAACACCGTCTACAACCCACAACGGACGGGAGCTTCCGTAGATGGACGTAGCACCGCGGACACGGATCTTAGGTGCTGTACCGAACGTACCTGATACGTTCTGCACGCTCACACCTGCTACACGTCCTTCCAACGAACGGCTGATGTCGGCTACACCGTCAATCTTTGCCTTGGAAGCATCGACCTTGGTGGTGGCACCGGTGAACAGACGTTTGTCGGTTCGTGTCATACCTGTTACGACTACTTCCACACCTGCATCCTGTGCATCGGAGTAGAGCGTAACTTTCATGTTCTGTCCGCCTTTGACGGTGACGGTCTTCATACCGATGTAGCTAATCTCCAGCATGGGCGATTTCTGATCGGTGGTGAAGGAGAAGTTTCCGTCAATGTCCGTCACGGCAAGAGTAGCTTTCGTACTCTTGAGCGAAACTGTCGCACCGATTATCGGCTCGCCGTCGTCTCCCGAGACAACGTTACCGTTAATCTGCGTCTGTGACATGGCCACTCCTACGAAGAGGAACAGGCTTGCCACAATCATCAATAGTTTTTTCTCCATAAACAATTAAATTATGATTAAAACATTTGTTAGATGGTCTTCCTTGGGTTGGATTTAATGGTTGATGAGTGCCGTGACGTGCCGCGACCTACCTTCAATCTCCCGGCGCGGAGCGTGTACTTGCCGCTAATCGTTTCTCTTTGTGCTGTTTATAAGCAACGAGATGCCTAGACACTATAGCTATTGTCTGCAAATATATGTATAAGTTTCTTTAATGACAAACGTTTTTTCAAAAAAAGTGTTCCGAGTGTTAAATTTTAACAATTTTAACGCCCTGCGGGCGTAGCGCAAGAAGGGTAGCAGCGGCTGATAGCCGCTCATTGGTGTGCTGTCGTTGTGCCGTTGTGCCAGGGGAGGTGCTTACTCGCTTTCGGCCGGGGCGTGGGGCAGGGTGCGATAGATGCGCAGCTGCTGGTCGCAGTAGGCAGTGACGGCTTCGCGGTGGGTGATGAAGATGATGGTTTTGGTCTTTGTGGAGAGGATGTTGCTGAGCAGTTGCTGTTCAGTCTGCGGATCGAGTGCGCTGGTGGCTTCATCGAAGAGCATCACCTGGCGGTCGCGCAGCAATGCGCGTGCTATGGCGATGCGCTGTGCCTGTCCCTCGCTAAGCCCGCCTCCTGCCTCGGCACACTGCGTGTCGAGCTTGTCGGGCAGTTGCTCCACGAAGTCGGCACAGCTGCGGTGCAGGGCATCGTACATTTCCTCCTCGGTGGCATCGAGCTTGCCCAACAGCAGATTGTCGCGGATGGTGCCGCTCATGAGAGTGTTGCCCTGCGGCACGTAGACGATATTGCAGCGCGTGAGGGGTGAGAGCAATTCTTCGTGCCCCTCATCGTCGTAGATTACCACTCTGCCTTTCTGCGGGTGGATGAGAGCGAGCAGCAGACGGATGAGGGTGGTCTTGCCAGCCCCTGTGTGTCCGAGGATGGCAGTGCACGTGCCTGGCTTGAAGTCGAAGCTGAGTCCTTCGATGATGTTGCGGTTGCCGTCGTCGTAGGCATAGTCTACATTTTCCACGCGCAGTCCGCAGCGATTGGGGAAGCGGTGAGGCTCGCCTTTCTGCTCAAGCGGGTTGTCTTCCAGTTCCATGAGTCGTTCGGCTGCGGTGAACACGCCCACGAAGATAGGGATGATGCGCATAAGCGTGCGCAACGGCCCTTGTATACGGTTGACGAGCTGGAGAAACGCTGTCATTCCGCCGAAGGTGAGTGTGCCTGCCGACATGCGCAGTGCGCTCCATAGGAAGGCGATGAGGTAGCCGACGGTGAAGCCCAGACTGACGGTGATATTGGAGAAGGTGGAGAAAACGGTGCGTTTGGCAATGTTCTGCCTAAGCTCACTCTGCGAGGTTTCCAGGCGCTGCACCATCTCGTCGTTGCTTTCCAGTGTCTTGATGAGCATGCGGTGTTGCACGGTTTCCTGCAGCACGCTCTGCACACGTGAGTCGCTGTCGAGCACACGGCGTGTGAGCTTGCGCATGCGGCGCACGTAAATCTTGCTGAAGATGAGGAAGAGCGGTGTGATGCAAATGATGACGAGGGCCAGCCGCGCATCGAGCGCAAAGAGATAAACTGCCGCACCGGCAAAGAGGGTGAAGGTGGAAATCATGCCGGGTATCGTCTCGGTAAAGACGGTCACCACCGAATTGACATCGCCCTTCAGTCGGTTGATGATGTCGCCGCTGTGGTATTTCTCCTTGCCTCGCCACTCTGTCTGCAGGAAGCGTTCGAGCAGCGTCTGTTGTATGCGGTTCTGCGCCTTGATGCCGATAATCACTTTCACCCACGTGCTGGCAATGTGCAGCGCAAAGCTTGCCAGGGCAATGATGCCCATGACTGCCACTGCCCAGTAGATGTTGCCCTCTACGCTGCCTGCCGCCACATCGATGGCGTGCTTCACTGCCCACACCTGGAGCAGACTGAGACCCACCGAGGCCACATCTATCAATATGTTGAGCAATGCCTGCAGGCGGTTGCCGCGCCAAATAATCCATAGCCAGTGCATCATCTGTGCTGTGGAGTACTTTGATTCGGAAAGACTCAGCAGTTGGCGTAGTTTATCTTTCATTCTCATGGTTTCTGTTGTCGGCTCCCCACATCATCTTTCGTCGCAGTGTGGAGAGGTAGTTGCGGTCGTCGGTCTTCACGATGTTCACGTTGTGAGGTGCCTTCTCTATCACAATGGGGGTTGTTCCTTCGCATCGTACGGGTCGTCCGTCTATGGTGGTGAGGAATGTTTGTGTGCGGCTCTCCACCTGCAGGCTCACCTGCGAGTCTTGCGGGATTACCAGCGGTCGCATGTTGAGCGAGTGTGCTGCAATGGGCGTGAGGCACAGCACCTCTGCACTGGGTGTGATGATGGGTCCGCCGTTGGAGAGCGAGTAGGCGGTGCTGCCTGTGGGAGTGCTTATCACCAGTCCGTCGGCGCGATAGGTGACGAGGGGGTTGCCATCGAGGAGCGCATGGATAGTGAGCATGGAAGCATCGTCATGTTTTAAGATTGCTACATCGTTGAGAGCATAGGGACTGTCACTCAGCGGCATAGCATCGCGGCTTACAGCAATCATTGAACGCTGCACCAATGTGTAGTCGCCCCGCACGATATCGGCCAACACCTGTTGCCACTGCTCTTTCCGCACGTCGGCCAGAAAGCCCAGTCGCCCCGTATTGATGCCTATCACGGGCACATGATGCTCCACAACCTGCTCCACGGTGCGCAGGAAGGTGCCATCACCGCCGATGGAGAGGGCAAAGTCGACACCACTCTGGGTGTCCTCGGCACACACGGGCAACCATGTGGCGTCCTCACCCACGGCAAGCAGTGCCTCATGCGTCTGCAAGGAGAGCACACAGCGGCAACCGGCAGCGAGGATACTGCTCCCCACTTCGCGCAGGGTGAACACGTCGGAAGGTGTCTGCACCTTGCCAAAGAGGGCGAAACACAGGGAGACGGCGGGACTGGAGGATACTGTCATGACGGCATTCGGGCAGTTGTTGATATGCAAATGTAGTGATTTCCTATTGAAGTAGGAAATAATATAGTGGTTTTTCACGCGCGCGCACGCGTATATATTTAATGGTGTAAGACTTCCTTCCTGCCATTTTGCCACCAGGCGGTGCAATCATTCTCCTCTTTTATGGTGTTTTCCGACTACTTTTCCTTATCTTTGCAGAGACCAACAACCATTATTATTCCCCTACTGACTATGAAAAAAGTATATGTCTTCCTTGCCGAGGGTTTCGAGGATATCGAAGCCATCACCACCATTGACGTTCTTCGTCGCGGTGGATTGAGTGTCACCACTGTAAGCATCACCGATGTTGCCCAGGTGCTGAGTGCCCACCACGTTTGCGTCACTGCCGATGCGTGCTTTGCCGCTGTCGACTTCAGTGATGCACAGCTCTTGGTGCTGCCCGGCGGTCTGCCCGGCGCCGACAACCTGAAGGCACACGACGGTTTGCGCCAGTTGCTCACCAATCATGCTGCTGCCGGGCTGCGCATCGGCGCCATCTGTGCAGCCCCTATCGTCTTGGGCAATGCCCGTCTGCTCGACGGCAAACGCGCCACCTGCTATCCCGGCTTTGAAGAGGCACTGGGCGATGCCTGCCACGTGACCGACGGTGTGGTGACCGACGGCAACATCACCACCGCACAGGGGCCGGCCTTCTCACTGCCTTTCGCCTACACGCTGCTTGAGTTGCTCACCGATGCTGAAACGGCAGCACAGGTAAAGACAGGCATGCTCTACGTGTAACACGCTCACACCCCTACCCTATCCCTCCTGCACACTCACCATGTACGACATCCTGCAGCAAGACGTGATGTACATCCCCGGCGTGGGTCCGCAACGCAAGAAACTGCTCAAGGACGAACTGGGCATACAGACCTATGGCGACTTGTTGGGACACTATCCCTACAAGCACATCGACCGTACGCGTATCTATGCCATCCGCGAGCTCAGTGCCGACATGCCCTTTGTGCAGGTGATGGGGCGCATCCTCAGCTTCGAGGTGTTTGAGATGGGTCCGCGCAAGCGCCGCGTGGTGGCACACTTCTCCGATGGCAACGACGTGCTCGACCTGGTGTGGTTTCAGCAGACCAAGTGGGTGCTTCAGCACTACGACACCACTACGGAATATATCGTCTTCGGACGGCCTGCATTGTTCAATCACCGCCTGCAGATAGCCCATCCCGAGATAGAAAAGGCCACCGACGTACAGCTCAAGGCCATGAGCATGCAGCCACACTACCATACCACGGACCGCATGAAGAAGGCGGGCATGACGTCGCGCGCCATAGAGCGCATCGTGAGAAACATGCTCGACAAGCTCACGGCCCCGCTGCCCGAGACGCTGCCCCCCTTCATCACACAACGGTTGCAACTGGTCTCTCGCGATGAAGCACTGCGCAACATACACTACCCACGCACGGCTGAAGATGTGAGGAAGGCGACCTTCCGACTGAAGTTCGAGGAACTGTTCTACATACAGCTCAACATTCTGCGCTACGCTTCCGACAAGCGCCGCAAGCACAACGGCTACATCTTCCACCATATCGGGCATGCCTTCAACACCTTTTTCTACTACCACCTGCCCTTCACTCTCACCAACGCACAGAAGCGGGTGCTGCGCGAGATACGCGAAGACGTGCGCAGCGGCAGCCAGATGAACCGCCTGCTACAGGGCGATGTGGGCTCGGGCAAGACCATCGTGGCACTCATGGCCATGCTCATGGCCATCGACAACGGCTTTCAGGCGGCCATCATGGCTCCCACGGAGATACTCGCCGAACAGCACGCCGCCACGCTCACGGCACTGCTCGAAGGCATGGAGGTGCGCGTAGCCATGCTCACGGGCATCGTGAAGGGCAAACGCCGAAAGGAGATACTCGACGATTTATCCGCAGGACGCATACACATACTCGTAGGCACCCACGCCATCATCGAAGACAATGTGGCTTTTGCCCGTCTGGGCATGGCCATCATCGACGAACAGCACCGCTTCGGCGTGGCACAGCGTGCACGTCTGTGGAACAAGAGCGAGCACCCGCCACACATTCTCGTGATGACGGCCACTCCCATTCCCCGCACACTGGCCATGACGCTCTACGGCGACCTCGACGTGAGCGTTATCGACGAACTGCCGCCCGGCCGCAAGCCCATCGTCACGCTACACAAGTACGACAGCCGCGCCGACGACATCTACCGCGGCATCCGACAACAGATAAAAGAGGGGCGACAGGTCTACGTAGTGTTCCCGCTCATCAAGGAAAGCGAGAAAATGGACCTCAAAAACCTCGACGAGGGCTATGCCCACTATCAGGAAGTGTTCCCCGAGTACCGCATCAGCAAGGTGCACGGCAAGATGAAGCCGGCAGAAAAGGAGGCGGAGATGCAACGCTTTATCAGCGGCGAGACACAGATACTCGTATCTACCACCGTCATTGAGGTGGGCGTCAACGTACCCAATGCCTCAGTGATGATCATCTACGAGGCACAGCGCTTCGGCCTGGCACAGCTCCACCAGCTGCGCGGACGCGTAGGTCGCGGAGCCGACCAGTCGTTCTGCCTGCTCGTCACTCCCTATCAGCTCAGCAAGGACACCCGCCGACGACTCGACATCATGTGCGACACCAACGACGGTTTCCGCATAGCCGAGGCCGACCTCAAACTGCGTGGGCCGGGCGACCTGGAAGGCACGCAACAGAGCGGAATGATGTTCGACCTGAAGATAGCCAACATTGCACGCGACGGTGCCATCGTACAGATGGCGCGCGAACAGGCACAACGCATTGTAGACAACGACCCCGATGCCACACTGCCCGAGTACCAGATGCTGTGGCAACGACTGCAACAACTCAAAAAGGACAACATCAACTGGGGCGCCATATCCTGACACACGTGACAACAGTGGCACAAACATGCCCAAAATGCGCAAAGCGTTAAAGAATGCAAACAAAAAAAAGAGACACACCTTAAAACTTCCTTCGTGCCTAAAATTTCCCCCAATATGCATAAACAGGGCTTCGGAGGGAAGTAAATTGCACATTTGAAAGGTTAAAGTGCAATAAAAAAAACGTTAAAGGGGGCAATATATCGGCAAAAACGCGTTACCTTTGCAGAGTCTTTTTTGAGAAAGACTGTCCGCACACCCCGTCAACACCCCTCACACACCCCGAGAAGCGGACACAGTATTCACCAAAACAGCACACTATGACCCAACACACAGCAATCCTCCGCAACGTAGCCGTAACACTTCTGCTCACCCTGTCGACCGTGTTCAGTGCCCAGGCACAAGACCTGCTGGCCCGTCAGGCACCCGTCGACCGCCGCATGCGCTCCGTAGACACACTCACCCTGCGCTCACTCACCGCACGTGAGGGACGATTCAACCCCGCAGGCAACCTCTACAGCGACTTCAGCAGCAGATCGACACACGTGCGCGAGGTATTGCCCGAAAGCTATCGCATCGATCTGCGCCGTTTCCACATGCCCACACCCAGCCGGGTCATCACTTCCAACTTCGGCCCACGCTGGGGACGCGTACACAAAGGACTGGACATCAAGGTTTACATCGGCGACACCATCCGCGCAGCATGGAGCGGAAGAGTACGTGTAGTGCGCTATGAAGCTAAGGGATATGGCAACTATGTCATCATCCGTCACGAAAACGGTCTGGAGACATACTACGGACACCTCTCCAAGCAGCTGGTGAGCGAAAACCAGCGTGTGCGCGCCGGCCAACCCATCGGGCTCGGCGGCAACACCGGACGTAGCACCGGCTCGCATCTGCACTTTGAGACACGTCTGTGCGGCGTAGCACTCAATCCTGCACTCTTCTTCGACTTCCGTGCACAGGATATCACTGGCGACTACTACGACTTCCGCCGCTCAACGATAGAGCGCGAGTCGGCACGCGCCACACAACTGCGCGGAAAACACTCCAACACCTACAACCCCGCCGACGTGCACAGCTCAAACGCACCCAGAGGCGGACAGAAGACCACCGCTTCGAAGTCAACGGGCTCACAGGCGCAGTTCCACAAAGTGGAAGCCGGAGAAACCGTCTACTCCATCGCCCGCAAGCGTGGTGTGACGGTAGAAGAGCTGTGCAGGAAAAACGGCATAGGCAGCGACCTGCGCATCCGACCCGGACAGCTGCTGGCATACTAACGGTAAGAATGCCACAACAGCCCAAAGCAACACCCAAACTTACATAGCAATATCACAACATAAGAGCAGTCGTCTATCGCAGACGGCTGCTTTTTGTATGTGCTGGTCTCTATGCGGGAGCCTACTGTTGCCCAATTGCATCGCAAGTGTTGCCTAATTGCAACGCAAGCGTTGCCCAATTGCAACGCAACTGTTGCCTAATTGCAACGCAACTGTTGCCCAATTGCATCGCAAGCATTGCCTAATTGCATCGCAAGCATTGCCCAATTGCATCGCAAGCGTTGCCCAATTGCATCGCAAGCGTTGCCCAATTGCAACGCAAGTGTTGCCTAATTGCAAGGTGATTGGGCAACAGTTGCGAGCCGATGGAGCGAAATTTACCGGACAACGAGGCGAAAACGCCTACCGCGACATGCCCTCAATGATGCGTCGTACCCCGCCGGAGATTCTCGGCAATGCTCTTCTATAGGGCGGTTGCAGACGGTTTTCATCTCATCAAGTAAAAAAAGTTGCCAAAAAATTTGCAGGAACAAAACAAACACGCCACCTTTGCAGTGTCATAGTATAGTAGTACACCAATAATCCGCTACAAGTACACCGTTATCAAGCACAAAAACCAATACAATATAATTATGATTGACATTCAGAACCTACGTTTCCACTACCCCAACGGACGGCATCGCGTGTTTGAGGACTTCAGCCTTCAGCTTCAGGACAACCGCATCTACGGTCTGCTTGGTGTCAACGGCACAGGCAAGTCCACGCTGCTCTACCTTCTTTCGGGTTTGCTGCGCCCCCAACAGGGTCACGTTCGCATCAACGGCATGGAAGCCTGTCGCCGTCATCCCGACATGTTGCGCGAAGTGTTCATCGTCCCCGAGGAATACGACCTGCCCGACATGAGCCTGAAGCGCTACGTTGAGATGAACAGCATGTTCTATCCGCGTTTCAGCGAGGCGACGCTCCGCAGCTGTCTCGATGCCTTCGAGCTTTCCGGCGACCTGCACTTGAAGCATCTCTCTTTAGGCCAGAAGAAAAAGGTGTACATGTCGATGGCGCTTGCCACCAACACCCGCCTGCTGCTCATGGACGAGCCCACCAACGGGCTCGACATCCCGTCGAAGAGCCTGTTTCGCAAGGTCGTGGCCGACAATATGTCCGACGACCGCCTCGTGATCATCTCCACCCATCAGGTGCACGATGTCGCATCCCTTCTCGACCACGTGCTGATGCTTTCCACCGACGGACTCATCCTCAATGCCGGCATCGACACCATCGCCGGCCATTACGCCTTCGGCATGCGCCATGCCAGCGAGATGACAGGCGACGAGCTCTATGCAGAGCCCACGTTGCAGGGCAATGCCGTCGTGCTGTCCAGAAAGGACGGCGATGCTGAGACACCCGTGAACCTCGAGTTGCTGTTCAATGCCGCAGTGAAAGGACTCATAAAACTATAGACGGCTCACACCGGTAATCATTTATCAACAAGTTTCACCCCCACCACAACACCTTATTCTTATGACAACATTCAATCTACGCCGTTTCTGGCACACTCTGAAATGGAACCTTTCCGCCGAGCGTCGCAACCTTCTCACGACGCCCCTCATGGTGTGCGGTGTCATGCTGTTTACCTTCATCGTTGTGGCCATCCTCGGCAACCCCGTAGACTACACACGACACACGCTCCGCATGGCGGGCATCATGATAATCGTCTCTGTCTTCGTCTCCCTCATGTATTGCGGCAGCGTCTTTGATTCCCTGTATAAGAAGAAGCTAACCGCCCTCAACCATCTCATGCTGCCTGCCTCAAACATGGAGAAATTCCTGGCGCGTCATCTGGTAGTCATCGTAGGCTACACGATAGCATTCCTGATAGGTTTGGTAGCTGCCGATTTCTTGCAGTGGGCAGCCTCCGGACTGTTTGGCGTAGAGCATCCGCGACTCATGCTCTCCACGTTCAAGAATACCAGCATCGGCATACAGGATGTCAGCGTATGGCTCGACGTATGGTTCTCCGCTTGGATTGTCTCTCTCTTCATCCTCGGCGGAACTTTCTTCCGCAAGAAGCCCGCCCTCTGCACGCTGATAGTATTCATCTTCCTCATGTTGCTGCTGGGCACAGTCGCCAACCACATGGGCGAGCAGCAGATTACTGAACACATCGCGACGATAAAGACTCTTTCCGGCATCATCCTTCCCGTCATTACTATTGCTAACTTTGCACTTGCCTACCTGTTGTTCTGCCGCCTGCAGCTCACGGGCCGCAAATGGATAAATCTTTAACCTATGACATTCTCCAACGACAAACCCATCTACCTGCAGATGGCCGACCGCCTTGCCGATGAGATTCTTGCCGGCACCTACGCCGAGGGAGCACGTATCCCCTCCGTGCGCGAGTATGCCGCCCTGCTGCAGGTCAACATCAACACTGCCATGAAGTGCTTCGACGAGCTGGCACGCGAAGAGATTGTCTACAATCAGCGCGGCTTGGGCTACTTTGTGAGCAAGGGTGCCGTGCGCCGCATCACACGCCAACGGCGCAATGCGTTTCTCAAACAGCGGCTGCCCGAACTGTTCCGACAGATGTCGCTGCTCGGCATCGGCATAGAGAGCATTGACGAAGCATGGGACACATGGCAAAAGGAAAACGAAACAACATCTAAAACTACACTATCATGACACACACAACCACATGCTCACAGCTACGCAGAGGCTTGTTGCTGCTTCTGCTGACGCTATGCAGTCTCACCATTGACGCGCAGACCACCCTGGTGAAGGCACAACTGAAAGATGCAACGACACAAGAGAGCGAGCCCTACGTCACCGTTCGCGTCTACACGTCCGACAACAGGGAGAAACCCGTGGCCATGTCGGTGGCCGATGGCGACGGTCTTGTCAGCCAGGAGGTGAAGGGGCAGGGCAGCTTCGTGCTGCAGCTCAGCGCCATCGGCAAGAAAGTAGTAGAAAAGCCCTTCACCCTCAAGGGTGAGCGCGAGCTCAATCTGGGCACCATTCTTATGGAAGAAGACGCCCAGGTGGTAGCGGGCGTTGAAGTGGTGGGCACCAAGCCCCTCGTGAAGATGGAAGCCGACAAGATGACCTACAGCGTGGAGAACGACCAGGACAGCCGCACGCAGACAGTGCTCGACATGCTGCGAAAGGTGCCGATGGTGACCGTTGACGGACAGGACAACATCACCGTCAACGGTTCGTCCAACTTCCAGGTTTACGTCAACGGCAAACCCAACCCCATGTTGAGCCAGTATGCCAGCATTGCCTTCAAGCAGATGCCCGCCTCGATGGTGAAAAGCATTGAGGTGGTGACCAATCCCGGTGCACGCTACGACGCCGAGGGCACGGGCGGCGTGCTCAACATCGTGATGCAGACGCAGGACGGCCAGACACAGAAGATGAACGGTGTGAGCGGTCAGGCCAATCTGATGGCAGCCCGCGAGGGCGTGGGCGGCGGCGTGAGCCTCACAGGACAGCAGGGCAAGTGGTCGTACTCCGCACAGCTCTTCGGCAACCACATGGAGATGAACCGCACAACAGTAGACATCAACCGCCACTCCATACTGAACAACCAGCTCACCTCCGACATGACCTATCATCAGTCGGGCCGCCAGATTCAGAACTTTGTCATGGCATCCTTGGGTGCCGGTGTGGAACTCGACAGCATGTCGAACCTCAATGCCAGCTTCTCCCTGATGAACAGCCGTAACAAAGACCGCGGATTTCCCACTACCGACATGGTCTACAACTACAGCGGCGCCGACATGTCGCTGGCACCCATGAGCTACAGCTACAGCAACCGCATGAAGCAGGTGCAGAAGTGGAACAACCTGCAAGCCAGCATCGACTACCAGCGTTTCTTCAACAAAGACCACACCCACTGGCTGTCGCTCATCTATCAGCTGGGCTATCAGCCCACCGGCACCGACAACTGGACACTATTCGACGAAGCCTATCAACTGCCCCTCGACCTCACCAGCCGCAAGTCGCTCGACGACAACCGCACCACCGAGCACACCCTGCAGGCCGACTATGTGGTGCCCGTCAGCAAGACACAGACACTGTCGGCCGGACTGAAATACAGCACGCGCCTCTCCAAAGCCATCTCCGACTACTATCTCGACCAGGACGGCGAGATGACTTTCTCGCCCGACATGAGCATGCACTACCGCTTCACCAACCATGTGGCGGCGGCCTATCTGGAAGACGACATCAAGCTGGGCAAGTGGGGACTGAAGCCCGGCGTGCGCTACGAGCACACCTGGCAGCATGTGGAATACCGCCTCGGACAGGGCGAAAACTTCAGCAAGCGCTACGGCAACTTCGTCCCCTCGATGACCATCTCCTATGCCCTGGCACCGGTAGTCAATCTGGGTCTGACCTACAACATGCGCATCTCGCGCCCCGGCATAGGCTATCTCAACCCCTACATAGACCGCAGCAACCCCACCTCCATCAGCTATGGCAACACGCATCTGAAGGTGGAGAAGAGCCACACGCTGCGCCTCTCGTTCAACGCCTTCCTCGGAAAGCTGATGCTCACAGCCAACCTGCAGCAGCGCATAAGCAACAACGGCATCTCGCAATACTCGTTCCTGGAGGGTGAAATACTGCACAACACGTATGGCAACAACGTGAAGACCCGCCAGTCGGCTTTCAACATGTTTGCCAGCTGGTCGCCCTGGCAGTCCACGCGCTTCATCGTCAACGAGGAGGTGAGCTACACCGACCTGGAGAGCACCGTCTCAGGGCGCCGCAACCACGGCTGGAAGCTCAGCAGCATGGTGGGTCTGCAGCAGAAGCTGCCTGCCAAGTTCAACTTCAACCTCTACCTCATCAACCGCACCAAGACCTTCATCCTGCCAGGCTGGACATCGGGGTTCAACATGGTGAACGCCACCATCAACCGCTCGTTCTTCAACGACAAGCTCACCGTGGGCCTGAGCGGCATCAGCGGGCTGGGCCATGGCGGCAAGTTCTGCTTCGACACCTACACCTCGGGGCCCAACTACCGCCAGCTGCAGCGTGTGCGCGTGCCGGTGCAGACGGTGATGCTGCAGCTCACCTACAGCTTCGGCAAGCTGAAGACACAGCAGCAGAAGCAGACAAAGGAAGTAGACAACAACTACAAGGACCTGCAGAACCAGCAGATCGACCTCAACGGCATGGGCGGCATGGGCGGCGGCAACTGACATGCCCGAAAGCGAAAGGACAAGTATGAAAATCCGAAGTGACACTTCGGATTTTCCTGCTTTTTGCTTGTATAGCAACTTAACGTTTTCGATAAGCCTCAACAATGCCAAGCTTGCTTGAGCATTGTTGAGGCGAGAAAAGGTCGGATTTCATTCTCACGCGCACGCCCGCGCGCACATATTATATATGGTGTCTCTTGTTTGTCTTTGTGCATGGCTCGGCGTTGAGACAAAAAACGAGGAGTGTCGATAACGACACTCCCTCGTTTTGGCTTTTGTCTGCCGGTTGTTGACCATTACCGGCAGGGCTTGTCCTGCTATTACTGCAGCATGTTCTTCGGGTTGAGCACTTCGTCGAGTTGCTTCTTGTCCATGAGCTTTTCTTTGAGCACGATGCTGTAAACAGACTTGCCTGTCTCCAGTGCCTTCTTTGCCACCTTGGTGCTGGCTTTGTAGCCGATGTAGGGATTGAGGGCCGTTACAATGCCGATACTGTTCTTCACCATTTCGGCGGTGTGCTTCTTGTTGACGGTGATGCCTTCTATGCACTCTGTGCGCAGGGTGTTGATGGCGTTGGTGAGCCATGTCATGCTCTCGAGAATGCTTTCCAGTATGACGGGTTCCATCACGTTAAGCTGCAGCTGTCCTGCTTCTGCGGCGAAGCTTACGGTAACATCGTTGCCGATAACCTTGAAGCACACCTGGTTGGTCACTTCGGGTATGACGGGGTTCACCTTTCCGGGCATGATGGAGCTGCCGGGTGCCTTGGCGGGCAGGTTGATTTCGTGGAGTCCGCAGCAAGGACCGGAAGCGAGCAGGCGCAGGTCGTTGCATATCTTGGAGAGTTTCACTGCCAGGTGCTTCAGCGCTGCCGAGTAGTTGACATACTGTCCGGTGTCGGGTGTAGCGGCCACGAGGTCTTTTGCAGCTGTGAAGGGCTCGCCGGTGAGTTCTGCCAGGTGCTTGGCGCACACCTCGGGGAAGCCGGGCGCAGCGTTGAGGCCTGTGCCGATGGCGGTACCGCCCATATTGATTTCATAGAGAGGCTTCAGTTCTTTATTGAGGTGTTTCACCTCTTCGCCGAGCCAGTTGGCAAAGGCTGTGAACTCCTGTCCTACCGACATGGGCACACCGTCTTGCAGCTGCGTGCGTCCCATCTTGATGATGCCGTCCCATGCACGTCCCTTGGCTCTGAGCGTCGTCACGAGGTCTTGCAGTGCCTTGACGAGGGGTTTGTGCATGCGCACGATGGTGAGATGTATGGCTGTGGGATAGGCGTCGTTGGTCGACTGTCCGCAGTTGATGTGGTCGTTGGGCGAGCAGTGTTGGTAGTCGCCGCGCTCATAGCCCATGATTTCGAGTGCACGGTTGGCAATCACCTCATTGGCGTTCATGTTGACCGAAGTGCCTGCGCCGCCCTGCACCATATCGGTGGGGAACTGGTCGTGCATCTTGCCTTCCACGATTTCCTTGCAAGCCTTCTCCACAGCTTTTGTAATCTTGTTGTTGATTACTCCCAGCTCGTTGTTGGTGCGTATGGCAGCCCATTTGGTGTAAGCCATGGCAATGACGTAGTCGGGGTAGTCGCACATGTGAGTGTTGGAGATGCGGTAGTTGTTGATGCCGCGTTGTGTCTGCACGCCGTAGTATGCTTCGGCCGGCACTTGGAGTTCGCCCAGAAGGTCGGACTCTACTCTGAATTTGTCTGCTTTTTTAGCCATAATGGATGAGTGTTATTGGGTTATTTGTATTTGGAATGGTCGGTGTGTGCCGAGTAATCTGAGTATTCCGGTGAGTCTGATTATGTTGAATATTCTGATTGTCGGGTGCTTGTTGTTTCTGTCAGAAGCACTTCATGCGGTACATCAGTCCCAGTTCTATTCGGTTGGTGTTGTTGTCTTGCAGTGCGGAGCGTTTGGAATAGTCGACTTTGTGTCCTATGTATGCCAGGAAGAAACGCAGGTTTTGTTTTTCTATGGGGTAATACTCCACGCTTGTTGCGTAGACGAAGCTTTTCCGGTAGTTGTGGAAGTTGCTTTTATGTGCTGCGCTCACTGTTTCGTAGGTAGCTTTGAGCATGAGGTTCCATCTTGTGGCAAACTGCCAGTTGGCTTTTGTCACCAGCGAGTGGTATCGCACATCGGCCATGAGCAGCGGCGGCGTGTCATTTGCTGTCGGCTCGGCATCTTCGGTGCGCGAGTCGAATATGGGATTGTCTTCCGCCCACTGTGTGAGGTCTTTGTTGGCAAAGCGCAAGTGGTCGATGTCGTACCATCCTCCGTAGTAGTCGACATACCATTGCAGTCGTGGCATGTTGAGTTGCTGTCCCAATGTGAGCAGGCGTCCTGTCTTTCCTTTAGCGAGGCTCTGTATTCCCCATGCCCATCTTGTTTGCAGACGGTTGTTGCAGAAGTTTCCGTTCCAGTTGGCAATGAAGGTGAGTGGCAGTCGGCTTTTTTGCAGTCGGGTAATGTTTCCGTTGTGTGTGTCTACCGCCACGGCTCCGTGTCCCCATTCTTCGTGGAAAGAGCCGTTGTAGGTATTGGTACCTTGCAGCACAAACTCTTGCGACGGCACGGGCCTGTAGCTCACGCCCACTCCAGCCATGTAGATGTCCATGGCATCGACGAAGTCGGAGTAGCGGTAGATGAAAATGGGATTTTCGTCGTATTCAAATCCTCCCCAGTTGAGGCATATCTTGCCCGCCTGTATGTTCAGTTTGTCGTTGAAGTGCCATGCTATCCACGCCAGGTCGGTGGCTTTGGCAAAGTTGTCGCCTCCTTTTGCGGCATTGCTTTTATTGAGTTGGTGGCGCAGTCGGTAGGAGAGGTGTTGGTTGATGTTGCCTGCTATTTCGAGTCTCAGTTCCCTGTTGGCGAACCGTGTTTCCCACTTGCCGTCTTCGTCCGTTGCCTGAAAAGAGGCAGCGAAGTTCACCCACACATTGAAGGCGTCGTGTTTTTTCTCCAATTTGAACAGTTTGTCGGCCAGGGATTCGTACTTGTAGAGGCTGTCTTCTCCCATATCGTGGTTGTATCCTTGCGCATGAATGAGCTGTATGGCAAGGCTGAAGAGCGTGATGGTGAAGATGTTGCGCATTATGAGTGTGGTATGTATGTCACTTTTTTCTCAATTTTGATGCCACAAAATTACGCAAAAAGTGTATCCTGCAAAAATATCTTTGTATTTTCTTGCCTTTGCTTTTGCTTGTGGCAAAGCTATTTTCCATTTCGTTGTGTTTTCTTTTGGCAAAAGTCTCTATCTTTGCAGTGTTGAAAAGTAGATTGGCATGAATTTTTCCATCACCTATCACCACATTCCTCACTGGACAACCGCCCTTGCTCCCCTGTTGGTGGCGATGCCGGCTGTGGGCTATTATCTGTGCCGCTATGAGGGTTGGTGGCCTAAATTCAGCTATTTGCCTGTTTACTTCATACAGCTTTTTGCTCTTCTTTTTTCTTTTGAGGCATGGAAGCCAAAGACAATCGACTTGCTTGAGCTGGATCGTTATGTGCGGCTTGAGCGCCGTCGCCATCTGTGTTGGAAGATAGTCAGTGTGTTGGCATTAGTAGCCGACCTCTACCCCACTCGTTGTTTCACCGATGATGATTTTATGGCTTTCTTCTCATGGATACTGTGGATTGTGGCATTCTTGATTATGGTGCTCTTCTCATATCTTTCCGTATGGGGTCTCTCGTCGCATCATCCGCTGGAAGAAAAATACAAGTCTCATCTTACCGACCTCTTTGGCATCGCCCGTCAATACGAAGAGGAAGGCACGCTGCCCAGCGATGAGGAGTTGGCACAATACTATTCCCTTGTTCATCCTTCCGCCAGTGGCGGTGGCTCATTGTTCTCATCGTCCTCGTCGTCTTCGCCGTCTTCATCCAAGACTAACGACCTGCTCATCGGCTCAGTCATCGGCATGATGCTGCCTCGTGGCGGCCTCCGACGTCGCTGGTAACACTGCCTTTTCTCTTATCTCCATTTCCTCTGTTATATCCCATCCTATGAATACCTCAGCATTTGTTCCCTCCGAGTCGTCGTCTGTTCTTCGCACCGAGGGTTTGGTGAAGCGCTATGGCCGTCGCATTGTGGCCAACGATGTGTCTATCCACGTTCGCCAGGGCGAGATTGTGGGTTTGCTGGGCCCTAACGGTGCCGGTAAGACCACCACTTTCTATATGACGACGGGGCTGGTGACGTCGGATGCCGGCCGTGTGTTCATCGACGATCACGACATCACGTCGTATCCGGTCTACAAGCGTGCACGTCACGGCATTGGCTATCTGCCACAGGAGGCGTCGGTGTTTCGCAAGCTGACGGTGGAGGACAACATCCGTGCGGTGCTGGAGATGACGGGCAAGCCAAAAGACTACCAGCGGGAGAAGTTGGAGAGTCTGATTAAGGACCTGCGCCTGGAGAAGGTGCGCCACAACACGGGCGACAGGCTTTCGGGCGGTGAGCGCCGTCGCACGGAAATTGCACGTTGCCTGGCCATCGACCCCAAGTTTATCATGCTCGACGAGCCCTTTGCCGGTGTCGACCCCATAGCGGTGGAGGATATTCAGTACATTGTGTGGCAGTTGAAATACCGCAACATCGGCATATTGATTACCGACCACAATGTGGAGGACACGCTTACCATCACCGACCGTGCCTATCTGCTCTTTGAGGGCCGCATACTCTTTCAGGGGAGCCCGGAAGAGTTGGCGGCAAACAAGGTGGTGAGGGAGAAGTATCTTACCAACTCGTTTGTGCTGCGACAGAAGGATTTCCAGCAGATAGACCGTGAGCGCCGGGAGGGTGGAGATTAACTTACGATAAGGCTGGCGTCGGGGGAGAGAGGAGAGAACGGAGAGGGGGGAGAAGCAAAATCATTGTTTTTAGGTATTGTGCCGCTTTCTGTGCGTGTCTACTTTTGCATGCGCACAGATGAAATATCTTCTACACCATATTTATATACTGTTTCTTGTGCTTTGCAGTCCTTGCATGGCCCAGGGAGTGCTGTTGAGCGGCCGTGTGACATCGTCGGCCGACGGACAGCCTGTGGAATATGCCTCGGTATTACTCAAAGAGAGCAAGCTTTGGGCCATCACCGATGCCCAGGGACGCTACCGAATAGCGCATGTGCCTGCCGGAAAGGCGACCGTCACCGTGCAGTGTATGGGCTATGTGCCACTCACCCAAGTTCTCACCATAGGCACGAAGGACGTGGTGGCCGATCTGGTCATGCAGGAGGAGAACCTCAAGCTGGAAGGCATCGAAGTGGTGGCACGGCGCAACACTGATGGCGGCACCACCTCCTATTCGGTGGACCGCACGGCACTCGACAACCAACAGGTGCTCAACATCACAGACATCAGCACCCTGCTGCCCGGCGGCAAGACCATCAACGGCTCGCTGATGAGCGACGACCGCATGGCACTGCGCTCAGGCAGCAGCGAGAAGGGCAATGCCTCGTTCGGCACTGCCATAGAAGTAGACGGCCAACGCATCGACAACAACGGCATGATGGGCGAGACGCTCGGTGCAGGAACGCGCAACATAGGCTCGTCGGACATAGAAAGTGTAGACATTGTGACGGGCATTCCGTCGGTGGAATACGGCGATTTGAGCAACGGCGTGGTGAAAGTGCATACCCGAAAGGGCAAGTCGCCTTTCATCATCGAGGGCAAACTCAGCCAGCACACACGCCAGATAGCTGTGAGCAAAGGCTTCGACATGGGCAGAAACCGCGGCGTGGTGAACGCCAACGTGGAAGACGCACGCTCCTTCACCGACATCGCATCGCCCTACACCGCCTACCAGCGCAACGTGATGACGCTGAAATACTCAAATACCTTCTTCCGCAACACCACCCCACTGACGCTTCATGCCGCACTGACCGGCAATGTGGGAGGCTACAATTCGGAGGCAGACCCCGACGAAACGCTCAAGTCGTATACCAAGGTGCGCGACAACATGCTGCGCGGAAACATGGAGATGCGCCTGCTGCTCAATGCCAAATGGATAACAAACCTATCGTTTCGCGCCACCTTTTCGGTGCAAGACAAACGGGCAGAATACTACAATAACGCCAGCAGCGCATCGGCACAGCCCTATATCCACTCCATGCAGGAGGGTTACTTCATCGCCCACGACTACGAGGAAGACCCCAATACCAACATCATCCTCGGCCCCACGGGCTACTGGTATGTACGTTCGTACAACGCGCAGAAGCCCTTCGACTGGACCCTTCAGCTGAAAGGCGACTGGATACGCCGCATAGGCAGGGTGACCAACCGCCTCATGGCGGGCGTGGAGCATAAGGCCAACGGCAACAACGGGCGCGGCACCTACTACGACGACATGCGCTACGCTCCTACATGGCGCGAATATCGCTACGACCTGTTGCCCACCATGCACAACACAGCCCTGTTTCTGGAGGAAAACATCACTATTCCCACTGGCGGCACATCCACCTTGCAGCTCACGGCAGGCCTGCGCGACGACATCACGGCCATAAAGAGGTCGGCCTACGGCACGGTGGCATCGCTGTCGCCACGCTTCAATGCCCGATACAACATCGTGGAGGACGGAAAGGGCTGGCTGCGTCGGCTCACACTGCATGCCGGATGGGGAAAGAGCGTAAAACTGCCCTCCTTCCAGGTGCTCTACCCTGCCCCGTCCTATTCAGACATCCTGGCGTTCACACCCGGCAGCAACGTCAACAACCGTGCCTACTACGCCTACTACACCTACGTAGCCAACCCCATCTACAACGCTGATCTGAAGTGGCAGTATACCCATCAGACAGATATAGGACTGGAAACCAACATCGGTGGTACCAAGGTATCGGTATCGTTCTTCCATCACAAGACATTCCGCCCCTACATGTCGGTGGCGCAGTACACGCCCTTCGCCTACAAGACCACCTCGCAGTCGGCCATCGAGGGCACGCCCATCGCCAGTGCCGACCGTCGCTACTCCATCGACCCGGTAACAGGCGTTGTGACGCTCTACGATGCCAGCGGCACGCATGCTCCCGTGGAGCTGGCCTACACCGAGCGCCTGGCCTACAACGCCACACGCACCTTTGTCAACGGCTCGCCCATCCGCCGCTCGGGACTGGAATGGACAGTGGACTTCGCACAGATAAAAGCCCTGCGCACCTCCATACGCATTGACGGTAACTTCTACAGCTATCGCGGGATCGACGAGACGCTCTTCGCAGCCAACACCACAGGTGTAGGCACTCGTGCCAACTCCACTTATCCGCTTATCGGCTACTACCGCGGCACCACCACCTCCTCACCATCCTACGCTGCCTCGGCCACAGTGGCCAACGGCAGCGAATCGAGACAGGTCAATCTCAATGCCACCTTCACCACACACATCCCCAAGGTGCGCCTCATCCTTGCCCTGCGCGTGGAGGCATCGCTCTTCCGCTACAGCCGCTCGCTCGTGGAAGGGAAGCACGGACAGAGAGGCGTGGTGCTCGACAACATCAACGAATACGAAGGACAGCCTTACACAAAGGACACGCGCAACAAGTATGTGGCAGTGTATCCGGAATACTACTCCACATGGGACAACCCCGACGTGAAAATACCCTTCTCCGAAGCCTTCCTCTGGGCGAAAGACAACGACAAGACACTCTACAACCAGCTCTCACGACTCGTGGTGAAGACCAACTATCCCTACACGCTGAATCCCGACTACCTGTCGAAGTTCTACTCCGTGAACTTCACTATCACCAAAGAGATAGGCGACCATATCTCGCTGTCGTTCTATGCCAACAACTTCCTAAACAACATGGGACACGTCCGCTCGTCGCAGACAGGACTGAAGACATCGCTCTTTGCCAGCGGATACATTCCACGGTTCTACTACGGACTGGCGATGAAGCTGAAACTATAAAACGGATAACAGAGAATCGAAAAAGAAAGAAGATAATAATCCTGACCAAGAATAACGCCTGACAACATCATGAAGCTACACCCTATATATATATGTGCCCTGGTTGCCCTGCTGTGCAGTTGCGACTACGAGGAGACCTACCGCACGGAGCAGGTCACGGTGCGCCTCATCTATCCGGAGACATACCCCATCGGTCCGTACACGGGTGCCCGCGTGGAGATGATGAATGCCTCAGCATCGGTCTTCGTCGACTCCACCGACGCTGTCGGCATAGCACGCTTCAACGTGCCTGCAGGCGTGTACAGCGTGACATCGGCCAACACCATTGATATCGACGACTACCGATACATCTGCAACGGCACTCGCGGACAAGTGGTGATAAGCCCCGACAGTGCCAACAACATCAACATTGAGCTGAGCGTTTCGCGCCGACGCATCGTAAGATAACAATCCTAACATACAACAATTTAATCAAAACTTTACATGAAACAAGTCTCATTATTTCTTGCAGCCTTCCTGACAGGACTGCTGCTGCCCTCGCTGTCGCATGGCAAGACATGCCAGTCGGGCGACGAGACCCACTATCTCGTCGTGACGTTGAGCGATGCCAGCGAGAGCCGTTTTGCTCTGGCAGACACTCCCCTGCTGACATTTGATGCAGCAACGCTCGTCGTCACTGCCGGCGGCACGGAGGTTTCATTCGACCTCAACAACGTGACCAACTACCACTTCGAGAAGAGCACAGTTGCCACGGGCATCAACAAGCCCGCCACCGACAACGGCGATGAGGTGCGTCCCAGCATCAACGCCGGAGAAGTGGCTCTCTCCGGACTCACCGCAGGCACGCCCGTCACAGTGTATTCCATCGACGGACAGATCATCACCAGAGTACAGGCAGGCACCGACGGCAAAGCCATCGTAGACCTGCGCAACCTCAGCAACGGGGTCTACATACTGCGCACCCCCACCAAGAGTTTCAAAATCAAAAACTGACAAACACCGATAAACCATTCAAAAGATAACAGATATGAAAAAAATACTACTCTCAGCCATCGCTGTCTTTGCGATGACAACCAACCTGTTCGCCCAAAGCTGGAAAATGACCGTCACCCTCAACGACGGCACTACACAGGAATTTCAGACAACAACCGTGAAAAACGTCACATTCGAGGAACTGAAAGACCAGAATGTCGACCAAGTCATCATCAAGGAGCTGTACTACGGCGGCGTGATGCTCGACGACGGTTCGAAAAACTTCCACATGGACAAGTGCATTGTGCTCTACAACAACTGCAGCCAACGCGCCGTGATCAACAACCTCTGCATAGGTGCCGCACCGCAGTTCAACGCTGAGGCAGGCACCATGAGCGACCTCTACGACGGCGACAAGCTGGTCTACGACGGCCAAGGATACATTCCCGCTGTAAACGGCATCTGGTACTTCCAGGGCGCGCTGGTAATAGAGCCTTATTCGCAAATCGTGGTCAACGTTCACGGTGCCATCGACAACACACAGACTGTGACCAACTCGGTGAACTACGCCAACAAGGACTACTACTGCATGTACGACCCCGACTACGTTACCGAAGATGTGACCGTTGCCTCGGCCCGTTCCTACAACAACACCACCTACTATCCCGCTCCTGCCGATGTAATCCCCACTTCACACTACCTGAAGACCATCAAATACGGTCAGGCCAACGCATGGACCTACAGCAGCCTCTCACCTGCCACGATGCTCTTCCAGGCCAAAGATGTCGACATCAAGGAATACTTTGAGAACAGCGACAACTATTGGTATGCTCCTGGCCGTGCCACCACACCCGTATGGCGCAGCGCAAAGGTGCCGAACGAATGGATACTGGACGGTGTCGAGGCTTACAACGCAGCCAAAATCGATGCCAGCAAGAAACGTCTCACAGCCGACATCGACGCCGGCTATGCAGCACTCACCAACCAGCTCGGACACGTGCTCTACCGCAATGTGGACAAAGCTGCCACCGAAGCACTGCCCGAGAATGAAGGAAAACTGGTCTATCAGTATGCTCTGGGCGTGGACAGCTCCACCGACCCAAGCGGTATCGATGCCGAAGCATCCATGAAGAACGGAGCACACATCATCTTCCAGGATACCAACAACTCCACCGCCGACTTCCACGAGCGCCAGAAGTGCTCGCTGAGAGGTGAATAACGACACCATACCATTTTGAACAACACACTACGATACGCCTTGCTGCTGTGCGGAGCCTTGATGGTTTCGCACAGCAGTCGTGCGCAGACCATACCTCCTGCCACCCGCGCCGACAGCATGCTGCAGTGCGACTTCAGCGTAGTAAAGAGCAGCAACGCCTGGTTTACTGCGCCCAATGCCGCAGGACTGTCGCAATGGAAGTCTGCACACATCACCAGCGCACGTCTCTCGCTCGTGAATCAGGATGGAGGGTTCGCCGACTACTACGAAGCACCGAAAGCATTAACACTGCGTGCAGACGTGGAGGCCTTCTATCGGCTGTCGCCACGCATCAACCTCTACGGTCGCATGGCCTACGACAATGTGGCAGCACGCCATGCCGCAGGGTCCTACTTCTTCGCTCCGCAGCACATGCCCTTCGACATCGTGGAAGACTCGCTCACCAACACCGGGCGCAAGCACACCGACCTCTACCAACTCACCGGTGCCCTCAGCGCAACACTGGCCCACGGCATCGCCATCGGTGCCAAGGTGGACTTCGCCGCAGCCAACTACGCTAAGTATAAGGACCTGCGCCATAAGAACAACGTGCTCGACCTCACCGCCACGGCTGGCATCCTCGTCCCCGTGGGAAGCTTCCTGCATGCGGGTGCGCACTTCGCATACCGACGCAATACTGAGAACATACGCTTTGCCACCTACGGCAACAGCGACAAAGTGTACAAGTCGCTCATCAACTACGGCGCCTTCATAGGTAAGATAGAGCAGTTCGGCGAGAACGGATACACCGACCAGAACCGCGACATGCCCTTCCTGAGCGAGCACACGGGCGGAGGATTACAGGCGGAAATACTATTCTCACCCGCACTCACGCTGTACAACGCATTCGACTTTGCCTATCAGAAGGGCTACTACGGCAAAAAGTCGTCGTACACGCTGTCGTACAATCAGCACAAGGGGCACGAATACGGCTATCAGGGACGGCTCACATGGCAAGCCACGGGGGCCACACACCAGCTCACGGCGCAACTCGCCATCGACAACCTGACAGACTACGGAAACTCATACCGCGCCGATGTGGACAAGACCACTGGCGCAAGCCGCTACAACTACTACACGCCACTGAAACTGTCCAACAAGGTGTGGACCGACATTACCGTAGCCTACCGCGGCACATACGGCAGCAATCCATACCTTCCCCTGCTCGACATCACCATAGGCATGCACCGGTGGGAACGCAAGCAGACCGCATACGTCTACCCCTACTTCCGCCGGCAGCACCTACGGCAGCACGAATGGTTGGCCGAAGCCGCCTACAACGCAACGCTGAAGGGCGGCGTGCTCACCCCAGCCCTGGCCTTCTCCTACTCCAAAGGCAGCGGCAAACCATTCACAGACGGCACCTTTGCCACGCCGAGTGACCGACAGGCACCGCCCCCGCAGATGGAGACTTACCTCATGCGGGAGTACCTCTACCACACTGCTCCACAGTATTCGCTGCGACTTTCGCTACGCTATGCCTTCCTGCTGCCACACACAGCCATGAAGGCCTATGCCGAAGGCGGCTGGCAACTGCGCAAAGCCAACACTCACGATGACGACTACCTCGACGCACGCCAGCGACGCACACTGTGGCTCACAATAGGATGCCAGTGGTGAACAGCTACTACAAAAGCATTTCAAAGCACATAATACCAAAGCACAACCAATGAAAAAGAAAATCCTCTCCCTGCTCGCACTGCTCGCCATTGTGCTGTCGGCACAGGCGCAGAGTGTGAGCAACGACAAGAGTTACCGTACGGGCAAGCTGAAGAACGGCCTGACCTACTACATCCGCCACAACGGCAAGGAGCCTGGCTTGGCAGAGTTCTACATCGCCCAGCGCGTGGGCAGCATCCTGGAGGAGCCGCGCCAGCGTGGTCTGGCCCACTTCCTCGAGCACATGGCCTTCAACGGCACCAAGCACTTCAACACCAAGGGCAAAGGCATGAACATCGTGCCGTGGTGCGAGACCATCGGCGTGAAGTTCGGGGCCAACCTCAACGCCTACACCAGCGTTGATCAGACGGTGTACAACATCTCCGCCGTGCCTGTGAAACGGCAAGGCATCATCGACTCGTGCTTGCTCATACTGCACGACTGGAGCCACTACCTGCTGCTCGAGGATGATGAGATAGACAAGGAACGCGGCGTCATCCACGAAGAGTGGCGCACCCGCCGCGCCGACCGCGCCGTGCAGCGCATGATGGAGAAGGTCATGCCCGTCATCTACAAAGGCACGAAATACGAAGACTGCCTGCCCATCGGCTCGATGGACGTGGTCGACAACTTCACCTACGACGCCCTGCGCGACTACTACCACAAGTGGTACCGCCCCGACTTGCAAGCCATCATCGTGGTGGGCGACATCGACGTCAATCGCATAGAAGCTCAGATAAAGAAGCTCTTCGGAAAGATTCCCGCACCGAAGAAAGACGCTGCCAAACGCGAATACTATCCCGTGAACGACAACGACCAACTCATCATCGCTACCGAACAGGATGACGAGCAACCCATCATGCTGGCCAACCTCTACATGAAGCGCGATGCCACACCCGATGGCGAGAAGCATTTGGTGAAATACCAGCGCGACGACTACGTGGAATTCCTCATCAGCCGCATGCTGAGCTATCGTCTGCAGGAGTTGCAACACCTGCCCGTGCCGCCCGTGCTCAATGCCTCGGCGCGCAACGGCAGTTTCTTCGTGAGCCGCACCAAAGACGCCTTCTCTCTCTCCTTCGGCTGCCGGCAGGAGAATATACGCGGCTCCTTCGATGCCATCCTCACGCTGAGCGAGCAGGCACGCCGCTACGGCTTCACCGCCAACGAGCTGCAACGTGCCAAGGCTGAGCGCATGAAGCGGGCCGAACGCAGCTTTGCCGAACGCAACGACCGCGGCAACAAACACTTGGTGGGTGTGGCACTGCGCAACTTCCTCACATCAGAACCGATGCTTACTGCCGAGGAAGACTTGGCGCTGACACGGCAGTTTGACAACGAGGTGACGCTCGACGAGGTGAACCAAGCCGTGAAACACATCATCAGTAACCAAAACCAAGTGCTGGTGTGCTACTACCCTGGCAAGCCCGGTTTCCAACAGCCCTCACAGCAGGAGTTGCGCACATGGGTGGCAGAGGCACAGCAACGCACCGACATTGAGCCCTATAAGGAGACCACCGCTGCCACCACCCTCATTGACAAAGAGCCCACCGCCGGCACCATCGTGGCAGAGAAGCAATGGAAGCACGGGGTGACACAACTGACGCTGAGCAATGGCGTGAATGTCTACGTGAAGCCTACCGACTTCAACAAAGACCAGATAATGATGCGCTTCTACGGCGAGGGCGGTACCAGCCTCTACCCCGACAGCGATGCACAAAACTTCTCTCTCATCTCCTCAGCCATCGTCAAGGGCGGTGTGGGACAGCTCGACCAGCTTACTTTGCAGAAGACACTCGCCTCAAAGCGCGTCAGTGTGACGCCTTTCGTGGGCGACGAGACACAGGGCATCAGCGGAACGGCATCGCCGGATGACATCAAGACGATGCTGCAGCTTACTTATCTGTACTTCACTCAGCCGCGACGTGACGAACAGGCCTTTGACGGCGAAATGAACCGCATGCGCTCGTTCCTCACCAACCGCAACGCCAACCCCACCGTGGGATACAACGACACCACACGCACCCTGCTCTACGGCAACCACCCTCGCATAGCACCGCGCACGCAGGAGAGCCTCAAGCACGTGAGCTACGACCGCATCATGCAGATATATAAGGAACGATTCAGCGATGCCAACGGCTTCAACATGATACTCGTGGGCAACGTCGACATGGACGAGCTGCGCCCGCTCCTCTGCCAATACATTGCCTCGCTGCCCTCGGCAGGCAGGAAAGAGACGTGGGCCGACACCTATCCGCGGGTAAGACAGGCCGACGAAACACACGTCTACCACCAGAAAAACAACACCCCCGCCGCCACAGTAGGCATATACTACACCTTCGCCGAGCCCTTCCTGCCTAAGACCGACCTTGAACTCGACATGTTCGTACGCTGTCTGCAGATAGCCTACACCGACAGCGTACGCGAAGAGAAGGGCGGAACCTACGGAATCAGTGTCAGCTACCAGATGAGCAAGACCACCACACCCAACTCTTTGGTGAAGATAAGCTTCCGAACCGACCCGGCAAAGTACGAGGAACTCATCCCCATCGTCTATAAACAGATAGAACTGATTGCCCAAAACGGTCCGCTTGCTTCATCCATGGACAAAGTGCGCAAGTATCTGCTGAAGGCTCACGGACAAAACATCAACGACAACGGCTACTGGGACCACATCGTCTACAACGAACTGCGCCACGGCATCGACTACGAGACCGACTTCGAACAGGTGCTCAACAGCGTCACAGCTGCCGACGTGCAACGCATAGCGCAAGACATGCTGCGACAGAAACGCCGCATAGAAGTAACGATGATATCAGACTGAAACAATCGACCAAAACAGGGGATGTGCCAGAATTGACACATCCCCTGTTTTATCATTCTACTTTTCTGATTAACTTTGGTACTGACAAACAGAAACAACTCACCGTCAACAAGGTAGACTATTTCGTTCCCCTCTATCTTGACAACGTTTTCGATAAGCCAAATGAGCAGAATGAAGCAAGCTTCAATTCTGCCATGGCGAGAAAACGAAGGCCACAGGCCAACGTTTTCGATAAGCCAAATGAGCAGAATGAAGCAAGCTTCAATTCTGCCATGGCGAGAAAACGAAGGCCACAGGCCAACGTTTTCGATAAGCCAAATGAGCAGAATGAAGCTTGCTTCAATTCTGCCATGGCGAGAAAACGAAGGCCGCAGGCCAACGTCAACGCCAACGCTGCGATTGAGCGAGGGCAGAGTGACGCTTGCATCGACTCTGCCGAGCGTGAGCAGAGAAGGCCGAAAGCCAACTGTTGCCCAATCACACTGCAACTGTTGCCTAATCACACTGCAACTGTTGCCCAATCACCGACCAAGTATTGCCCAATCACTGACCAATCGGGCAACAGTTGCGATGCAATTGGGCAATACTTGCAGCACCAGGCGCAAATGGCCTCATCTGCACACGCATTGCCGAGTATGCTTAGAACTGACACGCACACTTCTCGTCACAGCCATCTGAAAAGTTTTTGCAAAATGCCTGCACGTTTGCACCAACGCTCATATTTTATTGACACACAGCACAATAACGAGTGCAAGCGAGTGTAAGCGAGTGTAAGCGAGTGTAAGCGAGTGTAAGCGAGTGTAAGCGAGTGTAAGCGAGTGTAAGCGAGTGTAAGCGAGTGTAAGCGAGTGTAAGCGAGTGTAAGCGAGTGTA
>JAGAZE010000001.1 GCA_017940185.1 Bacteroidaceae bacterium | reverse complement strand
TTTCTTACTCATGCCGGAAGAATAATAGTCACGAAGAACTGACAACTTGAATTCTTCACTGTACTTTTGATACTTTCTACTCATAATGGATACACATTTTAATTGTTAGTAAATGTGTCTACCTATATCAGTATAAGTCAAGTTGGAAATCAAGTGTTAAGAATTAAGAGTTGGGAGCTCAGACATCCTCGTCTGCTGTGACTTCCCGGGGGGTGTTTTTTTTCGGATAGTGCAGACGTAGACGTCTACGCTCACAGTAATAGCATGCAAGTAATTACTCTGCGGTTTTCCGTCTTTCCATGTACCAGTCAGAGTCTGGTTGTTTTCAGCCTTCATTGAGCATGTGCCTTCTCCATCAGGGTGTCTGTCAGCGTTGAGTGCGCCCTCATATTGATAAGCGTTGACTTGTGCTTCTGGCGTATGTGTCAATACCGCAAAGTGAAAATATTTAGGACACGATAGGTTACGTTTTCATAACTTATAAGTGTGGTCGGAAACAAATAAGTGGTTTGGTTGATGATATTTCAGATTAGTTGTTGTAACTTTGCCACTTTGAAGAAGTCGAATAACGAATTGAAATATCGAATTACAAACACACCATTCTACTATGTCATTTCTTTCCAATCTGTTTCGTCGCAAGAGCGCTCCTGTCACCATTGGTGGCATGGAGGACTATATGATGCTCGTACGCGTGTATTTCCAGGCCTCTATGGCAGGCAGTCTGGGCCTGTCGAACATGGCGATGTTTCCCGACCTGCGAATGTTTAAGACCAAGTTGCGCGTGCCAACGCAGAACAACAAGTTGGGCCCTGGTGAAAAGGCCCACTGCAAGAAGATGCTCATGGCTACGTATGATACGCCAGCTGACTTCTTTGCAGAGATAGACGGAAGCCTCAAGAAGCGTTGCCGCAAGGTGCAGGATGTGCAGACGTATATGTATCAGTTTCAGGCACTGTCGCAGGACTTGATGATGCTGACAACAAACCTCATGAAGTTTAAGCTGCGCATGCCGTCGATATTTAAGAAAAGCCTCTACTACATGACGGAAAAAACCGTGAAAGACATCTTCCACAAGAACGACTACAAAGACCCTGGTGTAGTAAAAGCCGTGATGACGGTGAGACAGCTGGACGAGAAGCTGGGATTCTCAGAAAAGTGGATCACCGACTATATCTATCAAATAGTGATGCTGGCAAAGAAAGAGAAAAAACCAAGCGCGTAACAATCGAGAATTGATAATTGCCGAAGACGTGAGCAGGGGCACCGCCCACTCATCGTTCCTCACTTTTCACTAACCCAAACACCCCTGGCTATGAAACGAATACTCTTTACCATCGCAGTACTGATGAGCATGACATTGTTTGCTCATGCACAACAGCTCACCACCTTGTGGAACGAGGTGGACAAGGCAGTAGAAAAAGACTTGCCCAAGACCGCCATTGACAAACTGGAGAAGATTATAACCCTTGGGCGACAGCAGAAGCAGTATGGCCACGTGCTGAAAGCCGAACTGCAACGCATACAACATCTCTCATCCATCAGTCCTGACTCGCTGCGCCCCGCCATAGAGGCTCTGGTGAAGACCGAGGCAGCCCTGCGCGACGACAACCCACTGCTCGATGCCGTGTATTGCAGCGTGCTGGGCAATGTGTATCGGCGCAACCCCAGTCTGAGCGAAGATGCCGCCGCAGTGTCGGCCGACTATTTCCGCAGGTCGCTGGCGCAACCCGAGCTACTGGCACAGCACAAGATTGGCGAACTGGAACCCCTGCTGAAGAGTACAAACGGCAGCCGTCTATTTGACGGTGATCTGCTGCACGTGCTAGCCAATGAGGCAGGCGACGCACTGCTGCAACAGCAACACTACAATGCTGGCACCAATCGCGTGGCAGCCATGCTGTCGACGCTGCGCGTGCTGAGAGGACAACGCACCAAGGGAAACAACACAACGGATGGTGGCGGATATGTAGCCCGACTCGATTCGCTGCTCAACATCTATCAGGACCTGCCCTGGGCTGGCGAGATAGCCTACGAACGCTACCGATATATGAGTAGTGCTAAAGATGTGGAGCCGCAGCAGCTGTACGACTATGTGAAGGAGAGCATACAGCGTTGGGAGAAGTGGGAACGTGTCGACCTGTTCAAGAGCGCCTTGGCCACGATGACACAGGCGCAGTTTGATGCCGCACTTGGTGTGCAGCAGATGCGCAGCAATGAGCGGCGCACAGTAACTGTGACAGGCATACGCAACATGCCCGACCTGATACTGACCGTGACCCCCATCGACATTGACGGGCGACAGCACGAACTCTCTCCCAACAACGAGAAAGACTATGCCCTGCTGAAGAAGAAGATGGCATTGAAGCCGCTACTCACACAACGACACTCCTATGCCGGCATACCAGCATGGCAGGTGCACACCGACTCGTTTGTGGTGGCCGACCTGCCCCTCGGCGCATATCTGGTTGAACTGACAAGCAGCAATGCCGCAGTGGAAGACACGCGACAGCTACTCTTCGTATCTGACCTGTATGTGATGGGCGAAGGTTGGCCCGATAACCGCACACGCTACACTATAGTTGACGCCAAGACAGGTAACCCCGTACCCCATGCCACCCTGGAACTCATAAACTATTGGGATGAGAAGGCAACACCTCCCCTGCAACTTACTGCCGACGAACGAGGTGAGGTGGTGTTTCAGTGGAAAGATGGCGAGAGATACAATAGGCTGTGGGCGTCGACAAGCAACGACAAGGCATTTGTGAGAAACGAAATCAATGTCTACTACAACTTCCACATTGACCAAAGTATATACACAGATTCCCACTTCTTCACCGACCGCAGCCTCTACCGCCCAGGACAGATAGTGCATGTGGCATTCTTTGTAAACAAACGCCATGCCGACAACAGCATGCCCGTGGTGGAAGGACGTAAGGCAAAGCTGCAACTGTTGGACGCCAACTATAAGGTGGTGGACGAAAAAGAGGTGACCACCGACCGCTATGGTGCCGCCTCAGCCGACTTTGAACTGCCCACGCAGGGCCTGACCGGACGATGGCAGGTGAGAGCCACAGGGCTGGGCAGCGTGGCATTCAACGTGGAGGAATATAAGCGCCCAACCTTCTTTGTAGAATTCGACGATGTGAAGGAGCAGTATCAGCTGGGCGACACCGTTGCGCTGACAGGCAGAGCAAAGTCGTATGCCGGCGTACCTGTGCAGAACGCCAAGGTGAAGTATAAGGTGACATCGCGCCAAGCATCGTGGTGGCGCTTCTACTACGACGAATCAGCCAATCGCACTGTGTCGGAAGGCGAACTCACTACCGACGACAAAGGCGAATTTAAGGTCAACATTCCACTGACAATAGGAAAGAAAGACGACAATGTCCAGGCCGCTGACACTTGGCGTGTGCAGTTCTATACCTTCACCGTCAATGCCGACGTGACCGACCTTGGTGGCGAGACCCACGCAGGCATGAAGAGCCTGCCTATAGGCACACGACCCACAGCACTCTATGCCAACCTCCCTGACAAAGAGGAGAAAGACAGCCTGACTAACATCACCTTCACTCGCTGCAACGCCGCAGGGCAGCAGATAGCAGGCGAGGTGACCTACTGGTGGGATGACAACACACACGCCTACACGGCACAGGCCAACACCCCCGTAGACGTGAAAGCAATGGTGAAGACACTGCGCACAGGACGCCACACCCTGCACGCCGTGTGTGGCAACGACACGCTGAAAGAAGAAATAGTGCTCTTCTCCACACGCGATAGCAAACCCTGCGTGACAACACACGATTGGTTCTACGTCCCCCAGACCATTTTCCCCGCCAATGGCAAACCGCTGAAGGTGCAACTGGGGGCATCCGACGACAATGTGTGCGTCTACTATAGTGCCATGGCCAATGGTAAACTGATAGACCACGGCATGACACGACTGAGCAACGCCATAATTACCAAGGAATATAAGTATAGAGAAGACTACGGCGATGGCTTGCTGCTCACCTATGCCTGGGTGAGAGAGGGCAAACTCTACACCCATAGTGTGACGCTGACCAAACCACTGCCCGACAAGCACCTTGATGTGAAGTGGCACACGTTCCGCAACCGCCTGGAGCCCGGGCAGCAGGAGACGTGGACAGCCATTGTCACCACACCACAAGGTCTGCCCGCCGACGCACAACTCACGGCAGTGATGTACGACAAGTCGCTCGACCAGATCAAACCCCATCACTGGTGGGTGAGCACGCCGCTGCGCACCGCACTGCCCAGAGGAGGATGGGACGGACTATCATATCGCACGCTCGGCACCAACTGGTACGCACGCATTAAATCGTATTATCCACCTGGACTCTACTACACCAGTTTCGATACTAGTCTGTTCAACTTCTATAGCACTAGAGTTCAGAAGTATAATGGAGCCGTACGGTATGATGCCATGCCGATGGTGCTCGAATCAGCCCCCATGGCTATGGAGATGAAGGAGAAGCTTGCTGGTAGAGTTGCCGGTGTGGCTGTGACAAAGATGAAAGCAGCCAAGGCAGGGTATAGTGAATCAGCGGAAATGGTAGAAGAAGAACAGCCAACAAGCGATGCGCTCATACGCGAGAATCTTGCAGAGACGGCCTTCTTCTTCCCCGCACTCAATACCGATGCCGAAGGTAAGGTGACCATGCAATTCACACTGCCCGAGAGTCTCACCACATGGAAGGTGATGGCGTTGGCACACGACACCAACACCAACTACGGCCTCCTCACCGATGAGGCGGTGGCAAAGAAGAAGGTGATGGTGCAACCCAACATGCCCCGCTTTGTGAGAGCCCACGACAACGCCACCATAGCAGCACGCATCATCAACACCTCGGAGAAAGATATCAGCGGACAAGCCATCATGGAACTGCTCGACCCCGAAACACGAAAGGTGGTGCACAGGCAGACGATGGCCTACAACCTGTCGCCCGACGCTACGCAGGCGGTGACCTTCACCCTGCAGCCCACAGGAGACACACCTATATATATATGTAGGCTCATTGCGCAAGGGGCCGACCACTCGGATGGTGAGCAACACTACCTCGCCGTGCTGCCCGATAAGGAACGGGTGACCAACACCTATCCCTTCACACTGCATAGGGCAGAGACCAAGACAATCGACCTGCAGAAGCTCTTTGCCGTGAACGACAGCACCTGTAAGCTCACCATGGAGTACACCAACAATCCCGCCTGGCTGGTGCTGCAGGCCCTGCCCACCTATGCCGCACCCATCGACGACGATGCAATCAGTCAGGCAGCAGCCTACTATGTGAACGTGCTGGGACAGCACATGGCACAGCAAGCCCCCCACCTGCGTGAGGTGATAGAACTGTGGAGGCAAGAGCAAGGAGAAGAGACATCGCTGGCAAGCGCATTGGATAAAAATGAGACACTGAAAAACCTAGTGCTCAACGAAACGCCTTGGGTGCTCGATGCCGACAAGGAGAGTGCACAAAAGCGTCAACTCATCAAGTTCTTCGATGCACCGACCATGCAGATGCGCATACAGTCGGCCATCGACAAACTCAGTAAGCTGCAACTAAGCAACGGCGCCTGGACGTGGTGGAAAGGCATGCCAGGCAGCATATACATGACAGTGCGTATAGCCACCATATTGGAGCGCCTGCAGATGCTGACCGGCAGCAGACAACAACCCGCACAGCAGATGCTGGAGCAAGCCTATCCATTCATCGACAACTATCTGTGGGAGGAATATACCGAGATGCGCAAAGCCGAGAAGAAAGGATGGAAGGCATGGCGCCCAAGCGAGACGGTGATAAATATTCTCTATCTCAACGTGCTCTCCCACCGCACGCTGAGCAGCAAGACACAGCAAGCCACCAAATATATGCTCAACCTGATGGAGAAACGCACCACCGAGTTCACCATCTACGGCAAAGCCCATACCGCCACCATCCTGGCAGGCAACGGACGCACCAAGAAGGCAAGCGAATACCTGAAGAGTATGGAGGAATACTCCGTGAGCACCGAAGAGATGGGGCGCTACTACGACACGCCCAAGGCATACTACAGCTGGTTTAGCTATAAGATACCTACCCAGGTGGCTGTGATAGAGGCCTTCCGCCAACTGCGCCCGCAAGACCAGCAGACGATAGAGGAACTGCAGCGCTGGTTGCTGCAGTGCAAGCGCACACAGGCATGGGATACACCCATCAACAGCATTGATGCCATCTTCGCCTTCCTGCAAGGCAACATGCGCGCACTCGACCAGAAAGAGCAAGCCACCTTCATGCTCAATGGCGCACCGCTCGCCACCACCGAAGCAACAGCAGGGATGGGCTATGTGAAGGCTGCACAGCAAGGACCCGACATGCACACGCTCACAGTGAATAAAACTAGCAATAGCACATCGTGGGGCGCTGTCTACGCACAGTTTATGCAGGATGTGACCGACATAGAAACGGCCACTGCACAGCTGAAAGTGAAACGCGAGGTGGTGGCACCCAAGAGCGGAACCTATCGCGTGGGCGACAAAGTGACCATACGCGTCACCATTACCGCAGAGCGCGACTACGACTTTGTGCAGGTGGTAGACAAGCGTGCCGCATGCCTGGAACCCGTGAAACAACTCAGCGGATATCACTGGGGATACTACATCGCCCCACGCGATAATGCCACATGCTACTACTTCGACCAACTGCGAAAGGGCAAACATGTGATAGAAACCGAATACTATATCGACAGGGTAGGGGAGTACCGCTCTGGCACCTGCACGGCACAATGTGCCTACGCACCAGAGTATGCCGCACGCGACAAGGCGTTGCTCTTCATCGTCAACGAATAACCTACAACGACACACATATATGCAGAAAGCATTTTCCCTGATTGTAATGGCACTGGCCTGCCTGACCACCGTGTCGGCACAGCAACTGAAAGTGAAACAAGCCACCATCGATGTGGGACAAGTGGTATATCGTGAGCCGGTGACCGTGCGTTTTGAGCTCAACAACGCCGACAACCGGCCCGTGGCCATCGACCATGTGGAAACGTCGTGCGGTTGCTCCACCACCGACCTGCAGCCACGCACCGTAGCAGGCAATGAGCATTTCATCGTCAGTGCCACCTATGATGCCAAGCAGATGGGACACTTCGAAAAAAGTGTCAGCATCACTACGCGAGGGCGCACCACGCCCCTGTTGCTCACCATCAAAGGAGTGGTGGTGAGCGAGGTGAGCGAGTTTCAAGGAGCCTACAACTACCAGCTCGGAACACTCCTCTGCGACCGCAATACCATCGACTTCGGCGATATAGTGCAGGGCGACAATCCCTTTGTCGACATTCATGTAAAAAACCCTACAGAGCAGCCCCTCTCCCCCGTGGTGATGCACGAACCCAGCTATCTGCATGCCGAAGCATCGCCCACGACGATACCACCTGGCAAGACTGGAGTGGTGCGTATGATGTTTGCCTCGCAGGCATTGAAAGACTACGGACAAGTGCAGACACGCGTATATCTGGGCGACCATCCCGGCGATAAGGTAAACAACAGTAAGGCCATTGATATCAGCGCACTGTTGTTGCCCAACGTATCACAACTCAACACCCAGAAAGCACCACGCTTGGTGCTCTCCGACAATAAGGCCGACTTCGGCGACTTCGACGGAAAGGCACGACGCACCATGACGCTCATTCTGGAAAATAACGGCGACAACACGCTCCACATCCACTCCATGGAGATGAACGGCGAAGGCGTGAAGGTGTCGCTGCCAAAGCGCATGCTGAAACCAGGAGAGCATACTAAGATGAAAATCACAGCCGAACGCAGACAAATGACCCATTCGAACACACAACCGCAAGTATTGTTAGTGACCAACGATCCCCACCATACCAAAGTGATAATCAACATAACAGGAAGATAGAACGTTTTCGATAAGCCAAAAGTGCAGAGCCAAACTTGTTTTAGCTATGCCTCGGCGAGAAAACGAGTGTTGAACTACAAACGTTTTTATCATGGATCATCCCGAAAACAACAGCGAATACAAGGGGCTGCAAGTCAACTCAGGCGTAGAGCAGCCTGCCATCATCAATCCCTATATGAGTCGTGCGCGTTTCCGCCGTCCGCAGCTCACCGTTGCCGACATGGTGGAAGGCATACGCAAAGGCAACGTCACTATCCTCTCACAGGCGGTCACCTTGGTGGAGAGCGTCAATCCTGAGCATCAGGCCAAGGCACAAGAGGTGATAGAGAAGTGTCTGCCCTACAGTGGCAATGCCATCCGTGTGGGCATCAGCGGAGTGCCGGGAGCTGGCAAAAGCACATCGATAGACCAGTTTGGAGTACATGTGCTCAACAAATATGGCGGCAAGCTCGCCGTGCTGGCCATCGACCCCAGCTCGGAGCGCACCAAGGGAAGCATACTGGGCGACAAAACCCGTATGGAGAAACTCGCAACACACAACGATGCCTTCATACGCCCTTCCCCCACAGCAGGCTCGCTGGGCGGCGTGGCACGCAAGACACGAGAGACAATCATACTGTGTGAGGCAGCCGGCTACGATAAAATCTTCGTGGAGACCGTAGGCGTAGGACAAAGCGAAACGGCATGCCACTCTATGGTGGACTTTTTCCTGCTCATACAAGTGGCAGGCACAGGCGACGAGCTGCAAGGCATCAAACGCGGCATCATGGAGATAAGCGATGGCATTCTCATCAACAAGTGCGATGGCAACAATGTGGAACGCTGTCAGCTTGCAGCCACCAACTTCCGCAACGCACTCCACTTCTTCCCCATGCCCGACAGCGGATGGCTGCCAAAGGTGATGTGCTACAGCGGATTCTATGGCACAGGAGTAGAAGAAGTGTGGAACATGGTGTACGAATACATCGACTTCGTGAAGCACAATGGATACTTTGAGCACCGGCGCAACGAACAAGCCAAGTATTGGATGTATGAAACCATCAACGAGTCGTTGCGCAACCACTTCTTCCACAACCCACACATACAGCAGCGCCTCGAGCAGGCAGAGCAGCAGGTGCTGCAAGGAAAAAAGACATCGTTTACAGCAGCCTTCGACATTCTTGACGATTACTTTAAGAAATAACAACAACCATCGCCCCACACACTTCACACAACTCCCCATGCAGATAGAAATTGACCCTCACAGCGGATTTTGTTTCGGCGTCACACGTGCCATAGGTATGGCCGAAGAGGAGTTGCGGCAACAAGGAAAACTCTACTGTCTGGGCGACATCGTGCACAACAACCGTGAGTGTGAGCGACTGGAAGCACTCGGACTGTACACCATCGACCATCAACGCTTTGCCACACTACACGGCGAGCGGGTGCTCTTCAGAGCACATGGCGAACCACCAGCAACATATCGCATCGCCAAAAAGCAACAATTGCACATCGTAGATGCTACATGCACAGTGGTGTTGCAGTTGCAAAAGCGTATCAAACAGCAGTATGCCGAACACCCCAAAGCGCAGATAGTGATCTTCGGGAAGGCAGGACATGCTGAAGTGCTCGGACTAGTAGGACAAACCGACGGACACGCCATCGTGGTAGAAGATGTGGGCGACGTGATGCAACTCGACTTCCAACGCGATATCTATCTCTACTCGCAAACCACAAAGTCGCTTGATGACTATCAGCACATCATCCAAACCATTCGCCGGCACCTGCGACCTGGAGCGGAGTTTCATTCGTTTGACACCATCTGCCGGCAAGTGGCTAACCGCATAGGCAACATCGCAGCCTTCGCTGCCGAGCATCAACTGGTGCTCTTCGTGTCGGGCAACAAGAGCTCAAACGGCAAGGTGCTCTTTGCCGAATGCCAAAGGGTGAATGCCAACAGCCGACAGATAGAAAGACCCGACGACATCCAACCGCAATGGCTCGGAGGCGTAAGCTCAGTGGGAATATGCGGAGCAACTTCAACACCAAAGTGGCTTATGGAACAGTGCAAAACAAAAATACAAGACATACTACCAACAATCACACACATATAATAATATATAGAAAACACCATAACAATGGCATACTTAGTATCCGATCCGCGCAAAGTCACCACATTGCGCTTTGGTGAGATGAAGCAACGAGGAGAAAAAATCTCTATGCTCACCGCATACGACTTCACCACGGCATCCATCGTCGACCACGCAGGCATCGATGGCATATTGGTGGGCGACTCCGCCTCCAACGTCATGGCAGGCAACGCTACTACACTGCCCATTACACTGGAACAAATGATATACCACGCCACATCGGTGGTGAAGGCAGCCAAGAGAGCACTCGTGATATGCGACATGCCCTTCGGCAGCTATCAGGTAGACAGACACGAAGCACTGCGTAATGCCATCAACATCATGAAACGAACAGGCTGCGATGCACTAAAACTTGAGGGAGGAAGTGAGATTGCCGATATAGTGAAAGGACTGCTCGATGCAGGCATCCCCGTCATGGGACATCTCGGACTCACACCACAGAGCATCAATAAGTTCGGCACCTACTCCGTCAGAGCGCAGGAAGAGCGCGAAGCCGAAAAACTATTGGCAGATGCGCGACACCTCGACCAACTGGGGTGCTTTGCTATAGTGCTCGAAAAGGTGCCCGCAGTACTGGCAGAAAAAGTGACACACAATGTTGGATGCCCTACCATAGGCATCGGAGCAGGCAACGCAACCGACGGACAAATACTTGTAGTTGACGACATGCTAGGAAAGACACAAGACTTCTCGCCTAAGTTCCTGCGACGCTACGCCGACCTCAACACCATCATGACAGAGGCAATCGGAAACTATATTACCGATGTGAAAAATGTCAGCTTCCCTTCAGCAGAAGAATCCTACTGATATACAGATATACACTCTACTTCCCACCTACAACAACAACAAACAGCATATGCAATCATCCCTTCGTCTTCCTCGCATCATTTCGGCAGTAGTGCTGCTGCTGTTGCTCAGCGTTAATACTGTAGGCGCTCAACAAGTCTCGGTGCCAAAGCGCGAATTTCGCGGCGCATGGATACAGTGTGTCAACGGACAGTTTCTGGGCATGTCGACCCAACAGATGCAGAACTACCTCTCACAGCAGCTCGATGCCCTGGCGCGAATGGGTGTCAATGCCATAATTTTCCAGGTGCGCCCTGAGTGCGATGCGCTCTATGAGAGCAGTCTCGAACCATGGAGCCGTTTTCTCACAGGCAAGCAAGGCAAGGCACCATCGCCCTATTGGGACCCACTGCAGTGGATGATAGAGCAATGCCATCGCCGAGGCATGGAACTGCATGCATGGATAAATCCATATCGTGCCAAGACCAAAAACACACACGAACTGGCACAAAGTCATGTGGCAGTGCAGCATCGCAATTGGACTTTCCCCTACGACGGACTCACCATCCTCAATCCCGGATTGCCAGAGACGCGCAACTACACATGCCAAGTGGTGGAAGACATCGTCAGACGCTATGATGTTGACGGACTGCACATCGACGACTATTTCTACCCTTACCCCGTCGCCGGACAACCCATGGACGATGATGCCGCCTACCGACAATACAGCAATGGCATACAAAATAAAGCCGACTGGCGACGATACAACGTCGACACTTTCATAAAACAGCTCAGCGAGACGATACATCGCACAAAACCATGGGTGAAGTTTGGCGTGTCGCCCTTCGGCATCTATCGCAACAAGAGCGCAGTAGCACCCAATGGCAGTAACACGCAAGGACTGCAAAACTACGACGACCTCTATGCCGACGTGCTGTTGTGGGTGAACAACGGGTGGGTAGACTACTGTGTGCCACAGCTCTATTGGGAAATAGGCCACCGCACTGCCGACTATCACACGCTAATGGTGTGGTGGAACAAGCACGCTGCCAAGCGACCACTCTTCATCGGCGAAGATGTGGAGCGAACAGTGAAGGCGAAAGATATCAACAACCCCAACCGCAACCAGCTAGTGGCAAAGCGACAGCTACATAATCAACTGCCCAATGTCACGGGCACCGTGCTGTGGTATGCCAAGGCGGCAGCCGACAATGTGGGAGGATATGCCACCGACATGCAACGAAACTACTGGTATGCACCAGCGCTGCAACCGCGAATGCCATTCATCGACGACCAAGCACCCAAGGCACCGCGAAAGGTGAAACCCATATGGACGGAAGACGGATATGTGCTCTTCTGGTTGGCACCAAAGGGCAAGAAGTGGAACGACATAGCAGCACGCTACGTCGTATATCGCTTTGCTGAGGGAGAGACCGTCAACCTCAACGACCCCACAAAGATAGTAGCCATCACCACATCAACTTTCTACCGCCTGCCATACAACGACGGAAAACAACGATTTACCTATGTGGTGACAGCACTAGACCGCATGAGCAACGAGAGCAAACCCGTGAAGAAGAACATCAGGCTATAGCAGCGCTCAGCAGTATAGCACCCAAGTTGACTCTTACAGCACTGCCTGAACAAAAACAGACAACTCACACAACATGAAGAAAAACGTAGCCGTTATCCTTGCCGGAGGTGTTGGCACCCGACTGGGCCTTACCAAGCCCAAACAGTTCTATAAGGTGGCTGGCAAAATGGTGGTGGAGCATTCCATCGATGCTTTCGATGCCAATCCACACATCGACGAGATAGCCATCGTGGCAAATCCCATGCTGATCGACGAATTTGAAGAAATCATACTGCGCAACCATTGGCAGAAGGTGCGAAAGTTGCTGAAGGGCGGACAGGAACGCTACCACTCATCCCTATCGGCGGTGACAGCCTACGAGGGACAAGAGGTTAACCTCATCTTCCACGATGCCGTACGCCCATTGGTGAGTCAACGCATCATCAACAGCGTGTGTGAGGCTCTGCAAGAGCACAAGGCTGTAGATGTTGCCATACCTACTGCCGACACCATCATATCCCTTGACAATAATACCATCGCTGATATCCCTGACCGCCGCCTGCTGCGCAGAGGACAGACACCACAGGCTTTCCATATCGATGTGGTGGCAAAGGCTTATCAAAGAGCACTCAGTGACCCCGCCTTCCATGCCACCGACGACTGTGGAGTTGTGAAGAAGTATCTGCCCGAAGTGCCCATACATGTTGTGGAAGGAGAAGAGTCAAATATCAAACTCACGTATAAAGAAGATACTTATCTGCTCGACAAGCTGTTCCAACTGCGCAACACCACGCCGCCCACCATGCCCACCATGCCCGCCGATGCCTTCCTGGGAAAAGTGGCTGTGGTGTTCGGCGGTAGCTACGGCATAGGCAAGGAGATTGCCGAGCAGCTGCGACAGCAGGGTGCCCGCGTACACTGCTTTTCGCGAACAGAAAGACAGGTGGATGTGGCGTGCCGCGAGAGTGTGGTAAGAGCACTGCAACACGTTGCAGACCATGAAGGAGAGATACACTATGTGGTCAACACCGCCGGCGTGCTCAACAAGTTACCACTGGCTGATATGCCCTATGAGATGATAACGGCCGACATACGTGTCAACTATCTCGGTGCAGTCAACGTGTTGATAGAGGCCTACCCCTATCTGAAGGCCACACGCGGTAGCGCACTGCTGTTCACTTCTTCATCATACACCCGCGGCAGAGCACTCTACAGCATCTACTCGTCTACGAAGGCTGCCATCGTCAACCTGGTGCAGGCAGTGGCGCAAGAGTGGGATGGCGAGGGGATACGCATAAACTGCATCAACCCCGCACGCACCGACACCCCCATGCGCCGCCGCAACTTCGGAGTGGAACCGCCGCAGACACTGCTCACACCAGAGAAAGTGGCGCAAGCAGCACTACAGACAATGCTTTCTGACTACACAGGACAAGTAATCGACGTCGTACGTCAATAGCCTCACCAACTTACACCATGATAAATACATACAATCAGCAACACCTGCGCGAAGGACAGCAAAAATTGCTCGACATCCTGCTCACCATCGATGCCATTTGCCGTCGTCACAGCATTGAGTATTGGCTTGATGGAGGAACGCTGCTCGGAGCAGTGCGCCACCGAGGCTTTATACCATGGGACGACGATATCGATATTGCCATGACCAAGGACAACCTCCGTCGTTTCATCAAGGTGGCTGCCGACGAACTGCCACAGCATCTGCAACTGCAAACCATGCGCAACGGCAAGCGTCAATGCCACTATCCGGTGAAGGTACGCGACCGCAACTCTATTCTACTCGAACCACATAGTGCACTGCAGCCGCGAAAGGCTAACGGACTATTTGTCGATATTTTCCCATTCATAGGCTATCCCACCGTGTCAAGGGGTTTTGCACGCATCACAACAAAGAACATACAACGGCTCTATGCCATCCTCGGACAGCAACACCGCTACTCGCTTCACAACACCTTGCTGCCCGTGTGGAAAGCATTGAAGTGGAGCATCGCATCTGTGGTGTGGGGAGTAGCAAAACTCATCCGACGCAAGGGAGTCTACATGGGCAATACGCTCAACAATAACTGGTATGGCGTGATGCACCTGCAAAGCAATGTCTATCCACTCTCAACGGTGACTTTTGAAGGACATATCCTGCCTGCTCCCGCCCAACCAGGACACTATCTGAAAGAACTCTACGGAGACTATATGACCCTGCCGCCCGAACACAAACGCAAGCAACATGCACTATTGCTCGTGCCGCAATTGGTTGACGAAACATAAATAACAACACAACAATAAAAAAACTCATTCAAACCATGAATCTCACCGAACGCTTTATCAACTACACCACCTTCGACACACAGTCGGCCGAAGAGTCGCAGACCGTGCCCAGCACACCCAAACAGCTCATCTTTGCACGCTATCTGAAAGTAGAACTCGAACGCGAGGGCTTGCACGAAGTGGAAATGGACGACAAAGGCTACATCTATGCCACGTTGCCGGCCAATACCAAGAAAGAAGTGCCCACCATCGGCTTCATCTCTCACTACGATACCAGTCCTGATGCAAGCGGCAAGGATGTGAAGGCACGCATTATTCACAACTACGATGGCACCGATATAGAGCTTTCGCCAGGCATCGTCTCCTCTACAACACTCTTTCCAGAGCTGCTGCTGCATAAGGGCGAAGACCTCATCGTCACCGATGGCACTACACTGCTCGGCGCCGACGATAAGGCAGGAATAGCAGAGATAGTGCAAGCCATGTGCTTCCTGCGCGACCACGACGACATCCCGCACGGCGACATACGCATCGCCTTCAATCCCGACGAGGAGATTGGCATGGGCGCACACCACTTCGACGTGGAGCGCTTCGGATGCCAATGGGCATATACCATCGATGGAGGCGACATCGGCGAACTGGAATACGAGAATTTCAACGCCGCAGCGGCCAAAATCACCATCCACGGTGTCAGCGTGCACACAGGATATGCCAAAGGAAAGATGCGCAATGCCAGCCGACTGGCGTGCGAATTCAATGCCATGATTCCCGAAGACCAGCTGCCCGAAACCACAGAAGGGTACCAGGGTTTTTTTCACCTGCTAGGAATGGAAACGCGCACTGAAGAAGCGAAACTCAGCTACCTCATACGCGACCACGACAGACAGCGCTTCGAAGAAAGAAAACAGTTCCTACAGCAGTGCGTCAAGCAGATGAACGAGAAATATGGCGACGACACCGTCACTATCGAACTGCGCGACCAATACTACAACATGAAGGAGAAAATCGACCCGCAGATGCATGTCATCGACCTGGTGCTCAAAGCTATGCAGGAGAGTGGTGTGTCGCCGCGCGTCAGCCCCATACGTGGCGGCACCGACGGAGCACAGCTGTCCTTCCGCGGACTGCCTTGTCCCAACATCTTTGCTGGAGGTGTCAACTTCCACGGACCTCATGAGTTTGTGTCCATACAAGTGATGGAGAAAGCCATGCAGGTGATAGTAAAGATTTGCGAACTTACTGCCGCCTACAACGATTAAAAACCTCTTCACTCGCTGCGGCGTCTGGCAGGATGTCGCAGCGCAGTGATACTTAGTCATCCATCATACAACCTCTCCCCTTATGTCGGAGTTACATCCCCTCGTTAGCGACCTGGCACTCATCCTTGCTGTAGCCGGCGTCGTTACGCTCATCTTCAAACGACTCAAGCAACCGCTGGTGTTGGGCTATGTGGTAGCAGGATTTCTTGTCTCGCCCCACATGCCCTACATACCCAATGTGGTCGACAATGCCGACATACACACATGGGCCGACATTGGCGTGATGTTTCTGCTCTTCTCGCTCGGACTCGACTTCTCCTTCAAGAAGATTATGAAGATGGGCATCTCGCCGTTCATCGCTGCCACGGTCATCATCTTTTCCATGATGCTGTTGGGCTATGGCGTGGGGCATGCCTTTGGCTGGGGGCAGATGGACTGCATCTTTTTGGGGGGCATGCTTGCCATGTCGTCTACCACTATTATATATAAGGCCTTTGACGACATGGGGCTCAAGCAGCAGAAGTTTGCAGGGGTGGTAATGAGTGTGCTCATTCTTGAAGACATCCTTGCCATTGTCATGATGGTTATGCTCTCTGCCATTGCCAGCGACCAGGGCGCCGATGGTGGGCAGATGATTATGAGCATCGTGCGCATCGGGTTCTTCCTTGTGCTGTGGTTTGTAGTGGGCATCTTTGCCATTCCATTGTTTTTGCGCCAAGTGCGCCGACTGGTCAACGCCGAAGTGTTGCTCATCGTCTCTCTAGGGCTGTGTTGTGGCATGGCTTGGCTCTCCACATCGGTGGGCTTCAGCAGTGCCTTCGGAGCCTTTGTCATGGGCAGTATCCTCGCAGAAACCATTGAGGCCGAGCGTATAGAACGACTCGTAGAGCCCGTCAAAAATCTTTTCGGAGCAGTGTTCTTCGTCTCTGTGGGCATGCTCGTTGATCCTGCCATACTCACGCGTTATGCCCTGCCCATCGCAGTGCTCGTGCTCACCATACTGCTGGGGCAGAGTGTACTAGGCACCTTCGGATTTATGCTAAGCGGACAGTCGCTCAAGGCGGCCATGCGCTGCGGCTTTTCCATGGCACAGATTGGCGAGTTTTCCTTCATCATCGCCTCGTTGGGATTGGCTCTGGGTGTCATCTCCGACTTTCTCTATCCAGTCGTGGTGGCTGTGTCTGTCATCACTACGTTTCTCACGCCCTACATGATTCGTCTGGCGCTACCTGCCTATGACGTGTTAGAGCATCGCCTATCGCGCAAGTGGGTGAAGCGCCTCAACCGTCTCACCCTCAGCCGCAACACCACCACAGCTGCCAACGACAGCCTCTGGCGCCGTCTCCTGGTAGCCATGATGCGCATCACACTTATCTACGGCGTGCTCACAGCAGCCGTCATCGCCATCATGCGCACCATCGTCCGACCATTGGCTCACAGCATCATCGACAGCTCATGGGTCGACGTGGCATGCGCCATCGCCACACTGGCCATCGTAGCACCCTTCCTCAGGGCTATCGTGATGAAGAAAAATCATAGTGAGGAGTTTAAGGCACTGTGGATAGAAAATCGATGGAACCGCCCCATGCTCATCCTTACTATTATCGTGCGCATGGCACTCGTGGCATTCTTCATCTACATTATCGGGCGCGGTTTCCTCCACATTTCTTGGGCACTCATGCTCAGCGCCACCGTCATCCTTGTGGTGCTCATCATCCTGTCGCGTGGACTAAAGCGCCGCAGCATACGCATGGAGCGACTGTTCATACAAAATCTGCGCTCACGCGACATCGAGGCGCAAGTGCTCGGACGCCGCAAACCGCTCTACGAAGGCCATCTGCTCGACCGCGACGTTCACATTGGCGAGGTCATCATCCCCGAAGGCTCGCGATGGGCAGGAAAGACATTGCGCGAACTCAAAGTGGGCAACCGCTTCGGAGTACACGTCAGCAGCATATTGCGCGGACGCCGACGCCTCAACATTCCTGGGGGACGCACCGTGCTCTTCCCAGGCGACCGTGTGCAGGCCATAGGCAACGACAGCCAGCTGGCAGCATTCAATAAGGCTGTCACCCACGAACTTTATGCCGACGACCCCGATATTGAAAAGAGAGAGATGCACCTACGACAAATCATCATATCCCAAGATAGTCCCCTTGTGGGAAAGACTCTGCAAGAGAGTGGCATCCGCGACACCTACAAGTGCATGGTGGTGGGACTCGAAGAAGGCGAGGAAAACCTCACACCCATCGACCCCACACGCCTGTTTCAGACAGGAGATATCGTGTGGATAGTGGGAGAGGAAGAAAATATACGACGCATTACTACACAACTATGACTACCGAAAAGCATCTTGGCATCCATGACCGCGCAGAGAAACACCATCTGCTGCGACTGCTCAACCGCATTGAGCACGAATGGAGTTGGAAACCCATGCAACCGCTGGCACTACAAAAGGTGAAGCGCTATCTGCATGGTATAGAAAAGCCCCAACGGCAGACGCTCGACAAGCTGTCACTCTTTGTGGGATTTCAAAATTGGGAGAGCTTTAAGGCAACACTCAATGGCGAAACCGACGGACAAGTCAACTTTGAGCGCCCTAAGCAAAATAACGATAACGAAGAGTAGATATTCTTAAGTTCAACTAAATCATAACCATTATGAAACGCATCCATCTTTTTCTCTTGCTATTTCTGGAATGTATCGCCACATCCTACGCATGCACCGCAGTGATAGCTTCTGGTAAAGTGACAACCGACGGACGACCCTTTATCTTCAAAAACCGCGATGCCGCCGATGGCATCGACAACTCGCTCATTACACTCAAGGGTACTAAGTATCAATATGTAGGTGTAGTCAACTATTCCACCTCTTCTAGCCCCACAAGCATATGGTATGGACACAACGAGGCGGGTTTTGCTATCCTCAACACACTGTCCTACTATTTCAACAGTGCCACATCGAAGGCCAACACCAGTGCTGGCGCGCTCATGAAGAAAGCGTTGGGACAATGCGCCACAGTGGCAGAGTTTGAAGCACTGTTGCAACAGACACAGCAGCAGACCTCTTCGCTCACACTGAGCACCAACTTTGCTGTCATGGACACCTTAGGCAATGTGGCATTTTTTGAGACAAGCAACCGCAGTTACACCAAATTTGATGTCAACGATCCTGCCGTGGCTCCCGATGGATATTTGGTGCGCACCAATTTTTCGTTTACCAGCCCATACTACAACACCACTAACCATGTAGGCGAGCAACGCTACAAGGCTGCATGCAAGTATATGGAAGACACATTTGGAGGGAGAAAGATTGATGCTGTGCGTATGGCTCACGAAATGCCACGCTACCTCTATCATGGCGACACACAAGTGAACCTGTGGAATGAGATGCCTGCCTATGCCGACGATATGCGGCATATATATTTCAGCAACTTCATCCCGCGCTTCACCAGCGCATCTGCATCACTCATGCAGGGGATACTGCCTGGTGAAGACCCAACACACACCGTGTCATGGATTGCGATAGGGTGGCCTTGCGGATCGTTCACCGTACCTATTGTCATCACGCCCTCCCTCACTTTGCCAGAGGTGGTCAAACGGCAACCTTCTACCTATAAGAGCGAGATGTGCTCTAAAGCTGTGACGCTGAAGAATAGTGTTTTTGCCATCTACCACGATGGCGAGCAGGCCACAGACAGTATCATTTTGGCCAAACTCATCAATGGAGAGCAGACAGGTGTGCTACAGAAGATGACAGCTGCCGACAATGTGGTGTGGCAGCTGGGCGCTGATATGATGCAGCAGTTGAGGGCCGGCACGTTGACACAGACAGATGTGGCCAACTTCTATGCGTGGGTTGATACCTATTGGAGGCAGACATACAACGAGGTGGTCACCTCAGTAAAAACCATCACACTGCCGACAGCCACAGATAAGGATAAGGCTTACTATTCGCTTGACGGCTCACGGCATAAGTTTCGCCCAGGAACACCCGGGGTTTATGTCCATCGCCATCGCAAGGTCATAGTAAGGTAAGGCTATTCATAATCATCTACCACATCATTAATAAAGTCCATCATGGGCTTTCCTATGCGGAGCAGGTCTATGGCCTGCTCCATCCATAGTGGGTGGTCGAAGAAGTTGTCGTCAACCTTCACCCATGCACAGTAGTCTTTCATGCGCAGATATTCCATATGCTCATAGTCGCGTGGAAATCCTGCCGGGCCCGACTTCAGATGTGCTAGACCAAATCCTCGTGCGTCACCCCAAACGCCTTCCCCAGGACGCCCGAAAGTACTCACAAAGGTGGGACTCTCTACGATGGATGCCCACTCAGCAAAGTTTCCCATTATTTCGTTGCGGCAGGCTGTGAGGATGTGTGTGGGCAGCCAGTAGGTGCCGCAGGCTAGCAGGCAGTGTCCTGGTTCCAGATGTAGATAGTAGCCTCCGTGCAGACTCTTCTTGCCATGTGCCGCCACATAGAGGCCGAAGTGTGTCTTGTAGGGCGACTTGTCGGGTGAGAAGCGCGTATCACGGTTGAAACGGTAGGTGGCGTCTTTCACGCTGATGTGTGCCACGCTGCTGTCCATTTCAGCCAGGCGGGCAATAAACGTTTCCCCCATCTGCCAGAAGTGGTCCCTGCACCACAGGTATTCATCCTTGTGCGCTTCCATCCAGGGGCGGGTGTTGTTGTGAGCGATGTGGGTAAGAAAGCGGAGTATGCGTTGTGTGTGCATAGAAGTGAGTGTTGGGGGGGTGTCAGTGGTGTGTTTTGCTTTTGCAGATGGTCTTTAGTCCGCAGTTGTTGCAGTGAGGTGCTCGGCTGGTGCATGTATATCGTCCATGCAGCAGCAGCCAGTGGTGTGCCTTTGCCAGCAGTGGTGTAGGCAGTGCCGCCACCAGTGCTTTCTCCACCTTCTCGGGTGTATTGGCAGTGGTGGGCACTATTGCCAGTCGATGGCTTACGCGAAACACGTGTGTGTCGACGGGCATGGCAGCCAGTCCGAAGGCTACTGCCATCACCACGTTGGCGGTCTTTCGTCCCACGCCAGGCAGGCGCGTAAGTTCATCCATGGTGGATGGCACTATGCCGTCAAAGTCGTTGCATAGCATCTGTGCCATCTGCACAAGGTGGCGTGCTTTGCTGTTGGGATACGACACGCTGCTCACATACTCCAGCAGTTGCTCCTCGGTGGCATGCGCCATGGTTTGTGCATCGGGATAACGGGTGAAGAGTGCAGGAGTCACCATGTTGACGCGCTTGTCGGTGCACTGGGCGCTTAGCATCGTGGCCACCAGCAACTGAAAGGCATTTTCGTAGTGCAGTTCAGAGGCTGCATCAGGCATAGTGCGGCCGAAGTAGTCGACGATGAAGTCTATGCGTTGCTTGTGAGTCATTTAAAGGTAAAAGTGAAAATGTAAAAGGATAAAATGGTCTGGCGTGTTGAGGGAAGGATATTGATAGATATTTACGATTATGGTAATACTATGACTATATCCCCCTGTAACAACAATGGGCAGCCCTTCGCCTGCCCATTAGGTTTTGCGTACAATATGTTATTCAGCCTTCTTTGCCGGTTTGTATGCTTTGTTGAGTCCCTCTATCACTTCCTTTGTGATGTCGCATGCTGGATCGGCGTAGAGGATGTTGTCGCCCTGCTTGCTTAAGATATAGGTGTACTTCTTGTCTTTGTTGTATACTGCCAGAAAGTTCTGTATGCTGTCGTGCAGTGCTTTGTTGAAGGCATCTTGTGTGGTTTGGAACTCAGCTGCCAGTCGCTGTTGCAAGGCTTGCAGGTCGTTGTCCTGTTTCTGCAGGTTGGCTTGTATGCTTTGTGCCTGCTCTTGTGTGTACTTATTGCTCTGTAGACCTTGCTGGAAGTTGGCAGCAGCCTGTTGCAGGGCCTGTCCCTTACTCTGTATGTGTTGCTGACTGTTGGCACCTTTTTTCTCCAACTCTTTCTCCATGTCTTTACAGAACTGGTATTGCGACATGATGGAGTCGACCTCCACGTAAGCTATCTTTGCATCTTTTGCCGATGCTCCTTTTCCTGAGGCGCTTGCGCCTTGTTCCTGGTTGCCGTTGTTGCATGCTGTCATGCCTGCGCCCATGAGCGCTGCGGCGAGGATGAGTGTGTGTGCTTTCATATTGTGTAGTGTTAGTTGTCTGTTATTGTTATTTTTTTGTTGTCGCCGCACCTCTTTGTCTTGCTCCATCACGCATCCTATTCCACGCTGGCGCATGGCCTTGCTGTCGTGGATATGGAATGAGCGGAAGCGTCCTCCACGCAACAACAACACGCGAATGCTGAGCAACAGCAAGGCGATGCCTACAATGAGGAGGGTGAGTAGGAAGACTTTGAGCATGGCGCACGGATGGATAAGTGTCAATGCTTTGCAAGCGTGCGGCAAAGTTAGTGTTTATTTCTTTTCTGCAATGCGCACTGCCACCTTTTTTCTTACATACGATTACCGATTGCACAAATAGTACCACGTTCTTGTTGTGTTCCTTTATAGGTATGTTTTAAAAATTTGCTTTAGGCTGTGCTTAGCTTATTTCCGAGTATATTTTGGTGCCATGGCGATAAAGTACAAACGACCTGTGGAAAAAAATATCCCACAAAAATTTCCGATTGCCACAAAGTCCTTACCTTTGCACCGCATTATCCCCCAGTTATAATAAGAAAGACACACACACCAAGAGTACACCTATAGCCCGACTGCTCCACGATAGCATCGTTTTCCCGTTACCATGAAACAGCCCCGCCATATCTGCCTTCTTCCTGTCCGCCTTCTTCCCGTGCCTGCGAAGCAGCAATCTGACCGTGCTGTTTTAACATTTGTTTACCCCCCCCCCCGAATTTAAGAAATATTAACGCCGAACAGTCCCGTTGGAGTGAGCCGATTGCTCCGACAGGGAGTCGTTGTGTCCGTATGGCAACGCCTGCCGTGCGGACTTTTCTGCGTGGGCGTAACCGGAACACTCCGAGTACGCTGAATATTCTGAATACTCTGAATATTCCGAATACTCTGAATCCTCCGAACATCCCACCAAGCCTGTCGTCAACAGCA
>JAGAZE010000018.1 GCA_017940185.1 Bacteroidaceae bacterium | reverse complement strand
TGAAAGTGGCGGCCACGTGGGAGGTCGGCGACGAGTTGGCACTCGTCATCGACGGAACGGTGACCAAGGCTACCGTCAGTGAGGTGAAAGACGGCAAGGCCTACATCTCCGCCCGCGTGGTATCCACCGTCAGCGACGGCTCCGACGCACGCTTCATCTATCCCTATACTGCGGTAGACCAGAACACCGGCCAGGTGAAGGAGAACCTTCTTGCAGAGCAGGACGGCAAGCTGGAGACGATAGCCAAGCAGTTCGATGTATGCGAGGGAAGCGGCAAACTGTCGGTTTACGGAGGTGCTGCCGTGGTGCAGGAAGACATCACCATGCTGGAGAAGTTCTCCATCATGCGCTTTGAGACGCGGCTGGCCAATGACAACTCACCTTTGAACGTAAGACGAATGCAGATAGAGCAGGGTGACGACACCTACCATATCAACCTCCCCTCACCTGCCTATCAAAGCATCTACGTAATCCTGAAACCATTCACCGCTATGCCACTTGACGTATGGGGATTGCCCGACCCCGATGGCGTTGCTTATAAGAAGAGCGCACCCAATGCAACACTCCTTGCCCGGAAGTTCTATCGCTCCACGTTGAAAATGACCATTGACGACATGTGGTTTCCTTATAAAAACACATTCTATATGTGGGATGCTAAAAAATGGGTGTGGGATGGGGTGGATCCCTACATTACCGAATTCGGTGATAAAGACGAAACCAACTACCCTACGGCGGAAACTCCAGACCGTTATTATAACACATCAGGTATAACTGACGACCCAGGAACAGCTGCCGGCCGAAGCGATGCACAATACAGTGCCAAGGACATGCCTTGTTTAAATGCTATGGGTTGGTATATGAAACATGGTGATGCTTATGTTGATTTTCAAACTGTGTACCGTTTAAATGGGCAGAAACTGACAGGTGGTGTATGGTTGAAGAAATGGAACAAGATTTCCGAGAAACCTGCCGGTGCCACCATAACCAGCTGTTCAAGCCAGCATCCAGACTTGCAATATAATGGGACGATAGGTGGTGTAAGATATGGAGAAACGCTAATCAGAAACTCAGGTGCTCCTAACAATTCTGACGACTACTTTTTCCTGCCCGCTATAGGCGACTATAACACGGACAGTGAGCGCATAAATGAAGGCATGGGTTTCTATTGGTCGTCATCAATCAAGAGTGATGCATATTCACATTGCTTTTGGTATGATATAAAACGATCTAACTCTCCTTCATACCTATATATTTTTACAACAACACCAAAGAAATTTTCATGTATTGGCGGTCATCGTCCAGACGGCAGCGCATGGTTTAAGTAAGAGACCCATTTAAGGCATAAGAAAGGTATCTCATATTTTTCTTATTATTTAGTGGTTATTGCACGGTCCCTTTGTTGCGAGACAAGGGGACTTTTTCTATGTGATTTCAAGCCGACATCCTTGTGGGTGCCACACCGCGGACATGCACGGGCTTTGCAGGCAAAGCCCTGTTACTGTTGTGAGTGTGTCGTAAATATCCGCACCGGCGGCAACGGATGAATGCCGCCGGTGCGGAGGTAATATGTGTTATCGTGTGAAGCGCTTTTATCGGATCGGCTACTTCACGGGGAAGGTGAACCAGGTTTTCGGATAGGGTTCGTTCTTCAGTGTGAAGTGCCACCACTCACTGTCGTAGGGCTTGAAGCCGTGCTTTATCATGATGTTGCGCAGCAGCATGCGGTTCTGATGGTGCTGTGGTGTGATGACGCCGCCGGGATACTTGCCTGTGAAGTCGGGATGTGAGGCAGGGCCGAAGTAGTCGAAGTGCTGTCCCATGTCCACCTCTTCGCCGGTGTCTTTGTGGCAGATGGTCATGTCGATGGTGCTGCCCTTGGTGTGTCCGGAGCGTGTGGCGATATACCGTGGAAAGAGGTTGGCTTTGGCTATGTTGGGGTAGTAGTCCTTCTTGTTGCGCTGGTCCTTTGTCTTTGCCCAGCGCACGAAGTGGTCGACCGCCTTCTGCGGGCGGTAGGCATCGAATATCTTGATGACGTAGTCCTGTTCTCTCAGCTCGTCGGCGGCAGCCTGCAGTGCCGTGGCAGCCTCACGACTGAGGATGGCACGGTTTGCCTCGTAGCCGTCGACCTGCATGCCCATGAAGTTGTTGGTGGTGAAGTAGCGAAGGTCTTCTATCACGTCGGGGATGAGTGTTCTCACATATACGAATCCTTCGTGTGGCGGGTTGCCCAGCGTGTCGGCTTGGGTGGGAAGGGTGTCGCTCACTGCTTCGACGGGAGCGGCGGGGGTGGGGGAGGGGGCCTGCCGGCATGCCAAGGCAATGAGGCTGCATGCAAACAACAGGGCGGAGGTGAGTGTCTGTTTTTTGTTCATGGTGACTTATTCCTGTTGCTGTTCTGCCTTTGTCGGCAGTGTGGCATCTGCCTGTGTGGTGTCGTTGTGTGCGGGTGGCAGGTTGCGGTAGGCTTCGGGCGGTCCGCCGTAGAGGCACTCGTCGCGACCGATGATCTTGCCTTTGCATGAGGCGAACCCCAACAGTGTGAGGAGTGTGGCGAGGCCGGTGCTGACTACGGCACCGAGATGTTTGCGAAAGAATGTGTACATGGCTATTGGGTGTTAGATGGTGAGGCTGTCGGTGGCTGTTGTTGGAGCGCAGTACTGTCGGCTTGCATCTGTCGTTGCGATGCCTTCTCCTGGTTGCGGTAGTAGTTGATGTCGGGTCCGCCATACAAGCCTATGATGCGTCCTATTTTTTTCGATTTGCACGATGGCAGTCCGAGCAGGATGAGCACGGCGGCAAGCACGGTGCTGATGAGCATGTGGCGTCGGTTGCGGCTGTAGGATAGTCTTTTCATGATGTGGTTACTCTGTTGTAGCTTCTTCGATGATAGAGTCTGGCTCTTCATAGTAGCCGGGCACGGGTCCGCCGTAGAGGTCTTCCTCCATGCCGATGGTGTCGACCACTGCTTCTATCTTCTGCTGCACGGTGGCATCCTTGTTCTTGCAGCCGGCAAGCCCGAGGACGACGAGCACCAGGCCTGAGAGCCATTTCCAGGGAGTGATGGGCGTGTGTCGGCGGCTGTGGGACAGTTTTTTCATGGTTATGGTAATTGAGGTGTGAAGTATGTGTAGCATTATTCTTTCTCCAGCTCGTGCAGGTTGCATTGCAGCAGTCGTCCTTGGTCGTCGCGCAGGTGCAGTCCGTTGCCGTTGCAGTAGCGCCACATCTTGCAGTCGGCACATTCACCGGTGCGGGCCCACTGCCGGTTGCGGAAGGGGGCGAACTTCTGTTCCCACACGTCGATGAAGTCGTCGGTGTAGATGTTGCCTTGGTGGTAGTTGCTGCGTATGCTGGAGCATGCCGATATGCTGCCGTCGATGAGCACCGAGCCCACGGTGATGCCAGCCTTGCAGAAGAAGGCGTGGTCACGCACGTCGAACTCGTAGTTGCCCAGAAATCCCTCGCAGCCGTAGGAGGCACGAATATGGCCCTGCTGGCGTGTGAGCTTGATGAAGTCGAGCAGCTCGCGGAAGCGTTGTGGCGACAGCCGCAGCATGGGGTCGGTGGCACCTCGCCCTACGGGGAAAACGGTGAGCAGACGCCACAGCCGCACACCCTTGCCGATGAGATACCGGCGCAGGGCTGGCAGCTGGCCGATGTTCTTCTCCGTGACGCATGTCACCACGTCGAAGATGATGCTCTTCTCTGCCACGAGCATGTCGAGGGCGCGGTCTACACTGTCGAAGCTCTGCTCCACGCCGCGCATCCAGTTGTGGTTGTCCTTCAGTCCGTCGAGGCTGATGGCCACCGAGCGCAGTCCTGCTTGCAGCAGGCCTTGGAAGCGTTGCTTGGTGAGTGCCAGTCCGTTGGTGACGATGCCCCATGGGAATCCGCGCTCGTAGAAGGCGCGTCCGCATTGTTCCAGGTCGGCGCGCATGAGGGGTTCGCCGCCGGTGACGATGATGAACACGTCGTGCGGGTTGTACTTTGTGGCGATGCGGTCGAGCACGCCGAGGAAGTCTTCCACGGGCATGTCGGGTGTGTCGGGCACGGCGGTGCAGTCGCTGCCACAGTGCCGACAGCGCAGGTTGCAGCGCAGGGTACATTCCCAGAAGAGCTGGTAGAGGGGATGCTCCTTGATGAGGTCGCGCTGAAACTTACGCTGTATCTCCAGTCCGATACGTTTGCGCAGGCTGAGGCGTGTGTGCATAGGGTAGGGTGGTTATTTCTCTGTTGAAGAGGGTTCTTCCGGAGCTTTCACCGGCTGTTGGAAACGCATGTTGGGTCCTCCGTAGAGTGCCACGGCGCGTCCGATATCTTCGCGCGGGTCGATGGTGGGCGTTTCCTTTTTGTCGTTGTTGTCGACGGCATTCTTATGGCATTTGCATGTGCCGAGTCCGAGAATGGTGACGACGGCTGCCAGCAGTTGGCAGACGATGCGTGAGAAGGTGTGGTGTGTCATGGCTTGTGGGGGTGGCTTGTGTGGTTCGCGCGCGCGTTCCTTACTGATATGGTGTGCAGGTGTGTTGAAGTCAGATGGTGCATGGAGAGGCGTGGGCCTGCTCTATGCACCATCTGTAGTATTGTGTTTACTTCAGTATCACTTTCTTGCCGTTGTTGAGGTAGATACCCTTCTGTGTGGGCTTGGCGTTGAGGCGTCGTCCGTCGAGGGTGTACCAGCTGTTCACGTTGGCGTTCGCGTTGGCGTTGATGGTGTTGATGCCTGTGGGTGTCGGGCCTTTGGCCACTATCTCGTCGAGGAAGAGCCGCTTGGTGGGCGAGAAGGTGATGCGCACCTTGCCTGTTCCTGTGATGGTGGCGTTGAATGTCGACCATTCGCCCGCTGTCATGGTGAAGGTATTGGGTGTGATGGTGGCGTTGCCGCTTCCCACGGAGAGTCGCAGTGTGGTGCCGTCGCTGCCCCATGGCGCTGCCATGAAGGCGAAGGTGGCGGTGCCGTTGATTTCAAACTCCGGTGTCGATGCCGATCCCACTGCCGTGCCGGTGCCGAAGCGTGCACACTGCTGTGCGCCATAGCTGCGGTTGGCCTGCCATCCGGTGTTGTCGGGGGTGAAGGTGGCCGATGCTATCGAGCCGCTCCACTGTCCGTCCCATGCGCCGGTGCCGGCACACTGGTCGAAGCTCTCGTAGAAGAGGGCATCGGTGTGGTCGGGCTTCTGCGGAATGCGCGACTCACTGGGGGCGTAGTTGAACGACATGGTGCCATTGTAGTTTTGGGTAATCTTGGTGATGGCAATGTTCATGTACTTTGTGCCGTCGCTGTTGGCGTGGTATAGCCTGCCTGCCGGCGTGGAACGGTTGGTCAGCGAGTCTCTGGCGCCGTAGGGGTATATGTTGTCGCTCTTGGCATTGTTGTCGGCATGGAAGAAGCACAGGCGCTGGTGGTCGTTCTTGTAGTTGCGCCAGTAGTCGGCGTTGTCGGGATCTTGTGTGGCGTAGGAGGAGTAGTCGCAGATGGTGTTGGGAATGTTGTACTCCCACACGGCGGCATCGTAGTCGATGTAGTGTATCATCAGTCCTGAGCGGGGTATGTAGGTATCCCATCCGGTGCGCTGCCGGTTTTCGATGATGAAGCGCTCGTCTTTGTGCGCCTGGTTGTACACCACGTATCCGGGTCCGTGGTCGTTGCTGCAAGCCAGATTGGTGACGCTGCCTGTGCCGGTGAGTTCTGTCAGCTCTATCCATCCGCACTCTGCGCGCTCATAGGCCGAGTAGTTGGCGGGATAGCGTCCTTCGCCGTTGTAGGAACCGCTGCACATCAGGTCGTATTCGCCCATGCCGTAGTTGCCGCCATAGCTGGTGTCGTACATGTCGGGGAAGCCCATGCAGTGGGAGAATTCGTGGCAGAAGGTGCCCACGCCGTCGAGTTCGTTGTAGCCGTTGAGCTCAGCGCTGCAGGCATAGGTGTCGACGCGATAGCCGTTGTAGGTCCAGTAGTTGCCAGTGCCTGCCACTACCGACCACATGTGTGGCCACACGGTGTTGGCACTGCCGCCGTTGGCTTCGCCCTTGCCGGCATAGAGCACAAACACCTCTTCCACTTCGCCGTCGCCGTCCCAGTCGTAGTCGGCGAGGTTGATCTCTGTCTTCACGGATTCCAGGGCGTCTATCACCATCTGCGCCGGGCGCAGGTCGTCGCCGTCGGAGTCGTTGCCGCCATAGTAGGCCATGTTCTGGGGCAGTGTCACCACGCCCTTCACGTCGAAGGAGAGTTCAAACTGTCCGTTGCTCTGATGGCGGAAGTAGTCACTGATGGAGCCGTAGAAGCCGTTTTCCTTGTAGTTGAGCTGATTGGCTATCTTGTTGTAGAGTGCCACATCGTGTCCGTCTTGGAACTTGGTGTCCTGAAACTGTGCCAGGATGATGAGTCCCTTGCGTGCTCCCTGGAAGATGGGGTTCTGTGCCTTCTTCATGGCCTTGGCGCGCTTGGAGTAGTGCTTGGCGGTGGTGGTGCGATGCTTGATGGCTTTCTGCTGTATGGCAGCTGTGGTGGTGGCCACGTAGTAGTCGGCATTCTGTGCCTTGACGAACATGCGTCCGTCTTCGGCCTGATACCATTTGGCGTGCTCGTCGCCACGCAGCTCTACGCGGAGGGTGCTGCCGTCGGCGAGACGGATGGTCTTCCACTGTCCGGGCTTGGCCGGTATGGCGTGGAGCATGATGGCTACAGAGAGTAGCATCAGGGTTGAGACAATTTTCTTCATGATGTGTGTAGTGTGATTACGATTGTTGTTTGTAAATAGATTGTGTTGTAATAACAGTTGTTCTTTCTTTTATTCGCTTTCCAGCATGTGTGTTGCCAGCGAGTCGGCGGCCTGGAGCAGCGGCACGAGTGGGAATCCGTCGTTGGCGGCGCTGTAGTTGGCCTTGTCGTCGTAGGAGTGCAGTGCCAGCCCCCAAGGTCCCATGTGCCAGCGTATGGCGAGCAGCTCGTCCTTGGTGAGTTGCAGTCCCAGTTGCATGAGCATGAACACCGACTTCTCGCCGTGTCCTGCGGGGAAGCGCGAAGCGTCGGCCTCGTAGGTATCGTATTCCACCCAGTGGTTGTTAGCGTCCTTGCGATATTTCTTCACTTTGCGGTAGATGTTGCTCTTGCACATGTCGTGCAGCAGCGATGCTATCACGATGCTTTCGTCTTTCAGTCGCTCGGCCAGTGCGGGTTGCTCTTCTGTCATCTGTGCTGCCAGCCGGCGTGCCACGCGGCACACATTGAGCGAGTGGCATGCCAGTCCGCCCGGCACATTGAGGTGGCGGCTGACCGAGGCAGGAGCCTCGAAGAAACCCGAACGGTTCAGATAGTCTATCACCTCAGTCATGCCCGGGCGCTGTGTATGCTCAAGCAGGCTCACTATCTGTGTTCTCTGTTGGTCGATGTCAATGTTCATAGCGTAAAGTAATCCTGTCGGCAGCAGACGGCTGGAGTGCTGTCGACAACGGTTGACGCAGCAAAAGTAGGGTGTTTTTCCGAATAATCACCATCCGGGCGGAGAAAAGTGCGCATTTTACCCCGCCTTTCTTTTCTGCTTACTGCTTTTTTCCGAACTTTGACGGCATGAAAATCGTGCGCAACCGTTGGCTTCCCGGTCGGAAGTTTGTGGCATTCAACTTCTTCGGGCTACTGGTGTGTCGTCGTGGAACGCCGATTACGCCTGCCACCGTCAACCACGAGCGTATACACACTGCGCAGATGCGCGAGATGCTCTACGTGGGGTTCTACCTGTGGTATGTGGCGGAGTGGGTAGTGCGCCTGTGCAAAAAGGGGAATGCCTATTATAATATAGGATTCGAGCGCGAGGCCTACCGCCACATGTACGAGGTGGACTACCTCTCCCGCCGCCGGCACTACGCATGGTGGAAGGAGATGAGAAAGAAAACTTAAATCACACACAAATATCTACTCACTATGGAACAAGACAAAGACCTTATCCAACTGCCCGAAAATGCCTTTCGGGAACTGCGGGCGGGCGAAGAGTACCAGCCCGTGATGTCGCCGGAACGACGCTATCCGGAAGTCAACGCCTGGTCGGTGACGTGGGGTGTGCTCATGGCCATCCTCTTCTCGGCCGCCGCCGCCTACCTCGGACTGAAGGTGGGACAGGTGTTCGAAGCCGCCATCCCCATCGCCATCATCGCCGTGGGCGTGTCGACAGCCACCAAGCGCAAGAACGCTCTCGGAGAGAACGTCATCATACAGAGCATCGGTGCATGCTCGGGTGCCGTCGTGGCCGGAGCCATCTTTACGCTGCCCGCCATCTACATCCTGCAGGCAAAGTACCCGGAGATGACCACGTCGTTTCTCAACGTGTTTCTCGCCTCGCTGCTCGGCGGCGTGCTCGGCATACTCTTCCTCATCCCCTTCCGCAAGTACTTCGTCAAGGACATGCACGGCAAGTACCCCTTCCCCGAAGCCACTGCCACCACACAGGTGCTGGTGAGCGGTGCCAAGGGCGGCAAGCAGGCCATACCCCTGCTCATCGCCGGCATCGTGGGCGGACTCTACGACTTCATCGTTGCCACCTTCGGATGGTGGAGCGAGGTGTTCACCACGCGCGTGCTGCCCATAGGACAGGCACTGGCCGACAAGACGAAGCTCGTGCTGAAAATCAACACCGGATCGGCAGTGCTCGGACTGGGATTCATCATCGGACTGAAGTATGCCTTCATCATCACGCTCGGCTCGCTGTTCATCTGGTGGATAGTGGTGCCGGGCATGGCATTGCTGTTCAGCGGCGACGTGCTCAACCAGTGGACACCTACCATCACCACCACCGTCGATGCCATGTCGGCAGAAGAGATATTCACCCACTACGGCAAGAGCATTGGCATCGGCGGCATCGCCATGGCGGGCATCATAGGCATCATCAAGTCGTGGGGCATTATCAAGGGTGCCGTCTCCCTGGCGGCCAAGGAGATGAAAGGCAAGGGTGCAGGCATGGCTGAGGTGCAGCGCACGCAACGCGACATCTCCTTCAAGATTATCGCCATCGGCTCTATCGTCACCCTGCTCGTGGTGTTCCTCTTCTTCTGGTTGGGCGTGATGGAGGGCAACCTGCTCTTTGCTGCCGTGGGCATCCTGCTCGTGGCCGTCATCGCCTTCCTCTTCACCACAGTGGCCGCCAACGCCATTGCCATCGTGGGCAGCAACCCCGTGTCGGGCATGACGCTCATGACGCTCATTCTCGCCTCCGTGGTGATGGTGGCAGTGGGCCTGAAGGGCACCGGCGGCATGGTGGCAGCCCTCATCATGGGCGGCGTGGTGTGCACGGCACTCTCTATGGCAGGCGCATTTATCACCGACCTGAAGATCGGCTACTGGCTGGGCAGCACACCGAAGAAGCAACAGCAGTGGAAGTTCCTCGGCACATTGGTCAGCGCTGCCACCGTGGGCGGTGTCATCATGCTGCTCAACGAGACCTACGGCTTTGCCTCCGGACAGCTCGTCGCTCCGCAGGCCAACGCCATGGCGGCTGTAATCGACCCGCTGATGAGCGGCACAGGTGCTCCATGGCTGCTCTATGCCATCGGAGCCGGCATCGCCGTCATACTCACACTGTGTAAGATTCCCGCACTGCCCTTCGCACTGGGCATGTTCATCCCCATCCAGCTCAATGTGCCGCTGCTCATCGGCGGTGCCGTCAACTGGTTTGTCACCACACGGAGCAAGGATGCTGAGGTGAACAATGCACGTGGCGAGAAGGGTACGCTCATCGCCTCGGGCTTCATCGCCGGCGGAGCACTGATGGGCGTGGTGAGCGTGCTCCTGCGCTTTGCCGACATCAACCTTATAGATGATGAGTGGACCAACAGCGCACTGGCAGAGGCACTCTCACTCGGTGCCTACATCTGCCTCATCGCATTCTTTATCTGGATGACGATGAAGAAGAACAAGAATAAGTAATTCCTGCCTGCCGCAACGGCAGAAACATATTCAATGACTGAACAGGGCGTGTCCGTCTGGACATGCCCTGTTCCGGTTGTTGCCGAAGGCGCCATCGGTGTCTGAGCGGGTGACACTTGGCACGCTGACAGCATTTGCGCACCTGAAGTTGCAACAGGGTTGCATTGTCGGCTACTTTTTCTCATCCTTTCTTTGCTACAAGTGTGCAACCCGCTACTTTCGCTGCGTCATTATACCTATTATATATATGGAACAGATTTTTCACATCATCACCGAGATGGCGCCCTATCTGCTGTTGGGCTTCTTCTTTGCCGGACTCATGCACGTCTTCGTGCCCGCGCGATTCTACACCAACTATCTTGCCGACAACTCGCTGCGCAGCGTGCTCTATGCCACACTGCTCGGCATCCCGTTGCCGCTGTGCTCGTGCGGTGTGCTGCCCACGGCACTGTCGCTACATAAGGAAGGAGGATCAAAAGGGGCTACCACGGCTTTTCTCATCGCCACACCGCAGACCGGTGTCGACTCCATACTTGCCACCTACTCACTCATGGGACTGCCAATGGCCATCATTCGCCCCATTGCCGCGCTGATAACGGCACTCGGGGGAGGAACAATGGCCAACGTGCTGACGGCATCGGCATATCCACAAAGGGAAGGAAAGGCCGAAACACACGACGCTGAAGCAACGGAACATGCCTGCTGCGGTCACGAGGAGAAGGAGAAAGAGGAGTCGTGCTGCTGCTGTGGTCACGAGGAGAAGGAGAAAGAGGAGTCGTGTTGCTGCTGCGGTCACGAGGAGAAGGAGAAAGAGGAGTCGTGCTGCTGCTGTGGTCATGAAGAGAAGGAGAAAGAGGAGTCGTGCAGCTGCTGCGGTCACGAGGAGAAGGAGAAAGAGGAGTCGTGCTGCTGCTGCGGTAACGAAGAGAAGGAGAAAGAGGAGTCGTGCTGCTGCTGTTGCCATGAGGAGAAGGAGGAGGCCAACGCTTCGTTCGGCGGCAAATTGATTTCGGCCTTGCGCTATGCCTTTATCGACATGCTCGACGACATCGGGCATTGGCTGGTGTTGGGCTTGGTCGTCGCTGCACTGATTACGGTGTTTGTGCCCAACGACTTCTTCGCTATCTTTGCTTCCAACACGTGGCTCTCCATGCTGCTGGTGCTGCTCATCAGTGTGCCTATGTACATCTGCGCCACGGGCAGCATTCCCATTGCCGTGGCCCTCATGCTGAAGGGCTTGTCGCCAGGCACTGCCTTCGTCATGCTCATGGCGGGGCCGGCATGTAACATCGCTTCCATCCTGCTCATCCGTCGGCGTCTCGGCACACGCACGCTGATGGCCTATCTGGGCAGCATCATCGTCGGCGCGCTGCTCACAGGTGTTGTCATCGATCAACTGTTGCCCCGTGAGTGGTTTGCCGTGGCCAACAACGTGGCATGCTGCCATGAGGGTTCGGCGTCGTGGCTGGAGGTGGCTTGCGCCGTGGTGCTCATCGTGCTGCTCATCGTCTCTTACATGCGCCGGCTGGCAGGTAAGAAAAAGAAATGCTGCTGCGGATAAAACTACGCAAAGGAAACGAGGAAGTCAGCACTCCCAGGTAGTTGCTACCATATTGAAAGCCACCCACGTGTCGGTTGAACACATGTGGGTGGCTTTCTGTTGTGTGCGGGTTGCCTCTCGGCGGCGTGGCGGTCAGTCGTCGAAGGGGTGCCTGTGCGGGCGGAAGGTGATGCTGTCGGTGTCGTCTTCCCAATCGTTGTTCTCCAGCATCTGCCATTCACCTTCGAAGTCGTCGTCAAAGTCGTCGTCCTTGCCGAAGTTGTCGTCGCCGCCTTGATTTGAGATTCCCCCGGTGGGAATCTCCAGCAGGTCTTCGCTGTTGAGGGCGGTTATCTCGGGATGAATATATTCCTTTTTCATAGGTCTATTCCCTCCGTTTTATCTGATTACTACTTTCTTTCCCTTGTTGATGTACACTCCGCTGTGTGTGGGTCGGCTGTTGAGCCGCTGTCCTCCGAGCGTGTACCAGCTGTCGTCCGTCGACACGTTAGTATTGGCATTGACGGTAGTGATTGCCGTGGTGTTGTCGTCGAAGAAGAAAGTGCCTCCTATGTTGCCGGCATCGTCCAGATTGGCCGCCTTCAGTGCCTTGTTGTAGTCTTCTCCTGTGATGTAGCACCGGTGCGGTGCTATGGTTGTTCCGGTGTATGGCCAGAATCCGATGGCGTTGGTTCCTGCCAGCTTGTTGCGTGTGAGTGTGAGCACATGTCGTGGTGTGACGCTCTCGTTGGCCTGCGTGTAGACGTTGTAGTCTTTCGCCTCCATGTCGGTGGTGGTGTTTTTCACTCCGAGCCATCCTGTCAGGATGTTGGGCATGTCGGCTTTCAGCGTCTGTGCGGCAGCGAGCGCTTCCTGATATTCAACTTTGATGACGCGTCCCGGCTCGCTCTCCACGCCGTGGAGGGTATGGTATTCGGTGCCGCGCAGGTTTTCCCATCCCAGGTAGTCGAACTCCCACAGAGGCTGGAAGTCGTAGAGTCCCGGGTCGACGGTGGAGCGTATGTATACGGGTGTGTAGGCGGGCAGTATGTGGTTGACGCCTTCCTCGGTGCCTCCCTTGCCGAAGGGCTCCATCTTGAACTTCAGTCCGTCGCCGATGTTGGCCTCGGGCGTCACGTCGTTTTTGGTGAGTCCGCTGATGAAGTAGCACTCCACGCCTTCGGGTATGAGTGCGTCGTAGTCGAGGTAGAGTGTGGATGAGTAGTAGTCGACTCCTGTGCCGCTCTTCGATGCAGGGTTGATGTTGATCATGTGCGGCCACAGGTGCGTGCGTACTTTGATGTGCGGGTCGAGATTGTTGGTGGAATTCTTCTTCTTCATGCTGCCATCAGCGTTGAGTATAGGCACGTGGTTCTCGTCTACGTCCTGGTTGTATCCTGTGTTGAATTTGTAGAGCACCACCTTTCCGTCGAGCTCGTGGTCATTCCATTTGTTTCCGTTTTCGCTGATGAGTTCTCCCAGCGAGTGTGCGAAGATGTGTAGTCCGTCGTGTGCACTGGCATCGAAGTTACATCCTGCGAAGGTGTTGCCTGTGATGCTGGCATCGTTGGCATCGCTCACGGTGCACATCCACGGCTGTTCGCCGGCTATGGCTGTACCGTTGTTGCGTGCAGCGTAGAGGTTGGGATATAGCTTGGCGGTGTTGTCGAGCTTGTGGGTATATCCTCCGTTGGTCAGGTGCAGTGCTATCCAGTCTTTCTTGCGTGTTTCTTCTCCGTTTCCTTGTGCGCGCACAATCTCGGCAGAGACATATCCCACCTGCGGACTCCAGCTGCTCCCAATGAATATTTCGCCAGTTCCTGGTACATTATTATTTGATGGGATTGTGGGAAGTGTGCTTAAGTCGATGGCGGTAAGCATGTTGCGTGCGCACATCAGGTAGCCGAGGGAGCTGCCGATGTGTGTGAGGTCGAGCTCGGTCAGCAGATTGTCTTCGCAGAGCAGCTTTCTGAAAGTATCTTTTTTTACGTAGTTGAGGTTCAACTGTCTCAGGCGTGTGGTGTAGATAAGGCTGTCGGCTCTTGCTGTCAGCTCGATTTCTCCCCCTATGGTCAGTTCATTTTTAATCGTGTATGTGCCGCCATTCACTTGCAGCACCTCAAGTTTGTCGATTTCTGCCTGAGTGCGTTGTGGTCCACCTGCTTCTGTGGGCACGAGCAGGAAGTCGAGATTTTCCCAATGATGCCGATGCGCATTAAAAATCCTAAGATTTGGACAGCCTGAGATGTCAATATCCCCATTGCCGGTAAGCAGACCTTGATTTATCTCAATCTGATCCAGGTTGGGATTGCCTGACAGGTCAAGCTCAGTAAGCAGAGAGTTCCACAGCTTGAACGTATTAAACCGACAGCCTTTGGCTTTCAGCTTCCTGATATTGCAGAAATACTTCCAATCGTCTCTAAACGTAGGAATCCATTCACCATTATTAGCCAATTGCGTACAGCCACTGACATCCAGCTCCTCGAGCACATATTTCTTACTCCATTCCATCGACGACATAGTGTCGGGTCGGATACCTTCAGAGGGATGCAAGGCAAGGTCGCTGAGCTTAGTGTGTCCGCTCAGGTTGAGGCGCTTCATCGCCGAGAGAGAGGTGCTGACGCTTGTCAGGTTGGGTGCCTCGCCGCCAGAGAGATCCAGCTCTTCCACGCCGCTCTCGCGCAGATCGAGACTGGTCAGCGCTCCGTTGGCTGCCGACAGAGTGAGATTTTTCGACTCTGCTCCTATGTATATCAAGTTTTGCAGTGCAGTACATCCGCTCACGTCAATGCTCGGCACATCTTCCACGAACAGTGTGGTGAGCAGGCTCTGTGTGCCGAACTGAACGTTAATGTTGGGTGAGTTCTCACAGGTGATGGTGAATGTGGTGCGATCTTCGGGAAGAATCACGTTGCGTACATCGCCAATCACATGCAACACTTTCAGATTGGGCATGTGGGGGCCGTAGTTGCTCGATGAGAAGTCAACGAGTTCTACGGTTTCTCTCGGGTCGTAGGTGAATTCTTCGGCGTTGCTGTTGTGAAAGCGTATGTTACCATCGGGGTTCTCAATCGCCAGGTCGGCTGCCAAGTAGCGCTTGAAGCCATAGCCCAGTACATCCACGTCGTCGAAATACAGCTTGTTATCTTTTTTACCTACGAGTTCTATGTAGTCGCGCAGGTCGAGCGGATTGCTGTGTGTGTAGAAGTTGTGCAGGTTGGTGCCACGCAGGTCGAGTTCCAATAATGAAGTCTTCACAGTGGGGAGCGATATTGCGCTGGTGAAGTGCTGGTTGTTGCTGAGTATGAGTTCGCGCAGATTGCGACAGGCTGAGACGTCAAGCGTAGGTATCTGCGTGCCGTCGAGATGCAAGTCTCTTAGCATTGCCTGTGCAGGGAGTGTCAGCGACGTTACAGGACTGTTACTCAGCTTGAGTACGTCAAGTTTGGAATAATTGGAAAGATTGAGGGCTGTTGACAGATTTTCACAATTCTGCGCGTACAGGTTCACCAATGAAGACTCTCGACCAGATTTTATGGGCAGGCTCGACAGTAGGGTATTGCTGATATTGAGTGTTACCACTTCGGGCGAGTTGGTGAAGGTGAGGGAAGTGAGTTTGGTGTTTTTCGACACGTCGATATTTGTTACGCTATTTTGGGCTGGGAGCGTGAGCGTCGTCAGGTTGCGGAAATACTCCACCCCCTTCAATGAGCCGATACCGTTGTTGCTCTTGTCTACTTCAGTTATCTGATCCAAGGCAGACTTATACCAACGCGCATTCTTATCATTGGCAGGCTTCATGATATTTGTTCGCCAATTGGACCGCAGGCCACCGTCGGACATGAAATGCCAGTTGGAGTTTATTGTACTTTCCCCTTTTACGAAAGTACATAAAGGATCTTTGCTCACATCGATGAACAGCCCGTTGGCGGCATCGCCGGTGTCGTAGAGGTATTCCAATCCGGATTCGTTGTCTTTCACCAGTATGAGGTTGGCTACGCTGGTGTTGCACACGAAGGTGGTGCCTTCGGGTGCCTGTGCCTGCATGGCAATCGGCAGCAGAGCAAGGAGCAGGGTGATAAGTCTCTTTGTCTTGGTCGGTTGTCGGTGGGTAAAAGTGATGTGTTTCATTATGAGTGTTGGGTGTGTTTTGAGACAATATGTGCGTGTCGCCTATTTATGCCAAATGCCCTGCAACGCTCGTTGCAAAGTATCTCTTCTACTACCTTTCCTTTCTGTCTGCACACTCCTTCCCCCTTCCCTTGCTGCTGAGCGAGGGTGGCGAGGGCACTAGGCTCCAGACGGATATGGTGTGCTGGCGTGTCATGTTTCAAACAAATACAGTGCCGTTGCATCGGGCAAGGCACGCGCAGTAGTAGTGATAGCGGATGCAAAGGTAGGATGTTTCTGCGAAACCTGCCAACTTTTGTTATGTTTATTTTGAAGACGGACAGTAATCGATAGTTGGTCAGTCGGTGTGCCGACACGCAATGAGAAAGGGAAGACCGCAGTCTTCCCGAGATGAATGTGAGTGCTATAGCTGAGGAGTCGGCACTATGTGGTGTGTCACACCTGAAAGGTGTAGCCGAAGCCCGTGCGGTTGACGATGTTTTGCGCGTAGGGTCCCATCTTTTTGCGCAGGCGGGTGATGTTCACGTCGATGGTTTTGTCGGTCACCACCACATCGCTCCACACGGCATCGAGCAGTTGTTGTCGGGTGAACACCTCGCCGCGGTGGGTAAGCAGCAGGTGGAGCAGGTCGTACTCTGTGCGTGTGAGATTGGCGGGCGTGCCGTCGATGCTCACTGTCTTGCGGTCGGTGCGCATCACCAGTCCGGCATAGCGCACGGTGCCCTTGCCCAGCCGTGCCTCCACCACATTCATCACATAGTCGCCCACTTTCTCGCATCCGTTGATGACGTCGGTGTAGAAGGTGCCCAGGCCGTAGGAGTAGTGGTGTGCGTTGACGGCTTGCAGGTTGTCGTTGCGCAGGCGGTTGCGCAGGGCATTGATGTCGTTTTCTATCTCTTCGGAGAGGGCGATGGTCTGTTCGTTGCCGCGTTGGCCGAGCACCACTATCATCTGTGCCACAGCCTCGTTGACCAGGCGCAGCATCTCGTGGATGCCGGCATACTGCTCCGAGGTGAAGTCTTCGCCATTGTCGTTCTTGTGTTTCACGGCGCGTGCTATGTGGTAGCATCCGTCGCCGATGCTCTCCAGCTCGCTGATCTGTCGGAGCATGGCGCGTATCTTTGCCTTGGTGTCGTCGGAGAGGTGGTCGTTGCCCACCTTCTCCAGATAGGTGGCAATCTCTATCTCCATGTTGTCGGCAATGTTCTCGTATTTCTCTATGCGCTCATACTGCCGCTCCTGCTCTTTGCGGTCGGTCTCGTCGACATAGGTGCGCACCATTCCGAACATGCGCTGCATGCGCTCGGCAAAGTGGTGCACCTCCTTCTGCGCTTGCAGCACGCTGATTTCGGGCGTGGCCATCAGTCCGCTCTCGATAAACTGCAGGCGCACCACGTCGTCGCTCGTCGCCTTCTGCTTCTTGCGCGGATGGATGACGAAGCACACGATGCGCTCTATCTGCGGTATGAAGCCTATGAGCAGTGCGGTGTTGGCCAGGTTGAAGCAGGTGTGGAAGGCTGCCAGCACAAAGCTCAGCTTGCCGGCGTTGGCCAGAAAGGCCTCTTGCCCGGCACTCTCGCGCGTCATGGTGGTGTCGTAGCCCACCCACGCGCACACCTGATCGACAAAGGGATGGAAGACGATGAGCATCCACAGCACGCCAAACACGTTGAAGAACATGTGGGCAAAGGCTGCGCGCCGTGCCTGCGTGGAGGCGGTAAGGGCGGCGAGGTTAGAAGTGACGGTGGTACCTATGTTCTCGCCCATCACCAGCGCGATACCCTGATAGATGGGCAGGGCACCGCTCGAGCACAGTATCATGGTGATGGCCATGACAGCTGCCGAACTCTGCACACACATGGTGAGCACGCCGCCCATGAGCAGGAAGAGGATGGTAGTGGTGAAACTGTTGGGGTCGAAGGAGGCGAAGAATTGCAGCACGGCCTCGTTCTCGCCAAGGTTCATGTCGGTGCCCGTCTGTCGAAGCGTGCCAAGGCCGAGGAAAAGAAAGGCCACGCCGAAGATGAAGTCGCCCACGATGCGGTGCTTCTGCTTATAGATGAGAAACATGGCGATGATGAATGCCGGGAACACCGCATCGGCGATGTTGAAGGTGAAGCCTGCCGACATAATCCATGCCGTGAGCGTGGTGCCGATGTTGGCACCCATGATGATGGAGATGGCCTGTGCCAGGGTGAGCAGCGCGGCATTGACAAACGATACCGTCATCACCGTGGTGGCTGTCGACGACTGCACGGCAGCTGTGACAAACATACCCGTGAGCATGCCCGTGAAGCGGTTGGTGGTCATCTTGGCCAGCACGTGGCGCAGACTGGGGCCGGCCAGCTTCTGCAAGGCTTCGCTCATCATCTTCATGCCGTAGATGAGCAAGGCCAACGACCCTAACAACTTAAAGGCTATAGAGAATGTCATGGTGGATGCTCTGGTGGTAGGTGTGTGTGTTGACGGCACAAAAGTAGTAAAAAATTGGCAAGCAATGGTCTCTGTGTGCGGATTATTTGTTGCCGGCTCCTGCTGCGGCAGTCGGTGCGTGCCCGGAGCGGGACGGAAAAGCACAAGCAGATACACCATATACATAATACACGCGCGCGCGAGAATGCAAAGGATAAAAAAGCACCTTCTTAAAGGTAATGCCTGCAAGCATATCAGAGGAAAACAGGGCAGAGGGCAGCGGCAGGTTGAAGGGCAAAAAAACAGTTTTTTTTTTTGGTTTTTCACTGCCCTTCCGTAACTTTGCCGATAATTTCATTTTGCCGATAGCGGTTTAGGCATGGCAAAAGCCTGACCAGCCGTATTTTATACCAATAACAATGAAAGACATAGTTCAATCCGTTCAGAAGAAATTGTATCAGCGTCCAAGTGTTGAGCTGATTTATGTAGAAGTGCGTTCCAACCTGATGGCCGTATCGGGTGGTGGCGGCGATGCCGGTGGCGGCGGCGGCAGTGATGTTGAAGAAGGTCGCGCAGGCGACTTCGAAGACGAAGAGCTTGACTTTGAATCCAAGATGGTGAAGCTGCCCGACCTGCTTCCCTTCGTGCGCCGCTATAACGAAAAGCGCGAAGGTGGCGAAGGGTAGCACTGCACCCTTGCCTACACACATTCACATACAATCCTAATCCGAACACCACAACATTATTTGATATGAGAGCAATCACTTCTTTACTTACCCTTGCGCTGCTGTCGGTTCTGATAGGCAGTTGCAGTGAGGACATCACTACCCCCACTCAACAACAGGACGACAAGCAGATCAGAACCTACTTCATCAGCGGCAGTACCGACGGTGACGACCCGAGCAATGCCCCCGGCATCGGTGGCGCGAGCAAAATCAAAGTAAACTATGACCGTCTGTTCTTCTGGCAGCCTGGCGACCATATCTGGATGTTCCACGACGACGACCAGGATAATCCACAATGGGTGCAGGACGCATCGTCCAACGTGGATGAAGGTAAGCGCGGTGCCGACTTCGGCTTTACCCAGGAGTGTGCAAACAACACCTATAAGGTGCGTTACACAGGCTTGGTTAACGACAAAACCGCCAACGGCCAAAGTGTAGACCAAGTGGTAATCAGCGCTAATCAGACGCAGGATGCACCCAATGTGTCGGACCATATCGCCTATGATGGTGACTGCGCCGTGGCAACTGCCACACGAATAGCCGACGAAAACAAATTCGAGTTTAAGCTCGACCACAAGGCACATATCCTGGTGTTTACCCCGCGTGTCGACCGCAACGAAGACCCGGAGATGTGCTACATCAAATCTATCACGATTACCGAGCTTGACGGCAAGCCCCTTGCCGGCACCTATGCCTTCGGCGATGACGGATTGGATATTCCCAACGTAAGCAATGCATCAAGTGTGGTGACCTTAACCCCGAAAACTCCGGGCATCTTCCAGCTGAAGAAAGTCAAGAGTGTCAACGACAACGCATGCTACGTAGTGATACAACCCGGACAGCACCGACTGAAGATTGAGTACGAAATAGGCTATGGAGAGACATGGAGCGTGTCATGGACCGGCAGTGCCTATTCGTATACAACAGCACAAGAAGATGTGAAGACCTATACCAAGTATCTGCCTGCCGGAATCAATGAAGGCGCAAGTGATTCGAGCGTGGAGCCGGCAACGGGGCAAGTCTATGAATGCAATGCGAACGACATCACCCGCATCACGCATAAGTTGCCCTTTGACGGTCACAACCCGGAGTTTAGCTTCGAAATACCCTACGCCTACTATCAGTGGGATGCCCGCGCATGGATCTTCAGTGAGAAAGAAGGGCATTGGAATGAAGATGGCTCATACGTGAAGAACTATCTGAAAGGTCTCAACACTGAATCACGAACAGATGGTGTTGATACCCAAAACAAAGGATATATAGCAGGAGAATTTGTGAGTTTACGTGAAAACTGGTGGTATAAATGGCGTTGCCATCGCGCTGGTACTGATGCAGGACAATATAGCTGCAATTACGGCTTGGTAGCTGACCAAGACGATGACAAAGTATCTGTTGACATACCTAATGCCAATGAAATGACCTGGTACATTTTCAATGGTGATGTACACTACGATGCTGAGACATCATGGGCGTTGAAAGATTTACGCGGTGGCGAAGCTGCGTTCCGCGATGGAAAAGCAATATTCAAAGGCGGACTGTGGATACTGAAGAAACAATACATTGAAGGCTTCAGTTCAGATTATTGCGTAGATATTGACGGAGAGCAAACTGAAGAAGATCTGACGACAACATTCCCAGCGGAATTTACAACCTCCAAATATCCTAACCGCTTTAAGAAGAATCCTACTAAAGGAAGACCTGACGCCAGTGTTATTCATAAATACTTCTTCCTCCCCCTCTTGGGTTGCTTCGAGGTGAAGAAAACATCAGCCAACACGGTGTATACTGCTCCCGCTGAATACCGATTTGTAGCAGCACGCGCTTTCTATTGGTCGTCAACGCCCTATCTGTGGCCAGGTAAAGAAGGATTCAACGATGCACGCTCGGCATACTACTTCTACTACGACATGGGATACAATTACTTGTGCATCAGTGCGAGCGATCACATGAGTGGTGGCAACAACAACCGTTGGCAAGGTTATGTGGCCAACAAGCGCCCCGAACATTGGTGGCTGATAAACGACGAAGCCTCAAAACAGTGGTTCCAGTAAACCGACGTGTAGAAGATACACTTCTGTCACACATACACACATGCCGCACAAGAAAGTATTGTGCGGCATGTGTCTTTCCTGTGTGTGGCGTAACATTCGACACCCGGAATGAATGCTGCAGCTTGACGAACGGTGAACGGCGTGTGAAAAAAGAACGCAAAAAATTTGCAGGTATCGGAATTAGCTATACCTTTGCACGCGGATTTCACAATCCAAGAACATTTTTCATGGTTTTTAGTTAATGATGCGCTTGTAGCTCAGTTGGTAGAGCACCTGACTCTTAATCAGGGTGTCCAGGGTTCGAACCCCTGCAGGCGTACGGAAAGAGGACTCCAATGAGGAGCCCTCTTTTTGTGTTGATAGAGAAGCGTCCGGCAAATCCAAAGCCTATGGCACCTATAGTGAAACTAAGCGCTCTTTCTTTTCTCCAACAAAAAACAAGCGGCACCGGGGAGTGGCGTCGCTTGTTGTTGTAGGAAGAAAGTGGTTATCCTTTCACGATGCGTGTGCCGGTCTTGCCGGCCAGTGCTTCGCGTGCCTTCTCCAGTGAGGTGATGAGTGCTGTGGCACCTTCGGTCTGGCTGACAAAGCCGATGCACGACTCCACCTTCGGCAGCATGCTGCCCGGAGCGAAATGCCCCTCGGCGATGAACTGCTCAGCCTCGGCCAGCGTCATGCTGTCGAGGTCGCGCTGGTCGGGCTTGTTGAAGTTGATGCTCACCTTTTCCACAGCAGTGAGTATGACGAGCATGTCGGCTTTCAGGTCGAGTGCGAGGCGTGCGCTGGCGCGGTCTTTGTCGATGACGGCTGCCACGCCTTCGTAGTCGCCCTCTGCCTTCTTCACCACGGGTATGCCGCCGCCGCCCACGGTGATGACGATGCTGTGCATGCCCACGAGTTGTTCTACGACGGGCAGCTCCACAATCTGTGCGGGCATGGGTGAGGGCACCACGCGGCGCCATCCGCGACCGGCATCTTCCACGAAGGTGTAGCCTGTCTCGGCCATGATGCGCTCGGCATCGTCCTTGCTGTAGAACGAGCCTATGGGCTTGGTGGGATGCTGGAATGCGGGGTCGCTGCTGTCTACCACTACCTGTGTCACCACTGCTGCGCAGGGACGGCTGATGCCGCGCTGTGCCAGCTCGCGCTGCACAGCCTGCTGCAGGTGGTAGCCTATGTATCCTTGTGTCATGGCACCACACTCAGGGAACGGCATGGCGGGCGTGCCGCCGCCGTTGTTGGCGGAGTGCTCGAAGGCCAGGTTCACCATGCCCACCTGCGGGCCGTTGCCGTGACCGATCACCACGTCGTAGCCCTCTTCCACGAGGTCGACGATGGTAGCGGCAGTGTGCTTCACCAGAGCGAGTTGCTCCTGCGGCGTGTTGCCAAGGGCATTGCCGCCCAAGGCGATAACAAGTCGTTTGTTCATTTTGTGTCAGTTAACTTGTCCACTTATTTCAGTGTAGCGTACATCACGGCCTTGATGGTGTGCATGCGGTTTTCAGCCTCATCAAACACCTTCGACTGCTTGCTGCGGAATACCTTGTCGGTGACTTCCATCTCGGGCAGACCGAATTTCTCGTAGATGTCTTTTCCGATGGTTGTCTCCAGGTCGTGGAACGAGGGCAGGCAGTGGAGGAAGATGGCGTTGGGGTTGGCATTCTTCATCACGGCGTCGTTCACCTGATAGGGTTTGAGCAGCTTGATGCGCTTTGCCCAGATTTCGTCGGGCTCGCCCATCGATACCCAGATGTCGGTGTAGATCACGTCAGCATCCTTGGTACCCTTCTTCACGTCGTCGGTGAGGGTGATGGTGCATCCGTTTTCCTTGGCAATCTTCTTGCATGTGTCAACGAGTTTCTTGTCGGGCATGTTGGCCTTGGGTCCGCAAGCCACGAAGTTGATGCCCAGCTTGGCGCTGACCACCATCAGCGAGTTGGCCACGTTGTTGCGGGCGTCGCCCATGAACACCATCTTCAGACCTTTGTAGTGTCCGAAGTTTTCTTCGATGGTGAGCACGTCGGCCAGCATCTGTGTGGGGTGGAACTCAGTGGTGAGGCCGTTCCATACAGGCACGCCGGCATGCTTGGCGAGGTCTTCCACAATCTGTTGGTCGAAGCCGCGGTATTCGATACCGTCGAACATGCGTCCGAGCACTTTGGCGGTATCTTCCAGCGACTCCTTCTTGCCCATCTGCGAGCTTCCCGGGTCGAGGTAGGTCACGCCCATGCCGAGGTCGTTGCCTGCCACTTCAAACGAGCAGCGCGTGCGGGTCGACGTCTTCTCAAACAGCAAGACGATGTTTTTGCCGGTGAGATACTTGTGCGGAGTGTTGGTGCGCTTCATGTGCTTGAAGTCCTTGGCCAACTCCAACAGATACTGGATTTCTTCGGTGGTGAAGTCCAACAGCTTGAGGAAACTTCTACCTGAGAGGTTTTTTGGCATAGTTGTTAAAATAAGTATTGATGATAAATAAAATATAGGTGTCGGATTATTGTTTGCAAAGATAATGCATAAAAGGATATTACAACATTTGGGAGATATTTTTTTTTGTTTAACTTTGTAGCGCATAACATCAGCTCCGCCGTTCCCTACGGAGCAAACCCATATCTACAACACTTAGCACACTCACTAGCATCATGACAAAACAACTCACACCACGCGTCAGCTGGGTCGGAAAGATCGACTGGGAGCTGACACACTTTCATGGCGACGAACTAAGCACCCACAAAGGTTCATCATACAACTCCTACCTTATCCGCGACAAGAAGACCGCACTCATCGACACCGTGTGGCAACCCTACGACAAAGAGTTTGTCAGCCGACTGAAGGAGACTGTCGACCTCAAGGAGATAGACTACATTGTGATGAATCACAACGAGATAGACCACAGCGGTGCGCTGCCCGCCCTGCTGCGCGAAATTCCCGGCACACCCATCTACTGCACCAAGAAGGGCGAGGCCATCCTGCGCGGACACTATCATGAGGACTGGAACTTTGTGAACGTGAAGACGGGCGACACCCTCTGCCTGGGCGACACCACACTCACCTTCGTGGAGATGACCATGCTGCACTGGCCCGACTCCATGCTCACCTATATGGACAGCGAGCGCATCATGTTCAGCAACGACGCCTTCGGACAGCACTACGCAAGCGAGTCGCTATACAACGACTGCGTAGACCACACCGAGATGATGCGCGAAGCCGAGAAGTACTATGCCAACATACTGGCACCCTACAGTATGCTCGTGGGCAAGAAGATACAGCAGATACTCGCCATGCAACTGCCTGTCGACATGATATGCCCCTCGCACGGCGTGATATGGAAAGACAATCCCATGCAGATAGTAGAGCAATATCAGCGCTGGGCCGATGCCTATCAGGAAGACCAGGTGACCATCGTCTACGACACGATGTGGCAGTCGACACGCAAGATGGGCGAAGCCATCGCCGACGGCATACGCGACGTGGCACCCCACACCACGGTGAAGCTCTACAACATCGCCCACGCCGACAAGAACGACGTGCTCACCGAGGCCTTCCACTCCAAGGCACTGCTCGTGGGCTCGCCCACCATCAACTACGGCCACTCCTTCGCCATCGCCGGATGGTTGGAGATGCTCAAGGGACTGAAACTGAAGAAGAAGCGTGCCGCCGCCTTCGGTTCCTACGGATGGAGCGGCGACGCTGTAAAGCAGCTCAATGCCCTGCTGCAGGAGGCGGGCATGCAACTCGTCGACGAAGGCATACAGAAACTGTGGGTGCCCGACGGAAGTGTGATAGAAGAATGCCGACAGTACGGACGCCACTTCGCAGAAGCACTCGACAACGCTGACAACTAACAACTAACAACCATTCATCACTATGAAACAATGTCTCTTCGCATGCTTGCTGCTAGTAGCCGTCACTATGGTGCATGCGCAAAACAAAACGACCGGCGACGACAAAACAGCCTGCTGCCAAAAGATGGGCTGCGACAGCACAAAAAGCATCGACCCCAAAGCCGATACACTGCGCACCTTTCCCGAAGGACAACTGCAATATGTGTTCTACCGCCACGGCGGCGGCATGCGCCAGCCGCGCTACGTATTCGAACTGATACGCTTCAAGGACGGACACTATGAGCTGACCACCATCCGCCCCGGCACCAATATCAACGACACCTACAGCGAGAAGGCTTTAGCGGTGTACAACGTCGACGACGCCTTCGTGGAACGCATTGTCAACACGCTAAAGGAAGAGAAGGTGCACCTGCTGCCCGAAAAGAACAACCTCATCGGCAATGAACGCGTGCTCGACGCATCCACCTACTCGCTGTCGTGCAAGTTCGACGACGGCACCATCCGAAGCAGCGGCATCGACACCCTGCCACTGGCAAGCATACTGGCAAAGATTGTGGCAGAAGAAGCACAGTGAGTTGACAAGTAGACAAGTTGACGAGTAGACAAGTTGATGAGTTGACGAGTAGACAAGTTGACAAGTTGACGAGTAGACAAGTTGTTGGATCTGTCCCAAACAACCCATCTTCCAAACGACTAAACGACCAATTTCCCAAACCCATAAATCTATGAACAACAGCATTATCCGTTTCCCCCTTCCGCAGAACGAACCTGTGAAGGGCTACCTGGAGGGCTCGCCAGAACGCATCGCATTGGAAGCCGAGCTCAAACGACAGTACAACCAAGTGGTCGACATCCCCATCATCATCGGTGGTAAGGAGGTACGCACTGGCGACACCGGCACCGTCACCTGCCCGCACGACCACCGACATGTGCTCGCCACCTACCATAAGGTGGGCAAGGCCGAGGTGGAGCAGGCTGTGGCCGCCGCCATGGAGGCATGGAAAGAGTGGAGCCGCACACCATGGACCACACGTGCCGCCATCGTGCTGAAGATGGCAGAGCTGCTCGCCACAAAGTATCGCCCCATTCTCAATGCTGCTACCATGCTCGGACAGAGCAAGAACTTCTATCAGGCAGAGATAGACTCCGCCTGCGAGACCATCGACTTCTTCCGCTACAATGTGCACTACGCCTCGAAGATCTATGCCATGCAGCCCAAGGACGGCACGGCACAGCTCAACCACACCGAATATCGCCCGCTGGAAGGCTTCGTGCTGGCCGTTACACCGTTCAATTTCACCAGCATCGCCTCCAACCTGTGCATGACTCCCGTGCTGATGGGTAACGTGGCACTGTGGAAACCCTCCACCACCGCACTGCTCAGCAACTACTACCTCATGCAGCTGTATAAGGAAGCGGGTCTGCCCGACGGCGTGGTGAACTTCCTTCCCGGAAGCGGCGCCCTTATCGGCGAGGTGGCCACACAGTCGCGACACTTCGCAGGCATACACTTCACCGGCAGCACCGACACCTTCAACAGCCTGTGGCGTCAGGCCGGAGCACACCTCGGCGAATATGTGAGCTATCCGCGCCTCGTGGGAGAAACCGGCGGAAAGGACTTTATCTTCGTCCATCCCTCTGCCGACCCCAAGGCCGTGGCCACGGCAGCCTTCTGCGGAGCATTCGAGTTCCAAGGACAGAAGTGCTCGGCAGCATCGCGCATGTACATACCCAAGAGCATGTGGCCTGCTGTGCTTGACGACATCAAGCGCATGGCTGGCGAAGTGAAGATGGGCGACGTGATGGAACCCATGAACTTCATCAATGCCGTAATCGACAAGGCATCGTTCGATAAGTGCAAGAGCTACATCGACCATGCACAGGCAGCCGACGATGCCAAGGTGGTGATGGGCGGCACGTGCGACGACAGCAAGGGCTGGTTTGTAGAGCCCACCGTCATCGAAACATGCAACCCGCACTATAAGTCGCTGGAAGAAGAAATCTTCGGTCCGATCATCACCGTCTACCCCTACGACGACGACAAGGTGGACGAGACTGTGAAACTCTGCGACGAGACCTCACCCTACGGCCTCACCGGAGCCGTCTTCGGCCGCGACCGCATGGCAGTGGAGTGCATCACCGACCGTCTGCGCTACACCGCCGGCAACTTCTACATCAACGACAAGCCCACCGGAGCCGTGGTAGGCATGCAGCCCTTCGGCGGAGCACGCGCCAGCGGTACCAATGATAAGGCAGGAGGAGAGTTCAACCTCATACGCTGGATCATACCGCGCGTCATTAAGGAGACACTTGTCTCGCCAACAGACTACCGCTACACTTACATGAAGTGAAAAACGAAGCATCCCGACGGCATAAGCCGTCGGGATGCTTCGTAAAGGGAGAGCGGAAACTAAGGCCGCCGAACGAATAATCCCCCCTTGACTTGTATCCGCGACTTCGGAGAAACAGTATCCTGAAAGAAAGACAAGGAGGAGAGCATAGTGAGGGGAAGGTATTGTAAGTGGATGATGATGAAAAAGTATTGTTTTTCTTTTTTTATTAAATGGAAATTTGATACCTTTGCAGAGAATTTGCAATAATCAATCTTTTATTATGATATGAGCACCGACGAACTAAGCCCCTGTCCTATCAATGTAAGTTCTGAGACAGGGCATCTTCGTGCCGTGTTGCTGCGTCGTCCGGGTCTTGAAATAGAGCGGATGAACCCTCACATGGCCAACGAAGCACTCTACAACGATATTCTCAGTCAGCCCCTCGCCGCACAGGAGCATGCCCTCTTTGCCAAAGTGCTGGAGCAGTGGTGCCACGTGTACTACGTCAACGACATCATGTGCTGGCTGATGGACAACGATGCCTTCCGCCACAGCATGATAGAGGCTAGTGTGGATGGCGATACCGACTTGGCACACCGCTTGGCCGACATGTCCAGTCAGCAGCTTACACGTGCGCTGATAGAAGGCCTCGACGACCCGAAATGGGACGGTGTGAGCCTCAACCGCTATCACCCCGAGCCACTCTACAACCTCTTCTTCACGCGCGACGCCTCGGCTACACTCTACAACCGCGTGTTGATCAACACCATGAGCTTCAGCGTACGCCAGCGCGAGACACTGCTCTACGATGCCATCTTCCGCAACTTCTTCCAGGCCGAGACCTTCTGCGCCGCCCATGCCGACGCGCAGGCACGCACCGAAGGCGGCGACATACAGGTGACCGCCGACGACACCCTATGCATAGGCGAGAGCATACGCACCAACAGAAAGGGAATTGAATATCTGGCGCAGACCTACGCCAAGGAGCGCGACCACTTCAACATCATCGTACAGGAACTGCCCCACAGTCCTGAGTCGTTCATACACCTCGACATGGTGTTCACCATGCTGGGCAAGCACCGCTGCATGATGTTTGAGCCCATGCTGAAGAAGACGGGCATCTTCTCCGGTAAGCACACCACGCTGATACGCATCGACAACGGCAATGTCAGCTATCACGACATGCCCGACGTGCTCACCGCGCTCAACGAGGTGGGCCACTCTTTCGACCCGCTCTTCTGCGGTGGCGACGACCCCTGGCAGCAGCTGCGCGAGCAGTGGCACTCGGGAGCCAACTTCTTCGCCCTTGACGACGAGCGCATCATTGGCTACCGCCGCAATACCCGCACCATCGACATCCTTGACAAGGCAGGTTTCGACGTGCTCAACGCCGAGGACGTAGTGACAGGCATGGTCGACATGAGCGAGCACCAGCGCTTTGTGGTGACGTTCCCTGCTAGCGAACTGCCCCGTGCAGGTGGCGGCGCACGATGCATGACAATGCCTATACTGCGCGACTAGCAGCGCAAGCCTGTACCTACACACACATCATCGCCCAATGCTGACAGCTTAGCGTTGGGCGATGATGTGTGTGTAGGGTAGGGTGTGTGTGTGATGACCTATTCCTTATATCCCTCAAAGCGTATGAGGTCGCGCTGCCGTGAGCGCACATCAAGCGAGGCGCGTCCGTTGGAGTAGAGCTGCAACTCATAGAAGTGGTAGTCTTCGTCGGTCTGCACCTCTATGTAATAGGTGTCGCGTTGTTTCTTTTCGTTGTGTGTGATGTCGATGCGCAGTATGGGCACGGCAAAGTCGAGTGCCTTGCCTCCACCGTAGGGCACATAGTCGGCGCGGCCGAAGTAGGGCAGGTAGGAGATGAGCGAGTCGTTGCGCACCTCCACGTAGTAGGGTGCGGTGAGTTGTATGGGTTTGCCGATGATGGGTGTGGCATAGTTGAACGATGCTTTTACGTTCATGCCCGATGCGTAGGTCACGGGTATGTCGCCCGTTATCATGCCGTCTTTGTCGCGTGCCAGGAAGAGGCTGCTGCACGCCGTGAGCATCAGGGTGGCGGTGAGCAGCGTGGCCAGCCTACTGGCGGTTGCGCGGTGTGAGCGTGACGAGTGGCACGAGCATCTCCTCCATAGAGATGCCGCCATGTTGGAAGGTGTTTTTGTAGTACGACACATAGTAGTTGTAGTTGTTGGGATATGCAAAGAAGTCGTCGCCTGTGGCGAACACGTAGGCTGTTGAGATGTTGGGTGCCGGCAACTGTGCCTGTCGCGGGTTGCGGATGACGAAGAGTTCCTTCTCGTTGAACGACAGGTTTTTGCCCAGTTTGTATCTCAGGTTGGTGTTGGTGTTGCGGTCGCCTATGATTTTTACGGGGCGGTTGGTGCGTATGGAGCCGTGGTCGGTGGTAATCACCACTTTATACTGGCTCTGTGCCAGTGCCTTGAGCAGTTCGGCCATCACGGAGTGTCGCAGCCAGCTGAGTGTGATGGAGCGGTAGGCCGCCTCGTTGTTGGCCAGCTCGCGCACCATCTTCGACTCGGTGCGGGCGTGGGAGAGCATGTCGATGAAGTTGACCACCACCACGTTGAGGTCGTTTTGCTTGAGGTTGTTGAGTTGTTGCATGAGTTGCTCGGCGCGTTGCGAGTCGTTCACCTTATGATAGGAGAAGGTGTTGCGTCGGCGGTAGCGTTCCATTTGTGTGCGTATGAGTGGTTCTTCGTTGAGGTTTTTTCCTTCCTCCTCGTCTTCGTCTACCCATAGTTGTGGAAACATCTCGGCAATCTGCCGCGGCATGAGTCCGCTGAAGATAGCGTTGCGTGCATACTGTGTGGCGGTGGGCAATATGCTGAGGTAGAGCTGCTCGTCGATGTCGAAGCTCTCGCGCAGGTCGCTGGCCATGGTGAGCCATTGGTCGTAGCGCAGGTTGTCGACCACGATGAGGAACACCTTTTCCCCCTCGTTGAGCAGTGGGAAGATGTGGCTCTTGAAGATGTCGGGACTCATCAGCGGCATGTCGTCCTGTGGCTGGCGGTTGGTGCGTGCCTCAATCCAGTCGAGGTAGTGTCGGCGTATGTAGCGTGCAAACTCGTGGTTGGCCTCTTCCTTCTGCTGCATGAGCAGCTCTGTCATGGCGCTGTCGGTGCTGCTCAGGTCGAGCTCCCATCTCACCAGTCGGCGATAGATGTCTTTCCAGTCGTCGATGGTGCGGCTGTCGGCTATCTGCATGGCCAGCTCGCGGAAAGCCTGCTGATAGTTGCTGTTCACCACCTCGGCCACCAGGTCGCGACGGTGTATGTTCTTCTTCAGCGTGAGCAGTATCTGGTTGGGGTTGACAGGTTTGATGAGGTAGTCGGCAATCTTGGAACCGATGGCCTGGTCCATGATGTTTTCTTCCTCGCTCTTTGTCACCATCACCACAGGTGTGTCGGGTTGCAGGTCTTTGATGCGTTGCAGGGTCTCCAGTCCGGAGAGGCCTGGCATCATCTCGTCGAGCAGTATGAGGTCGAAGTGCTGTGTGCGGCACTGTTCTATGGCATCGCTGCCGTTGGTGACGGTGGTGAGCTGGTAGCCCTTGTTTTCAAGGAAGAGGACGTGGGCGCGCAGCAGTTCCATCTCGTCGTCGACCCAAAGTAGTGAGGCGTTGGTCATGGGGAGTTATGAGGGTTATGGGTTTGATCAGAACGGGTAGCCTATAGCTAGGTGTATGCTCTGTCCGTCTTTAAACTTAGGTATGTTGTAGTATCCTTTTTTTCCGGTGTCGTAGGGCAGGTGGATGCCGATGCCCCAGTCAAGTCTGACGACGAAGAAGTCGAGGTCGTAGCGCAGTCCTATGCCGGTGCCCAGTGCAAGCTGGTCGAGCAGTTGGCTGCCTTTGAGCTTGCTTCCCTCGCGGTAGGCATCCTTGCGTGTGGTCCACACGTTGCCGGCGTCGAGGAAGACGGCGCCGTTGAGGTTGCCGAAGAGTCGCATGCGGTACTCTAAGTTGAGTTGCAGCTTGATGTCGCCCGTCTGGTCGAGGAACGACAGCTTCGGGTCGGCGCTGTGATAGGTGCCTGGTCCGATGCTGCGCACGTTGAAGGCGCGTATGCTGTTGGCACCGCCCACGTAGAACTGCTCCGAGTAGGGGCTCTGTGTGGCGTTGCCGAAGGAGTAGATGATGCCTGCTCCCACGTGGGCGACGAGTTGTGAGTGGGTGCCCACGGTCCACGTCTTGCGCCAGTCAGTCTCCAGCCGCACAAACTGTGCGAAGGGATTGCTGAAGAGTTTCTTCTCCTTCTCGCTCCAGTGCTTGCCTGCCAGGCTGTAGCCTGCTGCCAGCAGGTTGCCTGCCTCACTGATGGAGGTTTCCCAATAGATGGGGTGGCGGTAGGTGGCGGGTGAGGTGTAGGTGTAGACGTAGCGCATCTTGGGCACAAACTGGTCGCGCATGGCCACTTCGAGGTAGGGTGCCGATTGCAGAAACTCTACAAACTGCTGCGTCTGGTGACTCATGTAGTTGTATTCAAAGATGAGTGGGCTGAACTGATGGCGCGAACGCTCCGAGGTCTGGAATTTGTAGGTCAGTTCTCCCGATACGATGTGTCGGCGGAAGTATTTGGCGCGGTTCACCACGTTGAACGATGCCTTGACAGTGGTGGAGGGTGCGAAGCGTCGGAAGGGGCGTGTGCGGAAGGGCACGAGCAGGCGCGGCATGTCGAGCGACACGTCGGCACCATATTCGTAGGAGTGTATGCTGTTGGATGTTCCCTCTGCTTCGTGACGTGTCTGCCACTCGTAGTTGCCGTGCACGTTGATGTCGAGCAGCTCGGCACCGCGCAGGGCGTTCTTCTTGGTGAGGCCCACCACCAGCCCGGGACCGATGAAGCCGTTGGTCTTGCCTGTGATGTTGGTTTGCAGATACACATCGTAGGGCTTGTCGAAGAGGCAGTTGATGCTCACGTCGAGGGTGTCGACGTTGTGCGTGCTGTCGGTGGCGAGCTGCGTGTCGGTGGTCTGCTGTCGGGGTGTGAAGCGGCAGTCGACCGACGAGAACACGCCCTTGGCATTGAGCGCCTTGATGGTGGCGGCATAGTCGTCGTAGCGATATATCTTTCCTTTCCTCATGCGTATGCCCCGGCTCAGCACACTCCATCGCAGGGGGATGCGCTGCCCGCGGTAGTGTGCCGTGAAGCGTCGCCGTCCCTGCTGGTTGTCGAGCTGCTCGCGCATGGTGTGGCGCAGGTTGATGTCGATGTTGCCTATATACCACTTTCTATACACGCGCGCGTCGAGGCTGTCGGCCATGTGTACGCGCAGCTGCACCTGTCCGGGCACTGCCACGGTGTCGGCAAAGTAGCTGATGTAGCCCGGCTGGAAGTAGAAGTATCCGTTGTTGCGGAAGAGGTTGCTCAGCCGTGTGCGCTCTTCGTCGAGTGTGCCCACGTCGAAGGGCGTGCCGCGTTGCAACAGTCGGTCGGCAGCTGTCGTCTCCATGATGCTGTCGGTGGTGGCGGGGAAGTTGACGTAGGCCACGGAGTCGAGGCGGAACAGGTGCCCCATATCGACGTCGTAGCCTATGCGTTGCTTCTTGGGCTTCTTCGACGGCACGATGGTGCTCTCCACGTTGCCGCGCAGGTAGCCGTGGGCTTGCAGTGTCGACTGCGCCACCGAGGCGCGCAGCTTGGGATTGACGCCGCTGATGGTCACGGGCGCCTTGCCAAAGCTATTGTTGATCCATTTGCCCACTGCCGTCGTCGATCCCGAGAAGGCATTCCACACCCACAGGCCATAAGGGAAGGGTGTGCGGTGGTAGCTGCTGCCGAAGAGTGCACCGTTAGGCTCGCATTCCAGCACGGCTTCCACCTCCTCCTTGGTGAAGGTGGCCTGGTCGTTGGCCTCGTAGTTGCTGAAGTTGATGTGGTCGAGGCCTATGTAGAGATGCTCTCCCTCCGCCAGCTTGCTCGTGGTGGAGCAGGCGGCTGCCGTGAGTAGTATGGCGGCGCACGATAGGTGGCGTAGCAGGGTGGTCAGCGTATGGCTCATGGTTGTGGCGTTGTTGTGGTGGTGAGTGTGCTGTCGCGGCGCAGCTGTGGCAGCGTGGCGGTGCTGTCGCGGCGCAGGGGACGCAGGGGCAGGGTGGGGCGGTCGCTCTTGAAGCGGAAGATGTCGCGGAAGTGCTGCACCTTGCGCTTCCATAGGAAGCCTGCACCATATTTGCCCACGTTGCCCTCTATCCAGTCGTAGCTGTTGCGGTCGTAGAACAGGTTGACATACTTGTTGGATGTGGGGCTCAGGCGGTATTCGAATGTCACGTTGTCGAGGAAGGAATTGTCCTGATTGTACACCTCGGCACCTGTCGACACCTTGCCGCCGATGGAAATCTTCAGGCGGTTGTTCCAGAAGCGCTTGGCAAACTTAAACGAGTAGTCGGTGTGTAGTGCTCCGCTGGCATCGGTGGTGTTGTCTACTCCAAATTGCAGGTCGAGTGTGCGCAGTGCCTTGCCGGTGATGTTGTTGATTTCGCTTTGCAGGAATGCGCCGAGTGCGTTGTTCATGTTGAGGTTGCCGCTGCCTCCTCCGTCGCCGAGATACATGCCTGTGGTGAGCATCGTGACGGCTATCTTGCCGCGCTCCTCCTTGGAGAGCGTGTTGAGCTCGTTGGTGACGGTCATGTCTTCGGGGGCTTCGATGACAAATTCCAGTCCCATGTTTTGCAGTGTCTGTGTTACTACCACGCCACATTCGAAGTCGACGGTGCGGCTGGCTCCTCCTCCGTCGCTCACGGCAGCCGATGTCTTCTCCACGGCGGTGATGTGCAGGGTGGGATTTTCGGGGTCGCCGCTGAACTCTATGTAGCTGCCATCCTTGATGTGGAAGGTCTTCAGCGGGATGACGGGCAGCGAGTATTTCATCTCGCCATTGGCCAGTGTATACTTGCCCGTAAGTCGGAATCCCTCTGCTGCCGTAGTTTGCAGGCGCAGGTCGCCACCGCCTATCAGGTCGATATAGTTGGAGTGGTCGGCATTGAGGTCGCACTTGATGTGTGCTGCCTCGTCGATGTGCAGGGTGAGGTCCATGTCGATGCCCGACAGTTCTGCCTTCTTGGTCTGCACGGCAGTAGTGTCGCTGAAGTCGACGAAGGTCACCAGTTCCTGCAGGCGGTTGTCGGTGGTCAGCGGCGAATCCTTCAGCACATAGGTCATGTCGGTGGCACCCAGTATGTCGGCGCGTCCGCGCATGGTGAGTTGGCTGACGGGACCGCTTACCATGCCGAAGAAGTTGATGAATGCCTTGCCGTAGGCCTCGGCCTGTGGTGTCTCCTTGGCGTTGATGAGTTGGAAGTTGCGTGCCATCATGCGCAGCGAGAGCGTCATGCTGTCGAAGCGTCGGAAGTCGAGTGCGCCATTGAGTGTGAGCGGCTCGTTGTTGTAGCCGTAGAGCCGGAAGTTGTCAAACTTCAGTGTGCTGTGGTGGAAGTGCAGCGGTCGGTCGTCGAAGCGCAGTGCGATGCCGTAGTTGGGCAGGTCTACGTAAGCCGAGTCGGTGAGCAGCTGTCCGTCGATGTCGAGTTGCGAGAGCGGTCCGCGCACGCTGATGTCGCCGTTGGCATATCCGCGCAGGGCGATGAAACCATCGCCCAGGAAGCCGTTGACCATGGCCAGGGGGAAGCGCTGCATGCCCAGCGTGGCGTTGAGGCCGCCTTCTCCGTCGGGCAGGTACGAGCCGTTGAGGGTGCACACCTCGCTGCCGTCTTGCGAGAGGATGCCGTCGACGAAGTGGCTGCCGTCGGACTTGGGGATGTATACCAGATCGGCGCCGATGTTGCCCAGCCTGCATCCTTCCAGCTCCATGTCGGCAATCTCCATGGCGGTGGACACGGAGAACTGGTTTTCTGTCTGTATGATGTGGTAGTCGCCGTTGAGTATGCCGCCCAGCTGTGGCAGGAAGGGCAGTGGCTCGGTGAGCGCCTTCAGGTCGATTTGCTGCACGCTCACGGTAAGGTCTTGCAGCGCCTCGGTGTTGTCGTCGTTGGTGTATATCTGTATGGAGGTGTTGTCGTCGGCGCGCAGCATGAGCTGTGCGGAGAGTCGCTTGTCGGAGGCGAGGAAGATGCGATTGTCGGCATTTACGCTAAACTGCTTGTAGGCCAGCACGGGATTGAGGTCGGTCATCACCAGTTGCATGCCGTTGTCGTGCATTTCTGTGGCGGCGCCCAGTTTCACTGCCAGTCGCTCCTTGCTGTCGTAGAGTTTTGTGTTGAGGGCTATGCCGCGTTCCTGTTGCTGTCCGTCGAAGAGCAGGTTGAAGGTGTAGTAGGGATTTTGTGCGTTGTTACGCACCTGTCCGTCGAAGTTGAGTGTGTTGTCGTGTGTGCTGAGGTTCAGGCGTGCCACGTCGATGAGCATGTCGGCGGTAGCCACCGAGTCGAGGGCTATGCTGCCGTTGATGCCTGTGTGAGGTGCCGTGGAGAGGTGTATGGCGGCCTGACTGAAGGCTATCTCCTTGTCGCGCAGTATGTGGGCGAGTATGTTGTTGTGACCTGCTTCGAGGTCGATGTGCATATCGGGCAGCATGGCATAGAGCTCTTCTTGTTTCAGGTTGCGCTGTTGCAGCTGTGTGGTGAAGGCCTTGCCCACTTTCTGCAGGCGTGCCAGTAGCTGCTCGTGTCCGCTGTCGGCGTTGAGGCGCAGTTGCATGTCGCCGGTGGCCACCTGGGCATAGAGTGTGTCGCGGCGCGAGAGCAGGTGCAGGTCGATGTCGGCAGCATGGTAGACGCCGCGCCGCTGAGTGATGGCGAGATTGCGCACGGTGCCGTCCACCTGATAGTGACTCTTCAGGTCGGTCTTCACGTCGGCATGGAGGTGGCCGGCTGTCACCAGTTGCCGGTCGGTGATGCCCAATGCCTGCAGGTCGACGCGCGAGAGATCGGCATCGATGAGTGCGCCCATGGTGCCGCCGCGTGTGGTGGCAGTGAGGTTGATGTCGCCTTGCAGCAGCGGATGACGGCTGGCGATGTTGGCGTTGATATGGCCGCCGCGCACTGTGGCATGCAGCCGCGTGCCGGCCAGCGACTGCCCGTTGTAGCTCAGCTGGCGTATGTCGGCATCGGCGGTGATGTGGGTGTGGGGCGACATGATGTCGGTGCCGTTGCCCCTCACGCTCACATTGCCGCTGAAGGCCGACAGTCCCTGTCCGGGCAGGAAGTGGTGCAGTGGGAAGTGCTGTGCGCTGACGGTGGCGTCGTAGCGCATGGCACGGCTGTCGAAGAAACCCTTCACGCGCGCTGTGCCGCCGTCCTGACCAATGCTCACATTGCCCGAATAGTTCTCGCCGTTCATCTTCACATGGCCGTCGAGGGTGATGCCGCCGGGAATGTTCACACCCGTGGTGCGCGGGTCGAGGTAGGCATCGGTAAGCCATGCGGTATTGCCTGTGGTGGCGTGTAGTGTGAGGTCGGCGCGCAGCGGTCCGCCGCCGCTGATGTTTTCGGCATAGCCGCTCGTCTGCATGCGCAGGGTGCCTGGCAGGTTGACGCTGAGGTGGCTGAACTCCATGCGCTGCATGTTGCCGCGCACCAGTCCCTTGATTGTCAGCGGGGCTGCGGGCCAGCGTGCTGCTACCTGCCGTGGCAGTGCGCTGCCTGCAAAGCGCATGATGTCGGCACGCCCTATGCTGCCGTCGATGTCGGCGTAGAGACCTTCGCGCAGCGAGGCGCCCAGGTTGTTGAAGTCCACCTGCACATTGGCATCCAGTCGCGAGTGGGGTGTCTGCATATGCAGTGTGGGCAGCTTCAGTACGCCGTCGGCCAGGGTGACGTGTCCCGAGAGGTCGTCAATCTGCAGTCCGCTCTGCTCGTGCAGTGAGCAGTGGCGCAGCTGCGCGTCGATGCGGCTGGTGGTTACCTTGTTGCCTTCGGCATCGCGTACGGGTCGGCCGTGGCGCAGCACTGGGGTCTCCTTGTACACCAGCGAGTCGAGACCGATGTTGACGTCGGTCAGCAGCAGATGGTCGGTATCGAGGGGACGGTCGGTTGCTGCGGCTGCACCCTTAGTCTGTCGTGGCTCGGGGACGAGGTTGTTGTCGTAGCCTATGGTGCCGTCTTTCAGTTCAAAGTGTTGCAGGCGGTAGTCGCTGGCGGCAAGATCGACATAGCCTCCCTTGGCCTGCAGCTCGCCGAGGTCGGCACGTATGGTGCTCTCGTCGCGTGGTGTGTGCAGTGTGAGTGCGGTGCGTGTCAGCTGCACATCGTCGATGAGCAGTCGCCACTTTGTCTCACTCTCCGTAGTGTCGGGGGGCACGGTGTCGCTCAGGCTCACGTCGAAACGCGCGTCGGTGAGCGCAGCATGGTTCACCCGCACGGTGTTGTCCTTCAGGTTGATGTTGTGGCTTTCCAGATGCAGGTGCTGCAGCTCTCCCTTCACGCGGGTGCTGGCAATGAAGCCGTTGGTGTTGAGTCGTGTGCGGTAGAGATCAAAGCCGTCGATCTCCACCTTGCTCTTCAGCAGCGGCCACAGCTGCACGTCGACCACCAGCTCGCCTACATCGGCAATGGTGTCGGTGAGACCGGGTATGCTGTCGTTGGCCTTCAGCATGCGGAAGTCGCTGATGCTCAGGTCGAGGGGGAACTTCAGACTCACGTGCCCCACGCTGATTTGCATGCCCGTCTGTTCGGAGGCGTAGGAGCACACACGCTGCGCCACCCAGTTCTGAATAGGGGGGATGTAGAGCAGTATGACCAGCAGCACAAACAAAAGGATAGGGGAGAGCAGCGCTATCCCTATCCATTTCAGTATCTTGCGTGGCTTGATGGTCATGACGATGCAGTGTGCTTTATCTTGCAAAGATACCTATAGTTGTCGGTTGCGGCAAAATTTGGAGGGCGATTTGTGGTGTGTTGCGCAAAAAAACACACACCCACCTCGCCTTTCCGCAGGAGTTGAATGGTTCATCCGAGAAATGACGTGATGCCTTTGTTATGCAGGTCATATAGTCTGAGTTTAAAGTATCGTTCATCCCTGAATCCATAGGCCTCTCTTTTAAGGACCTTGATTTTATTGTTGATTCCTTCCACTTTGGCTGTTG
>JAGAZE010000017.1 GCA_017940185.1 Bacteroidaceae bacterium | reverse complement strand
GAGGTCATAGTACCTGCCAATGATAGCGGCAGGGAAGGACTGAACCCAACCGAAGTGTAGAACCAATAAAGACTATCGCATGAAGGAAAGACTGCAGAAAATATCGACGAAGAGCGATAGCTGCCCACAGCAGAGCAGGCCATCGCCCAAGTACTGACCCCCATCTATGAACGCCAGTTCTGTGAGGGAAGTTTCGGCTTCCGTCCGAATCGAGGAGCAAAGCAGGCATTGTCGCGCGTCACGGAGATAGTAGGTGATGGCTACCGCTACGCGGTTGGCATCGACCTTGAACGCTTCTTCGACACGGTTAACCATGGCAAGTTGGTTGAGATACTGCAGCGGACGATAAAGGACGACGCAGTCATCTCGCTCATCCATCGCTACCTCAATGCAGGCGTGATGATTGGCACAAAGGTAGAGCCGACGCTCGAAGGCACGCCGCAGGGCGGTCCTTTGAGTCCCCTGCTTGCCAATGTTCTGCTGAACGAACTCGACAAAGAACTGGAGCGACGAGTTCACCCCTTTGTACGATACGCCGATGACGGCCTAATATTATGTAAGAGCCGCCGTGCAGCCGAGCGCGTAAGGGATAACATCACCGTGTTCATAGAGGGTAAGTTGAAGCTAAAGGTCAACCGCGCGAAAACCGAGTGTGCCTACATAGGCAAGTTGAAGTTTCTTGGCTACGGCTTCTATGTGCGCAGCGGCAAGTGTCGTTTGCGCTTGCATGAGAAGAGCGAGGCCAAGCTGCGCCGCAAACTCAAACAGATTACTTCACGGAGTAACGGCATGGGTTATGAGCCGCGCAAGACCGCCCTGATGAATTATCTGCAAGGCTGGACGGAATACTTCAATCTTGCCGACATGGGCAACAAGGTCAGAGATATTGACCAATGGCTTCGCCGCCGTTTGCGCATGTGCATCTGGAAGTCGTGGAAGAAACCACGGACGAGGGTTAAGAACCTTATCCGATGCGGCATTGACAGATGGCGGGCTTACCAATGGGGCAATACGAGCAAGGGTTATTGGCGCATAGCTGGTAGTTGGATACTCACCCGAGCACTCGGCGATGAGAAACTCCACAAGGACGGCTATGGCTGGATAGGTTGTTATTACAGCGCATCTGCGTTACCGAAAGGTTGAGGAACCGCCGTATGCGGAACCGCACGTACGGTGGTGTGAGAGGACAAGTGAACACGAAAAGTGGTGAACACCTCTGATTAGTGTTCACCTCCTACTCGATTTGTGTATGCCAGCATCGGCACGCATATCAGAACGTCCACCCTGCAGCCAGGGTGGGGATGGCGTGGAAGCGTCGTTGCGGCCCTGCTTGTCGAACACGAAGTTGTTGCTCAGCTCTACCTCCGTGCCCACACTCACGGGCACCTTCTCCCAGCCCTTCACGGTGTTGAGATGCCATCACAGCAGCGGCTCGCTCAGCACTATCCAGTTGCTGCATGTCGAAGTCAGCATATATATATATAATGTACGCATAGGCTATACTTTTTTAGAGGCTCGTTGACGTAGTCCACGTCCGTCGCGACTCGGCCATTCAAGCGAGCTTGATGGCTCTCGCTGCTTCGTCCGTTGACGATGTTTCAGTGCAAGATCCTGTAAGGCCCGCCCCATCTCATCCTTCTGCGCCAGAAGCAGGATGTCATCATCCAGTTGGAGGGCATAGAGCACACGGAGATAGATGCCAATCGCAACTGTCGGAGTTCCTTTTTCTATCCTTGAAACGGTCAGAGGAGAACAGGTAGCCCGTTCCGCCACCTGTACTACACTAAGATTACGACGCAAACGAGCCAGTTTGATTTGCTCACCTACAGTCTGCATTTTCTGTGTCAGTTTTCGTGGCAACTTATTACCCATTGTTGTCTTGCTCATATTGATACTCAACTAATATTTACGAATGCAAAGATACAACAATTTCTTTATTATATGATATGTTACAACAATAAATATAGTTGTCAAAGGCATTTTTGACAATTCAAGTCTTCTTTGGGAACAAATATCATATTCCTAAGACACAACATCGCATCACATCCCAAGAAATCAAAACATACTAATTTATAGAACACACCTTATCTTGGTCGTTGCAAATGAAAGCATTACCTTTGCAACAGCATTCCTACAACTGCAGATGCACCCCTCCTTTCTCACCATGTTCTTCATCCTGTTTTTCCTCATCCTCTTTGCCGGCGTAGGCTACTGCTGTTGGCATATATGGGTGTTGCTGCCGTTGGCCCCGCTGCTGAAGTGGCTGGTGCTGGGTGTGGGTATTGCCTGCTTCCTCATGCTGTTTCTGGCCTTGGCACCGTGGCTCGACGAGTGGCCCATGTGGCTCGCTGCCAAGGTATACGACGTGGGCACCACCGCGCTCATCGTGCTGATGTATCTGGTGCTGTTCTTTCTGGTGGCCGACCTTTGCCGCCTGCTCCACATCGTGCCTAAGGCGTGGCTCACACACAATGGCTGGACCTCGCTGGCACTGCTCGCAGGCATGGCACTGCTGCTCACCCTGGGCAACATGCACTATCGCGACAAGGTGCGCCAGCCTCTTGCCCTGCGCACCGACAAACCCCTGCGCAAGGACATGCGCCTCGTCATGGTGAGCGACTTGCACCTGGGCTACCACAACCGCCGCGACGAGCTGCGCCGATGGGTGGAGCTCATCAACAAAGAACACGCCGATGCCATCCTCATAGCCGGCGACATCGTCGACCGCAGCATACGTCCGCTCATCGCCGACGACATGGCGCTGGAACTGCGCCAGCTCAATGCGCCCGTCTATGCCTGCCTGGGCAATCACGAATACTATGCCGGCGAACCCCGGGCACAGCAGTTCTACAAGGATGCGGGAATCCACCTGCTGCGCGATACGGCACTGCTGCTGCAAGACAACATTCTGCTCGTGGGGCGCGACGACCGCACCAACCGGCGACGCAAACCGTTGAAAGCCATTCTCCCGCAACCCGACAGCACCCACTATACCATACTGCTCGACCACCAGCCCTATCACCTCGAAGAGGCGGAGCAGGCCGGCATCGATTTCCAGTTTAGCGGACACACGCACCACGGGCAGGTGTGGCCCATATCGTGGATTACAGAATCGGTATACGAGAAGGCCTTCGGCTCACACCAGCGCGGCAACACGCTCTACTACATCTCCTCCGGACTGGGCATCTGGGGCGCCAAGGTGCGCATAGGCACACGCTCCGAATACATCGTGGCAGAGATAAAAAGAAAGAATGAATAGCAAAAGATAATCCACTAATCTATAGACAACAGTTTTATGAAGATTTTAGTTTTGAATTGCGGCAGCAGCAGCATCAAGTATGCGTTGTACGATATGACCGACGGCAGCGTTCTGGCCAGTGGCGGCGCCGAGCGCGTAGGCCTCGACGGCAGTTTTGTAAAGGTGAAACTCCCTTCGGGCGAGAAGCGCGAACTCTTCCACGACATGCCCGAGCACACCGAGGGCGTGAAGTTCATCTTCTCCCTGCTCACCGACCCGGAGATAGGTGCCATCCGCTCGCTCGACGAGATTGATGCCGTGGGCCATCGCATGGTGCACGGCGGTGAGAAGTTCAACAAGAGCGTGCGCATCGACGACGAGGTGCTGCGTGTGTTCAATGAGTGCATCCCCCTGGCTCCGCTCCACAATCCGGCCAACCTGAAGGGGGTCGAGGCCGTGAGCGAGCTGCTCCCCGACGTGCCCCAGGTGGGTGTGTTCGACACCGCCTTCCACCAGACCATGCCTGAGCGCGCCTACCTCTACGCCATCCCCTACGAGCTCTACGAGCAGTATGGCGTGCGGCGCTATGGCTTCCACGGCACCAGCCATCGCTATGTGTCGCAGCGCGTGTGCGACATGCTGGGCGTGAAGGCCGAAGAGCAGCGCATCATCACCTGCCACATAGGCAACGGCGGCTCCGTGGCTGCCGTGAAGTACGGCAAGTGCATCGACACCACCATGGGACTCACTCCCCTCGAGGGCTTGATGATGGGCACACGCTGCGGCGACATCGATGCCGGCGCAGTAGCCTTCCTGCAGAATCAGCTCCATCTCGATGCCGACGGCATCAGCAACCTGCTCAACAAGAAGAGCGGCGTGCTGGGCGTTACGGGCATCTCCTCCGACATGCGCGACGTGGAAAACGCCGCCGGACAGGGCAACCACAGGGCACAGCTCGCACTCGACATGTACTTCTACCGCATCAGGAAATATGTAGGAGCCTATGCTGCTGCCATGGGCGGTGTCGACATCATCGTCTTCACCGCCGGCGTAGGCGAGAACCAGCCCGGCATGCGCGAAGCCGTGTGCAAGGATATGGAATGGATGGGCGTGAAAATCGACGAAGCCCTCAATGCGCAGATACGCGGCAAGGAATGTGTCATCTCCACACCCGACTCCAAGGTGACGGTATGCATCGTGCCCACCGACGAGGAACTGATGATAGCCACCGACACCATGGCACTGTGCCGATAGGGCAGGGCATGGCACGACGCCGACCGCCCGAGCTGCCGTCAGCAGGCAAAAAAAGCCCCTGATGCTATCTTGGCATCGGGGGCTTTGCGTGTCTGTGTCACAGACGATACACCTGTGTGTCACGGGCAAGGGAGAAAAGTCGGAAAGCACTTGCCGGCACCATCGTTTGCAACTGTTGCCTAATCACGTCGCAAGTATTGCCTAATTACCTTGCAACTGTTGCCCGATTACCTTCCAAGTATTGCCCAATCACGATGCAATCGGGGCCTAATTGCAATGTGATTGGGCAACAGTTGTTTTTTGCCTGTCGTTCAGCCGCTGTCGGCATGTTGTCGTGCTGTGTGCTTTCGGTGCCTAAAGTTCATCCCGAAGCGTTCTGATGACCGATCAGGGCTATAGTCCCCTGGCCTTGAGCAGTCCTGATGCGTCGGGTGCTGTCATGCCGGTGAAGTCGGTGAAGAGCTCCATCTGCTCCTTGGTGTTTCCTCGGCTGAGCACCTTGTCGCGGAAGTCTTGTCCCACGTTGGGGTTGAGCACGCCGCGCTGCTCAAAGCACGAAGCCACATTGACGGCGAGCACCTCTGTCCACAGATAGCTGTAGTATCCGGCGGCATAGCCGCTGGCCCAGATGTGGTTGAAGTAGGAGGTGGAGTAGCGTGGCGGTATCTGCTCGTTGAGCAGTCCTATCTCTCGCAGTGCCTTTGCCTCGAAGTCCGGTGCCTCTTCGGCGGTGGGGATTTCGTCGATGCCCAGCATGTGCCATGCCAGGTCGAGACAGGTGGCGGCGAGATTTTCGCCGAGGGCGTAGGCCGCGTGGAAGTTGATGGAGCTCAGCATCTTCTCCTTCAGTGCTGCGGGCATGGGCTGTCCGGTGTCGGTGTGGCGTGCATAGTGGTCGAATATTTCGGGTATGGAGGCGAAGGATTCGTTGAACTGCGATGGCATCTCCACGAAGTCGCGTGCCGTGGCGGTGCCGCTCAGTGTGTTGTAGTAGCAGTTGGAGAGCATGCCGTGCAGGGCGTGTCCGAACTCATGGAAGAGCGTGCACACTTCGTCCCAGGTGATGAGTGTGGGTTGTCCGTCGGGTGCCTTGGCATAGTTGCAGCAGTTGTATATCACGGGTAGTTGCCCGCGCAGTGCGCTCTGTTTGGCAAAGGAGCTCATCCATGCTCCTCCGCGCTTGGTGGGACGGCGGTAGTAGTCGCTGTAGAACAGTGCCAGCGGCTGCCCGTCTTTGTCGATCACCTCAAACACCTTCATGTCGGGATGATAGGTGGGTATGTCCTTGCGCTCCTTGAAGGTGAGCCCGTACACGCGCTGTGCGGCGTAGAACACGCCGTTCTTCTGCACGCTGTCGATGTTGAAGTAGGGCTTTATCTCGTCGTCGGAGAGGCTGTAGGCCTGCTGTTTCATCTTGGCCGAGTAGTAGAATCGGTCGTAGGGTTGCAGTCGGAAGTCAGGCCCCATGGTCTGTTGTGCGTAGGTTTCTATGGCCTTTGTCTCCGCTTCTGCCTTGGGTGCATACTCTTTGATGAGCTGTCGCAGGAAGGCGTAGACGTTGTCGGTGTTCTTCGCCATGGTCTTCTCCAGCGAGTAGGAAGCGTAGTTGGGGTATCCCATCAGTGCCGCTGCCTCGGCGCGCAGCTTGGCAATCTCCACCACGATGGGGTAGGTGTTATGCTGTCGTGTTCCGTCGGCGCGATGCCGCGATGCTTCATACACGCGTCGGCGCAGGTCGCGGTTGTCCAGGCTTGCCAGCACCGCCTGCTGTGTGGTGTTGGTGATGACGATGCAGTAGGGTGCCTTTCCGCCTCTGCTCTCGGCATCCTTGCGGCATTGTGCTATGTCGGCCTGGCTCAGTCCCGACAGTTCCTTCTCCGTGTCGACCCACACCACGGCGGCGTTGGTGGCTTCGGGCAGCAGGTCGCCCCATTGCTGTTGCAGGGCGGCGATGCGCAGGTTGATTTGCTTCATGCGCTCCATCTTGTCGGGCGGCAGCAGTGCGCCGGCACGCACAAACTGCTTGTAGACCACCTCGCACAAGCGCTTGTCTTCGCCGCTGAGCCGGGCATATTCATGGTCGTACACATACTTGATGCGTTGGAAGAGTGCGGCGTTGAAGCTGATGTCGTTCTCCAGTTCGGTGAGCATGGGCGTTATCTTCTTCTCCGTGTCGGCTATCACGGGAGTCTTGTGTGCGCTGGTGAGCCCGTAGAACACGCTTGTCACGCGGTCGAGCATCACGCCGCTCTTCTCGAGCGCCAGAATGGTGTTGGCAAAGGTGGGCTTCCGCTTGTCGGCCACGATGGCAGCAATCTCCTTTCGATTTTCTGCTATGGCCTGCTCGATGGCGGGCAGGTAGTCGGTGTCTTTTATCTTGCTGAAGTCGGGCGCGTTGAAGGTCAGGCCGCTGGCTTTCAGCAGTGGGTTGTCGTTGTCGTCGTTGCCCAAGCCGCCGGTGGTGGGCATGGCGACACCTTGCATCACCAGGGAGGCAAGGCCGAAGAGCAAAAGTGTGCGTCGGGTTTTCATAAGTGTATGTGTTAGTGTGTTTGCATCTGCAAATATAATAAGAATAGCGGAAAGGTGATGCCAATCGCCAAAAGAGTTGTACCTTTGTGTGGCGGAGTCGGTAATAGCGCTTCTGCGTTCACACATGCATGAAGACTGCCGCGACACGTCTTTCGCAATATTTTCCTGACACTCTCCACTATATTCCATTCTTTCTTATGAAGCGAACCGTTTTTCGAGTTGTCGGTGCTGCCATGATGACAGCGCTGATGCTGTCCGGATGTGCCACTAAGCAAGCCTCCGACGTAGCAACCCTCACCCGACCGTTGCCGGCCACGGCGTGGGACGTCAGCGTGTGGCTGTCGGCCGCCGATGCCCCCGTGATGAACAAGACCGTGAGAGGTGCCGACGAGCGTGCCGCCGATGGTGCCAGCTGGTTTGTCAGCACGTTGGAGAACGAACAGAAAGTGGTGCGTGCCACATGGATGACCGCAGGACTGGGCGTCTACGAGCTCTACGTCAACGGCCGGATGGTGGGCGACGAGGTGCTCAAGCCCGGCTTCACCCACTATCAGAAGACAAAGCGCGCCTTCACCTACGACATCACCCCGCTCATGCAGACCGCACAGGGCAATGCCAACACCCTTGCCGTGCAGGTGACGCCGGGCTGGTGGGCCGACAAGATTGTGACCTACGCCAGGTCGCAGGGTTTCGCGGGCAAGAAATGCGCCTTCCGCGGCGTGCTGCAACTCACCTTTGCCGACGGCACCACCCGGCAGTATGGCACCGACACCCTGCACTGGCGCGCCGGCATTGCCGGGCCCGTGAAGCATGCCGCCATCTTCGACGGCGAGGAATACGATGCCCGCGTGCCGCAAGGCTTCCTCACACCAGAACGGCTTAACGTGCCCGAAGTGAACACGGAGTTCAAGGGCGAGATACTGCCCACCGACGGTGCCGAGGTCTACCTGCGGCGCGACCTCACGCTGCACCCCATAGAGGCCTACACCTGGCGCGAGGTAACGGGTGCTGTGGCGGGGCAATATGGCACCGTGGCGAAAAACAAGACCTTCGCCCCTGGACAGGAGATGACCCTTGTGCCCGGCGAGACGCTGGTGGTAGACTTCGGGCAGAACGCCGCCGCCGTGCCGGCCTTCACCTTCCGGGCTGCGGAAGGAACGGTGCTCACCTGCCTGCCCGGCGAGATACTCAACGACGGCAACGGAGCACGCAGCCGGAGAATGGACGGACCCGAAGGCAGCGTGCACCGCGAAAACCTCAGAATGCACGAGCACGGCATACGCATGGTCTACACCTTTGGCAAGGGCAATGCCTTCGTCGACTACATGCCCCGCTACACCTTCTTCGGCTACCGCTACATCTCCGTGAGCGCCACCGACACAGTGGTGATACGCAAGGTGGAGTCGGTGCCGGTGTCGTCGATAGCGCAGAATATGGAGACCGGCACAATCACCACGGGCGATGCCTCCGTCAACCAGCTCATCTCCAACACGCTGTGGGGCCAGCGCAGCAACTACCTGTCGGTGCCCACCGACTGTCCGCAGCGCAACGAACGCCTCGGCTGGACTGCCGACACACAGGTGTTCTGTGAGACAGGCACCTACTTTGCCGACACCGACCGCTTCTTCCATAAATGGATGCGCGACATGCGCGACACGCAAAGCCCGCAGGGAGCCTTCCCCGGCGTAGCACCCCTGGCACAATACGGTGCCTACAAGACCGAGATGATGCGTCTGGGATGGGCCGATGCGGGTGTCATCGTGCCGTGGACGGTGTGGAAGCAGTTTGGCGACAAAGCCATCGTCGACGAAAACTGGGCTGCCATGGAGCAGTTTATGGGACACGTCAACGCCACGAAATACGACCACGATGCGCTGAGAGCCGAGAACGGCGACTTCCAGTGGGCCGACTGGCTGAGCTACGAGCCGCTGGAGAGCTGCACAAATCTACACATAGACAAGACCACACAACAGGTGCTGCCCGAGGCACGCACCTACTGGAGCTACCTCGGTGCCTCCTATTGGGCCATCGATGCCGCAATGATGATTGATATGGCACGCGCCACAGGGCGAGAGACGGCAAAATATGAGAACATGCTCGCCGAAGCCAAAGACTATCTGCGCCAACGGTTTATGAACGACGACGGCACCTTCAAGACACCAGTGCTCAACACCATGCAGACACCGGCGCTCTTCGCCCTGAAAAACAACCTGCTGAGCGGCCAGGCACGCGAAGACATGATAGCCCGGCTGAAACAAAACTTCGCCGAACACGGCAACTGCCTGCAGACAGGATTTCTCGGCACCTCCATCCTCATGCAGACACTCACCGACAACGGCATGGCCGACATTGCCTACAACCTGCTCTTCCAACGCAACAACCCCAGCTGGCTCTATTCCGTCGACAACGGCGCCACCACCATCTGGGAACGGTGGAACAGCTACATGAAAGACAAGGGCATGGGGCCGCGCGGCATGAACAGCTTCAACCACTATGCCTACGGCTGCGTGTGCCAGTGGCTGTGGCAGACAGCGGCAGGCATCACCGCCGACACCGGCAATCCCGGATTCAGGCACATCATCATGCGCCCCGTCCCCGACCGACGCCTCGGACACCTCGACGCCACCTACCGCTCGGCAGCAGGCACCGTCAGGAGCGCGTGGAAATATGAGGGCGACACATGGCACTGGACCTTCACCATCCCACGCGGTGCCACCGCCACGGTAACACTGCCCGGACAAACCGGGAGCAAGACCTACAAGGCAGGCACACACAAGGTGAAGCTGAAGCTGTGAGCAAGCAGAAGAGCGACAGACGGTTGAGAACAGTGCATCAGCCCCAGTAGAAAAATAAATCGTAAACAGTAAACCGTGAAACGGTAAATTATCCTTACCTTTGCAGCCGCAACTTGCGCTTGTGGCGGAATTGGCAGACGCGCCAGACTTAGGATCTGGTGTCGCAAGACGTGAAGGTTCGAGTCCTTTCAGGCGCACATTTGTTAATTGTTAATAAGTAGGCGCGCGGGAATGTGAGCAATCGCATTCCCGCGCCATTTTTACAGGACAAAATCACCAATGGCGAAAAGAGAAATAAAACATGCATTTCTATTTGCACAGCAAAGGGAAAGACTCTACATTTGCAAGGGATATGACATCCCCCCCTACCGCAAAACAGTAATCAACAGATAAACCCCCTTCAACAACCAATCATCTACATTATGGAAATGAAGACAGCATTTGCCGGCACACTGGAGTCAGGCGACATCATGATCCAGATTGTGCCCACCGACAAAGAAGGCCTCGACATACGCCTCGACAGCAGCGTGGCCTATCAGTTTGGAGAACAGATAGAAAAGGTGATCCGCGAGACACTCCTCGAGCAAGGCATCACCCAAGCCCTGGTGACCGCCACCGACAAGGGCGCACTCGACTGCACCATCCGTGCACGCGTGACGGCAGCAGCAGTGAGAGCCACCGGAAAAGACGTGTGGAAAGATTAAAAATTAGATTATCATCCTACGACATACAAACAAAAACAACAATACCATGCAACGATTAAGAAGAACAATGATGTTTGTGCCAGGCAACAACCCCGGCATGATGCAGGATGCCTACATCTACGGCCCCGACAGCATCATGCTCGACCTGGAAGACTCAGTGACGATGGCAGAAAAAGACACTGCCCGACTCTTAGTGTACAACGCATTGAAGACCATCGACTACGGCGACACGGAAATGGTGGTGCGCATCAACCCCCTCAACACTCCGTATGGCAAGAAGGACGTGGAGGCCGTGGTAAAGGCCGGTGTACACGTCATCCGCATGCCTAAGACCGAGACTGCCGAAGAAGTGGTGGAAGTGGAGCGCGAGATTGAAAAGGTGGAAGCCGAACTCGGTTGCGTAGGACGCACCAAGATTATGGCAGCCATCGAGAGCGCACTCGGCATCGTCAATGCTTATGCCATCGCCACAGCCTCCAAGCGCATGATGGGCATCGCCCTCGGTGCTGAAGACTACTGCGCCAACCTCAAGACACAACGCACCCCGGGCGGCGACGAGCTGCTGCTGGCACGCGAGACCATCGTGGTGGCTGCGCGCGCAGCAGGTATCGATGCGCTCGACACCGTATACTCCAACCTCAACGACATGGAGACATTCCGCAAAGAGGTGGAACTCATCAAGACGCTCGGTTTCGACGGCAAGTCAATCATCAATCCGCGACAGATAGAGGTGGTCAACGAAGTGTTCGCACCCAAGCAGAAAGATATTGAAAAGGCACAGACCATCCTCGCCGCCATCAAGGAGGCAGAGGCAAAGGGCAGCGGTGTCATTGCAGTCAACGGCAAGATGGTAGACCGACCCGTAGTGCTCCGCGCACAACGCACCATCGACCTTGCCATAGCATCAGGAATCTTAACAAAGGAGGACTTAGCATGAACACACTACAAGACAGACAGCAACTCATAGCCGCTGCGGCACAGAAAGTGGGCAAAGGTGTCTACAACGACAGCCGCAATGCCAACAAAACCATCACTCCACGCTACGAGCACCAGCGCGCCAGCACAAAGGTGATGACACTGGAAGAAGCCATCAGGCACTCCGGACTGAAAGATGGCATGACCATCTCCTTCCATCACCACTTCCGCAGTGGCGACAAGGTGATCAACATGGTAGTCGACAAGCTTGCCGAGATGGGCTACAAAGACCTGCATCTCGCCTCATCAAGCCTTATCGACGTGCACGAGCCGCTCATAGAGCACATCAAGAACGGTGTCATCACCCGCATCTCCACCTCGGGTCTGCGCGGCAAGCTGGGCGAAGCCATCAGCAAAGGACTGATGAAGGAACCCGTCATCTTCCGCTCCCACGGCAATCGCGGCAGCGCCATCGCCAACGGCGACCTCCACATCGACGTGGCCTTCCTCGGAGCATCGTCGTCCGACCCGCTGGGCAATGCCTGCGGATACTCGCGCTCCGACAACGCCAAGAGCATCTGCGGCTCGCTGGGATACGCACTGCCCGACGCACAATATGCCGACAAGGTGGTGATACTCACCGACGACCTCGTAGACTATCCCAACACCCCCGCCTCCATCTCTGAGCGCAATGTCGACTATGTGGTGGAAGTGGAGAGCGTGGGCGACTCATCGAAGATTGCCTCGGGTGCCATACGCGACACCAAGAACCCGCGCGACATACTGCTGGCGCAGCAGGCCGCCAAGGTGATTATCAACAGCGGCTACTTCCGCGACGGATTCTCCATACAGACCGGTTCGGGCGGTGCCTCGCTGGCAGCAGTGAAGTTCATCCGTCAGAGCATGATAGAGCAGGGCATCAAGGCCAACTTCGCCCTTGGCGGCATCACCGCACACATGGTGAAGATGCACGAGGAGGGACTCATCAAGCGCCTCATCGACGTGCAGTCGTTCGACAAGGTAGCTGCCGAGTCGCTCAAGAACGACAGCCTGCACCAGGAAGTGTCGTCGTGCGAGTATGCCAGCGCCGACGAACCCGGCAGTGCCACCCACTATCTCGACATCGTCATCCTCTCCGCACTGGAGGTCGACACGCAATTCAACGTCAACGTGCTGGTGGGCAGCAACGGCATCATCCGTGGCGCCATCGGCGGACACCCCGACACCGCTGCCGACTCGGCACTGAGCATCATCGTATGCCCGCTGCTGCGCGGACGCATACCATGCGTGGTCGACGAGGTGACAACGCTCATCACACCGGGATCGACCGTCGACGTGGTGGTGACCGAATACGGCATCGCCGTCAACCCGCGCCGGCCGGAGATTGCTGAGCGACTGAAAGCCGCCGGACTCAACATTGTCGACATCCGAAGCCTGAAAGAGAAGGCTGAGAGCATCATCGGCAAACCCGCTGCACTGCCCTTCGGCGACAAGGTGGTGGGCATCGTGATGAACCGCGACGGAAGCGTGCAGGATGTGATTAAGAATATCGTTGACTGACGTCACTCGCATGTCATAAGGAAAGCTCCCGCGCAGCACATGTGGGGAGCTTTCCTTTTACTCTGATACGCCATAGCAATGACAATCACCCTCGACCAACTCCTCGCCAGCCGCGACCGTCGTCGGCAGCGGCAACAGGCACTGTCGGAGCATTTCCCCGACAGCACACTGCTGTGCCTCACCGTGGTGATGCCCGGCAATGAGAAGCGCACCGATGTGTCGCTCGCTGTGGCACAGGCTGCCTGCGAGGCACTGCACGCGGCCTTCGATGCCACGGCACTGCATTGGGAGGAAAATGATGCACCGACGGGATTTGAGCTCTACCTCGTCGTCAGCGTGCCCGCCCTCGATGCCAAGCAACGTGTGTGCACCATTGAAGAGACGCATCCTCTGGGCCGACTGTTCGACATCGACGTGATAGGGAGTGACGGCATTCCCATCCCTCGTGCCGCGGTGGGACGCGAGGAGCGACAATGCCTGCTGTGCGACAGGCCCGCACGCTTCTGCATGCGCAACCGCACGCACACCACAGGGCAGCTGCTGCAACATATAGAAGAAACAGTAGCCTTATATTTAAGGGAACGCGCGCGTGAGAGAGACATATAGTGTCTCCCCCTTCAGTCGTATACAATGAAAAGACAGGCAGCGGAATAAGTTCGCTGCCTGTCTTGTGTAAGAGAGTCCAGAAGTTGTTCAGAAGTCGTCGTCCTCTTCCTCGTCTATGTCTTCTGCTTCCACGAAGACGATGTCGCCCTCTTCGCCTTCCTCCCTCATCTCCTCTATGAGATGCGGCATGGGTTTGTCGCGGTGTACGAGGGTGTCTTCGCTTAGCACGGCCTTCAGTTTGTTGCTCTCGGCGTTGAGGTGCTGCCACAGCACATCCTTCAGGTCGTTGATGCCCTGTCCCGTGATGGCCGAGATGAACACGTGGGGCACATCGTCGGGCAGCGTGTCGGCGAGCAGTGTCTCCAGCTCTTCGTCTATGAGGTCGCACTTGGTGATGGCCAGCACGCGTTGCTTGTCGAGCAGTTCGGGGTTGAAGTGTGCCAGCTCCTGCAGCAGCAGTCGGTATTCCTTGCCTATGTCTTCCGCCTCGGCAGGCACCATGAAGAGCAGCAGTGAGTTGCGCTCTATGTGTCGCAGAAAGCGCAGTCCCAGTCCCTTGCCTTCGCTGGCACCTTCGATGATGCCTGGTATGTCGGCCATCACAAACGACTGGTGGTCGCGATATTCCACGATGCCCAGCGAGGGCTCGAGCGTGGTGAAGGGGTAGTTGGCTATCTTCGGCTTGGCGCTCGACAGTGCAGAGAGCAGTGTCGACTTGCCGGCGTTGGGCAGTCCTACGAGTCCCACGTCGGCGAGCAGCTTCAGCTCGAGTATCACTGTCATCTCCTGCAGGGGTTCGCCGGGCTGGGCATAGCGCGGTGCCTGGTTGGTGGCTGAGCGGAACTGGAAGTTGCCCAGTCCGCCTCTGCCGCCCTTGAGCAGCAGCACCTCCTGTCCGTCGGCTGTCACGTCGCACACGTAGGCACCCGTCTCGGCATTGTATACCACGGTGCCGCAGGGCACGTCGATGTACTGGTGCTTTCCGTTGGTGCCGTGTCGTTTGTCGCGTCCGCCGTTGCCGCCGTGCTCGGCATACACATGGCGCTGATACTTCAGGTGGAGCAGTGTCCAGAAGTTGCGGTTGCCGCGCAGGTATACGTTGCCGCCGTTGCCTCCGTCGCCCCCGTCGGGACCGCCGTTGGGGTTGTACTTCACGTGGCGCAGGTGCATGCTGCCGCGGCCGCCCTTGCCCGAGCGACAGCGTATCTTGACATAGTCGACAAAGTTGGATTCCATGTTGTCGGTGGGTTTGTTGTGTGCTGTGTGCCGTCGGCAAGGGTGTTATGCCTTGTCCATCACGGCGCAGATGTCGGCAAAGATGCGTTCAATGTCGCCCATGCCGTCGATGTGGTGGTAGAGTCCTTCGTGCTCATACCAGTCGATGAGCGGTGCTGTCTGCTCGTTGTACACCTGCAGCCGCTGGTTGATGGTGGTCTCGTTGTCGTCGCTTCTGCCGCTCTGCTGTCCGCGGAGAAGAAGGCGTTTGACGAGTTCTTCGCGTGGCACGTCGAGGGCTATCATGGCGTAGATGTTGTGTCCGCGCTCTGCCAGCATGGCCTTCAGTGCCTCTGCCTGCGGGATGGTGCGTGGAAATCCGTCGAAGATTACGCCGGCATGGTCGGCACCCAGTGCGTCGTACACCGAGGCGAGCATGTCGATGATGAGCTGGTCGGGTACCAGCTGTCCCTGGTCGATGTAGCCTTTGGCGGTCTGTCCCAGTGGAGTGTTGTTGCGCATCTCGGCACGCAGCACGTCGCCGGTGGAGATGTGGTTGAGGTGATACTTCTCGATGAGCCTGTCGCTCTGGGTGCCTTTGCCAGAGCCCGGGGCACCGAAGATGATGATGTTTTTCATGATGAAGGTGTGGTTATTATTAGTGTGTAGAGATGTGTGTGCGCTATTCGCTCACCAGGGTGTAGATGTCTTTGAGGTTGCGTCCTTGTCCGTTGTAGTCGAGTCCGTAGCCGAGGATGAAGTCGTTGGGTATTTCCATTGCCACATATTCGATGTTGAGTTCTGTCTCCAGCTTTTCGGGTTTGAGGAGCAGCGTGCAGATGTGTACGGCAGCCGGCCGTCGTGTGCCGAGCGACTCTATCATGCGCTTCATGGTGAGTCCCGATTCTATGATGTCTTCCACGATGATGACGGTGCGTCCTGTGAGGTCTTCGTTGATGCCCATCACTTCTTTGATGCAGCCTGTCGACGTGGTGCCTTGATATGAGGCCAGCTTCACGAAGGAGATCTCGCAGGGTATGGTGAGGCGTCGCATCAGGTCGGCGGCAAAGACAAACGAGCCGTTGAGCACGGCTATCAACAGCGGGTTTTTGTCGGCCATGTCGTGGTTGAGGCGTTGGGCTACTGCGTCCACCTTCTTCAGTATTTCAGCTTCGGGAATGGAGGGACGGAACTTCTTGTCGAGTACGGTAATAGTGTTCATGGTGTGCGGTGAATAAAAAATATTGGCGCAAAGATAGTAAATTTTTTTCATGTTCTTTGCTGCGGCGTGTTGTTATTTTATTCTTTTGTGCGGTATGTGCTTTTCGTGTGGCGTGTGTGCAGGGTGGCGGGGTGGTGGAAAAAGCGCATCCCCGCTGCTTCACTATTGTGGGCAGCGGGGATGTCGGCAGTGTGTTGTCATGCCTTGTTTATCTGTTTTCGGGCATGAATTCTTTCAGGTCGTCGAGCACTTGTTCGCGTGTGGCATGCTCGGAGAGCACCAGTATGATGGCATCGTCGCCGGCAATGGTGCCGATCACGCTCCTCAACATGCAGTGGTCGATGTTGAATGCTATGGCCGATGCGTATCCGGCACGGGTGTGTATCACACAGATGTTGTGTGAGAACTGTACTGACAATATGCCTCCAGTGATCAGCATCTCGTGTGCCGACTCCTGCTTGGTGATGCGCTTGTACATTGTCTCGTTGGGCAGCACGTATACATACGAACCGTTCATACTTGCGGCCTTTGCCACTTTCAGCTGTTTGAGGTCGCGGCTGAGGGTGGCTTGTGTCACTTCAAAGCCTTCGGCGGCCAGTTCTTTGAGTACTTCGCCTTGCGAACCGAGCTCTTTGCTCGAGATGAGCATCTTCAATGTCTCTAAACGTTGCTTCTTGTTCTTCATAGGTGTTGTAATGGTAATAATTGTTTTTGCCGCCACAAAAGTATACATTATTTCTGACCAACCAAATAATTATCTGCTTTTTTATACGTTGTGTTTTTTCTTACCAAGTTGAACGATAAGTGTTTGGTGCCTATTTACGGGGGTATAAGTAGTGAAGAAGAAAAAGAGACCGCCTGCAGGCGGTCTCTGGTGTGGAGCGTCTTATTTTTGTGGTGTGTTGTGCTATTCGCGGTTGCCGAAGATGCGCAGCAGGTAGAGGAACAGGTTGATGAAGTCAAGATAGAGTGTCAGCGAGCCGAGCAGGGCTATCTTCTGTGCTTCCTCGTCGGGGGCTTCGCATTGGTTGAGCATCAGCTTTATCTTCTGTGTGTCCCAAGCGGTGAGGCCTACGAAGATGAGCACGCCCACATAGCTCAGTATCAGTTCCAGCCCGCTGCTCTTCAGGAAGAGGTTGACCAGCGAGGCAATGATGAGCCCGATGAGTGCCATGATGAGTATGCGCCCTATCATCGACAGGTCTTTCTTCGTGCGGTAGCCGATGAGGGCCATGGCGGCAAAGGTGCCGGCGGTGATGAAGAACACCTTGGCGATGCTCGAGCCGGTATAGATGATGAAGATGGGTGCCAGTGTCAGCCCGTTGACCACCGAGAAGAGTATGAAGCACACGGTGGCGGTGGTGAGCGACAACTTCTGTATGCGTGCCGAGAGGTAGATGACAAGTCCCAGCTCAAGGGCGATGAGCCCGAATATTACCCATTGGCTGGAGTAGAGCGAGAACATGATGCTCTCGTTGCTTGCCACGCCGTAGGCGGTGAGGCCGGTGATGACCAGGGCAAGGGTCATCCAACTGAACACTTTGCGCATCAGGGCAGGGAATACCATGCTCACGGTGGCTTCGTGTTGGTCAATCATGCGGTAGAGGTCTCTTTCTTCCATAGTAGATAGTAGGGGTGGGGATTAATGTTGTGTGATGTATGTGCGGCGCATCGGCACTGCCGACGCACTCCTTATATTATATATGGTGTTGTCGGTATATGTCTATCAACTATTGTGCCAAAGTGTGCCTGTGCCGTTGTTATTGTGCTGCTTGCCGTCACTGCTGCTGCAGCTCTTCGGGCGACTTTCTCCTGCCGAACACTTTTCTGAACCAGCTGAAGGTGTTCATCCATCCTATGATGCTTCCCAGTATGGGCACGTCCAGCAGTGCTCCGCTCACGCCTGAGTAGAGGTTGATGCCGGTGGTCTTCTCTATCACGCTGTTCACCTCGCGGCGTGCGATGCTGCGTGCGTGCGACTCGGCCATGGCTCGTGGCGCGTTGGCGGCTATCTGCCCGATGGCGTCGGCGGTGGTGGGCACCTTGCTGCCGTCGGGCATCTTCACATATTTGCCGAAGGATGCAAGCAGGTCGTTGTATTCTTTGTTCAGTCCGCTTGTTTCCATCTGCTGTTCGAAGGCGGCCTGGTCGGCGCAGGTGGCAGCCAGGGCTTCGGTCTTGGCGAAGAAAGCATCGGCACGCTGCTGCTCGACGGCAGGAAGCGTGTACATCGTGCTTACAGTCTGTCGACGTACGTCAACCCATTCTCGTCTGTTCATAGTTAGTCTTGTTTTTTGTCTTCCATAGCTTTGATGAGGGCTACATTGAGCAGCTCCAGGTCGGAGAGCTTGATGCCGGCGTTGTTGTTGCGGTCTTGGTACCACCACTGGTTGGTGAAGTATTCGCACAGGTAGGGGTCGTCGAAGTGCCATCCGTGGCGGGCATATATCTCGTTGCGCATCACGCGGAGCAGGTATTTGTTGTAGTATCCCAGCCGGCCTGTCGTCACCACCTCCGTGGCGGTGAAGGGCCAGCGTCCGTTGTCCACGTCGCTGATGAGTTTCTCCAGTTGTCCTACGCATGCGCCTTGTTCTATGTCGTCCTCATCCTGCGGGTTGACAGTGGCCTTGAAGAGGTCGATGCCCTGTAGGGAGGGCAGGAAGGTGTAGAGCTTGCCGTCGGCGGTGCGGAAGGTATTGACGGGTATGTCGTACTGCGTGATGAAAGTATAGGGTTTCAGCTTGGCTTCGGTGCCGAAGGCGCACTTGTCGGATGCGAAGGTGTACAGCTCGCCGCCGGGATGGTTGTAGCGTCCCTCGAGGTCGGTGTACATGGTTTGGCGTATCTCTTTCTCCAGGTCGCCGTCGTAGCGCTTGAGCACGTCGGTGGGCTGACCGTTGGCGTTGTAGAACACGAGGCACTCAAACTTGTCGACTTTCCTGAGCAATATCTTGTCGCCCGGCTTGGCATTGACGGGTGTGTAGTCCGTGCCGTCCACATCTTCGGGATGCTGTACGAGGGTGTATGAACCGTCGTTGTTGGCGCGCAGTGCGAAGCGGAATCCTCCTTCATGGCAGGTGCCGCCTTCCATCAGCACGAGGTTGCCTTTCACTGTGGCGGTGTAGCTTACGTCGGAGTCGGTCCAGTAAGTCTTGCTCTTGATGCCGGCCGCGCTCACCAGCGAGCAGCACAGGGCTGTAAAGACCGATAGCAGGATGGTGCGTTTCATAAGTGGAAGTATTTAGTTGTGATGTGTTTAGGTGGGTTATAATTTAACTTTGAATTTATTAAATCATAGAACACACCTTTAGAAGTTGTTGAAGAAGAAGAGTGCTGCTGCCTGTTCCTTGGTCAGCCCTTTGGCAGTGCCCACCACGCGGTTTTGTGCGTCGCGGATGGTGCCGTCGCTCTGTATCTTTCCCACATAGGCGTTGCTTGAGTTGCGCACGGTGCCGTCGCTCTCCACCTTGCCCATGTAGGCATTGCTCGAGTTGCGGAACTCACCGTTGCGCACGGTGCCCACGTTGGCGTTGCTCGAGTTGCGCATGGTGCCGTCGGGGTAGATCTTGCCCACATAGGCATTGCTTGCGTTGCGTATGGTGCCGTCGCTTTCCACTTTGCCCATGTAGGCGTTGCTGCTGTTACGCACAGTCTGTGCGGTAGTGCTGTTGATGCCGGCGGCAAACAGGCCGACGAGCATCACGAGGAGTATCTTTTTCATGGCGGATAGGGGGTTAGAGGGTTTCACTTGTTGATGATTGCATGGGCAAATGTACGCAAAAAACAAGGTGATGCAATGGGGAAATGCCTATTTGTGACGGGGTGTTTCCCTATTTGCCTGTGGAGAATGTCTCCATGCCTCTCTTTTGGCACCGTTCGTAGAGGTTACTCGTTGAGGTAGCTGTCCATCACCTCCATCCAATTGAGCTCGGCATCGGGGTTGTCGTCGTGCTCTATGAAGTTCTCTATGTACCAGTCGCCGCGCTCGAACACCAGAATGATTTCCTCGGGCTTGTCGCTGAAGTTGTGGTGGGTGAACTCCACGTGGGCTGTCTTTTCAAAGATTTCGACCACCTTCACGTCCTTGATATGCAGCTCGCTGCTGAAGTCCTGTCCGCACACCCAGTAGTCGCTTTCGAAGAAGGGCGTCCAGTCGGGGTGTTGGGCGTCTTTCTTGTTCACGGCTGCCACGGTCTTGTTCCAAGCCTTCGAGCAATACTTCTTGTCGAAGTCCTGTTTGGGTATGCTTCCGTCTTCATTGGCCTTGATATAGGCTGCGAACACATCGGCATAGATGGCTTCCACGCGTTGTCTGACGTATTCCTTCGTCATCTTGTCTTTGTCGGCTGTTGTTGCGTCCGATGCTTCTGCGGCTGTCGGTGCCTTGTCGCCTTTGCTGCTGCATGCGTTGAGGGTGAGGGCGATGCCCAGAAGCAGCAGGGTGAGTGCTCCATGTTTCATGGTGTTTCTTCTGTAGGTGTTCATGTCGTAGTGTGTTAGGGTGTGGCTATATATTATATATGGTGTATCGGCTGTCGTTGTCTGTCAGTCGGCGAAGCGTTGCATGAGTGCTGCGTAGTGGTCTATGCGCCGGTCTCTGAGGAACGGCCACCAGCGTCGCACGTTTTCCGTGCGGTGCAGGTCTATGCTGACGATGGCTTCTGTCTCTTCTGTCGTCGAGGCCTGGAAGAGCAGTTCTCCCTGTGTGCCTGCCACGAAGGAGCTGCCCCAGAAGAGTATGCCCTCTTTGCTGCCGTCTTGTGCCTGCGGTGCGGGTTCGAAGCCTACGCGGTTCACCGTCACCACGGGCAGTGCGTTGGCTATGGCGTGTCCGCGCTGGACGGTTATCCATGCGTCGCGCTGCCGCTGCTGCTCGGCGGCGCTGTCGCTGGGCTCGTAGCCAATGGCGGTGGGGTAGACGAGCAGTTCGGCACCCTTCAGTGCCATGATGCGTGCTGCCTCGGGGTACCACTGGTCCCAGCACACCAGCACGCCGAGACGCCCTACCGACGTGTCGATGGGCTCGAAACCCATGTCGCCGGGGGTGAAGTAGAACTTCTCGTAGTAACTCGGGTCGTCGGGGATGTGCATTTTGCGGTAGCGTCCGGCTTCGCGTCCGTCGCTGTCGAACACCACGGCGGTGTTGTGGTACAGTCCGGCGGCACGCCGTTCGAAGAGCGAGGTGACAAGTACCACCCGGTGCTCACGTGCCAGCTCGCTATAGAAATGTGTCGACGGCCCGGGCAACGGCTCGGCCAGGTCGAAGGCATCGACATCTTCTGTCTGGCAGAAGTAGAGTGAGTTGTGCAATTCCTGCAGCACGATGAGCTGTGCGCCCTGCGCTGCCAACTGTGCTATCTTGCTTGCCAGACGCTGACGGTTGTCGGCAACGTCGGCAGTGTTGTGCTGCTGTATGAGTCCTGTTTGGATGGTTTTCATTGATATGGTGTTGTGCGTGTTTAATTAAAACGATAATCAAGTATTAAAGATTTATTTTCTTTTTCTATCGGGCTGTCACTACCTGTGCCAATATTCCATAACTTATTCCTTTCTCTTCCTACTCTGCAGGAGCGCTCTTCAAAATCGGACGAAATATTAATCACTCCATCAAGAGCGGATACAAAAGTCTAGTAACTTTTTCTGGCAAATGTAGTCAAATATTGAAAGCATACTATATCAAATGGTAAGAATTCCTAAGCTTGTATGTCATTGTCTCTGTCTGTTAAAAAAGGAGAATGTGGAAAAGTAATACCATTCTACTCCATATTCGACGCGATTATTATTCGAAATTGGGATATGGAAAAGTATATCTTCCGTTCTTCATCCTGTCAATTATTACGAAGGCTGGTAATATTTCCCCAATATCTGCTTTGCGAAACACCCCTTCTAATTTATTCACAAAGTGATAATCTGTATCTCCAAGTTTCCAAATATCCCATTTTGCTGAAACCTCTACTCTTTTCTCTCCTGCACGAATACCATAATCCTGCGAACTTCTAAAATAAATGTTTTCCAGTTGATTGACTATCGGGACGTTGCCGATTTTTTTCCAAGCATCTTGATTAATCCCCCATCGCAACACAGTATGAGCATAAAAATCAACCTCATTGGACACTATGTCTAATAATGATGGATTATCATTCTTCGAAAATTCTTTCTTAAACACTCGAATAACACTACTATTCATCATAGCCATATCATTACTAATATATTGAAAGTATTTCTTTGTGCATCCGAATTCCACAATAAACACATCGCCAATTTTTGTTATTATTCGCTTTGCCATAAGTTTTTAAAATAATTATTCAGTTCTTAATTCCGTATTTTTTCCAGTATTTAGGGGCTATCGAGTTTATTCTATTCAATAATTGACCGTCATTTTTCTGCATGCCATATTGAATGATAAGCTGTTGTTCAATAATACGAGCTTGAATGCGGCTCAAACCATGAATTAAAGAGCGATAAATTAATTTTGCCCTTTCTGTACCAGAATTGTAATGTTCATTCCAACGAACTTCTGGTTTTCGTTTCGTTATTCCTACATATTTGATTTCTCTAGTTAACGGGTCAATACCTTGATATACGGTATACTCTCCTGTTTCGATTTGAGCTGTTTGACTTGCTGTATTAGGAGAACTGGAACTATACTCTACAATCCCCCTACCTGTGCCAGTTATCGTCCCGATAGCTGCCCCTTGCCATAGTCCTTGCCAACCTGAATTCATGGCATCCTTAAATGAACCACCGTTCAGAAGAACCATTCCTGTGTTCATGCCGCCACTGACTACGGCATTGATTGTGGCATCTGTAACTGTATTGCGTATGATGGGATTAGCAATGCCTTTTGTGAGTTTGCTTATCGGTTTCGACAACGTATTGGAAACATATTGTGTGCCTCTTGCTGAATACATAGACACAATACCATCAAACAAAGCTGATTGATAGTTGATATTACTCCACCCGTTTTCAAACCCTTGATTGGTGATGTTGTTTACCGTTCCCAAAAGCCCTGCAGCAGGCATCGGCATGCCATATGCAGACAATAATCCTGCTCCGGCTCCTGTCAGAAAGTGCGTTAAGCCTTGCCAAAAACTATTCACATGTCCTGAGAATGCATTGGAAACGAGATTTACCACCCCACCTATCGCTGCAGTAATTAGCCAGAAAAACTCCCCGCTTGGGTCGGTGTACTTCAGCGGATTGTTCAGGCAGTAGGTGTAGCGGTTGAAGTTCTGTGCATTGTCGGGCATCTGGACGTAGTTGTCAGGTGAAAGGAAGCGGGCAATCAATGGGTCGTACAACCTGCCGT
>JAGAZE010000016.1 GCA_017940185.1 Bacteroidaceae bacterium | reverse complement strand
TGCCGGAAGAATAATAGTCACGAAGAACTGACAACTTGAATTCTTCACTGTACTTTTGATACTTTCTACTCATAATGGATACACATTTTAATTGTTAGTAAATGTGTCTACCTATATCAGTATAAGTCATAGGCGAGAAAACGAAGGATGAACGGGAACGGGAACTGCTGGCGCGTGGCGTGGAAATGAACACGGATAACACGGATAATACGGATAGGCTGGCGCGTGGTGTGGGAACGAACACGGATAACACGGATAACACGGATAACACGGATAGGCTGGCGCGAGGTGTGGAAACGAACACGGATAACACGGATAGGCTGGCGCGAGGTGTGGAAACGAACACGGATAACACGGATAACACGGATAGACTGGCGCGTGGTGTGGGAACGAACACGGATAACACGGATAGGCTGGTGCGTGGTGTGGGAACGAACACGGATATCACAGATAGGCTGGCGCGTGGTGTGGGAACGAACACGGATAACACGGATAACACGGATAGGCTGGCGCGTGGTGTGGAAACGAACACGGATAGCACGGATAACACGGATAGGCTGGCGCGTGGTGTGGGAACGAACACGGATAACACGGATATCGCGGATAGGCTGGCGCGTGGTGTGGAAACGAACACGGATGACACGGATAACACGGATAGGCTGGCGCGTGGAGGAAAAGCAAAACGAAGAATGAAATCCAAGGTTATGCAAACAGATGCAGGCAGGTTGGTGTAAGCGAGTGCAGGCAGGTTGGTGTAAGCGAGTGCAGGCAGGCTGGTGAATAGCGGTTGCGCCGGTTGATGTTGGCAGGTGCAGGCAGGTGAAAGTGGGTTGTGCGGGCTGATATAGGCTGATATAGGCAGGTGCAGGTTGGTGTAAGCGAGTGAAGGCGAAAAAAAACGCTTACACCTCTCATCTTTCTCTGTGTCAGTGGATTATGCGTGTTAGTGTAAGCGTGCAGGCAAATTTGCTCAACAGGTTTGGGTAAGTGTGGAAAAAATGAGAAGTCTCCTGCCGGTGACAGTACCGGAGAGGCGGTTGTTTCTTCCCGGTGTGGGCTGTGTCATACGGGAGGCATTCCTTCAGGTGTGGGCATGTGTCATACGGGAAGCATTCCTTCAGGGGGGCATGTGTCTCCGTCTGGTCGGTGCCGTGTTGCTCCGTCGCCACACGTCCTGCGAGTCGTTTTCTTGTTTTTCTTGTTTTGGTGCGCTTTGTTTGCTACCTTTGCATATCGTCAGCCCCGTCTGCGGCTATTGCCGCAGCATGGAGTGGCTCCCTATCTGTTATATGACCGACTATCCGTCCTCTTCCTTCTCTCCCGCCTTGTCTGCCGACGATGCGCTGTCGCCTTCCCCGTCTTCGGTGTCTGCCTCGCAGATGCTTGACCATGCATGGGAGTTTGTGGAGCACACGTCGAAGAGCGTGTTTCTCACCGGCAAGGCGGGCACCGGCAAGACGACGTTTCTGCGCCGTGTGGTGTCGGAGAGCACCAAGCGGCTGGTGGTAGTGGCCCCTACTGGCGTGGCGGCCGTCAATGCGGGCGGCGTGACGATACACTCGTTCTTCCAGTTGCCCTTCTCGCCCTTTGTGCCGGGCGCGAGGATGAAGAGTAAGTTTGAGATACGCAAGGAGAAGCTGCGCATCATCCGCACGCTCGACCTGCTTATCATCGATGAGATAAGCATGGTGCGCAGCGACCTGCTCGATGCTGTCGACTTCATGCTGCGCACGCTGCGCAACGACCAGCGTCCCTTCGGCGGTGTGCAGCTGTTGCTCATCGGCGACTTGCAGCAGCTCACGCCAGTGGTGAAGCACGACGAGGAAGCGCTGCTGCGCGAGCACTATGCCACGCCCTACTTCTTCGACAGCACGGCGCTGCGCAAGGTGGACTATGTGACGATAGAGCTGACGCATGTGTACCGCCAGAGCGATGAACACTTTGTGGCATTGCTCAACCGCGTGCGCCAGGGCATGGTGGGCCCTGCCGACCTGCAGGCGCTCAATGCGCGGTGGGTGCCCGACTTTGTGCCGCCGCAGGGAGAGGACTTCATACGCCTCACCACACACAATGCCAGTGCCGACCGCTACAACCGGCAGGCCCTGGAGGCACTGTCCGGCAAGGCGTGTGCCTACGTTGCCGCCATGCAGGGCACCTTCCCGGAGTATGCCTATCCCACCGATGTGGAGCTGACGTTGAAGGTGGGTGCCCAGGTGATGTTTGTGAAAAACGACGGTGCCCCTCACTACCGCTTCTACAACGGGCGTATAGGTCATGTCACCGCCTTGCGCGAGGAGGGCGTGAAGGTGCGCTGCCCCGGCGACGATGCCGACATAGAGGTGGCGTTTGAGGTGTGGGAGAATACGAAATATACGCTCAACGAGCAGACGCGCGAGATAGAGTCGGAGGTGCAGGGACGGTTTGTCCAGCTGCCTTTGCGACTGGCATGGGCCATCACCATTCATAAGAGTCAGGGCTTGACGTTCGACCATGCCGTGATAGAGGCCAACCGCTCGTTTGCCCCCGGTCAGGTGTATGTGGCGCTGAGCCGTTGCCGCACGCTGGAGGGCATGGTGCTTGCTGCGCCGCTGCCGGCGCACGCCATCATCAACGACCACCGTGTGGACCACTACATAGCGCAGCAGGAGGAGAAGGCGCAGCAGAGCATCAGTCAGCTGCCTGCCTCAAAGGAAGCCTATGTGCGCACGCTGCTGGTGGAGTGTTTCACCTTCACCGCCCTGATGCAGGGTATGGAGCGGCTGTATAAGCTGGTGTTGGAGCATCTGCGCAGCCGCTATCCGCAGTTGGCCTACGAGAGCGAGCAGGCCTTCAAGCAGGGCAACGAGCGCATACAGCAGGTGTCGTGGCGCTGGTCGCAGCGTCTGCTGGCAACCGATGCTGCCACGCTGGCCGATGCCGCTTTCCTGCAGCGTGTAGACGATGCGCGCAATTATTTCCTTGAGCAGTTGCAGGCGCTCTTCGTGCCGCTGCTGGACAAGATGCAGAAGACAGACATACGCAACAAGGAGACGAAGAAGCGTATGGACGACACGTTGGCCGACTGCCGTGTATCGTGCCTGGCTAAGGTGTATCTGTTGGAGGATTTGGCCGGTGCTCCTTTTGCCACGGAGCGCTATCTGCGTGCCAAGCAGCTGGCACTGCTCGATGCTATGGACGGCGGGCGTCGACGTAAGAAGCGCGCAGCAGCTCGTTGAGCGCTGCGTTGTCGGTGTTGGCGGCGCTGGCGGAGTTGCCCGTCCACTCCACTCGACCTTTGACGATGAAGACTATCTGCTCGCCAATGGTCATCACGGAGTGCATGTCGTGGGTATTGATGATGGTGGTGGTGTGGTATTCGCGTGTGAGTTCGCTCAGCAGGTCGTCGATGAGCACGGCCGTCTTCGGGTCGAGGCCTGAGTTGGGCTCATCGCAGAAGAGGTATTTGGGATTCATCACTATGGCGCGCGCTATGGCAGCGCGTTTCTGCATGCCCCCCGACAGTTCGGAGGGATACTTGTTGGCTGCGTCGCCCAGGTTGACGCGGTCGAGGCATTCCTGCGCGCGCTGCACACGCTGGCGATAGGTCATGCGCGAGAACATGTCGAGCGGAAACATCACGTTCTCGAGCGTGGTGAGCGAGTCGAAGAGTGCTGCCCCCTGAAATATCATGCCCATCTCCCGGTGGAGTGCTATGCGTTCGCGCTTGGTGAGCGTAGCCACGCTGCGTCCGTCGTAGACGATGTCGCCGCTGTCGGGCTGCAGCAGGCCTACGATGGTCTTCATCAGCACGGTCTTGCCTGAGCCCGACTGTCCGATGATGAGGTTGGTGTGTCCTTCGCGGAAGGTGGCACTCACGTCGTTGAGCACTGTCTTGTCGGCGAAGGCTTTGTGCAGGTGGCTTACTTCTATCATGTCTGTTGCGGTGTGGTGGGCCAGTCTTTGAAGGGATAGCGCCGCAGCGAGGCATTGTAGTACTGTCGCTGCCCAGTCACTTCTCTGCCCAGGAACGGCGGTCGCCGGAAGGTGTCGTCCTGACTGCGCAGCTCCACCTCGGCAATGACGAGTCCGTCGTTGTCGCCGTGGAACTCGTCGACCTCAAATACATGGTCGCCCACGGGCACGAGGTAGCGTGTCTTTTCGATGAGCGGCGGCACACAGAGTCTGAACAGTTCGGCAGCATCGGCGGGTGCCAGCGGCACCTCGTATTCGTAGCGTGCCAGCTGGTCGGTGCTGCGTGGCGGGCTCTTGATGGTGAGAAATGCCTCGTCGTCGCGCTGGCGTATGCGCACCGTGGCACCCTTCACGGCGAGGTAGCCCTGCCGGATGTGGTAGTGCTTGGTGGCCAACGCCTTATAGCTCCCGTCGCCGTTGACGAGAAACTTGCGCTCTATCTCCATGCCGCCGTGTTGTTGCATAGGGGGTAGGGTGGGGAATAATGGGTTGTATATATATTGTTGTGTGGTATCGTTATCCGACGATGTCGGATGCGAAGAGCACGAAGAGCAGTGCCAGGACGATGAGTGCGACGAAGATGATTTCCACTACGTGCTTGGCTTGTTTCTCTTGTTTCTGCTGGCGCCTGGCTTCCCGCCGTGCGCGGTTGATTTTGCTGTTCTGGCTCATGATATTTGTTTTTTGTTTGTTTTCGGGGTGCTATAGGGATTTATGGGGACAGTGGTTTCAGTCTTCGTCTACTGTGGGGAATTCCATGAGGTAGGCTTTGATGAATCCGTCTATTTTTCCGTCCATCACTGCGTCGACGTCGGTGGTCTGGTAGTTGGTGCGGTGGTCTTTCACGCGGCGGTCGTCGAAGACGTAGCTGCGTATCTGGCTGCCCCATTCTATCTTTTTCTTTCCGGCCTCAATCTTCGCCTGTGCCTCGAGGCGTTTCTTCATGGCGCGGTCGTAGAGTTGCGACTTGAGCAGTCGCATGGCGTTGTTGCGGTTTTCGAGCTGTTTGCGGCTCTCGGTGTTCTCGATGAGTATCTCTTCTTCCTCTCCGGTGTCGGGATCGGTGTACTGGTAGCGCAGTCGCACGCCGGTCTCCACCTTGTTGACGTTCTGTCCTCCTGCTCCCGATGAGCGGAAGGTGTCCCATGACACTTTCGACGGGTCAACATACACCTCTATGGTGTCGTCTACGAGGGGGCTGACAAACACCGATGCGAAGCTTGTCATGCGTTTGCCCTGTGCGTTGAAGGGCGACACGCGCACCAGTCGGTGTACGCCGCTCTCGCTCTTGAGGTAGCCGTAGGCATACTCGCCACCCTCTATCTGCATGGTGACGCTCTTGATGCCTGCCTCTTCGCCGTCTTGCAGGTTGGAGATGGTGACGCGGTAACCGTGGCTCTCTGCCCAGCGCATGTACATGCGCATGAGCATCTGTGCCCAGTCTTGGCTCTCAGTGCCTCCGGCGCCGCTGTTGATCTTCAGCACGCAGTCCATAGGGTCTTCCTTCTGTCGCAGCATGTTGCGCAGTTCGAGGGCATCGATGGCGGTGAGTGCGCGCTGGTAGTTGGTGTCCACCTCGTCTTCGGTCACCATCTCGTCGCGGTAGAAGTCGAATGCCAGCTGCAGTTCGTCGGCGGCATTGCGCACCTCGGCATAGTCGTCGATCCAGCGCTTCAGCGTCTTCACCTTTTTCATCTGTTCCTGTGCGTGCTTGGGGTCGTCCCAGAAGTCGGGTGCCTGCGTGCGCAGTTCCTCCTCTTCGTATTCCATCTGCTTGCGGTCGATGTCGAGGTAGCGGTGGAGTGCCTGTGCGCGGTCGAGGATGTCTTTCAGTTGGTCGGAGGTTATCATATTCGTAAAGGGAGAGTTCGTTTTCCGGCGCGACAGTTTCGCGTCGGGCGGATATCGGGCCGCTGGCGGAGCTGCCTCGCTCCTCGTATCATTCGTACATCTTGTCGATGATGTCTTTATAGTTTTTGAGCAGCACTGTGCGGCGTATCTTCAGTGTGTTGGTCAGTTCGCCTTTCTCTGCTGTGAAGGGTTCGGGCATCAGTGTGAAGCGTTTCACCTGTTCGTAGCCAGCCAGTGCCTGTTGCAGCGTGTCGAGTCGTTCGGCCATCATGGCGTTGATGTCGCCGTTGCTGCACAGCTGTGCGCGGTCGGTGTAGGTGATGCCTTTCTGCTTGGCATATTCCTCGAGTGCCTCGTAGTCGGGCACGATGAGTGCCGACACAAACTTGCGGTTGTCGGCCACGATGGCTATCTGCTCAATGTAGCGGTCTACGAGCAGTCGCGCCTCAATGGTCTGCGGGGCGATGTATTTGCCGTTGCTGGTCTTGTAGAGGTCTTTCAGCCGTTCTTTGAGAAACAGTTCACCGTTGCTGAGGTATCCTGCGTCTCCTGTATGGAAGAATCCGTCGGCGTCGAAGGCCTGTCGGTTGAGTTCGTCGCGCTGGTAGTAGCCGCGTGTGATGGTAGGCCCCTTGAGCAGTATCTCGTCGTTGTCGCCGATGCGTATCTCTATGCTCGATATGGGTCGTCCCACGGAGCCTATGGTGAAGGGTTTGTCCATGTGCATGCAGCTCACCGTGGCGAGGCTCTCAGTGAGTCCGTAGCCCACCATCATGTAGATGCCTATGCTGTGTACAAACTCTTCCACTATAGGGTCTACGGTGGCTCCGGCGGTGGGGAAGAAATGTGCCTGTTCCAGTCCGAGCTGTTGGCGTATGAGGCGGAAGAGCGTGCGGTCGTAGAGCCGGTATTTCAGCGAGAGCCATGGCGAGGGCCTTTTGCCTCGTGCGCGACACTCCACGTTGTAGCGCTTGCCGGTGCGCAGTGCGCTGCGGAACAGGCGCTGCCGTGCCGGCGAGGCATGTTCTATCTTCTCCATCACGCCTGCGTAGACTTTCTCCCAGAAGCGCGGCACCGATGCCATGCATGTGGGGTGCGTCTCGCGCATCGACTGCTGTATGTCGTGCGGCCGTGTGTTGACGATAAACTCAGCCCCCTCGGTCATGGCGAAGAAGGTCCACCCGCGTTCGAAGATATGTGTGTAGGGCAGGAAGTTCATCACGCGGTCGTTTTCTCCCACGGGCACACACTCATGGTTGGCGCGGAAGGCGGCGTGATATTGGCTGTAGGTGAGTATCACTCCCTTCGAGTCGCCCGTGGTGCCGCTGGTGTAGAGTATGTTGGCTATGTCGTCTTCGGTAGCCTGTGCCCACAGCCGTTCCACCTCGCTCTGCCGCGGCAGTCCGCTGCCCAGGCGCAGAAACTCGTCGAAGCGCATGGTGGTGTTGTCTTGCGGGTGTAGCGTGATGGTGGGGTCGAAGGTGATGAGCCGTTCCAACGAGGTGCACAGGGGCACGATGCGGCGTGCCTTGTCGTACTGTTCCTGTTCGCCCACGAAGAGGAAGCGTATCTGTGCATCGTCGATGATGTATTGCAGTTGCGGCTCGCTGCTTGTGGCATAGAAGGGTATGCCTACGGCGCGTATGCCGAAGGCGGCGAAGTCTACCACGAGCGAGTGGACGGTGTTTTGTGAGAAGATGCCCAGTCGCTCAGTGGGTCGCAGACCGAGGTTGAGCAGCGCATTGGATGCTTCCTTCACGCGCATGGAGAAGCGCTGCCACGACATCTGTTTCCACTCGTTCTGCCCGAAGGGCTTGTAGTGGAGCGCAGTGCGGTCGCCGTAGCGTTCGGCTTGCCGGTGAACGAGGACGGAGAGATGACAGGTGTTTTGCATGGGGATGTTCGTTTTTCGGGGCGGGGAGTTCGGACTTCTGTATCTTTCTCCCTTTTCGCTTCGTCACGTCAGTTGCTGACGGCGTCGCGATGGAGGAAGATATAGGTGGTGTTCATGGCGATGTAGTTGCGCGACATCATCCATGTGCCTTTGTAGGGGTTGTCGGTGCCCCATGAGTTTTTCACGAGGTAGAAGGCGTTGCCGTCTTGGTCTTCAGCCATGCCGTAGATGAGCATCACGTGGTCGTAGGTGGCCTCGCGGCTGTCGAAGCGTTGCTGTCGTTGCTGCTGTGTGGGCGGTGTGTCGGGTTCCTCCACTGCGATTCCGTGGCGTGTGAATCCGTTGTCGCTCACGTCGCCGCCCCAGCACACGGTGTATCCTCGCTGCAGGGCGTTGTCGATGGTGCGCATCAGCTCGTCGAGCGGCACGTTGCGGCTCGGCCGCGGCCGCCACTTGTAGGGTGCCTCGATGATGAAGTCGGTGTAGAACGGGTGGTGGGTGAAGCTTGTCAGGCTCACGTAGTCGTCGAGGTGTAGCTGGAGGCTGGCGGCAAACGACTGCGGCGTGTATTCCACCCCCTCGTAGACGAAGGTGTCGGGGCAGCGTCCTATGTAGGCGTCGAGTATGGCCTGCAAGCCCTGCTTCCACTGTGAGGATAGTTTCTTTGCGCTGTTGCGTGCCACGGCCTCCACGTAGGGCTCGAGCACGGAGAACAGCTCGTTGAAGTTGGCCAACGTGTCGCCCACCAGCGCACCTGCCTTGGGCATGGCCCCTTCGGTGCAGATGCCGTGGGCACGTATCACTGCCACGACGTCGTCGGCGCTGCCGCCCTGCGAGAAGCGGCTGTCGCCATGATGCCGCACATGGTATTCGGCGCAGTCTACGTAGTCTTTGCTTGCCACGAACATCTCGCTCAGGTCGTACTCCTTGCCTGTGGTGCGCAGCAGTTCGCTCTCCAGAAAGGCGCATGTGGCATAGGCCCAGCAGGTGCCGCTTCGGTGTTGGTTCTTGACGGGCGTGACGGGGTTGGCCACCAGTGTGCGGAAGGTGCGCTGCTTGGCTTGTTGCTGACTGAAGCAGGGCGCGCTACAGAGGAGTAGCAGGAGGAAGATGTAGAACTTGTGGTGCATAGGAGACAGTATAGGGGGCTGCTCTGTTTAGAAGTCTGCCGTCTTAGGTGTGCGCGGGAAGGGGATGACGTCGCGTATGTTCTGCATGCCTGTGACGAAGAGTATGAGACGCTCGAAGCCGAGTCCGAATCCTCCGTGCGGGCATGTGCCGAAGCGGCGTGTGTCAAGGTACCACCACATGTCTTTCATGGGTATGTGCATCTCTTCTATGCGCTGCATGAGTTTGTCGTAGTTTTCCTCGCGCACGCTTCCGCCGATGATTTCGCCTATCTGCGGGAAGAGTACGTCGGTGCCCTGCACGGTGCGTCCGTCGTCGTTCTGCTTCATGTAGAAGGCTTTGATGTCCTTCGGGTAGTTGTGCATGATGACCGGGCGTTTGAAGTGTGTCTCCACCAGGTAGCGCTCGTGCTCGCTGGCCAGGTCCATGCCCCAGCTGACGGGGAATTCAAACTTGTGGCCGTCTTTCACCGCCTGTTCCAGAATCTCAATGCCTTCGGTGTAGGTCAGTCGCTTGAAGGTGCCGTCGAGCACGTGGTGCAGGCGGTCGAGCAGTGTCTTGTCGATCATCTTGTTGAGGAACTCCAGGTCGTCCTTGCAGTGGTCGAGCGCCCACTGTACGCAGTATTTGATGAACTCCTCTTCGATGTCCATCAGTTCGGGCAGGTCGATGAATGCCACTTCGGGCTCTATCATCCAGAACTCGGCCAGGTGTCGCGGTGTGTTGGAGTTTTCGGCGCGGAAGGTGGGTCCGAAGGTGTAGATGGCTCCGAGTGCTGTGGCTCCGAGCTCGCCCTCCAGCTGTCCGCTCACGGTGAGCGATGTCTGCTTGCCGAAGAAGTCGTCGTCGTAGATTATCTTCCCTTCGTCGTCTTTCTTCAGGTCGTAGAGGTTTTTGGTTGTCACCTGGAACATTTCGCCTGCGCCCTCGCAGTCGCTGGCAGTGATGATGGGCGAGTGGAAGTAGAAGTATCCGCGCTCGTGGAAGAAGGTGTGTATGGCCATGGCCATGTTGTGGCGTATGCGCATCACGGCACCGAAGGTGTTGGTGCGCAGGCGCAGGTGGGCGTGCTGTCGCATGTATTCGAAGCTCTGTCCCTTTTTCTGCATGGGGTAGTCGTTGCCGCAGGTGCCGTAGAGGGTTATCTCTGTGCATTGTATCTCAACGCTCTGCCCGGCTGCGGGGCTCTCTATGAGCGTGCCGTTGATGCTCAGGCAGGCACCTGTGGTGATTTGCTTGAGCAGGTCGGCGTCGAACTTGGCGGGGTCGACCACCACCTGTATGTTCTTTATCGTCGAGCCATCGTTGATAGCGATGAAGTCTACCGCCTTGCTGCTGCGGTGTGTGCGTACCCATCCGCGCACGTTGACCGTGCTGCCGTAGGCAGTGCTTTGCAGCAGGTCGACAACTTTTGTTCGTTTTATCTGTGTCATGGTGAATGTTTTTCTTCTTGGTTTTCATCCGACATTTTCTCGCCTCAGCAATCGAAGCGAACTCCATTGCTTTCGGCTTATCGAAAACGTTGCTTTTATTCAAAGGCTCCCATGCGTAGCATGTCTACTTCTTTCTCGGTGAGGAATCGCCAGTCGCCGCGGCGCACGTTCTTCTTGGTGAGTCCGGCAAACTGCACGCGGTCGAGCTTCGTGACGTGGTAACCCAGGCTCTCGAAGATGCGGCGCACGATGCGGTTGCGCCCGCTGTGTATCTCTATGCCCACCTGGTTCTTGTCCTTCTCGTTGGCATACTCCACGGCGTCGACGTGTATCTCGCCGTCTTCCAACGTCAGGCCGTTGCGTATCTGCTGCATGTCGTAGGCCGATATCTTCTTGTCGAGGAACACGTGGTAGACCTTTTTCTTCAGGTACTTGGGGTGTGTGAGCTTACTTGCCAGTGCTCCGTCGTTGGTGAGCAGCAGCACGCCGGTGGTGTTGCGGTCGAGGCGTCCCACGGGGTAGATGCGCTCGGGGCAGGCGCCCTTCACCAGGTCCATCACCGTCTTGCGCTGTTGCGGGTCGTCGATGGTTGTCACATAGTCTTTCGGCTTGTTGAGCAGCACGTATACCTTCTGCTCCAGTGTGACGGGTTCGTTGTGGAAGCGCACGTCGTCTTGTCGCGACACCTTCACGCCCATCTCTGTCACCACCTCGCCGTTGACGGTCACCACGCCGGCCTCGATAAACTCGTCGGCCTCGCGGCGCGAGCAGATGCCGGCATTGGCCAGAAACTTATTGAGGCGTATGGGCTCGTTGGGGTCGATGTGTTCTTCTTTGTATGCTACACGTCGCTTGCCGGGGTTCATCTTCGGCTTGCCCTTGTATGGGCGTTGCTGTCCGTAGCCGCCCTGTCGCTGCTGTGTGTAGCCATCGGGACGGAAGCCCTGTCGGCGCTGCGGGGCGTCGCTGTTGTTGTAACGTTGCTGCGATGCGGGTCGGGGGGAGGAGGGCGTGTAGTTCACGCGCTGGGGTGCTGAGGTCGTCGTGGTGCGTATGCGCACACGCTGACGGCCGCCGGCAGGTTTCGACGACGGGCGCGAAGAAGCACTACCGTCGCTACTCTCGGGACGATGGGGAGCGTCGAAAGGTCGATCGGCTCCGAAGGAATCTTGTATTGTCATAATATTACAATGTGTGTTAATGCCTCACGGCGTTATACGTTTCACACGGCGAAGGTAAGGCCTTTCCTGCAAACCACCAAATGTTATATATATAAAGAGGAGAGAGAGAGGATAGCTCGAGGATGGGGATGCGAGGCACTGCGCTTTCGAAAAGGTAGGAGGGGGTACTCAGGGAGCGCAGACGCGTCAATCCGTGTAATTTCCTTATGCCCCACGGCAGGTGTAAAAAAATCGTCGCCGGCGCTTGTTTGTTCACAGGGCAGTTGCTACCTTTGCAGCACTAAGGAAATTACCCATGAAGACGACAGCCCTCTACGCACAAAACAGTTGCCTTACGGCCTTTCCTGTCGCTGCTGCCTCCGCACAGAGACAACACCCGGACAGCGTGTGCGCAGGCAAAAAACGCTACCATGAGGGTGGCCTGGCAACAAGCAAAAAAGCAGACAACACAATAACAACCTAAACATACCACACTCGCACTGTCAACAGATAGTGCGAGCGTTTTTTTACTACACCTCATCAACGCCATGCATACACAACCTAACTCCCACCGCAGTATGAAACACTACATCACAAAACACAAAGCATTCCAACTCCTCGTGCTACTCATGATGATGACCACCACGGCGTGGGGAGCGGAGACACCATATAAAACGTTGGATTTTGCTACTGCCACGATGAATGATGGCGTAAGTTCTTATACTGCTACGTGGACTGCCACAGCTGGTGACTTTACATGGCAGCTTTCTAATTTTAATAACAACAATAAGGCTTGGTCTTATGTAAAGTGTGGAAGGAGAAATTATGCATCGGTAGGCTCCATTACCACATCTTCTGCGATAGATAAGGCTGTTACAAAAGTGGTTGTAACAATAGATGCAGTAACGACAGGTAAAGTTAATTCAACAACATTGGAGGTAGCAACAGATGCTTCATTTACTCAGAATCTGCAAACAGTACCTGTTACTATTGCACAGGGAGATGTGACGTATACAGTAACAACTCCGACAGCTAATTGTTATTATCGTCTGAAATATGATTGTGCGAGTGGCTCTTCAAATGGCTTGGTAACAATATCAAAAGTGGTGTATTACGTTGAGGAATCCACCGGCCCTGCCTCTCCCACCTTCTCGCCCTCAGGCGGACAGGTAGCCTACGGTACACAAGTGACGCTGACGCAGAACGAGGCAGACATGATAATGTACACTACCGATGGTAGCGCCCCATCGTATGCTAATGAAAACGGAGAAGTATACACTACTCCCATTGCCATCACTGCCGACATGACTATAAGGGCCATTGCCATCGATGCTGACGAGAACGAGAGCGAGGTGGCAACGGCTGTGTATACGTTGATACGCCCCGCTGCTCCCACCTTTTCGCCCAATGGCGGACAGGTGGCCTACGGCACCACGGTCACTGTCTCCGCGCCAACAGGATGCACCATCCTATACACCACCGACGGCACCGACCCATACGAGAGTAGCACGGCCACGTTGACAGATGGCAATACCGCCACGGTAACTATCAATGCCGATATGACCATTCGCGCTATCAGCATCGACGGCAATGCACTGGAGAGCAGCGAAGCAAGCACCACGTACACCATTCTGCATCCCAATGCGCCCACCTTCTCGCCCAATGGCGGACAGGTGGCAGAGGGAACGACAGTGACAATCACCGCACCGACAGGATGCACCATCCTATACACCACCGACGGCACCGACCCATACGAGAGCGGTAGTGCAGTAGACGTGAACAGCAACACGGCGAGCGTGACAATCACAGAATCTATTACCCTGAAAGCCATCGCGCTCGATGCCAACCTCATCCCCAGCACAGTAGCAGAGGCAACGTTTACGGTCGCTGAGATAGGAGCCGTGAAGTATGTACTTGTTACAGATGCTTCCACGCTGCAAGATGGCGATGAGGTGATCATCGTGGGAAAGAAGGGCAATTCCAGTGCTGCAATGTCAACAACGCAAAATAATAACAATCGCCCAGAAATTGATGTGACCAGTGCTGTTCAACGTGATGGCAGCATAATTGCGCCTCCGACAGTTGCAACAATAACGCTCGGAGCGACTACTGTGGGTAATAATACAGCAGCTTGGACTCTATATGTGAATAATGGAGCATCTACAGGATATCTTTACGCGGCATCTTCCTCAAGCAATCAGCTCAAGACAAAAGATGAAGTAGATAATAATGCTAGAGCAACAATCTCCATTGATGAGAGCAATGGTGAGGCTACTGTTCAATTTAAAGGAACCTATACCCGCAACCAATTAAAATATAATAGCACCAGTCAGCTTTTCAGTTGCTATGCGTCAGGGCAGCAACCCATCTCCATCTACAGGAAGACCGTTATCCCGTCGCCGAAGGTAGAAGTCTCCTCCCTTGGCTATGGCACGATGTACTACGGCGACCGCAACCTGATTGTTCCTGAGGGTGTGCGTGCCCATGCATTGACAACGAATGGCAACCAGCTCGTCATCACCAAGACCTACGCTGCCAACGATGTCATCCCTGCCGGCACGGCGGTGATGCTGGTGGAGACCACACAGCCGTACAGCAAGCAGCAGCTCCGCTTCGTGTCGACACACACCACAGGCACAGCACCTGCCGACAACTACCTGCAAGGTACGGACGAGGAGGAGATAATCGACGATGCGGGTTACAAATACTACATGCTGACGACGAAGAGCGGTGTGCTGGGATTCTACTGGCAGCAAGGCAGCAACGAGGGCACTGCCATCATGAACGCCGCCCACAAGGCCTACCTGCGCGTGCCGACAGGAGCCGGCATCAAGGGCTTCACCTTCGACAACCTCGTGACAGGCATCACTGCCATCAACGGGAACGGAAACACTAACGGGAACGACGGTTGGTACACCCTCGACGGCCGACGGCTGTCAGGGCCGCCCACACAACAAGGCATCTACATACACAACGGAAGAAAGGAGGTTGTAAAATGAAACGCATCTATATGTCACCGCAGATAGAGACACTCTACACCAGCCGACTGATGGACGACACCGATGCCCTCAACCTGGGCTCGACAGGAGGCATACACGATGGATATGGCGACGGTCCGCAGCTCGGCAAGGAAGATGACTTCGAGGACGAAGGCGACATGCAGGATCCGTCGTTCTACGACTTCTCCACAGTGCCGCAGCAAAAGGATATCTGGAACTGACGGGAACGGCTGGCGCGTGGAGAAAAATAGCGCACGTGGCCAAAACTGACAATTCGTCAACTTGTCAACTGTTAAGCGCCATGCCGAGTGTTGCCCCAGCATGGCGCTATTATTAAAGGTGTCAGTCTCCGTTGTGGAGTAGGACAGCGGTGTCAGCGGTTGAGCTTCTTCACGCCGTAGAGTGCATCGTCGCCGAGTTCCTCTTCGATGCGCATCAGCTGATTGTACTTTGCCACGCGGTCGGTGCGGCTCATCGATCCGGTCTTTATCTGTCCGCTGTTGGTTGCCACGGCGATGTCGGCGATAGTGGTATCCTCTGTCTCGCCGCTGCGGTGTGATGTCACGGTGGTGTAGCCATGGCGGTGTGCCAGGTCGATGGCGTCGAGTGTCTCGGTGAGTGAGCCTATCTGGTTCACCTTGATGAGAATGCTATTGGCAGCGCCCATGCGTATGCCTTTTTCGAGGAATTGCACGTTGGTGACAAACAGGTCGTCGCCTACGAGTTGGCAGCGGTCGCCCAGACGTTGTGTGAGCTTCACCCATCCGTCCCAGTCGTTTTCGTCGAGGCCGTCCTCGATGCTGTCGATGGGATACTTGTTGATGAGTTCTTCGAGGAAGTCGATCTGCTCGTCGGTGGTGAGCCGGCGTCCGTTGGGGTCTTTCGGCATGCCGCTCTTCAGCTGGCGGTAGTCGTAGTAGTACTTGCCGTCTTCTATGAAAGCGAACTCGCTGGCTGCGCAGTCCATGGCGATAGTGACCTCTTCCTTGGGCTTGTATCCGGCGCGCTCTATGGCGAGGACGATGGTCTCGAGCACCTCGTCGATGCTGTTGAGCGATGGTGCAAAGCCTCCCTCGTCGCCTACGCTCACGGCATAGCCGCGCTCCTTGAGGATGAACTTGAGGGCGAAGAATATCTCCGAGCCCATGCGGCATGCCTGTCGCTCGTCGTGAGCTCCGACAGGTCGTATCATAAACTCCTGGAATGCGATGGGTGCGTCGCTGTGTGCCCCGGCGTTGACGATGTTGAGCATGGGAACGGGCATCACGTGCGTGTTGGTGCCGCCTATGTAGCGGTAGAGGGGAATGTGCAGCGACAGTGCCGCAGCCTTGGCTGCTGCGAGGCTGACGCCGAGGATGGCGTTGGCGCCGAGGCGCGACTTGGTGGGTGTGCCGTCGAGGGCTATCATGGTGCGGTCGAGTGAGCGCTGGTCGTAGACGCGCATGCCCACGAGGGCGGGAGCGATGATGTTGTTGACATTGTCGACAGCCTTGAGCACTCCCTTGCCGCCGAAGCGTGTGGCATCGCCGTCGCGCAGCTCCAGCGCTTCGTGTTCGCCGGTGGAGGCACCGGAGGGCACCGAGGCACGACCGATGACGCCGTTCTCAAGTGTTACTTCTACTTCTACTGTGGGGTTGCCGCGTGAGTCGAATATCTCGCGAGCGTGTATCTCTTGTATCTTCATCGTAGTGATATTTAGTGTGTTACTCATAGTGTGCGCCGCCCGCGAAGAGCGGCGCTCGCGTTTTCAGGCTGCAAAGGTATGATTTTTTGTTGGTTTGCGCAAGGTTGGAATTGAATTTTCATAACTTTGCACCGGAAGCATCACAGGGAAATCCTACAGAAGCAACGTAACCATGAGGAGCCGGAAGGCTATAGGGCGTTTTTGCTGCTAAGGTTCTCTATATATCCTACTTAACAATCTTGCTATGACATTTCTTTCTTATATACATTGGAACCCTTCTGAGGTGGCACTGTCGCTGGGCAGCTTCTCCATACGCTGGTACTCGCTGTGCTGGCTCATCGGACTGGTGCTGGCCTACGTCATCGTGCGGCGCCTCTACCGCCAGCAAGGCATTGAACAGAAGAAGTTTGAGCCGCTGTTCATCTACTGCTTCCTCGGCATCCTCATCGGTGCGCGGCTCGGCCACTGCCTGTTCTACGAACCCGACGTGTACCTCAGCAGTTGGACGAAGTTTGCAGAGATTTTCCTTCCCATGCAGAAGACCGCCGAGGGCTGGCAGTTTACCGGCTATGAGGGCTTGGCTTCGCATGGTGGCACCATAGGTATCATTCTGGCGCTGTGGCTCTACTGCCGACACACGAAGCTCGGCGCATGGACGGTGATGGACAACATTGCCATCGCCACACCGATTACGGCATGCTTCATACGCTTGGGCAACCTGATGAACTCGGAGATAATAGGCACGCCCGCCGATGTGCCATGGGCCTTCGTGTTCGAGCGCGTCGACATGTTGCCGCGCCACCCCGGACAGCTATACGAGGCATTGTGCTACATGGCATTCTTTTTCATCGGCGCTTGGCTCTACCGCCGCCACCGCGAACGCGTGGGCACGGGATACTTCTTCGGCGTGTGCCTCACGCTCATCTTCACAGCACGCTTCTTCATAGAGTTTACCAAGCGCGAACAGGTGGACTTCGAGAACGGCATGCTGCTCAACATGGGACAACTCCTCTCACTGCCCTTCATCGCCGTAGGCCTGTGGGCACTGATAAGAGGAAGGAAGATGACAAGGGGAAAGGAAGAATAAGATAACAGAATGACAAGTGCTGCTTGTCAAGAACAACGAACCCATCGATACACTCTTCACCATTACATCATGTATCAACGTCTATTGAAATATATTGTCGGTTTGCTGCTGCTGCTGACAGTGAGTATCGACCCCGTTACCGCACATCGTCATGCCAGGGGTCCGCGCATCGGTCTCGTGCTCGGTGGGGGCGGTGCCAAGGGTGCCGCCCACGTAGGTGTGCTGCGCGTGCTCAACGAGATGCAGGTGCCCGTGCACTGCGTGGTGGGCACGAGCATCGGCAGCATCGTAGGCGGACTCTATGCCTCGGGCGTGAGCGTCGACGAGTTGGAGCATCTCTTTCTCGATCAGAACTGGGCGCGCCTCTTCGCCCTGGAGGTGGTAAAGCGTGGTAGCATAGAAGACCTGCTGCGGTCGCTGCTGCCCGCCAACCTGCCCACCGACTTCGATGCACTGCCCATCCCCTTCCGCTGTGTGGCGGTAGATGCCTACACCATGCGCGAGGTGGTGTTCAGCAAGGGTGACGTGGCGCAAGCCATGCGCGCCTCGATGGCCATACCCGCCATACTGCGCTCGGTAAAGACCGACAGCATGAAGCTCGTCGACGGAGGTGTGCTCAACAACCTGCCCGTGGACGTGGCGCGGCAGATGGGCGCCGACATCGTGATAGCCGTCGACCTGCAACAAAATCAGCACGACCCCGACAAAAGCGACTACAAATGGGACCCCACAGCCACCAAGGTGCCACAGGTGGATTGGTTGCTGAAAAGACCCGACTGGGATATCTACCAACGCAACAAGGCCGACGCCGACATCGTGATACATCCCAACCTGAAAGGATACGGAGTGGGAAGCTTCTCAGAGAAAAACATCAGAGAAATGATAACGATAGGCTATCAGACAGCCAAAAAGATGCAGAAGAAGATAAAGAAGACGGTAAAGAAAGGAAAATGAGTGCGGAAAGACACACTCAGATACACACCAATATTATATATAAACGCTCGCTATGAAGAAATGTCTCATCCTTTTCCTCTTTCTGCTCTCTGCGCTGAGCATGTCGGCACAAGAGCAACCCGTACGCCTGCTATACTGGAACATACAGAACGGTATGTGGGACGGCCAAACCGACGACTATCAGCGCTTCATCAACTGGGTGTCGAAGCAGCAAGCCGACATCTGCGTGTGGTGCGAGGCGATGAAAAACTACAAGACTGAGAGCGACAAGCACGAAAGCGAGAGCGAAAAGGCCTGTCTGACACGATGGAAGAAGCTCGCCGCACGCTACGGACACCAATATGTGTATATGGGCGGCTGCCGCGACAACTATCCGCAGGTGATTACCTCGCGCTATCCTGTCACGGTGGAGAAACGCATCACCGGCAACCGCGACACCACGGTGTATCACGGCAGCGGATGGTTTAGCATAGAGCTCAACGGAAAGAAAATCAACATCGTGACGCTGCACACCTGGCCGCAACGCTGGGGACCGAAGGTGTCGAAAGACCATCGCGAGCAAAGCGCCGCCGCACACGAGGGAGACCAGACACGGAGGCGAGAGATGGAATACATCTGCCGCAACACCATACTCACACAGCCCCACGCCAAAGATGAGGACTGGATGATGATGGGCGACTTCAACGCCATCTCACCCCTCGACAACGAACACTACCGCATGCCGGCCGATACCAGTGCCTTCTGGGTGCACAGCTACGTGCTGCACCACACTCCCTACCGCGACCTGATGCGTGAATGCTTCCCCGACGAATTTATTCCGAGCGAGGGATTCAGCAAGCGCCGCATCGACTTCGTCTACCTCACGCCACTGCTGCTGCAACGCGTGGTAAAGGCCTACACGGCATGGGACTACTACACAGCACCCTTGCGCAGCCCTAAGCAGCTGAGCAACTTCTACCACCCCTCCGACCACGTGCCTATTATCGTAGACTTCGCCATATAGTTAGTGTGAACGGGAACAGCTGATACCTTGCGGAAAACCGAACCCTCTCCTCTTTTTTATTATGCGCATCCACCTACTCTCTCTGCTTCTCTCTGTTGCTGCTGTGTATGCTGTGTCGGCGCAGCGCGTGTGGCACGACCCCCTGTCGGCTCTGCAGGCGTGCATTGATGGGCGCGGCTGGAGTGACGAGCTCCGCCAAAGCTATCACCGCCTGCCTGACCGCTTTCAGTCTGTAGTGCGTCCGGCCGTGTGGCAGCTGGCGAAAAACAGTGCCGGACTGTACCTCAACTTCAGCACCACGGCCACGCACATCACCGTGCGCTACGTGGTGAGCGAGGCGCGCGCACTCAACAACGTCGTGGCACTGGCGAAGAGCGGTGTTGACCTCTACCGCTTTACGCCACAGGGACAGATGCAGTGGTGTACTTGCTTCGGCCGCTTCACCATGGGCAGCACACCGCGCGACACCATTGCCTTCGACTATCAGCTCACCGCCGAAGCCAGTCAGCGACGTGCCGACGGAACGACGGAGCCGCGTACCTACCGTCTCTACTTGCCGCTGTACAACACCGTGGAATGGATGCGCATAGGTGTAGACAGTGGCGAGGCCTTCACCTTCCTGCCCGCGGGTAGCGAGGCACCTATCGTGTGCTATGGCACAAGCATCCTGCAAGGAGCCTCCGCCTCACGCCCCGCCATGGCGTGGACCAATATCGTGCAGCGCACACTCCAGCGACGCGTGGTCAACCTGGGCTTCTCAGGCAACGGACTGATGGAACCCGAGCTCTTCGACATCCTCGCAGAGTTGCCTGCAGCCTGCTACGTCATCGACTGCATGCCCAATCTCTCGTCGATGCCCGACAGCATCGTGCCGCGTCTCACACGTGGCGTGCACCGGCTGCGTCGCACCACACAGGTGCCCATACTCCTCGTGGAGCACGATGGTTACAACAACCTGTACACCGACAGCCTGACGCGCCTGCGCTATCAGCGCACCAACAAGGAATTGCAACACGCCTACCGGCAGTTGCTGGCAGAGGGAGTGAAGCAGCTATACTACCTCGGAGAGAACGAGATAGGCATCAGCAGCGACGAAGACAGTCAGATAGACGGTGTGCATGCCAACGACATCGGCATGCGACGCTATGCACAGGCAGTGATGCGAAAACTGCAACCACTGCTACCCTGACACAGATATACGCACACACACAACGAGGAAAGCGTGCGGCCTTCCTCGTTTTTCAGTGTGTAGCTATGGCATTGAGCGGCAACGATTACTTGCCGTGGTTCTCATCCGATACGGTCAGCTTTTTGCGTCCTTTAGCACGACGTGCTGAGAGCACGCGGCGACCATTCTTCGTAGCCATACGCTCGCGGAAACCGTGCTTGTTGGCGCGGCGGCGATTGTGGGGTTGGAATGTTCTTTTCATAGCGCTATGTATTGTTCTGTGTATATTTCGTTTGCGGGGTGCAAAGGTAAGCTTTATTTCTTGTCGTGCAAACGTTTTTGCAAAAAAAGTGACCTCGCACAGTTATTTCTCCGATTCATCCTCGTCCCATCGCAGTGTCCGCGAGCCGTCGGTATGGACGGTGAGTTGCACCACGAGAGCGTCATCGGGAAGCAGCGGACCCAATATCTCGGGCCATTCTATCAGGCAGAGCCGGCCGCTGTAGAAATAGTCTTCGTAGCCCATGTCGAAAATCTCCTCGCTACGGTTGATGCGATAGAAGTCGAAGTGATAGACGATGTCGCCCTTAGGGAAGGCAGGCAGCATCTGTCGTGTCACCTCATACTCGTTGACGATGGCGAAGGTGGGCGACGTGACGATATCGTCGACGCCCAGCACTTTACACAGCGCGGCGATGAATGTAGTCTTGCCGGCACCCATGCTGCCTTGGAAGGCGATGATGCGGTGCTGTTGTATAGCGGTGGCGAAGGTGTGGGCCGCAGAGTCAAGATGGTCGGGGGAAGGAATGGAGATGAGCATGGGGAGAGGTATGGAGTTGAAGGGAGATGATACGTCAAGCCGATAGGAGGAGGGTGGTGTTGAGATGGGGAAGGTAAGTCGGGGTGTTATATTCCGGCTCCGTCGGCAAAGGTGGAGTGGCTGACGGGCTTTCCTTGTCGAAGGCGTGAGTGTGGCGGCACATCGTGCGTTATCCACAGGTTGCCGCCCACGACGGAATCGTGTCCCACGCGTACGCGCCCTAATACAGTGGTGTTGCTGTAGATGGTCACGCGGTCTTCTATGATGGGATGTCGTGGTTGGTTAAGCAGGTTGCCGTCCTCATCACGTACAAAGTTGCGTGCTCCGAGTGTCACGCCCTGGTAGAGCATCACCTGACTTCCTATCACCGCAGTCTCTCCGATGACGATACCCGTGCCGTGGTCGATGCCGAAGGCTTCACCTATCTGTGCTGCTGGGTGTATGTCAATGCCTGTCAGCGAATGGGCGCGCTCTGTTATCATGCGTGGCAGCAGCGGCAGGCCTAGTCGGTGGAGGGCATGTGCCACACGATAGTGGAGCATGACAGTGATGGCAGGATAGCAGATTATCACCTCTGTGCGCGACGAGGTGGCGGGGTCGTTGGCACCGACTGCCTCCACGTCGCTATAGAGCAGCCGCTGGATGTCGGGCAGCTGTGCGATGAAGTGTTCGGCCACACCGTTCACCTCGTTCGGGGCAGGACAGCAGCCCGCAGTGCTATCTACCGATAGTGCCGCCTCAATGTGGTGGCACAGCAGGGCAAAGGCATGGTCGAGCAGGGCGTGGTAGGCATGTTGCTGCGAGGCCATGCCGTGCTGTGGCCTTCCGTAGAGCGAAGGGAACAGAATGGTGCGCAGCAGGTGCATCAGCTCGTCGAGGTCGCGCACGGGCGGAAGCATGTCGAGGCAGCCGCCAAGGGGGATGTCCTGCGACAGCTCGCGGGCTGACAGCAGCCGAGCCATATCGTGAAGAGAAGAGGAAGACATATTAGAGAGGAAAGATGTGTCGTTATTACATGTTATCACGACAGGCAGTTGTCATGGTTTACCTTCGTGGGTTCGTCAGTTGTTGAAGAGTCCTGTGGAGAGGTATCGTTCGCCGGTGTCGGGCAGCAGTGCCACGATGGTCTTGTCTTTGTTTTCAGGCATCATGGCCAGTTGCAGTGCTGCGCTGTAGGCGGCTCCCGATGAGATGCCCACGAGCAGCCCTTCGCGTTGTGCCAGGCTGCGTGCTCCCTGTCGTGCCTCGTCGTCGGTTATGGCGATGATGGTGTCAACCGTTTGTGCGTCGTAGGTGTCGGGCACGAAGCCGGCTCCTATGCCCTGTATGCCGTGCTTGCTTGGTGTGCCTTTGGAGAGCACCGGCGATGTGGCAGGCTCTACGGCGACCACCTGTATGTTGGCGTTATGACGCTTGAGAGCGTGCCCGGTGCCGCTCACGGTACCGCCGGTGCCTACACCTGCCACGAAGATGTCGATGCGCCCTTCGGTGTCAATCCATATCTCCTCGCCCGTGGTGCGCTCGTGTATGGCGGGGTTGGCGGGGTTGGCAAACTGTCCGAGGATGACTGAACCTGGCGTGCTCTCGTTGATGGCCTTGGCCTTGGCTATTGCTCCTTTCATGCCGTCGCTGCCGGGGGTGAGCACCAGTTCGGCCCCATAGGCGCGCAGCAGGTTGCGGCGCTCTACGCTCATGGTGTCGGGCATGGTGAGCAGCACACGGTAGCCCCTGCTCACGCCCACCCAAGCCAGTCCCACTCCCGTGTTGCCGCTGGTGGGTTCAATGATGGTGGCACCCGGTTGCAGCACGCCGCGCTCTTCGGCATCGACAATCATAGCCAGTGCCACGCGGTCTTTCACGCTGCCGCCAGGGTTGAAGTATTCCAGTTTGACAACGATGTCGGCCTGCTGGCCTGCCAAGCGGGAGGTGAGCAGCAGAGGAGTGCGACCGATGAGCTCGGTGAGGTGATGGTAAATCATAGTGTTAGGTATTGGGTGTCGGATGTCAACTCGTCAACTCTTCAACTCGTCAACACGCATTGGCCGCAAAGGTATTCCTTTTCGGTGCAACGGTGTGCAGCACAACGCCACTTTTTGTGCAATAACAGCCTGAAATGCAAAATACTTAATACTTCATGCCGAATTCTTTACACAAAGTGCTACCTTTGCAAATCGGATAATATCAACACAAAAACATAAACCTATCATGATCAAATCACAAGACATTAAGAAAGGTACTTGCATCCGCATGGATGGCAAACTGTATTTCTGCATCGACTTCCTGCATGTGAAGCCGGGTAAGGGTAACACCATCATGCGCACCACGCTGAAAGACGTTGTCAGCGGCCGCGTATTGGAAAAGCGCTTCAACATCGGCGAGTCGCTGGAAGACGTGCGCGTGGAGCGCCGCAACTACCAGTACCTGTATCAGGAAGGCGAAGACTATATCTTCATGAACCAGGAGACCTACGAGCAGATACCCATCGCCAAAGACCTCATCACCGGTGTTGACTACATGAAGGAGAGCGACATCGTAGAGGTGGTGAGCGATGCCGACACCGAGACCATCCTCTATGCCGAGATGCCTGTGAAGACCACCCTGCGTGTCACCCACAGCGAGCCTGGCGTGAAAGGCGATACCGCCACCAATGCCACCAAGCCCGCCACAGTGGAGACCGGCGTGGAGATACGCGTGCCGCTCTTCATCAACGAAGGCGACCTCGTACAGGTCGACACCCGCGACGGCAGTTACCTGCAACGCATGAAGGAGTAAGAAGAGACAAACCAACGGTAGCGGCAACCATCAAGATGATGGCAATCCTCATTCGTCTCTGACATATATAATAGTTGAAGTCGTGAAACAGTACGGATTAACGCAGCCATACTTCGCGAACTGAACTACATTCAAGGCGACGAAGAACTCATGGAGTGCGCACTGAAGTCGCTTCGCAAAATACGCCGTGAGCGAAATGTGAACAGGCATAAGATGAGACGGCATACTTGACGTCTTCGCTAGAAATGGCAGTTACGCGGATTGTGGTCAAAACGCATCAGCGACGAGCATCGACTCGTCTATTCTGTCAGCAGTGGAAAAGTGTATGTACACGTCATCTCCATGAGATATCATTATTCGAAATAAATTATCAACAAAAACAATGCCTGCCTATGTAACACGACAGACAAAAAGACATATAGATAAGAAGCGTTAGCTTTGTATTCTTGCTATCTTAAATCGCCAAAAAAGAAAGCAATCAAGAGTAAAAGCAGACGCTCACGTTGTATCTCGGCGTGGGCCTTTACTCGAATATGATTGCAAGGTGTTTGGCGATACCTAGATAGCGTAGACGAAGTAATGAGTCCACGCTTTTTTGTTTGTCTCTACCGAAAGCCCTTTTGGACACCTTTAGTAAAAACAACCATCAATCAACTTTGAATATGCGAAAGAACATTTACCTACTATCAATGCTGGTCGTGGCACTGTTTACGCTGCCCCTGTCGGCACAGCAAGTTTCTATGGAAACAGCCCGGATGCGCGCTTCCGCGTTTCTCAACAAAGCGGCTGGCAGCGCGGTGAAGAAAGCCCCACGAAAGGCGCCCCAGCTCTCGCTCGTGAGCACAAGCGACGAGCTGTATATCTTTAACGACGATGCCAACGGTAGCCACATTATCATGAGCAGCGACGAGCGCATGCCCGAAGTGCTCGGCTACTCCTACGAAGGCACCATCGACAGCGATGCCATTCCCTGCAACATGCAGGCATGGCTCGACGACTGCGCGGCACAGGTGCGCTGGCTGCGCGAGCATCCGGAGGTGGCTGCCGAGCGCCGCAAGTCGCCACAAAAAGCAGACATTGCTCCCCTGCTGACATGTCAGTTCAATCAGGGCTATCCCTACAACCTGAAATGCCCGGAAGTGGATGGGGAGCGATGCGTAACAGGCTGCACAGCCACGGCGATGGCGCAAATCATGCACTATTGGCAATGGCCCAAGAAGACCACGTTCACCATACCGGCATACACCACGGGCACGCTGGGCATCGAAATGCCCGCGATACCACCCACCACCATCGACTGGGACAAGATAGTCCGCCCCTATACAGATGAAACGAGAGATGTCCTTTCAACGTTAATGGTACTCTGCGGGACGGCAGTGAAGATGGACTATGAGCCAAGTGGAAGCAGTGCATTGGCAACACCAGCGGCATACGACTTGTTGGATTATGATATCACCTCAATGCAAAGAGTCAGCAGAAGAAATTATTCTGACGCCGATTGGGAGGAAATGCTATACAACGAATTGCAGCAGCAGCGCCCGATATCTTATGCCGGTTTTCCTGATTCTGGAGATGGTCATGCTTTTGTGATTGATGGCTACCAGTACCACGATGACGCATATTGGCATGTCAATTGGGGATGGGGCGGCGGTTATGTGGTAGCTGGTACATATTACGAGCAACAATATTATACCCTTGACAATATGGAATATAACAATGGTCAGCGCGCGGTAATCGGCATCCAGCCGGCTTCAAACGAACGGCTGTATGCTTTAGATGAAACGGGCGGTAAGACCACACTCTATTACGACACTGAAGCAAGCAGTAAAGGAGACAAGGCAAGACCGTATGGGTATGGTATCGGCACGGATGTGACGGAAGTGGAGTTCCACCCCTCAATGGCAAACTGCAAACCCAAAACATTGTCATTCAGTGAATGCACTAATTTGAAACAGATAAAAGGCATAGAATATCTGAACACCGAAGAAATGACGGATATGAGCGAGATGTTTTTGGGGTGCAGTTCCCTTACATCCCTCGACCTGAGCAGTTTCAATACGGAAAAGGTGACGGATATGAACTGGATGTTTAGCGGTTGCAAGTCTCTCACATCTCTTGATGTCAGCAATTTCAATACGGAGAATGTGACGAATATGGGCGGTATGTTCAACTATTGCTCTTCCCTCACGTCCCTTGACCTGAGCAGTTTCAATACAGCGAATGTAACGGATATGAGCTGGATGTTTAGAGGTTGCGGTGCTCTCACATCCCTTGACCTGAGTAACTTTAATACAGAAAAGGTGACGGATATGAGCAACATGTTTATTGATTGTGGATACCTCAAATCTCTCAACTTGAGCAATTTCAATACAGAGAATGTGACGAAAATGAGCAGTTTTTTGGGTGGAATGTTTTCTGGGTGCAGTTCCCTCACATCCCTCGACCTGAGCAGTTTCAATACGGAAAAGGTGACGGATATGAGAGAGATGTTTTCGGAGTGCAGTTCCCTTACATCTCTCGACCTGAGCAGTTTCAACACAGCTAATGTGACGAATATGAGAGCGATGTTTTCGGGGTGCAGTTCCCTTACATCCCTCGACCTGAGCAGTTTCAATACAGCGAACGTGACGAATATCAGCAGTATGTTCAGCAATTGCCACTCCCTAACATCCCTCAATCTGAGCAATTTCAATACAGCGAACGTGACGGATATGGGCTATATGTTTCCCAATTGCATTTCTCTCACGTCCCTTGACCTGAGCAGTTTCAATACAGCGAATGTGACGAATATGAGCGAGATGTTTTTTTATTGTCGTTCCCTCAAAACCATCTCAGTCAGCAACCTTTGGGATACAAGCAATGTTAGCAGTGGCAGTTCTATGTTTGCAGCTTGCTATAATCTTAAAGGCGGGGCAGGTACGGTGTACGACAGCAATAACACAGGGCTCTCCTATGCCCATGTAGATGGCGGACCGTCAAACCCGGGATACCTGACTTATAAGACACCTACTGCCATTAAGAACATGGATGCAGAAACAAACGCCACCGCCAAATGGTACACCCTCGACGGCAAACGACTCTATGGCAAACCGGTAACGAAAGGTGTGTATATCGTAAAGCAGAGCAATGGCACGACGAAGAAAGTAATGGTGAAATAAGAGAGAGACTCCATCGCGCGATACACCATATTATATATATAGGGAGTGGCGGCATCCGATAGCGGAAGCCGCCATTTCCTGTATGCCAATTCTACATTAGTCCTAATGGTCAGCGCGATAATAGGAAAACAAATCCTACCTTTGCAGCAATAGAACACACTGCAACAAGAAAAACACGAGCCAATGATACCAGCCAGATACCGCCTCGCCGTCCTGCCCCTGCTCTTGAGCGTGAGCCTGCTTGCCGTGGCGCAGAACGACACCACACGTCAGGTGCGTAAGGGATGGAATGTGGGCGTGCTGCCCTCCGTAGCCTTCGATGCCGACCAGGGGTTTCAGTATGGAGCACTGACCAACATCTACTACTACGGCGACGGCACGCAATATCCCGACTATCTCCACTCGCTCTATGCCGAAGCGGCATACACTACGAAGGGATGTGGTATTTTCCGCCTGTCATACGACTCCAAGCACCTTATCCCCAATCACCGGCTGAGCGTAGACCTGTCGTACTTCCCCAACAAGATGTGCGACTTCTATGGCTTCAACGGCTATGCCACCACCTACAATAAAGACTATGAAGACAAGCACAAAGCCGCCTATATCAGCCGTGCTTACTACCGCTACCATCGCGACCTGCTGCGCCTGAGTGCCGATGTGCAGGGGGCGCTCGGCGGAGCATGGTATTGGAACGCCGGCGCGGGAGTGCTCCACTACGATGTGGGCAGCGTAGACATCAAGCGCATGAACCGCCACGAGAGCGGCGACGACCTGCTGCCCGACACCGCCTCGCTCTTCGACAACTACGTGCGCCTGGGCTATCTCGGCAAGCGCGAGGTGGACGGCGGAACCCATCCCTACCTGCACGGAGGCATCACCTACGACACGCGCTCGCAATTGCAAAACCCACACCGAGGCATACATGCCGACGTGTTTTTTACCTACTATGCCGGCATCGGTGCTATGAACCGCTACAACAACCTGAAGCTCAATGCTGCCTGGCGACACTATGTGCCCCTGGTGGGAAAACGCACCACACTGGCCTACTGCATAGGCGCACAGCTCAACCTGTTGGGCAAAAGCCCGTTCTACCTCAACACCTATCTCAATCAACTCTACCTGCAACGCCCGCTCTGCGAGGGACTGGGTGGCGGCAACTCCGTGCGCGGCGTGCTGCGCAACAGAATACTGGCACCGGGCGTGGCCTACGCCAACGTAGAGGTGAGGATCCGTCTGGTAGATTTCCGAATCAAGAACAATATGTTCTACGTGGGTATCAACCCCTTTGTCGATGCCGGCATGGTGCTGCAGCCCTACGACGCCGTGGTGGCCGACCCGCACCAATACCTGCTGCAGCACGAGGGCGAAGAAGAAGCACCCCATCGCGACACACGAAAAACCCATGCACCACACGTAGCAGGAGGATGCGGACTGAAGGTGGCCATGAACGAAAACTTCGTGATAAGCGCCGACTGGGCAATGGCGTTCGACAGACAAGACAACGGAAAGAAAGGCAACCTCTACATAAAGATGGGGTATATGTTTTGAGGTTAGGAGTTATGTGTATGTAGTTAAGTAGTAGGTTTTGCTTATGAAGACGGTCGTTGTGTTGCTTTGCGTGTGCCTACCTTTTCTGGTTCTGTGGCTCACGTATAGGGTGAAGCTGCTCCGCAAGGTGGGCAGCATCATCGTGGCCTATGTCATCGGTTGCGGTCTGGGGTTGAGCGGGCTGATTCCCGACACCGGGGAGATGCATGCCGTGCAGACTGCCGTAGCCTCTGTTGCCATTCCCGTTGCCATCCCGCTGCTGCTGTTTTCCGCCGACCTGAAGGAGTGGTCGCGGCTGGCTCCGGCCTTCATCAAGAGCACCTGCTTCGGACTATTGGGGTGCACCATGGCCATCACCGTGGCCTTTCTGGTGTGTGGGCAGGGCGACCCCGAGCGCTTTGCACACATTGGAGGCATGCTCACAGGACTCTACACCGGCGGCAATGCCAATCTGGCCTCGCTGAAGGTGGCACTGGGGGTAGACAACACCACTTATATCCTCACCTCTGCCTACAGCACTGTGATGAGTGCCGTCTATCTGTTTTTCGTCATCATCTTCGGAAAGCGCGTGCTGCGCCTGATTATGCCCAGTGGCAAACCCAGTGAAGACCCAGTGGATAGCACGGTGAAGATAGACAGTCACGACGACGAGCTCTTCCTCGGCCTCTTCCGCCGCGACAACCTCCCCCACCTCGCCAAGGGGCTGCTGCTCACCATCGGCATCATCGCCATGGGGGCCGGCGTGGCAAGCCTGTTTGCCAAGGAGGCCTTCCAGAGCGTGTTCATACTCACCATCAGTCTGCTGGCCGTACTCTCTTCGCTGCATAAGGGTGTGCGCCGCCTGCAACGCACCTTCGAGGCTGGCACGCTCTTCATACTCATCTTCAGCGTCGCCGTGGCATCGCAGGTGAGTGTGAAGACGCTCACCGATGTCAATCCGCAGATGTTTCTCTTTATCACCATCGCCACACTGGGCTCGCTGCTGTTTCATGTGTTGCTCAGTGCTCTCTTCCGCCTCGATACAGATACCACGCTCACCACCAGCGTGTCGCTCATCTGCTCGCCGCCCTTTGCACCCGTGGTGGGCAGCGTCCTGCACAACAAGTCGGTCATCGGCCCCGGCATCGCCGTGGGACTCTTCGGCTACGCCATAGGCACCTACATGGGGTTCGCGCTGGCACAGCTGCTGCTCGCCATGGCATGACAGTACCGACGAAAAATACACCCTAAGGCATCGGCAATGCCAAAAAAAGCGTTCCTTTGCATATCAATCTATAGCACATGTAAGGTATACAATATTGTTCCCTAAGCGGACGAAACACCCCTCTCTCCTCTCCCATTATGCGATATTCCTTCATCATTCCCGTCTACAACCGTCCCGATGAGGTCGACGAGCTGCTGGCCAGCCTGGTGTGCCAGCAGGGCAGCGCTTTCGAGGTGATAGTGGTGGAAGACGGTTCCAGCGTGCCGTGCCAAGCGGTGTGCGAACGCTATGCCGACCGTCTCGACCTGCACTATTTCGCAAAGGAAAACGGCGGCCCCGGACAGGCGCGCAATTATGGTGCCGAGCGGGCACAGGGCGACTACTTCATCGTGCTCGACTCCGATGTGGTGCTGCCCGAGGGCTATCTGCCCGCCCTCGATGCCGCACTGTCCGACGACAGCATTGCCGCCTGGGGCGGACCCGATGCTGCCAACGACAGCTTCACCGACATACAGAAAGCCATCTCCTACTCCATGACCTCCTTCTTCACCACCGGAGGCATACGCGGAGGAAAGAAGAAGATGGACAAGTTCTATCCCCGCTCGTTCAATATGGGTGTGCGGCGCGATGTGTGGCAGCAGCTCGGAGGTTTTGCCAAGATGCGCTTTGGCGAAGATGTCGACTTCTCGCTGCGCATCTACGAAGCCGGCCATCGTTGCGAACTGCTGCGCGAGGCGTGGGTGTGGCACAAGCGAAGGACCGACTTCCGCAAGTTCTGGCGACAGGTGTTCAACAGCGGCATAGCACGCATCAATCTCATGAAGCGCCATCCGGGCAGCCTGAAGCTTGTTCACCTGCTGCCTGCTGTCTTCACCGTGGGGCTGGCACTGCTCATCGTCACCTCCGCTGTGGGCCGGCTGCTCATGCACTACGACGACCCGCACCGCTGGTACTGGCTCTGCGCAGCACCCCTGCTGGCCATCGTGGCCTACGCACTGCTCCTGTTCGTCGATGCCACCGTCAAGCATCGCTCGCTCAAGATAGGATGCCTCGCCGTGGGAGCCGCCTTCGTGCAGCTCACAGGCTACGGATGCGGATTCCTGCAGGCTTGGTGGCGACGGTGCGTGAGAGGAAAGGATGAATTCCAGGCATACGAAAAAAACTTTTACAGCTAATCCCCCCCCCTACAAGCCACATCCGGCTTCCGTCTCTTGATAGTGAGACAGAAGCCGGATGCTTTTCCTACAGCAGAGTAATCCTGCCAAGGGAGGATGCTATAGTCCTATAGTCCTATAGTCATGTTGCCGGCACTCTTCACACCACTGGTAGCGTTCATGGTGTATGTCTTTTCCTCATCTGTGAGGGTCAGTGTGGTTCGGGTCAGTTCGTATTGTATGATATTGTCTTCATCTCCCAATACGATTGTACCTTTGGTGTTGTCGTCACCGCAGGAAGTAAGGGTAAGCATGCAGGCGGAGATTGCCATCAGTGCAAATGCTGACAGCCAAAGATTTCTGATTCTCATGATAATAACTTTTAATAGGTTTAAAGAAGTTGATGCTTGGCTTTAGGCAGCGCATGGCGTGCTGCTGCCTAAAGTTCACTGCAAGGTTAGCCTCTCACCGATGATTGTCCAAACAATTGTGGCTGAATAATTCAATCGTATGGGAGAAAATACCCACCTTTGCAAGAAGAAAACCATCAGTCATCAACCAGTGCCAACCAAGAAACTTACCATTGCCGACTGGGATTTGCAGGACCGTCCGCGTGAGAAACTCATGCAAAAAGGGGCCTCTGCCCTGTCCGATGCCGAGCTGCTTGCCATACTCATCGGCTCCGGTTCGCCGAAGGAGACGGCCGTGCAACTCATGCAGCGTGTGCTCAACGACCACCACAACAACCTCAACACCCTAGGCAAGTGCAGCATTCGCGAACTGTGTCAGTATCACGGCATTGCCGAAGCCAAGGCCATCACCATCCTTGCCGCATGCGAACTCGGCAAACGACGCCAGCGGGAAAAGGCGGAAGAGAGAAACCGGTTCACCTCTGCCAAGGAGATTTACGACTACATGTTGCCCAACATGCAAGACCTAGACACCGAGGAGGCATGGGTAGTGCTGATGAACCAGAGTTACAAACTCATACGCAGTGTGCGCCTCTCTCACGGCGGCATCACCGAGACGGCCGTCGATGTGCGCATCATCATGCGCGAAGCGCTGCTCAGCAATGCCACCGTCATTGCACTGTGCCACAACCACCCTTCTGGCAACACGCGTCCAAGCCGCGACGACGACAACCTTACGCAGCGCGTGAAGCAGGCGGCTGAAACAATGCGACTGTACCTGCTCGACCATGTCATAGTGACAGACGGAGCATACTACTCATACCGCGAAAACGGACGACTCTGACATTCAGACTCTCCCTCCTCGACTCCCTCCTTGAAATCCGCACTCTCCATGGAACTCCTGTTACACTACTGCTGGCGCCACCGCCTCTTCACCCCGTCAGGACTGCACACCACCGACGGAAAAAGCATTGAAGTGCTCGACCCCGGACTGCACAACCACAATGCCGGTCCCGACTTCTTCAATGCAAAAGTGAAGATCGACGGTCAGCTGTGGGTGGGCAACGTGGAGATACACACCCGCGCTAGCGACTGGTACGCACACCACCACGACACCGACCGCTCCTACGACAACGTGATACTGCATGTGGTGGAGGTGGCCGACACCGACATCACCCTGCACAACGGCCGCCGACTGCCACAGATAGAAGGCTACGTGCCCACCTATGTGGTCGACAACTATCGCCAACTGCTGCAAGCCGACCGCTATCCGCCCTGTTATCAGATTATTGCCGAGCTGCCGCCGCTGCTCACCCACGCATGGATGAGCGCACTGCAGACAGAGCGACTGGAACAGAAGACCAATGCCATACGCGCCGAGGCAGAGCGATGGAACGACGACTGGGAGCAGACCTTCTTTATCTCTTTGGCGCGCAGCTTCGGTTTCGGACTCAACAGCGATGCCTTCGAGCAGTGGGCACGTGCATTGCCGCTCAACATACTGGCCCACCAGCGCGACGACAGGCTACAGACCGAGGCGCTATTCCTCGGACAGGCTGGCATGCTGCACGACAGCGAAGGCGATGCGGCAACCCACGACGAACACTTCGTGCACCTGCAACGTGAGTATGCGTTCCTGCAGCACAAGTACCGTCTCACACCCATCGAAAGAAAGCGGTGGCGATACCTGCGTCTGCGACCGCAAAACTTCCCCCAAATACGCCTCATGCAGCTCATGCAGCTGTACCTCGACGGGCATCTCTCGCTGCGGCGACTGCTGGAGCAGCCCGACGTCGAGAGCATAGAGCAGCTGTGGCAGACGGGAGTGGAAGGATATTGGCGGACACACTACGTCTTCGGACGCGAAAGCGCATCCTCCGACAAGCGGCTCTCCCGACAGGCACTGCAGTCGCTCATCATCAACACCGCCGTGCCCATGCTCTTCGCCTACGGGCGACGGCAGGGCAACGAAACACTATGCGACAAAGCCTTCGCACTGCTCGAACAGCTCCAACCCGAAGACAACAATATCGTGCGTCTGTGGGCCGAATGCGGACTCAAGGCACGCGATGCCGGCGACACACAGGCCCTCATACAGCTCAAGAAGCAATACTGCGACCGACACGAATGCCTGCGATGCCGCATAGGCTACGAATATATGCGGCGACACAATGCAGCCGACCTCTTCAGCGAAGAGAGTTGACTTGTAGGTGAGTTGACAAGCAGGCGTGTCGCTGGCCGTGAAAAGTCAAAAACTGCCTCCCCAATAACAGTTAATCGTAAATCTTTACCCATGTCCTCTCCCCTCCAAGCCTTGACGCTAGCCTATGCTCTGCGCTACAGTCCCGCCGTGCTCAACCGGCTGGTGGAACAAGCAGGGAGCATCGATACCGTGATGCAGCACCATGCCGACATACGCCAGGTGCTGCCCGACGCCTCCGAGCGCTTGCAGCGCACGTTGGCCCGTCTCGACGAGGCACGGCAGCGCGCCGAGCAGGAACTGGCCTTCTGCGAGCAGAAGCAGATACAGGTGTTGGTGCGTAGCAGCGACAGCACCTACCCGGCACGCCTGATGCAGTGCGACGACGCACCCCACGTGCTCTACTATCGCGGCACGGCAGCCCTCAACGCAACACACACACTGTCCATAGTGGGCACACGCCATGTCACTACCTATGGCCGCGACTTCGTGAAACAGCTCATCGACGACCTGGCACAACGCCTGCCGCAGTTACTCGTGGTGAGCGGACTGGCCTACGGTGTAGACATCTGCGCACACCGACAGGCACTCAGCCAGGGAATGAACACCGTCGGCGTACTGGCGCACGGACTCGACACCATCTATCCCGCCGCACACCGGCAGGATGCCAACCGCATGGCTGTGCAGGGCGGACTGCTCAGCGAATATATGAGCGGCACCAAGGCCGAAAAGATGCAGTTTGTGCAGCGCAACCGCATCGTGGCAGGCATGACCGACGCCACACTCGTGGTGGAGAGCGCCGACAAGGGCGGGGCACTCATCACAGCACGCATCGCACGCGAATACAACCGCGACGTGATGGCACTGCCGGGAAGATACAACGACAACTACTCGCAAGGGTGCAACCGGCTCATACGCGACAACATTGCCGCTCTGGTGACATCGGCAGACGACGTGACAGCCATCCTCGGATGGCAGAAAGACGTGCAGCAGTGGCAGCAACGCGGCAAAGGGGTGGAACAACAGCTCTTCCCCACACTTTCCGAAGAAGAAAAACGCATAGTAGAACTACTGCAAAAGGAGAACGACCTCAACGTCAATATTCTCTCCGTGCAGACCGGCATCGACGTGGGACAACTCTTCGCACTGCTTTTCAACCTCGAGATGCAAGGCATTGTCAAGCCCTACGCCGGCGGCACATATCACCTCGTGCAATAGTCCATCCCCGTTCAATACCTCTCCCCATGCAGATAGGCTCTGTTTCCTTCCCCTCGCGCCCCATCTTTCTCGCCCCGATGGAAGATGTCACCGACATCGGCTTCCGCCGCCTGTGCAAGCGCTTCGGCGCCGACATGGTCTACACCGAGTTTGTATCGGCCGAGGCATTGGTGCGCTCCGTGGCATCGACCATGCAGAAACTCACCATCAGCGACGACGAGCGCCCCGTGGGCATACAGCTCTACGGCCGCGACGCCGATGCCATGGTAGAGGCCGCCAAGGTGGTGGCCGAGGCGCGGCCCGACGTCATCGACCTCAACTTCGGATGTCCCGTGAAGAAGGTGGCAGGCAAGGGCGGTGGCGCCGGCATGCTGCGCAACATCCCCCTGCTACTCGACATCACGAGCCGCATTGTAGAAGCGGTAAACCTTCCAGTGACGGTGAAGACGCGACTGGGATGGGATGCCGACCACATCATCATCGACCAATTGGCCGAGCAGCTGCAGGATTGTGGCATCGCGGCACTCACCATCCACGGCCGCACCCGCGCACAGATGTATACCGGCAGTGCCGACTGGCAACCCATAGCCCGCGTGAAAGCCAACCAACGCATCCACATTCCTATCATAGGCAACGGCGACCTGCGCACACCCGACGACGTGCGGCAGGCCTTCGACAATTATGGCGTCGATGCCGTGATGGTGGGACGCGCATCCTTCGGACAACCGTGGATATTCGAGGAAATGAAAGCGGAGAGGGGAGAGGACAAAAAGGAAAGCGGAGAGGAAAACCGACAGTCGCCAGCCGAAGGGCAAGGCAGAGAGAAGAGAGGCGAAAGAAGCTTTGGCGAGAAGCTCGATATCCTCGAAGAGCTGCTGCGCATCAACGTGGAGCGCATCGACGAGCGACGCGGCATCATCCACACACGGCGCCATCTGGCGGCCACGCCCCTCTTCAAGGGCATTGCCGACTTCCGCAGCACTCGCATCGCCATGCTGCGCGCCGACACCTTGGACGAACTCATGCCCATACTGGAAGACATACGTCGCCGCTTCGCCTGATATCCACAGACCGCCGACAACACCACCGAGTCCCGATATTCCTAAAAAAACACGCTTTTTCGTGCCCTTTGCTTGGTCATATCCCCATAAGTAGGTATTTTTGCACTTTGAGGAGATAGGGATTGGTGTGCCGTTATCCGAACGGCAGCATTCGAGAGGAGTATAAACAGCAGAAAATAAACACAATAATAATATTAATAATTCAACAAAATCAAACAATTATGTGGTTAATCAACTCATCTGTTGGAAGAAAAGTAGTAATGTCGGTCACTGGTGTGGCCCTAATTCTCTTCCTCACCTTTCACTGCTGCATGAACATCGTAGCCCTGTTCAGCGGCGAAGCGTATAATGCCATCTGCGCCCTGCTGGGCTCTCACTGGTATGCCGTAGCCGCAACCATCGGCCTGGCAGCCCTGGCAGTGATACACATCGTCTATGCCTTCATCCTCACGGCACAAAACCGCCGAGCACGCGGCAATAACCGCTATGCCGTAACCAACAAACCCGAGAAAGTGGAATGGGCAAGTCAGAACATGCTCGTGCTGGGCATCATCATTCTGCTGGGTCTGTTGCTCCACCTGTTCAACTTCTGGTACAACATGATGTTTGCCGAACTGGTAGGCATGGAGACCGCCATCGAGCCCACCAACGGATTTGAGCTCATCAAGCAGACCTTCAGCAATCCCGTCTATGTAGTGCTGTACGTTATCTGGATCATCGCCATCTGGTTCCACCTGAGCCACGGCTTCTGGAGTGCCATGCAGACACTCGGCTGGAACGGCAAGACATGGTTCTGCCGCTGGAAGATGATAGGCTTCATCTACGTCACCCTGCTCATGCTCGGATTCCTCGTAGTGGTGCTGGCATTCGCTTTCAAGATTGCTCCCAGCCTGTGCTGCGCAGCCAGCTGCTGTTAAGACATATTCCCATCGATATCGAAACAAAAAACAAATCATATCACTTCCATGACAAAAGTATTAGATTCAAAGATTCCCGCCGGTCCCGTGGCGGAGAAATGGAAAGAGTACAAGGCTCACCAACGCCTTGTCAATCCTAAGAACAAGCTGAAGCTCGATGTCATCGTTGTCGGCACAGGTCTGGCCGGTGCCTCGGCAGCATCGTCGCTGGCAGAGATGGGATTCAATGTGTTGAACTTCTGCATTCAGGACTCGCCCCGTCGCGCACACTCCATCGCCGCACAGGGCGGCATCAACGCCGCCAAGAACTATCAGAACGACGGCGACAGCATCTATCGCCTCTTCTACGACACCGTGAAGGGTGGCGACTACCGTGCCCGCGAAGCCAACGTGTACCGTCTGGCAGAAGTCAGCAACAACATCATCGACCAGTGCGTGGCACAGGGCGTGCCCTTCGCACGCGAATACGGCGGCATGCTCGCCAACCGTTCCTTCGGCGGCGCACAGGTGAGCCGCACATTCTACGCCAAGGGCCAGACCGGTCAGCAGCTGCTGCTCGGTGCCTATTCGTCGCTGAGCCGTCAGGTGGAAGCAGGCAAGGTGCAACTCTTCACCCGCTATGAGATGGAAGACCTGGTAATTGTCGACGGCCGCGCAAGAGGCATCATCGCCAAAGACCTTACCACCGGCAAGCTCCACCGCTTTACTGCCAACGCCGTGGTGATAGCCACCGGCGGATACGGCAACACCTACTTCCTTTCCACCAACGCCATGGGCTGCAACTGCACGGCTGCCGTACAGTGCTACCGCAAGGGCGCATACATGGCCAACCCCAGCTACGTACAGATACACCCGACATGTATCCCCGTACACGGCGACAAGCAGTCGAAGTTGACACTGATGTCGGAGTCGCTGCGCAACGACGGACGCATCTGGGTTCCTAAGAAGCTGGAAGATGCCAAGGCACTGCAGGCCGGCACCAAGCAGGGTTACGAGATTCCCGAGGAAGACCGCGACTACTACCTGGAGCGCCGCTATCCCGCCTTCGGCAACCTCGTGCCTCGCGACGTGGCAAGCCGCGCCGCCAAGGAGCGCTGCGACCACGGCTTCGGCGTGAACAACACCGGTCTGGCTGTGTTCCTCGACTTCTCAGAGAGCATCAACCGCCTCGGCATCGACGAAATCATGCAACGCTACGGCAACCTCTTCGACATGTATGAGGAAATCACCGACGTCAACCCGGGCAAGCTCGCCAAGGAAATCAACGGCGTGAAGTACTACTATCCCATGATGATCTTCCCCGCCATCCACTACACCATGGGCGGTATCTGGGTAGACTACGAGCTGCAGACCACCATCCCCGGTCTGTTCGCCATCGGCGAGTGCAACTTCTCCGACCACGGTGCCAACCGCCTCGGCGCCTCCGCACTGATGCAGGGACTGGCCGACGGATACTTCGTACTGCCCTACACCATACAGAACTACCTGGCCGACCAGGATGTATGGCCGAAGGTAAGCACCGACCGCGAAGAGTTTGCAGCTGCAGAGAAGGCTGTCAACGACGAAGAAGAGCGCCTGATGAACATCAAGGGTAAGCGCTCCGTCGACTCCATACACAAAGAACTGGGTCACATCATGTGGGAACACGTGGGCATGGGACGCACCAAGGAAGGACTCGAGGAAGGTCTGCGCCTGATGAAGAAGCTCCGCAAGGAGTTCGACACCAACCTCTTCATCCCCGGCGACAAGGAAGGACTCAACATCGAGCTCGACAAAGCCATCCACCTGCGCGACTTCTTCACCATGGGCGAACTCGTCGCCTACGACGCACTGCACCGTGAAGAGAGCTGCGGCGGACACTTCCGCGAAGAGCACCAGACAGAAGAAGGCGAAGCAAAACGCGACGACGAACACTTCTTCTACGTTGGATGCTGGGAATACCAAGGCAACGACGAAAAGGCTCCCGAACTCATCAAAGAGCCATTAGAGTATGAAGCCATTAAGGTTCAGACACGTAACTATAAGAACTAATTAAAGGAAAGGAATACAACTATGGCTAAAAACATAAGTTTTACAATTAAATATTGGAAACAGAACGGTCCGCAGGATAAAGGGCATTTTGAAAGTCGCGAGATGAAAAACATCCCCGACGATACCTCATTCCTCGAGATGCTCGACATCCTCAACGAAGAGTTAGTCAGCGAAGGCAAGGAGCCTTTCGTGTTCGACCACGACTGCCGTGAAGGTATCTGCGGCATGTGCTCACTCTACATCAACGGCACACCTCACGGAAAGACCGAGCGCGGTGCCACCACCTGTCAGCTCTACATGCGCCGCTTCAACGACGGCGACGTCATCACCGTAGAGCCCTGGCGTTCCGCTGCCTTCCCCGTCATCAAAGACTGCATGGTAGACCGCGGTGCCTTCGACAAGATCATACAGGCCGGCGGCTACACCAGCATCCGCGCCGGACAGGCACAGGACGCCAACGCTATCCTCATACCGAAGGAAAACGCCGACGAAGCGATGGACTGCGCTACATGCATAGGTTGCGGCGCTTGCGTGGCAGCTTGCAAGAACGGCAGTGCCATGCTCTTCGTAAGCTCAAAGGTAAGCCAGCTCGCACTGCTGCCACAAGGCAGACCCGAAGCAGCAAAACGCGCTAAGGCAATGATAGCACGCATGGACGAGCTCGGATTTGGCAACTGCACCAACACACGCGCCTGCGAAGCAGTGTGCCCAAAGAACGAGAGCATTGCCAACATCGCACGACTCAACCGCGAGTATCTCAAGGCGAAGATGAAGGACTAAGCACAATATGGTAGTGAGGAATCGCCTCACTACCATATTCTCTCATCTCCATTGTTGAGTATACACAGAGTCTTAATAGATGTGGAGGTCGAAACGACCTTCACATCTATTTTTCAAGTATCAAAAGAAATTATGTTTATAGTTGCGTGAAGCGTGCCAATAATGTATATCTTTGTAGACAAGATATAAGAACGCGTTATGAATCGAGAAACCTTTGCCAGCTAACAGCCTTTTACAGTCGCGAAGCTGTCTCACACTGAATAACATCGCACACTTACTCTGCCAACAATAAAAATATATATTATGAAAAGAACATCCGTCCGCCACAGTCTCACACTGCTCCTCACTGTGCTCTTTGTCAGCGTGGTGCGTGCCGGCGACGTTGTCACCATCTGTGCACAGAATGTGCAAAACTTCTTCTACTCCCTCGACCGCGGGCGCACACAGGGTAACTGGGTCACGCTCAGCAACTACACCTCCGCCGAGGGACGGCAGGCCAAGGCGCAAGCCATCGTCGATGCACTGGCGCCCTACAAGGCAGACATCTACGCCTTCAACGAAGTGGAAGCACGACCCGAAGGCTCCGACATCGAAGCGCTCGATCTGCTGGCCACAGCCATGACGGCAAAGACGGGCATCACTTACAAAGTGGTGTACGACGGTATGACCTACGACCTCAGCAACGATGCCACAGGCACCATCAAGTCGGGATTCATCTATCGCGCCGACAAGATTGCCACCGTGGGCGACAATGTCTCCACGGCCATAGGCTACACCACGGTCTATCCGCACATGATGCGCATGCAGACGTTCAAGAGTCTGGCTTCGGACGAGCAGTTCACACTCAGCATGAACCACTTCAAGGCGAGCACCAGCGCCACCATGAGCGAAGACATCGTGAAGCGGGAGCAAAATGCCATTGCACTGCTCAAGGGACTCGATGCTGCCGCCGATCCCGACATCCTCGTATTGGGAGACCTCAATAGCGAAATGGGCGAACAATGCCTCAACAACCTCACCGATGCCGGCTACGAAGAGCAGATACTCAAGCTGCAGGGCAACGGAACCTACTCCTACTACTTCAACGACGACGGTATGCTCATCGACCATGTCTTTGCCAATACCACCATGGCAAAGCAGGTGACAGACGCACGGGTGCTCTTCATTGCCAACCCTCACTCCACAGGGAGCCGCTACACTGCCTACTCCGACCACGACCCCGTGCTCGTTACACTCTCGCTGGAAGAGCAGCCGACACTCACCTACAGCTACTCCAAGGCTACGGACATCACGGCGGGAGTGCCTTATCTCTTCGTGGCCCCCATCAGCGGACTGCAAGCGGCGAAGACGGTACCGACAGATAAAAACTACGACTATCAGCACACTACGCCGGTGACCGACAATAACGGTGTCATCACCATGAACGACCCACGACAGGGATTTATCTTCGAAGAGACCGGCGACGGCAACTATTATATAAAGGACTACTACGGACGCTACATCTACCAATACTACTACACCAACACCGGCACGTACAGCAACAGCACCAACGTGGGCATCCGCTCCAACGCCCATCCCTTCACTGCCACAAGGCAAAGCGACGGCACCTTCAAAGTGCTCAACACCGTGTCCGACTACTACTATGTGGGATTTTCCTACTACAGCACACCTGAGTTTGCGCTCTACGACTACGCCTCGCTCAACAGCAACCAATACCTGCCCTGGCTCTACCGGTACGACCCCGATGCCACAGCCACTGGCATCACCAACGCCACCAACCAGCCACAGCAGCTCAAACCGCGCAAGGTGATGACCGACGGACAAATCGTCATCGTAATGCCTGACGGAAAACGATACACCATGCAGGGAACAAGGATAGAATGATGAAAACAGAAAAATCTAATCCCCGAATCTTTTAAACAATCCCTCCCTTAAGCCTCCGACATTCCTCCTACATTCCTCCTACATTCCTCCCAGAACCCTCCAACAACGATTTCCTATGAAAATACGTGCCGTTTTTTGCCTTTTCAGTCTGTGTGCCCTGTTGTTTTCGGCTTGTGCCACACAGCGACAACAGTCACACAACGACATACAACTCAACATGACGGTCGATATGCACCGCATGCGACCCATGCAAGAGGCGTGGGAAGACCTCGCGCCGCAGTACTACCTCCGCTTCGAAGGCCGACAACTCGTCAGCTACCTGCCCTATAAGTGGGGCATACGCGTCACCAACCACGAGGTCGACATGAATGTGCTCAACTTCACGGCACCCATATCGGGACTGAAGCACAATACCACACTGCATGGCGACGACTGCTACCTCTTCAACGTGCAGCACTCGGCATTCATCTTCTCCTTCGAAATCACCATCGACAAGCAGGGAAACGTGTCGCTGGAGATAGGTTCCGACCGCTGCTATCCTATCAGTTTTGAGGGGACGCTGAGGCAGTAGACCGATGTTTTTTTCGCCCTTCGCAGGCTGCCATGTGACGGAAAACCATTATCTTTGCCCGTCAGTACAACCCTCAACCTTATCTACATATGAAGAAGATACGCGCCGCCGTAGTTGGCTACGGCAATATCGGACACTATACCGTGCAGGCATTACAGGCTGCACCCGACTTCGACATAGCTGGCATCGTGCGCCGTCAGGGTGCCGCACAATGCCCGCCTGAGCTGGCCGCATATCGGGTGGTGAACGACATCACACAGCTCGACAGCGTCGACGTGGCCATACTGGCTACGCCCACACGTTCCTGCGAAGAATATGCCAGCCGCATCGTGCCGATGGGCATCAACACCGTCGACTCCTTCGACATCCACTCCGACATCGTGGGCTACCGCCAGCGTCTCAACGCGCTGTGCCGCGAACATGGGCGCGTGAGCGTCATCGCGGCCGGATGGGATCCGGGAAGCGACAGCATCGTGCGCACACTCATGGAGAGCCTCGCACCAAAGGGACTGAGCTACACCAACTTCGGACCCGGCATGTCGATGGGGCACAGTGTGTGTGTGCGCGGCAAGGAAGGCGTGCGCAACGCGCTCTCCGTCACCATACCGCTCGGCGAAGGTATACACCGGCGCATGGTATACGTAGAGCTGGAAGAGGGCTACACCCTCGACAGCGTGGCGGCGGCAGTGAAGGCCGACCCTTACTTCGCCAACGACGAGACGCACGTCTTCGCAGTGGAGAGCGTCGATGCCGTGCGCGACATGGGACATGGCGTCAACCTTGTACGCAAAGGTGTGTCGGGAACAACGCAAAACCAGCGCTTCGAGTTCAACATGAGCATCAACAACCCAGCCCTCACCGCACAGGTGCTCGTCAACGTGGCGCGCGCCTCGCTCCGACAACAACCCGGATGCTACACCATGGTGGAGCTGCCCGTCGTCGACATGCTGCCCGGCGAACGCGAAAAGTGGATAGGAAAGCTGGTCTGACATGTCGCAACAAGCCATTTACACACGTATAATACAAATAATAATGAAAAAGCATTTCTCCCGTTGCTGTCTCATGGCCGTTGCTGCCGTGCTGCTCAGTGCCATGCCGGCCGACCAGCCCATCACCAAGGAGGGAAAGACCACTGTGGTCAACACCACTAAGCTGGCTTCCAGCGTGCAAGGATATGTCGATGCCACGCCGCTGAAGATATACATCGCCGGCAACAAGATTCTGCGCATCGAGGCGCTGCCCAATAAGGAGACTCCGCGCTACTTCCAGAAGGTGAAGAAGCAGCTCCTCTCCCGCTGGAACGGCATGACCGTCAACAAGGCGCTGAAGGCCAATGTCGACGGCGTGACAGGTGCCACCTACTCGTCCGATGCTGTGAAGAAAACGGTGAAGATAGGACTCAACTACTACAAGAGCCACAAGCACTGAGCCGCAGGCTGCGCTTCCGCGCCACATACAGCGACACCTGCTGCGGTTGCCCTCTCGATTGAGGAAACAGCCGCAGCAGGTGCGTTGTGTTTTCTGTGTCGTGCTATTCTATCACGCCGTCTTCGCGCAGGTACCATTTGGAGTAGCCCACGTAGTGGTCGGCATAGCTCTCCGCCTGGTCGGGACGGGTCTTCTTGACGAACTTGGCCGGTACGCCTGCCCATATCTCATGGTCGCCGATGATGGTGCCGCCCAGCACCAATGCACCGGCAGCAACGATGGCTCCTTCGCCCACAACGGCATTGTCGAGCACTGTCGAACCCATGCCGATGAGGCAGCCCTTCTTCAAGGTGCAGGCATGCACCGTGGCGTTGTGCCCGATGGTGACATCGTCTTCCATAATCGTAGGACCCACCTTATAGGTGACGTGCACCACGGCACCGTCTTGCACATTGCAGCGGTTGCCCATAATCACGGGGGCCACGTCGCCGCGTACTACGGCGTTGAACCATACCGAGCACTCGTCGCCCATCGTCACTTCGCCGACGATGGCCGCATTCTCGCTGAAGTAACACTCCTTACCATATTTCGGGGTAAGACCGTTGACTGATTTGATGATTGCCATTGCTTTGTTATATTTCTTTTGTGGCTTCCTTGAGCCATTGTTGTTCTTCTGTGTTGAGGTGGGGGCTGAGTGTCTCCCTCACGCGGCGGTGGTAGTCGTTGAGCCACTGCCGTTCGTCGATGCTGAGCATGTCGGCAATGACGGGTGTGGTGTCGATGGGGCAGAGCGTGAGCGGCTCGAAGGCCAGAAAGCGTCCGCACTCCGTCTCTTCGGCGGGCACGATGAGCAGTGTGTTCTCTATGCGCACGCCGAAGCGTCCTTCAAGGTAGACACCTGGCTCGTCGGTCACTGTCATGTAGGGCACCAAGGGCGTGGGCTTCCATTCCATTCGTATCTGGTGCGGCCCTTCGTGCACGTTGAGGAAGCTCCCCACGCCGTGTCCTGTGCCGTGCAGATAGTTGTAGCCGTGCGCCCACAACGCGCTGCGTGCTATGGCATCGAGCTGTGTGCCGGTAGCGCCTTCCGGGAAACGCAGCATCTGCAGGCGTATATGGCCTTGCAGCACCAGGGTGTACACGCGGCGCTGTTCGTCAGTGAGCGCACCGAGGGCGATGGTACGTGTGATATCGGTGGTGCCGTCGGTATATTGTCCGCCGCTGTCTATCAGCAGCAGTCCTTCGGCCTTGAGGGGGATGTCGCTTTCGGCCGTGGGCTCATAGTGTACGATGGCACCGTGCTCCTGATAGGCAGTGATGGTGTCGAAAGACGGTCCGTGGTATTCGGCCTGCTCCTCGCGCAGCTGTGCCAGACGCGCCGTAACGCTCAGCTCTGTCTGTCCGCCTCGGCCGACGGCGGGAAGCAGCCATGTCAGAAATTTTGTCATGGCGATGCCGTCGCGCAGCATCGCCTGCCTAAAACCCAGGCGTTCCTGTTCGTTCTTCACCGCCTTCATGACGGGGATGGGGGAGGGCAGTGCCACGATGCGCTGCTCGCGAGCTGCCTGATAGAGCATGTGATTGGTTTGCGAGGGGTCGAGCAGCAGGTTGTACTCAAAGTAGTTGCGCAGTCCGGCCCCCACGTTGTCGTAGTCGTCGATGCCCACGCCCTCGCCATCCAGATAGGCCACGATGTCGGGAGTGAGCTTATCCTTATATATATATAGTGTGGCGCGTTGGGTGTCGATGAGCAGATAGCTCACAAACACCGGGTTGCAGTGCACGTCGCTGCCGCGCAGGTTGAGCGTCCATGCTATGTCGTCGAGTGCTGTGACGAGCATGCCGTCGGCATGTTGCTTGCGCAGTGCAGTGCGTATGCGTGCCAGCTTGTCGCGTGTGGTCTCGCCGGCATATTCCATCGGCTGGCGCACCACGGGCTGCCGGGGTATGGGGGGGCGGTCGGTCCATATCTCGCGCAGCGGGTCGAGGTTGGTACGTAGTGTCATGCCGCCGTGTTGGCGCAACTCTTCGGTAAGGCTTTCCACCATGCTGTGTGCGCACACGCTACCGTCGAGACCCACCTCGGTGCCGTCGCCGCTCTGCAGCTGCGTGGCTATCCACTCGGCGATGGTTGGCGTACCGCTCAGCCGCTCTTTCATCAGCACATATTCCGTGCCGTTGAGTTGCTCGGCGGCGGCGATGAAGTAGCGGGAGTCGGTCCACAGGGCGGCGCTGTGCAGCGTCACCACGGCGGTGCCGGCCGAGCCGTCGAAACCGGAGATCCACTCGCGACCCTTCCAGTGGGCGGGGATGTATTCGCCGTTGTGGGGGTCGGTGCTGGGGAAGATGAAGGCGGCGAGTTTCTCGCGCCGCATGAGTTCGCGCAGGGCGGCGAGGCGTTGGGCAATGGGCATGGGTGGTTGATTGATTGGTTGATTGGTTGGTTGGTTTGGGGGCCGCTGTGCTACAGCGACATACGAAACGAGAGGAGCATGTGGTCGTTTGTGAGATTGGGAGCGCAGACGTCCCCGTCTGCACTATTAACTCGTCAACTTGTCAACTCCCCCCTCAAACCACACTGCCACCCCTGCTTGTTGGGCGGGGATGGCAGGTGTGTGTGCGGAGTGCCTCTACGGGTGTTTAGAGGTTGGGGTTGATGGTATTCCACTCGCTGATGGGCGGCACGATGTTGAGTGTCACCAGTTCGTCGCGCATCTTGCACAGGTGTTCGTAGCTGGCGTCGAGCTTGGCGTTCTCTTCGGGAGTGCCCTGCGGTACTGTGAAGTGGGCACCGTCCTTGTCCATGGTGGTCTGCATGGCCATCATGATGTGGTCGTATTTGTCGGTTTTCACATAGGTACCCACGGGGAAGCGGAAGGGTTCGCCACCCATGGCGGCGCGTATCATCTCGACGGAGAGGTAGGCCGGGCTCTGGAACGAGCTGCGTCCGCGCAGTTTGATGATGGCGGCACCGCCCTGCGTCACGTCTTTCTTCATCTGCTCCCATTCCTCGGTGGGGAATTCGTCGGTGCCGATGATGTCGGTGAGCTTGCGTCCGTCAATCTTCACATGGCTGCCGAACACTGCCATCTGCTCGCCGTGACCGCCGTAGGTGGCACAGCCTTCTATCTCGCTCTGCATCACGCCAAATTTCTTGGCCAGAGCACTCTGCAGACGTGTGGTGTCCAGGCCGGCGAGGGTGGTCACCTGTCCGGGTTTCAGACCCGAGTAGAGCAGGGTCACCAGTCCGGTGAGGTCGGCGGGGTTGAAGATGATTACCACGTGCTTCACGTCGGGGCAGTATTGCTTGATGTTCTTGCCCAGACCCTCGGCAATCTCGCAGTTGCCTTTCAGCAGGTCTTCGCGTGTCATGCCCTCCTTGCGGGGAGCGCCGCCGCTCGAGATGATATATTTAGCATTGGTGAAAGCCTCTTTCGCATCGGTGGTGGCGGTGATCTTCACATCGCCGAAACCACTCTGGCGCATCTCTTCGGCTACACCTTCGGGTGAGAATACGTCGTACAGACAAATGTCGTCGGTCAGACCCATCATCAGAGCGGTCTGCACCATGTTGCTGCCTATCATGCCGGCGGCGCCGACGATGGTAAGCTTGTCGTTTGTTAAGAATGCCATAATAAATAGTGTGTATGTGTGTGATGTGTTGAATGGTTTTGGCTTGCCGTGGCAAAGCCGATGCAAAGATAAAGGATATTTGCAACAATACAATCGGCAGCCACTTTTTTTCATGCAAGCAACTTCTTGCATCTCGGCATTATGACAACACCAGCCACAACCGACCTTCAACGGAATTATATTCAGAATATGGAGTGCATATTGCTAAAAAAACACATTTCAAGGGCAAAAAAGTGCTTTCAAACTTTGCACTGTCAACACGAAAATAATACCTTTGAGCGGTTTAATTATGAATACGGAAATACTGCCACCCGACCTTAAAAGCAAAACACACCAATCATTTAACAAAAATTTTATTTATGAAAACAACCTCTACATGTAAAATGCTGTTTGCCCTTGTGGCGGCGTTGCTGCTCTTTGCAGTGCCCGTCAAGGCGCAGACCACGTTCACGGAAGTGAACGAAGACGGCGTGACGCTCACCTACATGGTGACCGATGCCGACAACAAGTACGTGCAGGTGGGCACAGGCACCGGTACACAGTCGGGAGACGCTTACCACGCCTACGACAACTCCACCTCCGTGCTGCACATTCCTGCCACAGTCACCCACGAAGGCGTGACCTATCAAGTGAAACGAATTGGTAGCACTGCCTTCCGCAATTTCTCGCCAAGCGCAGCAACCAAGGTGTTCATCGCCGATGGCATTGAGACAATCGGCTACCAAGCCTTCATGTACTGCGGTCAGAACGCCAATCTCTACATCTACATCCCCAATACGGTGACCACCATTGAGGGTGGCGCCTTCCGCAACAGCGGCCTCACAGGCACCATGGATGCCGATGGCACTGAACACGACGGCGTCTACCTGCCCGAAGGCATCACCAGTCTGGCGGCCTATGGCTTCTCCGCAGGATGTAAGTACACCAAGCTGCGCGTGCCGGCCAATTACACGGTGCTCAACAGCAGCCAGAATGTGTTCGACTGCCCCAAGCTCGAAGAGATATTCTTCCCCGAAGGCCTCACCAAGGTGCTGCGTGGCTTCGGTGGCACATCGACCGATCTGCCCGTCAAGAAACTCGTGTTGCCAGCCAACGTAAGCGAACTCGACCAATATGCCTTCCGTGGCATCAAGACATCGCTCAAGAGTGTTGTCATACAGCGCACAAGCAGCGTTGTCACGGTAAATGACGCATCGTTCACCTCCGAGGCGAAAATCATGGCCACCCTCTACGTGCCCAAGAGCCTCGAAGCCGACTACAGGGCACATGCCGTGTGGAGCACCTTTGAGAACATCGTGGGCGTAGACGATATGTTTATCCCCAATCTTGAAGACCAGGGATTGATAAACTATGCCAACGCCACATGGGACAGCGACGACAACGGCTACTTCTCCACCGCCGAGGTGGCAGCAGCAACCACACTCACCTACAACGGTGCCAGCAAGATGAAGCTCAAGAGCCTCAGCGGACTGGAAGACTTCACCGCCCTGCAGACCATCAGCGTGCCCAACAACAAGCTCACCGGTGCCAACCTCTCGGCACTCACCAACGTGAGCAGTTTCACCGCCACCGGACAGGCACTCACCGTGACTGCCACCTACGCCGGAGCCAACGGCTTGGTGCCCGTGTTCAAGGGCTTCGATGCCGGCAAGGTAAGCAACCTCACCGTCAACGGCAGCAGTGCCACTTGCACCGCGCGCACAGGAACTGCCAGCGACTACATGGTGCTGACATCGCTCGTGAGCGGTACCAACACCATCACCTACGACTACGACCCCGCACTGCCCGGAGTGCCATCGGCACGCATCAACGTGAGCATCACGGCGACCTACGACACCGACGGATACCCCATCAATGCCGCCACATTCCCCGACCCCGTGTTCCGCAACTGGATATCGACCAAGTACGATACAGACAGCAATGGCAAACTCAATACCACCGAGCTCAACACCATCGCTGCCGTCACACAGATCGGCGATGCCAACGGCAATGCTGCCGGACAGCCCTTCTCCTGGTCATCTGTCACAGCTGCTGAGGCTGGCCAAGCGGTAAGAGACCTCACGGGTATCGAACTCTTCACCGGACTGCAGAAACTCTATCTGAACTGTGCACGCATCACCAAGCTCGACCTGTCCAACAACCACAAGATGTTGCAGCTCGACATTCGCAGCAACACCTTGCTCACTACCCTCAAGCTCGGCGAGACACCCGAGAGCACCACAGCAGGCTACTTCAAGCACTACAACTGCCCGGCACTGCGGGAAATCGACCTCTCGCCATGGAAACACAAGGTAACCATCTGGACCAACAACACATCAACCACGAGTGCTCCAACAGCCACCTTTGCGTGGAAGGCTCTGACAAAGCTCGTGCTGCCGCAAAACCTGGCCAACACTACGCTCTATCTCACACAAATGCCGGAGATTACCGAGATAGATCTGTCCAGCGTAACCAAAGCCAGCACGGTTACATCTTTGTACCTCAACAACAATGCCAAGCTGCGCACTGTGAAACTCCCGGCAACATCCAAGCTCGCCACATCGCTCAAGACCTTCTCCATCACAGCGGGGTCCAACAGCCTGGAGACGGTGGAAATCGACGGCTGCAAGGCACTCACCACAGTGAGCGTCTACAACAACACCTCACTCAAGAGTATTAAGGTGAACAACTGCACCGGCACAGCCAACCTCAACGTCAATGCCTATGGCAATGCAGTAATGGAATCGGCAGATTGCTCCGGCAGCACGGCGCTCTACAACCTGAAGGTGTACAACAACCCGCTGATGACATCAGTGAACACCACCGGATGCCCCAAGGTTAATCAGTACTATGCCTATGGCAACTCTGCCACCAGTCCCGGCATACTGGCTTCGGTAGATCTCACCGACAACACTGCCATCACCGACCTGCGCGTGTACAACCAGACCAACATGCAGACACTCGATGTAAGCAACCTCCCGGCACTGAAGATTCTCTATTGCAACAACACCGGCATCAAGAACCTCGACCTGCGACAGAACGAAAAGCTCTGCTCGCTCCGTACCTATGAAAGCGGAATGGAAGTGCTGCAACTGGGCAACCACCCCGACATGGTTTACGTTACCGTGCGCGACAACAACATCAGCCAACTCGACGTGACGGGTCTGACAAACGACACCACGCTGTTTGTCTACAACAACCCGCTCACCGCACTCGATGTGACCAAGTGCACCAAGCTGAAGCGACTCAACATCAGCGACACAAAGATCAGCAGCCTCGACCTGTCGAACAGCCCTGACCTCACCGTGCTCCAGGCACAGAACACCGAACTGCGTAGCCTCGACCTGAGTAAGAACCCGCTTATCACCGTCCTGCGCGCGTATGGCAACCACCTGCTGGCGGCCGACTTCAGCAACCTGACGGCACTCACCGTGAACGAACCTAATACCAACGTGCAGCTCGGAACACTCAACGACACCATCAGCGGACTCTTCATCGCACCGCAGACCGACGAGATTGAGGTGGTAAACGTCAACGGAAAGACCGGCATGCTCGTGCCTGCCAACGTCGACGCATCGAAGATTACCAACATGATGGTCAACGAAGTGGCAACGACACCCGCCATCGTGACAAAGGACGGCAACAACTATCTCATCATCAACGATGCTCAGTATGTGGCCACCGGATGGAACGAAGAGAGCGTCACCTATCAGTATAAGACCGGCGCTGTCAACGATGCCGTGCTCATGCAAGTGGTTCTCACGCCTACCGATGGCGAGGCTGTGGTGGAAGAACCCGTCGACCTCTTCGTCAGCCCGCTCGGTCTGGCCGACGACGGCAAGTACTACTCATCCATGTACTATGGCACCAAGGCTCTCATCGTGCCCGAGGGCGTTACAGCCAGCACCTACAAGGTGGTTGACGGCGTGCTCACCGTGAGCAAGACCTATGCTGCCGGCGAGGTGATACCCGCCGGACAGGCAGTGCTCGTAGCAGCAGAGACCAGCAACACCTATACATTCCAGCCTGTAACGGCTGACGGCGTGGGCGACAACAGCTCCATGCTCTACGGCTCCGACGAGGCATACACGGAGAGCGAAGCCGAATACAAGTACTTCATCCTCTCGCGTTCGGCCGACCCGGCCAGCGGCACAAGCGTAGGCTTCTACTGGCAAGTGGAGAATGGTGCAAGCATCAACAACGGCGCCCATAAGGCTTACCTGAAGGTGTCGCGCGACAACGTAGCCAATGCCAAGGGATTCTCCTTCGGAGGCAATGCCACAGGCATCACTACCATCACAGACGGCAACAGCACCGACAAGGGCACATGGTATACCCTTGACGGACAGCAACTCAACAGCCGTCCCGCACAGAAGGGCGTATACATGCACAATGGTAAGAAGGTAATCGTCAAGTAAGCCTCCGACCATATTTCACGTTTTCACGATTTCTTGAGTCCCTCCGCGGAACCCGGGAAATCGTGAATTCGTAAATAATCCCTCATCGCTGAGGAAAGACCGATAGATACAACACCGTAAACTCTCTCCCCCATGCCTTGTTCCGCTTCCTCGCCTCGTCGCGACATCACCCTCGATGTGATGCGCGTGGTGGCCATCCTGCTGGTGGTGTGGCAACACGCCAGCGAGTTCTACTACATCATCCCTCCCATGGACGTCGTGCGCGGCACCGCTACCGAGCAGGTGGCATGGATCGACAGCCTGGGGCGTGCCGGCGTGGCCATGTTTGTCATCATCTCCGGATGGCTGCTGCTGCCCGTAACTTCCTCCACCGGTGCCTTCCTGCGCAAGCGCCTCATGCGCGTAGTGCTGCCCTTTGCGTGCTGGTGCCTGGGCTATGCCGTCTACTTCGTGCTCCACTACGGAGAGACGTGGGCTCAGTGTGCCGAACACATACTGTGCATCCCCGTCAACTTCGGCGTCGAGGTAGGCCACCTGTGGTTTGTCTACATGCTTGTGGGGCTCTACCTGCTGGCCCCTGTCATCTCGCCGTGGCTGCAGCGCTGCACCAAGCGCGAGCTGCAGGGCTACCTTGCCGTGTGGACGCTCACGCTCTTCATCCCGCTGCTCCACGAGCTGAGGCCACAGTTGTGGGGTGAGGCCGTGTGGAACTGGACACCGATGTTCTACTATTTCACGGGCTTTGCCGGCTTCTTTGTGCTGGGCTACTACCTGCGACGCTTCGGCGTGCCGCGGGTGTGGGTGGGTGCGGCAATGCTCATCGTGGGCTACCTCTCGACGGTGATGCTCTTCCTGCCACGCATAGCATGGGCGAAAGACGTGCCCGAACTCGAGGTGCCGTGGAACCTCTGCGGCATCGGGGCGGCACTGATGGCCACAGGACTCGTAGTCCTCATCCACGCAGTGCGCTGGCCGCAGTGCCGACTCGTCAACTCCGTAGCAGTGATGAGCTATGCCATCTACCTGGGACACATCATGGTGCTCAACGCCGTCTACAGCCTCGTCGACCCGCACATCGCATCGCTGTGGCTGAAGATACCCGTCATCGCCGTCGTCACGCTCGTGGCCACCTATCTCATCGTGCGACTGCTGGCCTGCCTGCCCAAGGCCCACTGGTGGCTGGGAGCATAGCGACATGAGGGCGGCAGAGGAGAAGAATACGGCACAGCCCATGCTTGGCAGAAAGAAGAAATTTACTATCTTTGCAGCCCCAAATAATAACAACCATTATGCAAATCATAAAAAATCAATCTTTCGGCGGCGAACGACCCTTGTTCGGACTGCGGCAGACACGACTGGAAAACATCACCGTCACCGACGGCGAGTCGGGCATCAAACACTGCGAAGACATCGAGGCAGTGGGATGCACCTTCATAGGCAAGTACCCCTTCTGGCATGTCGACCGCTCACTCATCAAGGACTGCCTCTTCGAGCCCGGCGCACGCTCGGCGATATGGTATAGCGACGACATGCGCGTGGAGCACACCACCATCAACGCACCGAAGCTCTTCCGCGAACAACGCAATCTGGAGATTGTCGACACCGTCATCAACGATGCCGACGAGACTTTCTGGAAAATACGCGGACTGAAGGTGCACAACCTCAAGCTGCACGACGGCACCTATCCCTTCATGTTCAGCGAAGATATCTACATCGACGGACTGGAGAGCGACGCCAAGTATGTGTTCCAGTATGTGAAGAACGTAGAGATTCACCACGCCAAGATTACCACGAAGGATGCCTTCTGGGAGGTGGAGAACGTCACCGTCTACGACAGCGAACTGCACGGCGAGTATCTGGGTTGGCACTCCAAGAACCTGCGCCTCGTCAACTGCCACCTCTCGGGCGAGCAGCTGCTGTGCTATGCCGACAACCTCGTGCTCGAAAACTGCACCTTCGACCCAGCCTGCGACCGACTCTTTGAATACTCTACCCTGCAGGCCGACATCCGAGGTGACGTCACCAATATCAAAAACCCCACCTCAGGACGCATCGTGGCCGACAGCATAGGCAGCGTGACCATTGACGAACACGTGCGACAACCCAACAATTGCGTGATAGAGACAAGGAGCTGAACCCCAATACCAAAATCATAAATCTCCAGATGCACTACAACTTCGACGAACTCATCACCCGTCGCGGCACAGGCTGCGTGAAATGGGACGAGCAGTCGGCCGACGACATCATTCCCATGTGGGTGGCCGACATGGACTTCCGTTGTGCCACACCTATCCGCGATGCCCTGCGCCGACGCGTGGAGCACGGCATCTACGGCTACACTCATGTGCCCGAAGCCTACTACCAAGCCGTCATCGACTGGTTTCGCCGCCGTCACGGATGGACTATACAGCGCGAGTGGATGCTCTACACCACCGGCGTGGTGCCGGCCCTCTCCGTCATCGTCAAGGCGCTGTGCCAGCCCGGCGACAAGGTCGTCGTGCAGACACCGGCCTACAACTGCTTCTTCTCGTCGGTGACCAACAACGGGTGCCTCATCGAGGAAAATCCGCTCATCTATGCCGACCACACCTACCGCATCGACTACGACGACTTGGAGCGCGCGTGCAGCGACCCACGCACACGCCTGCTGCTCTTCTGCAACCCTCACAACCCCGGCGGACGGGTGTGGACGCGCGAGGAAATGCTGCGCGTCAACGACATATGCATGCGACACGGCGTGCGGGTGCTGGCCGACGAGATACACAACGAACTCGTCATGCCAGGCTACGAATACCTGCCCTTCGCCTCGCTCAGCCCTGAGACGCTGGCCAACAGCATATCGTGCAACGCACCGTCGAAGAGCTTCAACACCGCGGGCATGTACATCAGCAACATTGAGTGCAGCGATGCCGAACTGCGCGAGAAGCTCAATCGCGTAATCAACATCAACGAGGTGTGCGACGTCAACCTCTTCGGTGTCGAGGCGGTGATGGCGGCATACAACGAGTCGGAAGACTGGATCGACCAGCTCTGCCCTTACCTGTGGGACAACTATCAGGCGCTATGCGCCTTCTTCCAGGCTGAGATGCCACAGATAGGCATCACCAAGCTGGAGGGCACCTATCTGGTGTGGGCAGATATCAGCGCCCTGGGCATCGATGCCGACACACTGTGCCGGCGACTCCTCGACGAGGGGCGTGTGTGGATGAACCCCGGTACGATGTACGACCCGCGGGCGGGACAACGCTTCGTGCGAATCAACATCGCAGCACCTCGCAGTCGGGTGATGGAGGGACTGCGGCGAATGGCAAAAGTGGTGCACGCCATCGACAAGGCCTGAACATACCTGAAGACAATACACACAAAAACAACAACCATCCATGTGGCTCCTGCAGGGAGCTGCATGGCGGTTGCGCAAAAGGAAGGTACGCGCGCGCGTACCTTATATATTATATATAGGCGTTGTACGTCTGGCGACAGTACAGAGCGTGCCGCTTATTCCTCAGTGGCGCGGAGCTTCTGCACGTAGACAGCGTGTTGCATCTTCAGGCGCTTCAGCACGGAAGGCTTGTCGTACTGCTGACGACGACGAAGCTCCTTCACGATACCGGTCTTCTCATACTTTCTCTTAAACTTCTTAAGCGCTCTTTCGATGTTCTCGCCTTCTTTTACAGGTACAATAATCATACGTCTTGTGTCTTTGGTTGTTATTGGATGGTTGTGTTGTTTTTGTGTTCGTTATGCGCGAAGTGGGTGCAAAGGTATGACTAACATTCCAGTTGGCAAAATGTTTTGCGAAGTTTCTTCCGCAATGCCCGCAGACGACAACAACCAAAGAAAGAGATGTGTCGCTGCCGACACATCTCTTCTGTAGGAAAGCTTGTTCTAGTGATTTGGCGTTCTGCTTACTTAATCACGACTTTTTTGCCGTTGTTGATGTAGAGACCGCTCTGTACGGGCTTGCTGTTGAGCTGACGTCCGTCGAGGGTATACCACTTGTTGGCCTTCACGTTATCGTTTCCGTTGAGTGTGGTGATACCTGTGGTGGAGCCGGTGGTGAAGCGGATGGTCTCGCTCCAGTCGCTCTGCTCGCGGTCGCGAACGCTCTGCACGCCAACCTCATACTCGGTGTTCTCCTTCAGACCGGTGATGTTGTAGAAGCGCTCGCTGATGATGCCTTCCACAGTCCATTCCTTAACGTCGATAGCATCGGGCACGGTGACAGTCACGTCGTCGATGTTGAGGCGGAACATGTCGGTAACGTTGTAGTGGCGTATGGCTATGTAGCCCGGACCGTTGTATGCGCTCAGGTCGTAGTTATAGGTGGTGCGTTCAGCTGTGGCGGTGAGATCCTCGCTGATGGCAGCGAAATCCTCAACGCTGTTCCACTCCTCGCCGGGGAAGACATACACGCGGAATACCTCTTCGGGATAGTTTGCATCCTGTCCCCAAGCCTTGAAGGAGAGGCTGCCGCCGAGTTTTACCTTCGGGGTGATAAGCCAGTTGTCGGGTGTCAGTGCGCCAGTGCCACTGACCCAGCTTGCTGAGGTGAAGCAGTAGTCGGTGCCATCCTCGTTGGCGGTGGCTATTTGCCAACCATAGTTGTCACCGTCGTTGTTGACAGTTATCCATCCCTGCAGCTGCTCGTCGATGTTGGCTGCGGGCAGATCCCACAGGCGGTTGGTAAGGTAGGGATCGGTGTACTCACGATAGCGGACGTTCCAGCCTGCCTCGGTAGAGTTCCAGTTCAAAGCGGCGAAGTCGGTGCCGGGGTTCACGGTGATGTCGGTGGGAGGCAAGAGGGCGTAGGGGTCGTCGATGGTGAGGTTCACACCGTCATTATTGCCGACAGTAACCACCTCGAAGAGGTAGGTGCACTCGCTCTTGAACTCAAAGTCGTCGGCGCGCGACTCGGCATTGCCATTGGCACTGGCAATCCATATACGGTCGTCGGGTGTGGGGTTGACAATCACGTAGTCGTACACACCGGCGGGGATGGTCACCTCGCCTTGACCGTTGACGATGATGTTCGTTGTGGTCAGCGAGCCATCGGCATTCTCCGGTATCTTATACTCGAAGGCTTCATAGGTGGCGGCAGGGGCATCGCCGCTGGCAGTGAATGCGCCGTTCTCGGGTATCTGATTGCCGTAGGCGGAGGCATCGGCATCGAGCAGCATCTGATAGCCGGAGCCGTCACCCCAGATGTCGCCGGCCTTGAGAATCACTTTGGCGTATCCCGCGGCCACGTCGGCACTCTGGGGAACCACCTTCTTCACTTTCACCTGCACGCGTCCTGCGGCGGGCGTGGTCACGGTGTTGGTACGGGTGCGCACCTACGGGCCGTCACCGACCACCTTGCGCTCCTGAGCCGCAGCAGTCAGACAGAATGCTGCGGACAGCACAATCGATAAAAGAGTAAACTTTTTCATAAGCGATTAATTTAAAGATTAGTAGGACCCTGTGATAAATGATTTCCTGTTGCCATAGCCACCGACAGAACCCTAATAACAGCGGCATTGACAAGTGATAGTTTACTGCAAATATAAGAGTTAATTTCTGTAAAAAAAAAATAATATACTTTTTTTTTAGTTGTTGACGCTACAGCCCTGTCGGCAGAATCGCTCTTGGGATAATCTTCATTCCCGCGATGCCTGCTCGGTTGTCAATCCTTTTCCCTTTGTGGGTTTCTCATCTCTGTGTCTTTCCGCATCCGGCTTTTTCCCTTTGTGCACCCATCTCCGTGTGCTCGCCCGTGCTGTACATTTGGGTGTACGCATCGGTATTGGCTCCGAGGCTGGTCACGGCGTTGCACTCGGCAGTACTCAGCGAGCCGTCGTGGTCGGTGTCGACATTGTCGGACACGTACTGACGGAACACGGGGTCGGGGAAGTTGGCGGCATCAACGGCTACCTGCGCCCGCCCCTGCAGCGCAAACATCGCGCCGAGAAAAACGAAAAGTAGTGTTTTCTTCATTGTGTGTTAGATTATGTTGCGAAAGAACTCAATCGTTTTGTCTCTCGATTTTTCGACTTGCAAAGCTATGGCTTCTTTGCAAAACAAACAAAAAAGAAAAGGATAAAATGTTGATTTAGCGACTTTTAGCGCATTTTTTAAGTATACTTACACTTTTGAGGTAAAACAACGGAGAAAGAAGGACAAAAAGAGTGAAGAAAAGTGGGGCAAAAAGGACAGGGAAGGAAAAGAGCGGTATAGGCCATATTGAAGGATAGCATGCTGATTGCGACCTCTGTGTTGCAAAAATGCCTGCACGCTTGCACCAATGCGTATAACGCACTGATGGGTAGGTGGATATGTGGTGTAGGCGATTTTCGTCGCCTGCACTCGCCTGCACTACCGCAGATGACCGATGTGCAAGGTGTATGGAAGGGGAAGAATGGCAACTGTTGCCCAACAGCACTGTGATCGGGCAACAGTTGGAGTGCAATCGGGCAATACTTGCACTGTGATTGGGCAACAGTTGGAGTGCAATCGGGCAATACTTGCATCGTGATTGGGCTACACTTGCAAAGCACCCCCTTTTCTCCCTTGTCGCAGGCAGGTGCAGGCAGGTGCAGGCGAGTGCAGGCGACGAAAATCGCCTACACCATGCAAAGGGCTGACAGACAGGGAGAAAACGGCGATGAGTGCAGGCAAAAGCAAAAAACGGAAAATGATAACGGGAACGGGAACGCTGCGATTGAGCAAGAACAAAAAGATGCCTGCATCAACTTTGTCAGGCGTGAGCAGTGTCGAGTCTATATCAGAAACCGTACTTTATCTTTGTGTGTTGCGGATGAAAAGTCGTATCTTTGTATGACTCTTGCTGCGTGCGCTGTTGCACTCAGCATAGACATCACCCATCTCTATACCATGCCCGATGCCACGCCCCCGATAGTAGCTTCCTTCCTCGACTACCTGCGCTACGAGCGCCGCTACAGCGCGCAGACACTCACCAGCTATGGCACCGACCTGCAGCTGTTTGAGGCCTTCTTCCGCAATCTCGACGAAGGCCTGACATGGGCCACGGTGGATGCCGACGTGGTGCGCGACTGGTTGGAGCACCAGATGGACCGCGGCAACAGCGCCGCCACCGTCAACCGGCGTCTCAGTGCACTGCGCGCACTCTACCGCTACGCCATGAAGCACCACCTGGTGAACCGCGACCCCGTGCGCGTACTCAGGGGGCCGAAGAAGAGCAAACCCCTGCCGAAGTTTCTCAAAGAGGGCGATATGAACCGGCTGCTCGACGACATCGAATGGGGCGACACCTTTGCCGACCGGCGCGACAGGTTGTTGCTGCTGCTGTTCTACTCTACGGGCATGCGCGTGAGCGAGCTCATCGGGCTCGACGATGCCGACGTGGACTATGCGCGCGGCGAGATACGCGTGGTGGGCAAGGGCAACAAGCAGCGCAACATTCCCTTCGCTGCCGAGCTGCACGAGGAGCTGCAACGCTATCAGGCACTGCGCGACAGCAGTGTGGAGCGACAGGTGCCGGCACTCATCGTCAGCGACCATGGCCGGCGCATGACCTATGCGCAGGTGGCGCGATGCGTGAAACAACGCCTCAGCCTCGTCACCACACAGCAGCAACGCTCACCCCATGTGCTGCGACACACCTTCGCCACAGCCATGATGAACCACGATGCCGGACTGGAGACCGTGCAGCACCTGCTGGGACATGAGAGCCTGCGCACCACAACGGTATACACACACACCACCTTCGAACAGCTGAGGCAAGTCTATGCGCAAGCACACCCGAGAGCGAAGAAAATCAACAATAAAACACCCGACATAGAAAAAAACGATACATAAATTGCATAGGTCGTCGGTTATTCCTACATTTGTAGGGACGAGTTGGGGCGTGAGTTGACAAGTTGACGAGTTGACGAGTTGACAAGATGTTGGTTCTGTCCCCAAACGACCAAACACCCAAACGACCAAACAACATACCTAATACCTTATCAATATGGAAATAAAGATTCAAGCCGTTCGCTTCGATGCTACCGAGAAGCTGCAAGCCTTCGTAGAGAAGAAGGTAGAGAAGCTCAGCAAGTCGTTTGAAGACATTCAGACCGCTGAGGTAACGCTGAAGGTGGTGAAGCCCGCCACCGCAATGAACAAGGAGACAACCCTGCAGGTCAACGTGCCCGGCAGCCAGCTCTTCGTGGAGAAGACCTGCGACACCTTCGAGGAAGGCGTCGACCAGTGTGTAGATGCCATGAAGGTGCAGCTGTCGAAATACAAGGAGAAGCTCCGCAACCGCTAAGCACACACCCCATCCCCCCAATCATACACCCGCCCCGGTCTCATCACAGAGGCCGGGGCGGGGCTCTTTTGAAAGAGGAGAAAGGGTAAAAGAGAAGGAAATTCGGGGAGAAAGGGGGCGTGAGGAAGAGTTGGTGGTCTATTCGTGTGATTCGTGTTCAGTTCTCACGCGCGCGCGTATGATATTATAGTGGTGTGCCGGTGGGGTAGTGGTGGAAGTACGGGTAAAAAAAGATGAGCAAATGTTTGGCGAATGAAATAAAGTCCTTATCTTTGCAGCCGCTTTCCGACACAACGCCATCGCTCTTCCTTCGGTGAGCAGTGCAGTGAATGCCTCTTTAGCTCAGTTGGCCAGAGCACGTGATTTGTAATCTCGGGGTCGTTGGTTCGAATCCGACAAGAGGCTCAAGCGTAGAGCGATACACATCTATACGGGTGGTTACCAGAGTGGCCAAATGGGGCAGACTGTAAATCTGCTGGTTTTTACCTTCGGTGGTTCGAATCCATCACCACCCACTGCTTGAGCGGCAGAGCCGCTGCACACAGACACTTTGCGGAAATAGCTCAGTTGATAGAGCACTAGCCTTCCAAGCTGGGGGTCGCGGGTTTGAGCCCCGTTTTCCGCTCACATAAGGCTGTAATAGCTCAGTGGTAGAGCACTTCCTTGGTAAGGAAGAGGTCCTGAGTTCAACTCTCAGTTACAGCTCAAAGGGGAGTTTCGGGGAGGTTCTTCGAGACTGCTTTTTGACACAAAAACGATATCTCATCTAATAATAATAACCAAGTAAGCTATGGCTAAAGAGAATTTTGTACGTACAAAACCACACGTAAACATTGGTACTATCGGTCACGTTGACCATGGTAAGACTACCTTGACCGCTGCCATCACCAAGGTGCTGGCTGAGAAGATCGAGGCTAACAAAGACAAGGTGAAGTCGTTCGATCAGATCGACAACGCTCCCGAAGAGAAAGAGCGTGGTATCACCATCAACACCGCTCACGTAGAGTATGAAACAGAGAAGCGTCACTATGCACACGTTGACTGCCCGGGTCACGCCGACTATGTGAAGAACATGGTAACGGGTGCTGCCCAGATGGACGGTGCTATCCTCGTGGTAGCTGCTACCGACGGTCCCATGCCTCAGACACGTGAACACGTGCTGCTCGCCCGTCAGGTGAACGTGCCCCGCCTCGTCGTGTTCCTCAACAAGTGCGACATGGTGGAAGATGAAGAGATGCTCGAGCTCGTTGAAATGGAAGTGCAAGAGATTCTCGCTCAGTATGAATTCGAAGACGATACCCCCATCATCCGCGGTTCTGCCCTCGGTGCCCTCAACGGCGTTGCCAAGTGGGAAGAGAAGGTGCTCGAACTGATGAACACTTGCGACGAGTGGATTCAGGAGCCCCCGCGCGACACTGAGAAGCCCTTCCTCATGCCTGTGGAAGACGTGTTCTCCATCACCGGTCGTGGCACTGTGGCCACAGGTCGTATCGAGACTGGTGTCATCCATGTGGGTGACGAAGTAGAACTCCTCGGACTGGGTGAAGACCGCAAGTCGGTGGTTACCGGTGTTGAGATGTTCCGCAAGCTGCTCGACGAAGGTCAGGCTGGTGACAACGTAGGTCTGCTCCTCCGCGGTGTCGACAAGAACGAGATCAAGCGCGGTATGGTGCTCTGCCATCCGGGTCAGATCAAGCCCTTCAAGCGCTTCAAGGCTTCCATCTACGTGCTGAAGAAGGAAGAGGGCGGCCGTCACACTCCGTTCGGCAATAAGTACCGTCCCCAGTTCTACCTCCGCACCATGGACTGCACCGGTGAGATTACTCTCCCCGAAGGCGTTGAGATGGTGATGCCCGGCGACAACGTTGAGATTCAGGTAGAGCTCATCTACGCTGTAGCCCTCAACAAGGGTCTGCGCTTCGCTATCCGTGAAGGTGGCCGCACCGTAGGTTCGGGTCAGATCACTGAAGTGTACGAAGACTAATAGTACAGCAAGGCGCGCTTCGGCTGCCACACACCGACACCATATTATATATAGTGTGCGTGAGTAGACAGCGAGCGTACAGATACGGTTCCCGCGACTGCGGCCGCGGGAACCTTTCTACGGGAATAGCTCAGTTGGTAGAGCATCGGTCTCCAAAACCGAGGGTCGTGGGTTCGAGTCCTCCTTCCCGTGCAAAAGAAAGATATTGAGATTATGTTTAAGAAAATAATCAATTATTGCAAGGCTTGCTACGAAGAGCTTGCGCATAAGACGACTTGGCCGACACGTCGTGAACTGACCCACCGGGCAGTGGTAGTATTATCTGCTTCCCTTGTCATTGCTCTGGTGGTGTTTGCCATGGACTCGGTATTCCGTTTTATCATGCAGACAGTCTATCCCGGATAAACTCAAGTAAGCAACCATGGCCGAATCAAAACGCAACTGGTATGTCCTCCGCGCCGTGAGCGGCAAGGAGGTGAAAGTGAAGGAGTACATTGAAGCTGCGATGAAGCTCAATGATACTCTGGCAAAGTATGTCTCCCAGGTAGTAGTGCCTATGGAGAAGCATGCCACCACCCGCAACGGCAAGCGCGTCGTGAAAGACAAGGTGTCGATGCCGGGTTACGTCTTGGTACAGGCAGAGCTGGTGGGCGACGTGGCGCATATGCTGCGTTTCATCCCCAACGTGCTGGGTTTTCTCGGAGGAATGGACAGTCCCTCTCCTGCACGCGAGGCCGACATCAACCGCATGTTGGGCAACGTGGAGCAGACAGAGCTTGATGAAGACGTGGCCATCGACTATCTCGAGGGCGACGCCATCACGGTTACCGACGGACCGTTCAGCGGCTTCAGCGGCGTCATCGAAGAGGTGAACAAAGAGCGACGCAAACTGAAGGTGATGGTCAAGATCTTTGGGCGGAAGACACCGCTCGAACTGGGTTTTATGCAAGTGGAAAGAGAGTAGCGACGTGGTTACGCACGCCGTGAGGCTCTTTATATCATCAATCATTAATCAACATTACACAAATGGCTAAAGAAGTTGCTGGATTAATCAAGTTACAGATTAAAGGCGGCGCTGCCAACCCTTCCCCTCCCGTAGGACCGGCTCTCGGCTCCAAGGGTATCAACATCATGGGATTCTGCAAGGAGTTCAACGCCCGCACCCAGGATAAGGCCGGCAAGATACTGCCTGTCGTTATCACTTACTATACCGATAAGTCGTTCAGCTTCGTCATCAAGACTCCTCCTGCTGCCGTACAGCTCATGGAGGCCGCCAAGGTGAAAGGTGGCTCGTCGGAGCCCAACCGCAAAAAGGTGGCTTCGGTGACATGGGAGCAGGTGCGCGCCATAGCAGAGGACAAAATGTCCGACCTCAACTGCTTCACAGTGGAGTCGGCCATGAAGCTGATAGCCGGTACAGCCAGAAGTATGGGTATCACCGTAAAAGGGGACTTCCCTGGTTAACAACAAAAAACTTTCAGAACAATGAGTAAACTGACCAAGAACCAAAAATCAGTAGCCGAGAAAGTTGAAGCAGGGAAAGCCTACACCTTACGTGAAGCTGCCGAACTGGTGAAGGAAATCACCACGACGAAGTTTGACGCCTCGCTGGACATCGACGTCCGTCTGGGTGTCGACCCTCGTAAGGCCAACCAGATGGTGCGCGGCGTCGTGTCGCTCCCCAATGGTACCGGTAAGGTGACGCGTGTGCTGTGCATCTGCACACCCGATGCTGAGGCTGCTGCACAGGAGGCTGGTGCCGACTATGTAGGACTCGACGAATACATTGAAAAGATTAAAGGCGGATGGACCGACGTGGATGTGATCATCACGCAGCCCTCGTGCATGGGTAAGCTCGGCCCCCTCGGACGTATACTCGGCCCGCGCGGACTGATGCCCAACCCCAAGAGCGGAACAGTGACCATGGACGTCGCCAAGGCAGTGAAAGAAGTGAAGCAAGGTAAGATCGACTTCAAAGTCGACAAGACCGGCATCATACACTCCTCCATCGGAAAAGTGTCGTTCACAGCCGAACAAATCTGTCAGAACGCTAAAGAGTTTATCTCTACTATCATCAAACTGAAGCCCGCAGCGGCTAAGGGAACGTATATCAAGAGTATCTTCCTCTCCAGTACCATGAGTAAGGGTGTCAAGGTAGACCCCAAGTCGGTAGAGTAACCATCTAAACGTACACACACATCATGAGAAAAGAAGTAAAAGATACCATCATCGTTGATTTGGGCAAGCAGCTGGCTGCATATCCCCACTTCTACCTTGTAGACCTGTCGGGACTCAATGCCGAAGCTACCAGCGCCCTGCGTCGCAAGTGCTTCAAGAGCGAGATAAAGCTGGTTGTTGTGAAAAACACCCTGCTGCGCAAAGCCTTTGAAGCCGCCGACGTCGACTACGAACCCTTGTATGACAGCCTGAAAGGCAACACCGCCGTGATGTTCACCAACGTGGCGAACGTCCCCGGACGCCTGCTGAAGGAATACACAAAGGAAGGAATCCCCGCACTCAAGGCCGCCTATGCCGAAGAAGGTTTCTACGTAGGTGCCGACAAGCTCGAGGAACTCGCCTCTCTGAAGAGCAAGAACGAACTCATCGCCGAGGTAGTGGCACTGCTGCAATCGCCCGCCAAGAACGTTGTATCTGCTCTGCAATCAGGTGCAAGCACTATTCACGGTGTGCTTAAGACACTCGGTGAACGCCCTGAATAACTACACCCCGCACTAACAATAAACAAGAATTACAAAATCAAAATTTTTACAAAAATGGCAGATATTAAAGCTATTGCTGAACAGTTGGTAAACCTGACAGTAAAAGAAGTAAACGAATTGGCAAATGTCCTCAAAGAGGAATATGGTATTGAACCCGCAGCTGCTGCTGTTGCTGTTGCTGCTGCTCCCGGTGCCGGCGGCGCTGCCGAGGCTGCTGAAGAGAAGACCGACTTCGACGTCGTTCTCGCTGAGGTAGGCCCCAACAAGCTGAAGGTCGTTAAGGCTGTCAAGGAAGCTTGCGGTCTCGGACTGAAGGAAGCTAAGGACCTCGTTGACGGTGCTCCCTCTACACTGAAGGAAGCTATGTCGAAGGACGAAGCCGAAAACCTCAAGAAGCTTCTCGAGGCTGAAGGCGCTAAGATCGAACTCAAGTAAGCTATACTTAGCTGAACAACGTGGGCACGCACTTCAACGGCGGCTCACTACAATAAGGCAACGAAAGGTTAGGATTTTCCCGGTAGGAGAGTCCTAACCGTTTCGTGTCTGTTAGCCGACACAACGCAAGGAGAAAAAGAACACTCTCTCCTCCCCCCTAACCATCCCAAACCTATCAACGATATGGCAACCAAACCGACAGAACAACGAATCAGTTTTGCCAGCGTCAAGAATCCGATGCCATTTCCCGACTTTCTTGACGTGCAGCTGAAGTCGTTCCAAGACTTTCTGCAGCTCGACACACCGCCCGAGCAGCGCAAAAACGACGGACTCTACAAGGTGTTCTCCGAGAACTTCCCCGTCAACGACACACGCAACCAGTACAAGCTGGAGTTTCTCGACTACTACGTCGACCCGCCCCGCTACACCATCGACGAGTGCTTGGAGCGCGGACTCACCTACAGCGTACCCCTCAAGGCACGCATGCGCCTGTCGTGTACCGACCCCGACCATGTCGACTTCGAGACGGTGACGTCCGACGTCTTCCTCGGTGCCATACCGTATATGACCAGCAACGGCACCTTCATCATCAACGGTGCCGAGCGCGTGGTGGTGGCACAGCTCCACCGCTCGCCGGGCGTGTTCTTCTCACAGGGCGTACACGCCAACGGACGCGTGCTCTACAGCGCACGCATCATACCCTTCAAAGGCTCGTGGATAGAGTTCTCTACCGACATCAACAATGTGATGTATGCCTACATCGACCGTAAGAAGAAGTTGCCCGTCACCACACTGCTGCGCGCCATAGGCTTCGAGCAGGACAAGGACATACTGCAAATCTTCGATCTGGCCGAAGAAGTGAAGGTGAACAAGAAAAACCTTAAGGCCGCTATCGGACGTAAGCTCGCCGCACGTGTGCTGAAGACATGGTTTGAAGACCATGTGGACGAAGACACCGGTGAACTCGTATCCCTAGAGCGCAACGATGTGCTCATGGAGCGCGGAATGGAAATCACCGCCGATAACATGGCGGACATCCTCGAGAGCGGAACCAACACCATATTGCTACACAAAGACAGCGAGACAGCATCTCGCTACGACATCATATTCAACACGCTGGCCAAAGACCCCTCCAACAGTGAGAAGGAAGCCGTGATCTACATCTACCGCCAGCTGCGCAACGCCGACCCCGCCGACGACAGCAGCGCACGCGAGGTGATACAAAACCTGTTCTTCTCCGACAAGCGCTACGACTTGGGCGACGTGGGACGCTACCGCATCAACAAAAAACTCGGTCTTGATACCGACATCGACGTGCGCATACTCACCAAGGAAGACATCATAGAGATTATCAAGTATCTCATCCAGCTTGTCAACTCCAATGCCACCGTCGACGACATCGACCACCTCAGCAACCGCCGCGTGCGCACCGTGGGCGAGCAGCTCAGCAACCAGTTCTCCATCGGACTGGCACGCATGAGTCGCACCATACGCGAACGCATGAACGTGCGCGACAACGAGGTGTTCACACCCACCGACCTCATCAACGCCAAGACCATTTCCAGCGTCATCAACTCGTTCTTCGGCACCAACCCGCTGTCGCAGTTCATGGACCAGACCAACCCGTTGGCCGAGGTCACCCACAAGCGCCGCCTCTCCGCCCTCGGCCCCGGCGGACTGTCGCGCGAGCGCGCCGGATTTGAGGTGCGCGACGTGCACTACACACACTACGGACGCCTTTGTCCCATCGAGAGTCCTGAAGGACCCAACATCGGACTCATCTCCTCGCTCTGCGTCTACGCCAACATCAACGAGCTCGGATTTATTGAGACACCCTACCGCAAGGTGGAGAAAGAGCGCGTGAACCTCAACAACGACGAGGTGGTGTATCTCACCGCCGAAGAAGAGTCGGAGCACATCATCGGTCAGGGCAACGCCCCGCTGCGTCCCGACGGCACATTCATACGCGACGTCGTCAAGTGCCGCCTCGATGCCGACTTCCCCGTGGTGCCCCCCGCACAGGTGAGCCTCATGGACGTGGCACCGCAGCAGATAGCCTCCGTGTCTGCAGCACTCATCCCCGCACTCGAGCACGACGACGGTCACCGTGCACTCATGGGATGCAACATGATGCGCCAGGCAGTGCCACTGCTACACAACGACGCACCCATCGTCGGCACAGGCATAGAGCGACAGGTGTGCGAAGACTCACGCACCATGATCGTGGCAGAAGGCAGCGGAGTGGTCGACTATGTTGACGCCACCACCATACGTATCCTCTACGACCGCACCGAAGACGAAGAGTTTGTCAGCTTCGAACCGGCACTGAGAGAATACCGCATACCCAAGTTCCGCCGCACCAACCAGAGCATGGTCATCGACCTGCGCCCCATCTGCGAGAAGGGTCAGCGCGTGACCAAGGGACAGATACTCACCGAGGGCTATGCCACCGAGAACGGCGAACTGGCACTCGGACGCAATCTCCTCGTAGCCTACATGCCATGGAAGGGCTACAACTATGAAGACGCCATCGTGCTCAGCGAGCGCCTCGTCAGCGACGACGTGCTCACCTCCGTACACGTCGACGAATATATGCTCGAGGTGCGCGAGACCAAGCGCGGCATGGAAGAGTTTACCGCCGACATCCCCAACGTGAGCGAAGATGCCACACGCGACCTCGACGAGAACGGCATCATCCGCATCGGCGCACGCGTAGTGCCAGGCGATATCCTCATCGGTAAGATTTCGCCCAAGGGTGAGAGCGACCCCACACCCGAGGAGAAGCTGCTGCGCGCCATCTTCGGCGACAAAGCAGGCGACGTGAAAGACTCCTCACTGAAGGCCAACCCCTCTCTCTCTGGAGTAATCATCGACAAGAAACTCTTCTCACGCGCCATCAAGACACGCGAGAGCAAGAAGATGGACAAAGAGCTGTTGGCAAAAATCGACGAAGAGTACGAGGCAAAGAACAAAGACCTCAAAGACATACTCATCGAGAAGCTCAAGATGCTCACCCGCGGCAAGACATCGATGGGTGTGAAAGACTATGCCAACGTGGAGGTGATTACCAAGGGCTCGAAGTTCACCGAAGCCGCCCTGCGCAATCTTGAGTATGAAGGCGTGCAGAGCATCGGCTGGACCAACGACGAGCACAAAAACATGCTCATCTCACAGCTCATACGCAACTACATCCGCAAGTACAAGCAGCTCGATGCCGAGATGAAGCGTCGCAAGCTGGCCATCACCATCGGCGATGAGCTGCCCTCGGGCGTGCTGCAGATGGCGAAAGTCTACGTGGCCAAGAAACGCAAGATCGGCGTGGGCGACAAGCTCGCCGGACGCCACGGCAACAAGGGCATCGTCAGCAAGGTGGTGCGACAGGAAGATATGCCGTTCCTCTCCGACGGACGACCCGTCGACCTCGTGCTCAACCCACTGGGCGTGCCCTCGCGAATGAACCTCGGACAGATATTCGAAGCCATTCTCGGAGCCGTGGGAAAGAAACTCAATGTGAAGTTTGCCACACCCATCTTCGACGGTGCCAAGATCGACGACCTCACCGAGTGGACCGACAAGGCCGGCCTGCCGCGCCTGTGCTCCACACGCCTCTACGACGGCGAGACAGGCGAGCAGTTCGACCAGCCGGCAACGGTAGGTATTACCTACTTCCTCAAGCTCGGACACATGGTGGAAGACAAGATGCACGCACGCTCCATAGGTCCCTACTCGCTCATCACCCAGCAGCCACTCGGCGGTAAGGCCCAGTTTGGCGGACAGCGCTTCGGTGAGATGGAGGTGTGGGCTCTCGAAGCCTTCGGAGCCAGCAACATCCTGCAAGAGATACTCACCATCAAGAGCGACGACACCGTAGGACGCTCCAAGGCCTACGAAGCCATCGTAAAGGGCGACCCCATGCCGACACCTGGCATACCCGAGTCGCTCAACGTACTGCTACACGAACTGCGCGGACTCGGACTGAGCATCAGGCTCGACTAAACCGATGACGATGTATATAGATAAATGAGAAGACCATACCCCAAAACAATCATACCATGGCTTTCAAAAACGACCTTAAAGTTAAGACCAACTTCACAAAGATAACCATCGGTCTGGCGTCGCCCGAAGAGATACAGAAAAACTCCTACGGCGAAGTGCTCAAACCCGAGACCATCAACTATCGCACCTACAAGCCCGAGCGCGACGGACTGTTCTGCGAACGCATCTTCGGTCCCACCAAGGACTTTGAGTGTGCCTGCGGAAAATACAAGCGCATACGCTACCGCGGCATCACCTGCGACCGCTGCGGTGTCGACGTCACCGAGAAGAAGGTGCGCCGTGAGCGTGCCGGACACATCGAGCTCGTGGTGCCCGTGGCACATATATGGTACTTCCGCTCGCTGCCCAACAAGATCGGCTACCTGCTCGGACTGCCCACCAAGAAGCTTGACGCCATCATCTACTACGAGAAGTATGTCGTCATCAACCCGGGACCCCTCGCAGGACGCACCGATGCCGAAGGAGTGGAGATAAACGGCTCGCATAAGTACGACCTGCTCAACGAAGACGAGTACCTCAACATCGTCGACAACATACTGAGCCCCGACAACGACCAACTGCTCGACGACGACCCCAATAAGTTTGTCGCCAAGATGGGTGCCGAGGCCATCTACGACCTCCTCGTAGGCCTCGACCTCGACAGCCTCTCCTACGAGCTGCGCGACCGCGCCAACAACGACTCCTCACAGCAGCGCAAGAGCGATGCCCTGAAGCGCCTGCAAGTGGTGGAAGCCTTCCGTGCAAGCCGCGAAATCAACCGCCCAGAGTGGATGATTATCAAGATACTGCCCGTCACGCCGCCCGAGTTGCGACCCCTCGTGCCCCTCGACGGAGGACGCTTCGCCACATCCGACCTTAACGACCTCTACCGACGCGTCATCATACGCAACAACCGACTGAAGCGACTCGTAGAGATAAAGGCACCCGAAGTGATCCTGCGCAACGAGAAGCGCATGCTGCAAGAGGCCGTCGACAGCCTGTTCGACAACTCGCGCAAGGCATCGGCCGTGAAGAGCGAGAGCAACCGACCGCTCAAATCGCTTTCCGACTCACTCAAGGGTAAGCAGGGACGCTTCCGTCAGAACCTGCTCGGTAAGCGCGTCGACTACTCTGCACGCTCGGTCATCGTCGTAGGTCCCGAGTTGAAGATGGGCGAGTGCGGACTGCCCAAGCTCATGGCAGCTGAACTCTACAAGCCGTTCATTATCCGCAAGCTCATCGAGCGCGGCATCGTCAAGACGGTGAAGAGCGCCAAGAAGATTGTCGACCGCCGCGAACCCATCATCTGGGACATCCTCGAGAATGTGATGAAGGGCCATCCCGTGCTGCTCAACCGTGCACCCACACTGCACCGCCTCGGCATACAGGCCTTCCAGCCCAAGCTCATCGAAGGCAAGGCCATACAGCTGCACCCGCTGGCATGTACCGCCTTCAATGCCGACTTCGACGGCGACCAGATGGCGGTGCACCTCCCGCTGAGCAATGCAGCCATCCTCGAGGCGCAGATACTCATGCTGCAGAGCCACAACATTCTCAACCCCGCCAACGGAGCACCCATCACCGTGCCCTCGCAGGACATGGTGCTCGGACTATACTATATTACCAAACTGCGTCCCGGAGCCAAGGGCGACGGGCTCACCTTCTACGGACCCGAAGAGGCCATCATAGCACACAATGAGGGTAAGTGCGACCTGCACGCACCCGTCAAGGTGGTGGTCGACGACCGCAACGCCGACGGCACATTCACCAAACGCATGGTGGAGACTTCCGTGGGACGTGTCATCGTCAACCAGCTCGTGCCGCAGGAGATGGGATTTGTCAACACCATCATCTCCAAGAAGAGTCTGCGCGACATCATCGCCGACGTCATCAAGGCAGTGGGCTTCGCTCGTGCCTGCGAGTTCCTCGACGGCATCAAGAACCTGGGTTACCGCATGGCATACCTGGCAGGACTGTCGTTCAACCTTGACGACATCATCATCCCGCCAGAGAAGCAGGCACTCATCGACAAGGGTAACGAAGAGGTGCGACAGATTCTCGACAACTACAACATGGGTTTCATCACCGACAACGAGCGCTACAATCAGGTGATCGACACTTGGACACACGTAAACAACGACATCTCCAACATCCTGATGAAAGAGATGACCGAGGCCGACCAAGGCTTCAACGCCGTGTTTATGATGCTCGACTCGGGAGCCCGTGGTTCGAAAGACCAGATCAAACAGCTCTCCGGTATCCGTGGTCTGATGGCCAAGCCGCAGAAAGCCGGTGCAGAAGGCGCACAGATCATTGAAAACCCCATCCTCTCCAACTTCAAGGAGGGCATGTCGGTACTCGAATACTTCATCGCCTCGCACGGTGCCCGTAAGGGATTGGCCGACACCGCCATGAAGACCGCCGACGCCGGATACCTCACCCGACGCCTCGTCGACGTGAGCCACGACGTGATCATCAACGAAGAAGACTGCGGCACCTTGCGCGGACTGGAGTGCACGGCACTGAAGAACGGCGAAGAGGTGATTTCCACCCTCTACGAGCGCATCCTCGGCCGCGTCTCCGTGCACGACATCATCCATCCCAACACAGGCGAAATCATCGTACGTGCCGGAGAAGAAATCACCGAGCCCATCGCACAGGCCATCGAAGACTCTCCCATTGAGAAGGTCGAGATACGTTCGGTGCTCACCTGCGAGAGCAAGCACGGCGTGTGCATGAAGTGCTACGGCCGCAACCTCGCCACCGCCAAGATGGTGCAGAAGGGTGAAGCCGTGGGCGTTATCGCAGCACAGGCCATCGGCGAGCCGGGCACACAACTCACACTGCGAACATTCCACGCCGGTGGTGTGGCAGCCAACGCAGCAGCCAACGCATCCATCGTGGCAAAGAGCGATGCACATCTCGAATTCGACGAGCTGCGCACAGTGCCCTACACCGAGGAGCAAGACGGAAAAAAGGTGAAGTGCCAGATGGTGGTGAGCCGACTCACCGAAGTGCGCTTCGTCGACAACAACACCGGTATCGTGCTCTCCACGGTCAACGTGCCCTACGGAAGCTCGCTCTACTACAAACAGGACGACAAGGTGAAGAAAGGCGACCTCATCGCTCGATGGGACCCCTTCAACGCCGTCATCGTCACTGAGTATGAAGGCAAGCTGCGCTTCAACGATGTGGAGGAAGGCATCACCTATAAGGCTGAGACCGACGAGACAACGGGACTGAAGGAGATGATCATCATCGACTCGAAAGACCGCAACCGCATACCCACCTGCGACATCCTCGACAAGGACGGCAACATCCTCGGCACCTACAACTTCCCCGTGGGCGGACACATCGTCGTGGCCGACGGCAAGAAGGTGAAGACTGGTACCACCCTCGTCAAGATACCGCGCGCCGTGGGCAAGGCAGGCGACATCACCGGTGGTCTGCCACGTGTCACCGAGCTCTTCGAGGCACGCAATCCGAGCAACCCGGCCGTGGTATCCGAAATCGACGGCGAGGTAACCATGGGAAAGGTGAAGCGCGGCAACCGCGAAATCATCGTCACCTCGAAGACAGGCGACCAGCGCAAGTACCTCGTGTCGCTCTCCAAGCAGATACTCGTGCAGGAGCACGATGCCGTGCGTGCCGGCACACCGCTCTCCGACGGCGTCATCACTCCCAACGACATCCTCGCCATCAAGGGCCCGACGGCGGTGCAGGAGTACATCGTCAACGAGGTGCAGGACGTATACCGTCTGCAGGGCGTGAAGATCAACGACAAGCACTTCGAGATCATCGTACGCCAGATGA
>JAGAZE010000015.1 GCA_017940185.1 Bacteroidaceae bacterium | reverse complement strand
CTTACTCATGCCGGAAGAATAATAGTCACGAAGAACTGACAACTTGAATTCTTCACTGTACTTTTGATACTTTCTACTCATAATGGATACACATTTTAATTGTTAGTAAATGTGTCTACCTATATCAGTATAAGTCACACTTGCCAATCTCCCTTCTTATCCTCGTTGTAAGCATTTTAACCACATATACCCGCCTCTAATCCCGCCTTTCTAAATAATGTTTGCAAAAATGCCTGCACGCTTACACAAACACACATATCACGCTGACACCCTGCGTTTTATGGCACGTCAGGGCATACCCATAAACACACCGGAGTGCGTTAAGACAGGTATCTTCAAACAGTCGTTGGTAAAACTCATCATCTTTCTGCGTAGTGCTTTTCTCCTTTGCACATGGATGTTACTAACGAAAAGGTTAACAGTGACAGAAGCCGCAGGTCGTCGGCTCTAAAAAGAAAAGGCTACGAGAATGACAGGAACGGGAACGATGCTATCGTTCTTCTAACCATTGGCATGGATAGTCCGCTTGTTCATTGGTATTGCCCGTGAACACGGCACACTCTTTGTGCCCATCATATTGTGGTGTCACGCTTTCCATGGCGCTAAGGGCCGTAACGGAGCGGTTGGGGGTTAATGGCCTAAGTGTGTGATGTTGTGTTGACAACGCTGGCGTAGAGGTCGAAGGGTGTGGCCTGTGTGATGCGCACGTGGTAGAACTGTCCTATCTGTAATGAAGTCTGTTGTGCGGGGATGAGAATTTCGGGGTCAACTTCGGGTGAGGAATACTGATTGCGCCCTACATAGTAGTCGCCCTCGCGCCGGTCGATAATGATGCGATGTGTCTTTCCTACTTCCTCGTGCTGCAGTTGCTCGGCAATGTCTTGTTGCAACGCCATGAGTGTGTCGAGTCGTTGTTGCTTGACGTGCTGTGGTATGTCGTCGGCATAGTGTGCGGCACTGTAGGTGCCTTCTTCTTCGGAGTAGGCGAAGGCTCCGAGCCGCTCGAAGCGTGCTTGCCCGACAAAATCAAGCAGCTCTTGGAACTGTTGCTCGGTCTCTCCCGGGAAGCCTACGATGAGTGTGGTGCGCAGTTGGATGCCTGGACACCACCGGCGCAGCTTGTGGATAAACTCCAGTGTCTGTTCACGTGTGAAGCGTCGGCGCATGGCCTGTAGGATGGGTGTGCTGATGTGCTGCAGTGCCACGTCGAGATAGCGGCACACGTTGGGATGGGCGTTGATGACATCGAGCAACTGCCACGGAAAGTCGGTGGGATAGGCATAGTGGAGACGCAGCCACTCCACGCCTGGTATCTGTGCTATACTGTCGACGAGTTGCGGCAGCTGTGCCTGACCGTCGATGTCGCGTCCGTAGTCGGTGAGGTCTTGCGCTATGAGCTGGAACTCTTTCACTCCTTTGTCGACAAGCCATCTCACCTCTTGCAGTATCTCCTCCATGGGGCGACTCTTGAGCTGTCCGGTGATGTGCGGTATGATACAGTAGGCGCATCGGTGATTGCATCCCTCGGCTATCTTCACGTAGGCATAGTGTGATGGTGTAGTGATCAGGCGTTTGATGTGTGGCACCGAGATGTCGTGTGCCACTGGTGCAGACGTGTGGAGAGGGCGAGGCGAAGGTTGCTGTATATCGTCGGCGAGTCGGAAGAAATCGTATTTGCCATAGAACGCGTCGACCTCGGGTATTTCGGTTGCCAGCTGGTCTTTGTATCGCTGACTGAGGCAGCCCATGACATATAATTGCCGGATACGCCCTTCGGTCTTGGCCTGCGCAAACTCCAGGATAGTGTTGATGCTTTCCTCCTTGGCATCGGCTATGAAAGCGCATGTGTTGATGACGACGATGGGCGATGTGGGTTGCGGCGGGTCGTGATGAATGGTGTAGCCTCGTTGCTGGAGAACGTACATCAGGCGTTCGGCATCGACGAGGTTTTTGGCACAACCCAGAGAGATAAAGTCAATATCGGGCATAACGTGAGGAGAGAAGAGAGAGGGCACAATTGTCTATTGTCAATTTTCCATGGCATCTACTCTATTGTTTTCCAAAGAGTGAGTTGACGAATGTGCGTGCGTCAAACTCTTGCAGGTCGTCGAGTCCTTCGCCGAGACCGATATATTTCACTGGCAGCTTCATTTGGTGTGCTATGCCAATGACTACCCCTCCTTTTGCCGTGCCATCGAGTTTGGTGATGGTCAGACTGGTGATGTCAGTGGCCTGAGCAAACTGCTTGGCCTGCTCGAAGGCATTCTGTCCAGTGCTGCCATCGAGGATAAGCATCACCTCATGCGGCGCATCGGGCACCACTCGCTTCATCACTTCCTTGATCTTGCGCAGTTCGTTCATCAGTCCCACCTTATTGTGCAGTCGTCCTGCTGTGTCGACAATCACCACGTCGCAACCATTGGCTTTTGCCGAAGCCAGAGTGTCGTAGGCCACGGAAGCGGGGTCGGCACCCATACGCTGACTGACGATGGGTACATCAATGCGCTCTGCCCATATCTTAAGTTGTTCTATGGCCGCTGCGCGGAAAGTGTCGGCAGCGCCGAGCATCACCTTCATTCCCTGCTGCTTGTAGCGATGTGCCAGCTTGGCGATGGTGGTGGTCTTGCCTACGCCGTTGACTCCGACGACGAGGATGACATAGGGATGTTGGGTATTGGTTGTTTGGTCGGTTGGGGAGAGGGGCGTTTGGTCGTTTGGGGTGTCGGTGATGAGTTGGCATATCTCATCGTAGATGATGTTGTTGAGTTCGTCGGTGGATGTATATTTATCACGTGCCACTCTCTCTTGCAGACGCTTGATGATGGTGAGGGTGGTGTCAACGCCTACGTCGCTGGTGATGAGTGCTTCTTCCACCTCATCGAGCACATCGTCGTCGATGGTGGTCTTACCAGCCACGGCGCGTTTCAACTTGGAGAAGAAACTCTGCTGTGTCTTCTGCAGCCCTTTGTCGTATACTTGTGTATCGCGCTTGCCAAAAAGTCCGAACAGTTTCATTGTGCAGTGGGTTGTTGGTGTGGTTTGAACGCTGCAAAGATAAGGGATATTTACGGTTTTGCCGTTCACCATTTACTATTTATTTTGTTTTTGTAAATATTTGACTATTTACGTTACCCACGTGAGTGAAACACTCAGAGCGCGAAAAGGTATGGCATAGCAGAGATGAAAAACGGCTGCAAGGTATCAAGGGCAGAGAGAGGAGGGAGGAGTAGGCACGTCGGCTGGCAATGTGTGTGACGGGGTTGAAAAAAATGATATGTTGTTAGGTGTCCCCAGAGAATTGCACTACTTTTGCAGCATCGGATATCCCCATTGTCTTGCCGGGCGTGCCCCGTGCGCCCCAGCATGTCTTTGCTCCCACTCATCAACTGATTTACCTATGTATTTCACCGGTCTTATCATTGCCCTCAGCACCTTTTTCATCATTGGGTTGTTTCATCCCATCGTGATAAAGAGCGAATACTATTTCGGTGCCCGCTGCTGGCCCGTGTTTGCAGTACTGGGTGTGGTATTTGTTGCGGTGTCGGTGGTGCTGGAGAGTGTCGTGCTGTCGTCGATAAGCGGTGTTGTGGGTGCGTCGTGCTTCTGGAGCATCGGCGAGTTGTTTGCCCAGCGCAAGCGCGTGGAGCGCGGATGGTTTCCAAAACGAGAACCACGACAGAAGAAGTCGTGACATAAACTTTATTGTAGCATGCATTGCACCCTCTTGCTCATAGGAAAGACGCGCAACGCTGCGCTCACGGCACTGGAGAACGACTACTGCGAACGCATCCGTCGCTATCTGCCCTTCGAGGTGACCGTGTTGCCGCGCGGCAAGAGTCGCGATGCTGAAGACAGTCGCGACGAAGAAGGCAGGGCAATAATGAAGCAATTGCGCAACGACGACTACGTGGTGCTGCTCGACGAGCGAGGAAAGCAGTACACAAGCCCAGCTTTTGCCTCATGGCTCGACAAGCACGCCGTAGGTGGCAAGCGCAACCTAGTGTTTGTCGTCGGTGGAGCATACGGCTTTTCGCAAGAGGTGTATGCACGTAGCAACGAGATGCTGGCGCTGTCGAAGATGACGTTTGCTCACGAGATGGTGAGAAGCATCTTTGAGGAACAACTCTACAGAGCATGCACCATCATAAGGGGCGAAGGGTATCACCACTGACTACCAGAGGCAATATATCTGACGCATAGAATAACAACCATCAATACGCATCACCATGCTTATCAACTATCAGAACGCCACCATCAATCAGGGCGAGCAGACCATTCTGCAAGATGTCAACCTCAGTGTCTCAGAGGGCGAATTTGTGTTCATCATCGGCAAGGTGGGCAGCGGAAAGAGTACACTGCTGCAGAGCCTGTACTGTGAGAGCGAGATTATATCAGCCGCCACATGCGAAGTGCTGGGTCACGACCTGCTCACCATCCGCCGTCGCGATATACCAGGTCTGCGCAAGCAGATGGGCATCATCTTTCAAGATTTCCAATTGCTCTCCGACCGTAGCATCGAGCGTAACCTTCGCTTTGTGCTGCGTGCCACGGGATGGAAGGGTAAGAGCGTGCAGGACGAACGCATAGAATATGTGCTCACGCAGGTGGGCATGCGCCACTGCCGCAGCAAGATGCCGCATGAGTTGTCGGGAGGAGAACAGCAGCGCATAGCCATCGCACGCGCACTGCTCAACGAGCCGAAGCTGATAGTAGCCGACGAGCCCACTGCCAACCTTGACGCTGAAACCGCCGAAAAGCTGATAGCGCTGCTCGAGGAGATAAGAGCCAACGGCACGGCGGTGGTGATGTCGACACACAACATGAACATTGTGCAACAGCATGAAGGAAAAGTGTTTGTGTGCCACGACAACACGTTGTCGGAAGCAACAGGCGACAATGTGCAACCTTGAACCGTAGAACAGAAGAGATGATAGTAATGAAATTTGGTGGCACGTCGATGGGTTCGCCCGAGCGCATCAATGATGTGGCCACCATTGTGTCGGGAAAAAGCGAAAACGCTATTGTAGTGGTGTCGGCCATGGCAGGCACCACCAACAAGTTGATTGACATTGCGCGCCTGCTGCAACAGCAGCAACATGACGAAGCACAACAATGCATCGCCAGTTTGCGGCAGACTTATTGCGATGTGAACAGCGCCTTACTCCACTCTGCCGACGCACGGACACGGATGCAGGAACGCATAGAAAAACTATTCCACCTGCTGACCGACTTGTGTTCAGAAGAGTTTGTAGGCGACTATGAGGCACGGCAGATAGTGGCCATAGGCGAACAGCTGAGCACCAAGCTGCTCACTGAGCGCCTCGCGGAGATGGGCCATAGCGTGAGCGAATGGAATGCCCTCGACTTTATGCGCACCGACAATATGGGTGCTCCCGACACGGATTATCTCCATCAGGTGCTCAGCGAGCGCATTGAGCGTGACGACTTGCCACAGGTGGTGGTAACGCAGGGATTTATCTGCATGAATGCCTATGGCGAGGTGGACAACCTGCAACGCGGAGGTAGCGACTACACCGCCACACTTGTCAGCGCCGCAGTGAACGCTTCGGCATGCGAGATATGGACAGACGTAAGCGGTGTGCATACCGCCGACCCACGACACGTGACGGGTACTCACACCATTGACCATCTGCACTATGATGAAGCCATCGCACTGGCCTACTACGGTGCTAAAGTGTTGCATCCTGTGTGTGTAGCCCCCTGCAAGCAACACCATGTGCCCATACGGTTGCTCAACACCATGGCCCCCAACGACGAAGGCACACGCATCGACGACAGGCACGACAACCGCCAGATGAAGGCAGCCACGACAAAAGACGACATACGGCTGCTCACGCTACGATGGCACAACAACAGGTGTGAAACGGCACGGCGTGAGGCATGGCAACAGATTACCCAACATGTCGGTCAGTGCCTGCTCCTGCATGCCACACATACGCAACTCATGCTGTGTCTGGCACAGGGCGGACAAGCCGACAGCCTTGTGGCGGAGCTGGAGAAGGCGGGACAGGTGCATTTGGACGACACACGCTCACTGCTAACTATTGTGGGCGACGACATGGGCAAGCACACCACCGCAGTGACCAGCGCAGTGCTCAAAGCTCTGGAAGGATACACTATAGATTGTATATGTGCCGGCACGACCGACAACACACTCTGCCTACTTACAGACCGACAACAGACACATCACATTCTGCAACAACTTAACGACACGCTACTGCAATGACCATCCTGCATGTGATAGCTCCTCATCGCCTCGACGACGCACTGGTAAAGAAGGTTGTCGCCACTTGTCGTGCCGACCAGGGCGAGACATTGCATGTGCTGTGCCTGTTTCCAGGACAAGACTCGACCGACAATGACCTGACAACTGAACACCTGCCAGGGCTTTATGCGCTGACCCTGCGCGACAGATGGCTCAGCGTGCTCTATCGCTATATGCCCGACGTGGTGCAACTGCATGGTAACGACGACAATGCCACCGCACACATAGCACAATGGAGCGCACAGCGCAACTTCACCGTGCAGAGACAGAGACATCTGCCCACTGTGACACTGAAGAAGAATGGCAACTTCGTGCGGTTGCGACTGCCTCGCCTGTTGTTGTACACCCCCCGGGTGAACAAATGCCTAAACAAGAAACAGCGTAGCACACAGATAACAAAGCGCATATTGCACACCCTGCTGCTGCTGCTCAAGAAATACTATGACGGCGACGACTATGCCTTCGACGACGACGACAATCAGCTGTTGAGCACCCTCTCCAACAGCGACTGGCACACCATAGCCGAAATCATACGACACCAACAGCTTCCGTCGCTCGCATCGCTGCTGCCGGCACAGTATGCACTCTTGTCGACCTTTGCCTCGCAACAACAGCAGGCACCCTGCACGCCGCGCCCAAAAAAACCGGGACTGCTGCCACAACAACTGCTGCAACTCAAAGCCGACATCAGTGCAGAGAGCGTCACTCTACAGCAATTGGGTGAATGCTACCACACACTGCACACATTGGATGAAGACGAGATACAACTCACAGCAGAGATAAAAAAACAAGGGAGCATCACCTTCCTGAAAGATATGGAGACCGTGTTGAGCGAAATGTTTGGACTGACGGAAGGATATATGCTCGTCAGACCACGCAACACCTTGGCCACAAATGCCATACGCAAGCATATCTTTAATGCTATCACACAACAAGACACCACGCTATCGCCCACCAGATGAACACCAACAACTCTGTATTGCTCATTGCCGACAGCGGCGGCACGAAGACGCTGTGGACACTCGCCGACACCAACGGCAACCCACTATGTACGCTCAAGGCTGAAGGCATCAACCCGTTGCTGCTCAACGATGAAGACGTTGTGCGCAAAATGCAGCCGGCACTACAGATGCTACAACAACAGTTTGACAGCAACAGTGCTACACCTTCGATAAGCTTAAACTTCTACGGCAGTGGGGTGACCAGGTTGCAGGAATCTCGCATGCAGACTTTGTTGCACCAGTGTTTTGCACCTCTGGCGTGTCTCGACAATATACATGCTCACTCCGACATGCTGGGAGCGGCGCGTGCCTTAGCACAACACCGCGATGGCATCGTGTGCATACTCGGCACAGGGTCGAACTCCTGCCACTACGACGGGTTGGCTATTGTGGAGCAGACACCCTCGCTGGGATACATACTGGGAGATGAAGGGGGAGCGGTGTATATGGGAAAAATGCTGCTCAACACCATCTACAAAGGATTGTGCGACAGCAGCATTAAAAGGGCATTTGAATATGAAACGGGCGAAAACCTACAATCCATCATCGACAAAGTGTATCGCCAACCGATGCCTAACACGTTTATTGCATCGCTGGCACACTTCATTCACAACCATATAGATGAATATGCTGTGCTGTCCGACATTGTAGAAAATAGTTTTAAGACTTTCATACGGCACAACATCCTTCCCTACCATTGTTCCACTCTACCCGTCCATGCACTCGGAGGTATTGCATGGGTGTTCCAAAAGCAATGGCGTGAGGCACTGCACGATGCAAGCCTTCAGCCTGGGTCGATAGCTCAGTCGCCAGTAGAAGGACTGCTTCGATTTCATTCGCAGCACTCCCCTACTCCACTTCCAGAAAAATAACATCGGTGGTAGTTGTTGTGACGCGACAAGTGTCGGCAATCCGCCATCCTACGATCCAACAGATGTTGCCGTGGGCATCGACAACGACACACTGATGCGCACGCTGATAGGGTGTGGCATGATGGCTGGTGAGAAAATCGCTTACCAACTGACTGCCCTTCATACCTAAGGGCCGAAAACTGTCGCCTGTCTCTAAAGTGCGCACGGTGAGGGGAAAGGCAATCTTAGCTTTGTCCATACATGCCATCGTCGGCGAAGTGGGAATGGTTTGCCGTTGGCTCCACTTCTGTTCCGACATTTTCAGGTGCCTGCCCGATGCCAATGCCATGTGTTCTTGTTCGGGTTGAAGTATTACGGGTTGAAAGGGTTGGCGGCGGCGCCATACGAATAGTTCACCACGCCACAGCACGCAATCGTAATCTGGGGAAAGATAGCGGACAGGTTTGTCTTGATGCAACTTTGAATACAGATCGTTCACCTCACTGCTGCGGAAGCCATAGGGTGACAAGAGATGATGGAGGAACAATTCCCCGTCGATATCGTCTACATTTACACGCCACGCCTCTTCGGTAGGCACCGCATCGTCGTCAATGCCTCGCTTACATTGTGTAGCGCGGCTAGTGAGTGTTTGTTGCAGATAGCTGTCGGCATAGCTCAAATTGGTCATCGTGCGCAACAGGCACTTGCGTGTGCCAGCATTCCACTGCTGCAACATGGGCAGCAGATGCAACCGCACCTTATTGCGTAGCACATCGGCTACAAGGTTGCTACTGTCGGTCACAAAGGACTCTCCCAACTCGTGCAGGTAGTGCTCAATGTCCTCTCTCCCAACGCAAAGTAAGGGACGCACCACATCTCTAGTCCTACCCTTCATTCCGGTCAGACCTGTGAGTCCTGTTCCGCGCAGCATATTGATAAACATCGTCTCAATGTTGTCGTCCTGGTGGTGGGCCACACACACAGCCTGCAAGGCGTGACGCTCTGTCATCTGAGAGAAGAAATCATAGCGTTGTTGCCGCGCTGCCATCTCTATGCTGATGCCATGCTCGCGGGCATACAACTTGGTGTTGAACTGTGTCACCAGCAATGGCATGCCCAAGCGCTCGCACAGTTGTCGGCAGAATGTCTCATCGTGATCCGACTCAGCGTCTCTCAAGTGAAAGTTGCAATGCAATGCTACAATGTCGAAGTGGAGATGGTACAGACACAACAGCAATGCCACACTGTCGGCACCCCCCGACAGGGCAACACCGACACGTGCACCAGGTTCCAGCAGGCCCTGCGAGGTGATATAGGCAGACACCCTTTGCTCAAACTTCTCACTCCACATACAGCATAAGTCCTTTCAAATATTCCCCTTCCGGATGGCACACGTTTATGGGATGGTCCATGCCCTGCTGTAGCTGACACACGATGTGCGCTTTTCTTCCTGCCTGCAGGGCTGCATTGAGCACTGCTCCGCGAAAATGCTCCTTGCTGATGGCCTGGCTACAGCTGAAGGTGAACAGCAATCCGCCTGGCACTACGCGCTCCATGCCCAGTTTGTTGAGACGGGTGTAGCCTTGCAGGGCGTTGTGCAGACTCTGTCGATGCTTGGCAAAGGCAGGTGGATCGAGGATAACGATGTCGTACATCTCCTCTGTAGTGTCAAGAAACTGGAACGCGTCGGCGCAGATGGCTTTATGGCGGCGTTGGGCACCAAAGTTGAGCATCACATTCTCGTTTACCAGCTGTATGGCGCGCTCGCTGCTGTCTACGCTATCTACCCTGGCAGCACCGCCACGCAAGGCATAACAAGAAAATCCGCCAGTGTAGCAGAAGAGGTTAAGCACCGTTTTGCCTTTCGCATAGTGTCCTACCAAGGAGCGGTTGTCGCGCTGGTCGAGGAAGAAGCCCGTCTTCTGTCCACGCTCCAAGTCGATATGAAAGCGCATACCGTTCTCCATCGCAACAGCTCCACCCGATTGTGAAAGAGGTGCCGTTGGCTCGCTATTAAGCAGATAGCCATTCAGCATTGCCGGATGGTTCGTTTTAGACAAGGTTGTTTCGCTCTTATAATAAATATGGTGTATGTTGTCGGCGCACACCTCCTTCAGTGCTTGTGCAATGGTGTTGCGTGCCTCGTGCATGCCCATGCTGTGCGCCTGCATCACCGCCGTGTGGTCGTAGCAGTCGATTACCAGTCCTGGCAGTCCGTCGCCTTCTCCATGTATTAGGCGGAAGGCGTTGGTTTCGGCATTGTCGGTCAGGCCAAGCGTTTTGCGCATCTGCCATGCTGCTGTGATGCGTTGTCGCCAGAAGGCATCATCGATGCGTCGGTCGTCCCAAGACAACACGCGTACAGCGATGGTGGCAGGCTGGTAGTGGCCCACAGCCAAAAAGCGTCCGTCGGAGGAGCATACGCGCACAACGCTTCCTGGCACGATATCGGGTGGCATTTGAGCAATGGCGCCAGAGAATATCCAGGGATGATGGCGGAGGATGCTCTCTTCGCGATGGCGGCGCAAGGTGATGATGGGATACATAGGGGAGTTTAAAGAGTTAAGGTGTTATGTTGAATTTCATTCTTCGTTTTGCTCGTCTGTTGTCTCTTTTATCAGGACATAGTCGTGGTTTTGTTTGAGAAGCAGATATTCATCATATAGTTTGAGGCACGACCATGCATCGGTGGCAGCATAGCTCTGCTGTTTTTCGGTGAGTGGTACACTCTCCCAGTTGGACAGCTGCTGTCGCTTGCTTATGCGTTGGTGGAAGATGTTGGCATAGAGCTTCTGCAAGCTCATGTCGGCAATGCCCAGTTCGGGAAACAGCGTCTGCAAATCGACAAAGCCGGCAGGTGTGAACTTTTGCCTTTGCTGCAACATGTGAATATCGTCATTGAGCGAGAGTCCCACCTTGACAATATCGGTGTCTTCAAACAGTGCTATGATGGCAGGCGGCAGACCGAGCAGATTAAGGTGTATGAGGAAACATTGCTCCATTGTGGCCAACTGCAAGAGGGCCACCTTGTGGGTTTTTCCCTTGCGAAAACTCGGGCGCGTTTCTGTGTCGATACCTATCACCTTGTGCTGTCTGAGATACGTCACAGCATCGTGCACAGCCTCAGCATCACTTACCTCTGTTATCTTGCCAGGAAAGGCGATGGTGGGATAGTTGCTGATGCGTGCCTTATCAAATTTCTCGTATAGTGTTTTCATCCGGCTTGCTGTTTGAGTAGTTGTTCAGCCATGGCAAGGTCTTCGGGTGTATCGATGCCTATTGTGGTGTGTTGCGTTTCTACCACTCTTATGCGGTATCCCGCTTGTAACCATCGCAACTGTTCCAGGCTTTCTGCCTTTTCGAGCGGTGCCTGTGGCAACTGTGTGATTGCGGTGAGCACGTTGGCACGGTATGCATAGATGCCCAAATGCTTTTGAAAAGGATAGAGTTTCGGCCACTGCTCTTTAGGCACGCCTCGCATGAATGGGATGGGACTGCGACTGAAATAGAGTGCGTTGTTGGATTTGCCGGTGACTACTTTCACCACATTTTGGTCGGCTATTTCTTCCACAGTGGTGCATCTGACAGAGAGCGTGGCGATGTCGACATCAGGTTGCTGAAACTGGTCTGTGAGCAGCGTTATTTGCTGTGGTTGTATGAATGGTTCATCACCCTGCACATTGACCACCACATCTATCTCGCCATCTATCTTCTGCAGTGCTTCTGCTATGCGATCTGTTCCGCTGCGATGATCGGCGCTGGTAATAATGGCTTTGCCGCCGAAATCTTCCACCGCTTGCGCTATGCGCGGGTCGTCGGTGGCCACGTAGGTGTCGACACCCGTGGTTGTGGCGCGTTGCCACACGTGTTGTATGATGGGTTGGTTGCCCAGCATGGCCAACGGTTTGCCAGGAAAGCGCGTGGAGGCATAGCGGGCGGGTATAAGGATTACGGTTGTCATATGTTTGTATAAATGTGTGTGCTATAAGTTTCCGATGGGTTGCAGGTATTCATCTCCCTCTATCCACTCTTCTTGCTCGTCGATTAGGCCGAGGCTGTCATCAGGTTCTTCCTCCTTTTTGGGCGGATATGGGTCGCAATCCCAATCGCTGCTTTCCACATTGGTATTGGCAGGCATATAGAATCGCTGTCGATAGGAAGCAAACTGACTGTCGTGGAATACGCTGCGCAGGAACTCTCCGCAGATGGGCATTGCCGCTCGCGCTCCCTGACCATACTCCGCCGTGCGGAAATGTATGCTCCGATATTCGCCTCCTACCCAGCATCCGACAACGAGTTTGGGACTGACTCCGACAAACCATGCGTCGGAATGATTGTTTGACGTTCCCGTTTTTCCTCCGAAGTCGGTACGTGGCACGTCGCCCACATAGCGGAGCAGTCCTTGTCCGGTTCCACCAGGCAGATAGACCACGTCGATGAGCATACGCTGCATGTAGTAGGCAGTGGCATACGGCAGTGCCTGGTATGGCTCGGCACTGGCTTCGTAGATTACCCGTCCTTTCCTATCTTCTATACGTGTGACGAGTATGGGTTCGGCCACATGCCCGTTGGCTGCCACTGTGGCATAGGCGTTGGTGAGTTCCAGAAGGTTGACGTCTGACGACCCGAGCACCACAGAGGCTTCGTTTTTGAGTTGGCTGCGTATGCCCATGTCGGAGGCACACTTCAGAATGTTGCCAATGCCGAGTTCCTGTCCGAGTCGTGCTGCCACGGAGTTGACACTCTTGGCAAAGGCCGTTCGCAGGGGCAGCGTGTCGCCAGAGAAGGAGCCACTGGCATTCTGTGGTGTCCACGTCACCTCTGTTCTGAGTTTCGGATTCCACACCTGCACACTGATTTCCTCGTCAACACGTCGGTCGCATGGTGTGAGTCCTTGGTTCATCGCCTCTGCATAGGTGAAGAGTTTGAAGGTAGAACCGGGCTGGCGTTGCGCCTTCACCTTGTCGTACTGCCATGCGTTGAAGTCGATGTCTCCCACCCATGCCTTGACGGCCCTGGTTTGTGGTTCTATCGCAACAAATCCTGTGTGCAGGTACTGTGTCATGTAGCGTATGGAGTCGAGTGTGCTCATATTGCGCTCGACGCGCCCGTTGGTGTAGTCGAAAAGTTTCACTGTATGCGGTCGGTTGAGAGCTGCCCACACCGAGTCTTCATTGCCATTGTAGCGTGTTTGCAGCTGTTCGTAGAGAGGCAGTTTGCGTGCGATATCCTCTACGAAATGTGGTATTTCATTCCCATCTTCATCGCGCCATGGCACTCTGCCGTTCCAGTGGGCGTTGAAGTTTTTCTGCAACTGTTGCATGTGTCGTCTGACGGCCTGTTCGGCATACTGCTGCATGCGCGAGTCGACAGTGGTATAAATTTTGAGTCCGTCGGTGTAGAGGTCTATTTCATTTTCCATGCACCACTCTTTAAGGTGGTCGGCCACAGCCTGCCGGAAATAGGGCGCCCGACCGCTGAAATGGTCTTCTGTGGTATGTTGCACTGTCAGCGGAGTTGCTTTTATCGAGTCGTATTCGTTTCTGGTGAGATGACCGTGGTTCACCATATTGAGCAACACCTGATTGCGTCGTTGCAAAGCTCGGTCGGGATGCGTGACAGGGTTATATACCGTTGTCCCTTTCAATGTTCCGACAAGTGTGGCCGCCTGCTCCACCGTAAGGCTGTCGGGTGTGGTATTGAAGTAGACACGGCTAGCCGTCTTGATGCCAAAGGCGTTGCATCCGAAATCGACGGTGTTGGCATACATGGTGAGTATTTCTTCTTTTGAGTATACCATTTCCAGTTTTGCCGCCACTATCCACTCCTTGCTCTTGATAATGAGCATGCGTATGCCAGGTATGCTTCCCAACAATCCGGTGCTGTAGCCCGTTCGCATGCGGAAGATGTTTTTAGCCAGTTGTTGTGTGATGGTTGAAGCTCCGCGCGGTTCACGACGCACTATAGCATCTTTCAGCGCACCCGCCATACCCACGGGGTCAATCCCGATATGGTCATAGAATCGTTCGTCTTCAGTGTCGATCAGTGCATTCCAGAATACAGGGTTGATGTCTTTGTATTCCACGGGTGTACGGTTTTCGCTGAAGAAACGCCCGAGAATTTTTCCATCCGCGCTATACACTTCGCTGGCTATTGCCGTGTGGGGATGCATGATGCTGCTCTCACCAAAGAAGCCCGGAGAGCGTCCAAAAAGCCATAAGAAATTGATATCGACCATGCCCAGGAACAATAGCAGGAAAACGGGCAGCGAGAGAAGGAAGATGAGCACACGCGTATACCACCGGCGTCCTCGGTAAAGACGGAAATACCAGCGGAAGATAGCGGTAAAGGCTTTCCAGAGCTTCTTGAGTATGCGCAAGATATAATTCATAAAAAGAGGTTTGGTTCGATTGATTTGTTTGTTTGTTTTCCTATATAAGCATGAGCGCACTCCACATCACTACCACATATCTTAGCAGTTTGCCAACCCCTATGCTTACACATGTAATCCAGGGATTGGCTCTCATCAATCCCAGGGCAATGGCTATGGCGGTTCCCAGTATTGGCAGGAAGGCAAAGAATCCCATCATCGCGCCCCGTCCTTGCAGAAAGCGCTGTGCCCGTTCCAGCGCATCAGGCTTGACATGCAGCCAGCGCTCTATCCACTGTGTCTTTCCCAGCCGCCCCACACAGTAGTTGAACATGCTTCCCGCCCAATTTCCTATTGTTGCAGCCAGCAGCAGTGGCCAGGGCTTGAGGCCTGCGGCCAATAGTCCCACCATCACAGCTTCACTGCTAAACGGCAGAAAACTTCCTGCAACGAACGCTGCGACAAGCATTCCTCCGTAACCTCCGTCGGCAAGTAGGGTCATCATACTGTCCATAGGCTGTAGGCGAGAATGCTGAGTAGGGCTATGAGCCATAGCTTGAACAAGAGGTTGGTCCATCTCGTGTAGGTATGCGTGAAGAGGTGAGCCACCAGCGGCGCAACAAACACGGCCATCATCTGGGCGAAAAAGGCAAAGTGGTGAGGCATCACACACAGTGCAACGATGCAAAACACCCATCCTGTCAGGAAACAATAGTACATGAGTCGTACAAACGACTTGTCGGAAAAGCGCTGGCGCAGGTAATGAATCATGCCTAACACCGCCGACAACAGCATGAAACCCAAAGTCATCAGCTGCAGGGGCGTCCACGACATGAAGTCTATTTGCCATCCGAATGTATGCTCGGCACCTAATGTTTGCAGCTGCGCAATGACATCTACATTGCAGCACCACAGTCCCAGTCCCACCCAATAAGGCACGGCATAGCCCAACACCGATGCCATGAGTGCCCGACCGCTAAGCATCCGCATATTGAGAATCAGCACCACCCACATTAACGGCATCAACAGCAGGAGTGGGAAAAAGAACAAGCTACTGATGCCCATGGCAAGAAATGCATAGAACACACGGGCAGGAGCATTCCTGTCGTTGTAGCACCCCATCAATAGGTAGAAAGCACTAACGAGTGCCATCTGTACGATGAAGGGCTGACAGCCTTCGACCGTTCGCCCTAACATCACTGTGAACAGTGCATAGACCACTGCCATCAGTCGGCTGTAGGTGCGCAGCAGATTGTAGCGCACATTCCACTCCACCATCATCCAAGTGGAGAAGAGCCAACAAACATAGCTGACAATATGTGTTGTCGTCGGCTCATGACTTACCCACCACACAGCAGAACAGAGCACCACCGTCAGCGGCAGGAGCCATCTGCCTTCAGCAACACGGTTCTGAAAGCGTTTCTTGCGTATCAAGATCTATTGTTCGGGAATAACTTTGTTGCTACTCATGTAGCCCAAATATCTACCATCAAGTGTATACACCTCCACCCAAGCATATCCGAGATTTCCGGTGTAGAGTATGGGGCTGCCGTCTTTCACCTTATTCATGATGCTGTAGCCCACTCCAGGCCCTGAGCGTGCATTGGTGTACCCGCCTTCGCGTATCACGTGGGCTCGCCGAGCTCCAGGGATGTTAGCAGTGGCACGCACACGCGGTTGCGTTCTCACGTTGTTAGCTTCGGCTCGAGCCCGCCGTGCTTCCTCGCGGGCGGCAGCGGCTTCTTCGCGGGCGGCTGCAGCTTCCTCGCGGGCTACACGTGCATCTTCTTCTGCCTCCTCAGCTTCTTCGCGGAGCTGTTGGGCCTTACGTTTTTTCTCCATCTTTGCTGCCTTCTTTTCTGCGGCCTCGTCAATCATGGCAACTATGGCCTCTTGAGAAAGAACAGGCTCTGACTTTTTCTCCTCGCAAGAGGTGGCAAAACACAACCCGGCGACGATGAAAAGCATGGTCAATAGTAAGTGTTTCATAATGATATTATTTAGTGTGTGCAGACAAAGGTAGTGAGATTTTACTGATTAGCGTGTTGTCACACTATTATTTGTTCTCCGCCGCGCCCGTTAGCAGTTGCTCTACGTGTTGCCACGTGGAAGCAGTGGCTTGCGGCAGGGGCAATTGTTGGGTGTCGGAAGGGTTGAGCCATATTGTTTGCATGCCTAGTTGCTGACAGGGGTGTATATCGTTTTTCAGACTATCTCCCACCATCACCGTCCTTTCTGGCACGCCTCCAATCTTTTCCAGTGCATACTGATAAATCCTCACGTCGGGTTTTCTCGCGCCGACGCAAGTGCTGTCGGCAACGATATCCACTAAGGGAAGGATGCCGGTCTCCCTTAATATAGCTGATAGATTGCCATAGTAGTTGCTCACCACTGCTATATTGGAGTAAGCCATCCTCAGTCTTTCCAACATCTTCCTGCTCGCTTCCAAGCGCTGCAGCACTACGGCATAAAGTCTTTCCAAAGTTGCCTCCAGCCGCGCATTGTCAATACCCAGAAGCGTAGCATGCAGTGTCATCTTTTTTCTCAGCGTGGTCAGCAGATTGTCGTCTGGCTGTATCACATTTTCTCTCTCCAATCTCCTTTCAACAGCCACATATGCATCCCACACCCCGTGTTTGTCTGATTCAGGCAACAGGGAGATATATGCATTGGCAAACATATCGAACCAATGAATGCCATGTGTGTCAAGCGTTCCGCCAAAATCAAAAAACAGGTTTTCTATCATGGTTCTGTTGGCAATGATTGCTGCGCCATAGTCCGTTGGCAGAGCCTTTCGTGCTTATGGCGCATATAGAAATAGAGAGGTTGCAACAAGAGTATTTCGGCGAGGAAATAAGCCCAGGGGATATTCAACAGGCATGCAATATAGAGTATTATGGCACGTGTATTGAATGTGAGAATGTTAGTGTATTTCATCAATGGTCGGCTACCATATAGGAATGCTTTCCGAATGTGTGGTGGTATGTCTTCTATGCTGTTGTAGTTGTCTGCCATGTGTCTGAGCATCTTCACACATTGTGGTGCTCTGTGTTGCTGCGCTGCGCTATAGTGTTGATAGGCTGTGTTGAAGAGTCGTTCATACCACGGTGTGTGCCCTTCCTTCCTGCTCCGCTCTCCACCTGCTGACTGAGGCCATAGGGCTGCCTCATTTTCTCCGTGCAGCATGAGCAGATGCAACTGCCTGTAATAGTCGGCCTGTGCGCTTTGCACGCTATGACATACCAGTCCTGCCACAGCTCCTAAGACCCACACTCCCACGACCATGAGCCACTGTTCTTCTGTCACGGCACCTATTGTCATGCGGAGACAAAGGGCAATGTATATACTCACAAACCACACATCGCCTGCCACACCGTCGAGGATACGTCCCAACTTCGATTTCTGATTGGTCAGCCGGGCCAATTGCCCATCTGCACTATCACAAAAGTTGGCCACCATGAGAAGTGCAATCCCTATGATGTTGTGCCACACATCGCTGAAAAAGAACATTACTGCCGCCCCTATACCAAGCACTATCGATATGAGCGTTACTATGTTGGGAGTAAGGTGCATCCGTTTCGCTCCCAAGGCGATGAGCAATCCCACCTTGCGGGTGAAGTGCACATCCAGCCACTCTTCAGTGTCGGTTGACTTCAGCGACGACCGTAGTAGGGCATCAAACGAGTGGGGGGTACGTTGTGCTTGCATAATGCGTGTGTCGATCTCCAAAAGATTCTCGTACCTTCAGCAGCGACATGATGGCTACAGCCGCTTCGGCAACACAGGGCGAGAAACTGGGCCAGTCGTTGATGTCGATGATGGCAACCTGGCCGTTGTCTTGTATGACGGCATCGCCGCCGAACACACTCAACGACAGTCGGTGTGCCAACCGCATTGCTGTGCTCTGCAGTGTGCCATGCAAGCGGCTGGGCAGGGAGCGGGCTTGCTTGTCGGCAGTATAAGTGTGAAAGAAGTCTATGGGGTGACTCTCGTCGGCTCCGCTTACTCTGCACGGCATGTCGGTGACACCATAAAACTTCACAATCTCCCCCTCAATGTGTGCCGTCACTACCGTGTCGTCCATACCCTTGTCGACGAAGTGGCGCTGCATGGCCATGGCTTCTGTCATCGAACGGCAATAGATTGCCCCGCCAGCGTGCAAACCCCGACCATCCGCAGGCTTCACCCAAAAACCATGCTTGGCTGTGTGGCAGGGAGGAATCATGCCTTCTGCAAGCAAAAGGGCATTTAGTTTTCCGCGCTGACAGTTTTTTACAGCTTCGGGGGCATTGATAACGTTCACTCCCTGCGCTTGCCATTGTGCCGACACTGTCAGGCATCCATCGCCACGGGCCATGCTCAGCACGTGAGTGAAGGATGAGAGCGTATGGGGTAAATGTTTTTCACTCACCTCATCCTCGTCAATCATGTCGCATGGCAATGGGCATTGTGCCGAATGTGCAATGCGCTCCAGCACCGCAGCATCTGTATCGGCATCGGCAGTAGAAAACCTCCGTGCCCTTCGTATCAGGAGCAACCTGCTCATAGTGACTATTTAAGGTAGTCGTCGAAATACTGACTTATGCGTTCATGCAAGTGTACGCTCTTGTGTCCGCGCATGTTGTGCGGTTCGCCGGGATAGACGAAGAAGTCGGGTTGCGTGCCGGCCTCAATGCAAGCATCAATAAACTCCAGACAGTGTTGTGGCACGACGGTGGCATCGTTGTATCCGGTAATGATTTGCAGTTTACCCTTCAGGTCTTTTGCTTTTGCTATGAGCGAGGTCTTGGCATATCCTTCGGGATTGCTTTGTGGCGTGTCCATGTAGCGCTCGCCATACATCACTTCATACCAATGCCAGTCTATGACGGGGCCGCCGGCCACACCTACCTTGAACACATCGGGATAGTTCGTCATGAGCGAGATGGTCATAAATCCGCCGAAACTCCATCCGTGCACGCCCATTCTGTCGGCGTCTACATAGAGCAGCGACTTCAGAAACTTCACCCCTTCCATCTGGTCGGCCATCTCCGCCTGTCCCAGCTGCCGGAAGGTGGCTTGCTCAAAGGCCTGGCCGCGCAGCTCGCTACCGCGATTGTCCAGGATAAATAGCAGATAGCCCTTCTGCGCCATGTACGTTTCCCACGAGCGGGAGGAGTAGTGCCAACGGGCATCCACATTGTGTGCATGCGGGCCGCCATACACATATATGATGGTGGGATATTTCTTCGTCGGGTCGAAGTGTGTGGGCTTCACCATTCTGTAGTACAGGTCAGTTGTTCCGTCGGCTGCCTTGATGGTGCCGCAGCTGTATTCGGGTACGTCATATCCTTTCCACGGGTCGTCGGCTTTGAGCAGGGTCTGTGAGTAGGGTTTGGCCCCGTCTGTGCTCACCACATCTATCACACGCGGCACGTCGGGTTCGCTGTAGTTGTCGAGCAGCCACTCTCCCGAGGCGGAGAGTGTGGCATTGTGCACGCCGCGTTGATTGTCCAGCGGTGTCATGCGGCCATGCTTCACCGACACTGTATATAGATTGTGCTCTATGGGACTGTGCGCATTAGCGCGTATGACAACGGCCTTACGCTTCACATCAAAGCCCAGAAGGTCCATCACCTCAAAGTTGCCTTTGGTAAGTTGCTTCACCTCTTTGCCTTTCGTGTCGTAGAGGTAGAGATGGTTGTATCCGTCTTTCTCGCTCTGCATTACAAATTGTTTGTCATCCCAGGGCAGAAAGGTGATGGGGTGTTGTGGTTCCACATATTTCTCGTTCTTCTCTTCATAGATGGGGGCTCCTGTGGGTTTGCCAGTGTCGGTGTTGTAGGCAATGAGTTGTGCGTGGTTTTGGTCGCGGTTTAACTCCATCACGTAGAGCGTCTTGTTGTCGGGCGCCCATGCCAGATTGGTGAAGTAGCGGTCTGTGGGGTCGGCAGTGTGCAGGTATCGTGTCTGCTGTGTGGCGAGGTCGTAGATGCCTATGCTGACCTTGTGCGATGTCTGCCCTGCCATGGGATACTTGTCGGGGGCGTGCTCGGCCATCTTGGCATTGACATTCACCTGCGGATAGTCGGCCACCATCGACTGGTCCATCCTGTAGAATGCCAGCCGCTGTCCGTCGGGGCTCCAGAAAGTGCCTTTCTCTATGCCAAACTCGTCACGGTGCACCGACTGTCCGTATACGATTTCTCGCGAGCCGTCTGTCGACAGTTGCCGGCGCTGACCCTCAGCATCCACCACATATAAATTGTCATCTTTAAGGAATGCCTCCGCCCTCGAAACCTCATTCCACTCCAGCGAGGTGCCAGCCTCGCTGCGAGGAGCACCTCGCCACACCAGTGTCTTCTGCTCCCAGTCGATCAGCAGGCGCTCGCTGCCATTGTACAGCATCACGTAAGGTTTGTCGGCGTAGGGGAATGCTGCGTTGTAGAGGTGTCTCACTCGGCGGTCATCGGTCTGCTCGCCCCAGCTGTTGATCTCTGCCAAGGTGAAGAGCGTAGTCTCAGCACCTGTCTGTTTGTCAACGGTCATGCACTTGTCCATCTCCGTACGCACCAATACATCGCCCCACCACGTGTAGTAGCGCATGGCAGGCACAAAATGGCGATAGTTTTTACCGCCGTAGTTCAAATCTTCCAGCGTGAACTGTTTCTGCTGGGCATGTGCCGATGTGCTCATCACTGCAAAAAGGGCTAAAGTTAACAGCTTGATTGTGTGTCTCATAGTTTATGTTTTTTTGTGTCTTTTCGTTCTATCAGAGAATGGAACGTGAAGTCGGTGATATCAGCTTTTTCGTTTTGCTCCATATCTTCTCGCCGTTGCTTAAATTCTCGCATCTTCTTAAAGCGATGCTTCTGCGCCATTTGACGCTTCTCATCCTCCGTCTTCACCCTTCCACCGGCATTGTGGTAAGCCTTCATCCTGCCGTCGAATATCTGGTAGCGACGCAGCTCGCACTCCAGGGCACCGTTGTAGAGCGGAATTTTTATTGATGGCTTCAGCCCTATTTTCTCAAACAGTTCTTCCCTGTAGGATATCACCCATGCGTCGTTGCCGATAAAGGCATGCTTCAGGCGCTCGCCTATCATGGCGTAGGTGGCAAAGAGGTTGGGTGTGGTAATGCGTTCACCGTAGGGCGGGTTGGTGATGATGATACTCTTCTGCTGCGGTTGTGTGAAGTCTTTAAAGTCGGCTTGCTCCACGGTGATGCAGTCGCTCATGCCCGCAGCCTTCACGTTGAGCAATGCCTTGCCCACAGCCTTGCGGTCGATGTCGTAGCCGCGGATCGCATGCGTGAACGTACGCTCACCGCTGTCGTCATTATATATGTAGTCGAAGAGCTCTGCATCAAAGTCGTCCCACTTCTCGAAAGCATACTGCTTGCGGAAGAGTCCCGGCGCCATGTTTTTGGCTATCAGCGCAGCTTCTATCAGTATTGTGCCCGAGCCGCACATAGGGTCGATGAGGTCGCATTCGCCCTTCCATCCCGAGAGCAGCACCATGCCGGCAGCGAGTACCTCGTTGAGCGGCGCCTCGACAGCCTCCTGACGGTAACCCCGACGATGCAGCGAATCGCCCGAAGAGTCAAGCGAAAGCGTACAGGCGCAATCCGCAATATGAATATGCAGGCGCAAGTCGGGATTAGACACCGAGATGTTCGGACGCTGTCCCCTCTTGTCATGAAAAAAGTCCACAATGGCATCTTTCACCTTATAAGCCACAAACTTTGAATGGCGGAAATTGTCGCTATACACCACAGAGTCGACGGCAAAGGTCTTATGCACATCAAGATACTTGAGCCAGTCTATTTTATACACCTCATCATACACTTGTTCTGGCGTGGTAGCCTTGAAGTGTGCAATGGGCTTCAAAATGCGAAGAGCCGTGCGCAAACTGAAATTGGCACGATACATCAACTCTTTGTCACCACTGAACGACACCATGCGACGACCTATCTCTACATCGTTAGCGCCCAATTCGGTAAGCTCACGAGCCAATACCTCTTCCAAACCGAAAAAGGTCTTGGCTATCATCTGAAATTCTTTCATACAAATACTTGACAGACTGCGCCCACTCCTACGCAAACGGAGAGGAAACGCTAAATATGCGATGCAAAGATAGGGCTTTCCTGTGATACTACCACACGCTACTCCATATTTTATGTGAGACCCGTAAAACAGAATACTTGCCCATGCAAGGTTATAGAACACACCAATAATTTCCCCTTCCATGTCGCACATATATCATAAAAAGCGTAACTTTGCAGATTGTAAGCAAACCGGCAACAACAAAATCATACCTCATGATGGACACGCGATACATCTTTGTTACAGGAGGAGTGGTCTCATCACTCGGAAAGGGCATCATCAGCGCCAGCCTGGGCAAGCTGCTGCAGGCAAGAGGATATAACATCACCATACAGAAGTTTGATCCCTACATCAATGTCGACCCTGGCACACTCAATCCCTACGAACACGGAGAGTGCTATGTGACAGAAGACGGCATGGAAACAGACCTCGACCTGGGACACTACGAGCGATTCACCGACATACAGACCTCGCGCAACAATAGTGTCACAACAGGACGCATCTACAAGACAGTAATCGACCGCGAGCGCAGAGGCGACTACCTGGGAAAGACGATTCAGGTGATACCACACATCACCGACGAAATAAAACGCCGCATGAAGCTGCTCGGACAGCAGGGACACTACGACTTTGTTATCACCGAGATTGGAGGTACGGTAGGCGACATCGAATCGACACCGTTCCTCGAGGCCATACGGCAGCTGCGATGGGAGCTCGGCAGCAGGGCACTGAACATCCACCTCACCTATGTGCCATACCTGAAAGCGGCAGGCGAACTGAAAACCAAACCCACACAGCATAGCGTAAAAGAGTTGCAAAGCATCGGCATTCAGCCCGATGTACTCATACTGCGCACCGAGAAGTCGCTTGCAACAGCCATGTGCAAGAAGGTGGCAGCCTTCTGTAACGTCGACAACAACAGCGTGATAGAGTGTGCCGATGCACCATCAATCTATGCCGTGCCACTTATGATGGAGAAACAAGGACTCACACGCGTAATTCTCGACAAACTGGGCCTGCCATCCAACACGCTGCCCGACCTGGACGAATGGCAACAATATGTGGAACGCCTGCAACACGCCAACAAAAAGGTGCGCATAGGACTGGTGGGCAAATACAATCTGCAAGATGCCTACAAAAGTATCACCGAGAGCCTGCGACAGGCAGCTACTTACCACAACTATAAGGCTGTGGTGGAATTTATCAATTCGGAGACTCTTACCGCAGACAATATCGACACTCAGATGGCCACGATGCAAGGCATCGTCATCTGTCCCGGTTTCGGTAGCCGAGGAGTGGAAGGCAAGTTACTGGCAGCGCAATATGCACGCACACACAATCTGCCATGCTTCGGCATATGCTTCGGCATGCAGATGATGGTGATAGAGTTTGCACGAAACGTGCTGGGATGGAACGACGCACACTCGGCAGAAATCAACCCCAACAGTGCACACAAAGTGATAGACTTGATGGAGGAGCAGAAGACCATCACCGATCTGGGCGGCACAATGCGCCTGGGGGCCTATCCATGCCAGCTGAAGGAAGACTCGCATGTGGCACAAGCCTACCACACGCTGAACATCAGCGAAAGACACCGACATCGCTACGAATTCAACAACGCCTACATCAACGACTATGAGCATGAGGGCATGAGGGCAGTAGGACACAACCCCGACACCAACCTCGTGGAGGTGGTGGAGCTGAAAGAACACCCATGGTATATCGGTACGCAATTCCACCCCGAATACCACTCCACAGTGCTACACCCCCACCCGCTCTTCCTCGACTTTATTCACACAGCAATACATCAACAACAAGCATAACCCATGGACAAAAATACCGTTACAGGTCTGGTGCTCATCGCTGCAGTACTCATCGGATTCAGCATTCTGAACAAACCCTCAGAGGATGACATCAAAGCGCAGCAGGAACAGCTGGCGCAACAGCGAGCAAACCAACAAAAGGCAGCAGCGAAAGCAAAAAAGGAACAGCAACGACAACAACAGTTGAAAAAAGAAGCGCTGAGCGATACCACAGCACTCTTCAACAAAGCACTGCAGGGGAAGAATACACCCATAGTGCTGAAAAACGAAAAGCTGCAACTCACCATCAACACGCAAGGAGGCACAGTAACAAAGGCTGTGGTGAAGGGATATAAGAGCATGGACGGCAAACCCGACATCACGCTCTTCGACGAAAAGGATCAGAATCTGACATTCAAGATTGACGGCAAGCAGCAAAACATCAACACTGAAGAACTCTTCTTCAAACCGTCAGCCCTCACCGACACCACTGCAACACTCACGGCAGAAGCCGGCAACGGAAAACAACTCATTATCGACTATCGACTGGGGCATGGCTACCTGCTCCATATGGCATTGCGCGCTGAGGGCATGAGCGACGTCTTCCCTGCCAACACCAACAAAGTCAACATAGTGTGGGAAGAACGCTGCCGACAGCAAGAAAAGGGATTCACCTTCGAAAGCAGATACGCCACGCTCACCTATAAAGAGCACGACGGAAGCACCGACTATCTCAACGAAAACAAAGAAAAGATAGACGAGCCCGTGGAAGAAGCACTCGACTGGGTAGCGTTCAAAAACCAATTCTTCAGTGCAATGATGATAGCGAAGACCGAATTTGCACCCAATGCAGCACTGACCAGCATACCACTGACTAAGGGCAGCGGATATCTGAAGCAATACCGGGCACAGATGCAAACAGCATTCGACCCAACAGGAAAAGAGGCTACCGAACTGGAGTTCTACTATGGTCCCAACGACTTCCGACTGCTGCAAAAGACCGAAGATATGAGCACCTTCGGCAAAGACTTGCAGATGGAGAGACTTGTCTACTTGGGATGGCCGCTCTTCCGTATCATAAACAGATGGTTTACACTCTACGTCTTCGACGGACTCACAGCCATGCACATCAACATGGGCATTGTGCTCATACTCATCACACTGCTGCTCAAGTTCATCACCTTCCCGCTGGTGAAGAAGAGTTATCTGAGTTCGGCGCGTATGCGTGTGCTCAAGCCCAAACTCGAAGAAGCTACCAAGCAATACGACAAGCCAGAAGACCAGATGCAGAAGCAGCAGGCCATGATGCAACTCTATTCGCAGTATGGCGTGTCACCACTCAGCGGCTGCCTGCCCATGCTGATACAGATGCCTATCTGGATAGCGATGTTCAACTTCGTGCCCAATGCCATACAGCTGCGCGGAGAAAGCTTCCTGTGGATTGACGACCTCTCCACCTACGACCCCGTCATAGAATGGACCGGAAACATACCCCTCATCGGCGACCACCTCTCGCTCACCTGCATACTCTTCTGCGTGAGCAACCTGCTCTACTCTTATATGACCATGCGCCAGCAACGCGACCAGATGGTAGGATCGCAGGCGCAGCAGATGAAGATGATGCAGTGGATGATGTTCCTCATGCCAGTGATGTTCTTCTTCATCTTCAACGACTACAGCGCAGGACTCAACTTCTACTACTTCGTCAGCCTCTTCTTCAGTGCCGCCATCATGTGGACGCTCCGCAAAACCACCAACGACCAAAAACTGCTCGATGAACTGGAAGCACGCTATCGCGAAAACAAGAACAACCCGAAAAAGGCCAGCGGATTTGCTGCACGCCTGCAAGCCATGCAACAGCAGCAGGAAGAAATGCGACGCAAACGCGAAGAACTGGAAAGAAAACGCAACAGACGATAAACGCCAACCACATAAACTTAATTATATATGAAAAAAAGCATCGCCATTGCTACCCTACTAATCACCTCATTGAGTATGGAAGCACTCGCACAAGACACACCCAACATTGGAAAGAGCAACATTCAGCTCAGCTCCGACCAGATGACGCCAGAAGCGCTGTGGGCCATGGGACGCATCGGGGCCTACGTACCATCGCCCGACGGCAAACTCATAGCATACACCGTGGGATACTACAGCGTGGAGCACAACAAAAGCCACCATGTCATCTGCATGATGAATGCCGACGGCAGCAACAAACGCCAACTCACCACCAGCAACAAGAACGAGACCGACCCGGTATGGATAGAAGGGGGAAAACGCCTCGCCTTCATGCACCAGGGACAGTTGTGGAGCATGAATGCCGACGGTACCGACAGGAGACAACTCACGCACGACAAAACCGGCATCGAGGGATTTAAGTTCGCACCAAATGGCAAACAGGTGATACTCATCAAGGAACTGCCCTACCATGGCACCATCAAAGCCAACCCCGCCGACCTGCCGAAAGCCACCGGCCGACTGGCTACCGACATGAACTACCGACACTGGGACCACTATGTGGAAAGCATACTGCATCCCTTTGTGGCCAACGTGGCAGCCGACGGAACCATCGACGAGGGCATCGACATCCTCAACGGCGAACCATACGAATGCCCAATGGCGCCATTTGGAGGCGTGGAGCAACTCGACTGGAGCAAAGACTCGAAAACAATAGCCTACACCTGTCGCAAAAAGGAAGGCACACAGTATGCCATCAGCACCGACGCCGACATATACCTTTATAATATAGAGACGCGGCAGACCACCAACATATGCAAGCCCGCCGGCTACAAAGCACCCGAATCGGATGCTACCAAGACCATGGCACAACAGCCCGTCAACGCTGCCGACAACCTGAAAAACCTGCCCGGCTACGACCAGAACCCGCTCTACTCGCCCGATGGCAAATATATAGCATGGCAGTCGATGGCACGCGACGGTTACGAGGCCGACCGCAACCGACTCTGCGTGCACAACCTGGCCACACAGGAAAAGACTTTCGTCACCGAGAAGTTCGACTCCGATGTCGACCAGTTTGTGTGGGGCAACGACTCCAAGTCGCTCTACTTCATAGGCGTTTGGCATGGCACCAAGAACATCTACCGCACCAACCTGAAGGGCGAAGTGGAACAGCTCACCAACGACTGCGCCGACTTTGGCTCGCTCCAGCTCATGCCTGATGGCAAGCAGATACTGGCAGAGCAGCACAGTTTCCTCACCAGTGCCGACCTCTACATGCTCAGTGCAGCAAAAGAAAAGCAACCGCTAAAGGCAAAACGACTGACAGAAGAAAACCAACACATATTCAGCCAGATGGCATCGCCTACAGTCGAGCAGCGGTGGACAAAGACCACCGACGGAAAGGACCTGATGTATTGGGTTATCCTTCCTCCTCATTTCGACAAGAACAAGAAGTACCCCACCCTCCTCTTCTGCGAAGGCGGCCCGCAAAGTCCCGTCAGTCAGTTCTGGAGCTATCGTTGGAACTTCTTCATCATGGCATCGCAGGGTTATGTAGTAGTAGCCCCCAACCGCCGCGGACTGCCTGGCTTCGGCAGCGAGTGGTGTGAAGCCATCAGCGGCGACTGGACAGGTCAGTGCATGCGCGACTACCTCTCCGCCATCGACGATGCCGCAGCTAATCTGCCCTATGTAGACAAAGACCGCATGGGAGCCGTCGGAGCCAGCTTCGGAGGATTCTCCGTATACTATCTCGCCGGACATCACGACAAGCGCTTCAAGTGCTTCATCGCTCATGACGGTGCTTTCAACCTCGAGTCGATGTACACCGACACCGAAGAGGTGTGGTTCTCCAACTGGGAATACGACGATGCCTTCTGGAACAAAGACCAGACAGAGCGTGCCCGCCGCACCTATGAGAACAGCCCCCATCGTTTTGTAGACAAGTGGGACACGCCCATCCTCTGCATACACGGCGAGCTCGACTATCGCATCAATGCCAACCAAGGCATGGGTGCCTTCAATGCAGCACGCCTGCGCGGCATCCCTGCCGAACTGCTCATCTTCCCCGACGAGAACCACTGGGTGCTCAAGCCCCAGAACGGCATACTCTGGCAGCGCACATTCTTCAACTGGCTCGACCGTTGGCTGAAGAAATAATGGACTATTGGAAAATGAATAATTGAAAAGTATATTATTATGACTGAAACAATCAAGAAAACTCTGCGCGACTCTGCCGGCATGCGGTGGACAGCGCTGCTGCTCCTGGCGCTCGCCATGTTCTGCAGCTACATCTTCATGGACATTCTGTCTCCCATCAAGGACCTGATGCAAACCACACGAGGTTGGGACAGTACAGCCTTCGGCACGATGCAGGGATCTGAAGTATTCCTCAACGTGTTCATCTTCTTCCTCATCTTTGCCGGTATCATCCTCGACAAGATGGGCGTGCGCTTCACAGCACTGCTCTCAGGAGCCGTTATGTTGGTGGGTGCCATCATCAAATGGTATGCCGTGAGCGACAGCTTCATCGGCACCGGGCTGGAACGATGGTTTACCGACAATCTGAACTACATCCCCTTGTTTGATGAGTTGGGCGTCTCGCCCTTCTATGAAGGCATGCCGGCATCGGCAAAGGTAGCGGCCTGTGGCTTCATGATCTTCGGCTGTGGCTGCGAGATGGCAGGCATCACCGTCAGCCGAGGTATTGTGAAATGGTTTAAGGGTCGCGAAATGGCACTGGCCATGGGATCTGAGATGGCGTTGGCTCGCCTGGGTGTAGCCACATGCATGATTTTCTCGCCCATGTTTGCCAACCTCGGAGGCAAGGTAAGCGTAAGCCGCTCGGTAGCCTTCGGCGTAGTGCTGCTGATGATTGCCCTCATCATGTTTATCGTCTACTTCTTCATGGACAAGAAGCTCGACTCGCAAACAGGCGAAGCTGAGGAGAAAGACGACCCCTTCAAGTTCTCCGACCTGGGCAAAATTCTTACAAACAGCGGTTTCTGGATTGTCGCCTTGCTCTGCGTACTTTACTATTCGGCCATCTTCCCCTTCCAGAAGTATGCTGTCAACGTGCTGCAATGCAACATCCATTTCAATGGTTTGGAAGAAGGCTCGTTTTGGAACAGCAACACCGTTACCATCATACAATACGCCCTGATGATAGTGATTGCCGCCACAGCTTTCACCAGCAACTTCATGAAGAAGAAAAGCCTGAAATACGGTTTGCTGGCAGCTGCCATCATCACCCTCGTCGTTTACTGCTGGATGGGCTTTATGCGGCAGTCGGCTGCAGCCATCTTTGCTGTATTCCCCCTGCTCGCCATGGGCATCACTCCTATCCTTGGCAACTATGTGGACCACAAGGGTAAAGCAGCATCGATGCTCGTGCTCGGCTCATTGCTACTCATAGCCTGCCACCTCACCTTTGCCTACGTGCTGCCGATGTTCAAGGACAGTGCCGTGGGAGGTGTCATCATAGCCTACATCACCATCCTCGTGCTCGGATCATCATTCTCGCTCGTACCCGCATCGCTGTGGCCAAGCGTGCCCAAGTTGGTGCCTGCCAAGATTATCGGTTCGGCCTATGCACTGATATTCTGGATTCAGAACATCGGTCTCTGGCTGTTCCCGCTGCTTTACGGTAAGGTACTCGATGGTACCAATCCGGAAGGAACACCTCCCACAGAGCTCAACCACTCCGTGCCCCTCACCATGTTTGCATGTCTCGGCGTGGCAGCATTGTTGCTGGGTCTGGTGCTGAAGGTGGTAGACAAGAAGAAGCATCTCGGACTGGAAGAACCCAACATCAAACCCGAATAAGCACTCATCGCTACTGAGAAACGCTTCACACAGTGAAGGTTGACACAATACACCATCCCTCTGCCTGTTAACAATAAATGGCAGAGGGATTTTATGTACCATTTCTGCAATATACTTATCTTTGCACCATCTTATGACGACACTCATCGACACACACATACACCTCGACGGCGACGAATACGCAGCCGACCGATCCGAAGTGATGGCGCGCGCTGCTGAGGCAGGAGTGAGCAAGATGCTCATCCCTGCCATCGACGAAGCCTCCTCGCAACACATCCTTTCCCTCTGCGCACAACATCCCGGCACACTCTATCCGATGATAGGCCTGCATCCCGAAGAGGTTCGCCCTGACTGGGAAGATGCCCTGCGAGGCATTCACAACCTGATTACGCCCAATGTGATAGCCATCGGTGAAGTCGGTCTGGACTTCTACTGGTCGAGAGAATTTGAATCAGAGCAGATCCAAGCCTTCGAGGAGCAAGTACACTGGGCTATCGAGAAGCGCCTGCCTTTGATGATACACTGCCGCAAGGCGCAAAATGAGATGATACACATCCTCCGTCGCTATGCCGACGACCTCGTAGGAGGTGTCTTCCACTGCTTCACGGGCAACCTGCAGGAAGCCGAACAACTGCTCGCCTTTCCAGGTTTTGCCTTGGGAATTGGCGGAGTGCTGACGTTCAAAAAAAGTCATCTGCCCGAAGTGTTACCACATATTCCCCTCAACCGCATCGTGCTTGAAACCGATGCTCCCTACATGGCCCCCGTACCCATGCGGGGAAAACGCAATGAGAGTGCCTACATAACGCACATTGCTGAGCGGGCGGCTCAAGCACTCAACATCACAACCCTTGAACTGGCAGAGGCCACCACTGCCAACGCACAACGCATTTTCCATATATGAAACGCATCCTATATCTACTCCTTGCCCTGGCACTGCACATCAATGGTATAGCCTCAACGTTGCCGGTAGATTCGCTGAAAATGGTCATAGACACGTCGCACATCTGTGAAAAGTCTACACCACTCTGTGTCGACAACAACGCATCACCACAACCCGAAATTATCGACAGCTCTGTCTACAAGCGCCCTGCACCGCTCACAAAACAGAATCTGTCGGTCTCGGTCTATGCTAACCCAGGATGGATGGCTAAGTTTGACAAGCTCTACCAGATAGGGCGCACCAACTTCGCCATCGGTGCCGACATCAGCTATCAGTCGCTGCCCGTCAATCACGATGCCTATGCCCACGACTACGACTACCCCACACTCTCGCTCGGCATCAAGTATGGCTTCAACCATGGGTCCACCATGCACCGCACGCCTGCTCCGGAGTGGGGATTGGCTGAAGAGGTAGACTATATCACGCGCTTGGGCAACACCGCATCACTCATCGGCACCTTCTCTCGCCCGCTCTATCGGCACCGCCGCTTTGAAGTAGATATGGCATTGAGCATGGGCGTGGCCTATTCACACTCCAAATACGACAAAAACGTGGCCATCGACAACGACATCGTTGGTTCGCGATGGCTCATACACTTCGGTGCCGGCATGCACATCAACTATCGCATCGCATCGCATTGGGGAATCCGCGCGGGCGTTGACTATTGGCATGTGTCCAACGGGGCCATGAACCGCCCCAACAAAGGCGCCAACTACGTAGGTCCCGTGCTGGCACTGCAATACTATTTGGACGACGACAACTCATGGGAGCAGTTGCCGGGCGGTCTGCTCAACCCGCGCTACAACAACCATACCGACTTTGCACTCAATCCCCCACCCCACTTCAAGCCCTACACCTACCTGCGTTTCACGCTCGGAGTAGGATGCAAGACAATGGATGAAGAATGGAAACAGAGCCAGTTCTGGACGCCTAAAGGTGATAAAGACTACCGCAAGGAGCATTTCCGCCATTACGTGTGCTATTCGCTGAACGCCGACTTCATGGTGCGCTATGCACGCCGGTGGGCTTCGGGTATAGGCATCGACATGTTCTACGGCACCTATGCTGACGATGCCCATCGCTACAACGTACAGGCAGGACGCAAGGCCCACACCGACCCCTTCTCCATTGCCATAGCAGGAAAGCACGAAGTGTTCTATCACAACTTCTCCATGCCCGTTTCGCTCGGTTTCTATCTCTATCGCGCCATGGGCGCCCTCGCACGCGATCTGGAAAAGCCCTACTATGAAACCGTGGGCCTGCACTACACCTTCCCCAGCCTGGCACACTTGCGCATAGGCATCAACGTAAAGGCGCACCTGTTCAAAGCCGACTACACGGAATTGGCGCTGTCGTGCCCCATCAGACTGTAAAGCCACAGCGCACAGACATCAAGAGAGAGAGAGAGACTGCACATCAGGCGATGGCAATGTCTCTCTCTTTGCATTCTGCCCACAGATATCAGCGATAGCACCAGGGCGATCAAGATTATTGTCAGTGCATCATATCAATGCTGCGCTTCACAAAGGTGGTGAGTGCTTCACCCTTTAGCAGTCCTGTCTGCAGCAGGGCAAGGTCGATGAGCTGATGGATGGGATTGTGCTTGTCGGCAAAAGCTGCTATGATGGCTTTTTGTTTGTCTTCCTGCGTCTTGATGTCGTCGTCAGTCTTCTGCAGGTCAGCCTTCTCTTCGTCGGTCACCTCATCGGCCTTCTTCTTGTCTTGCATCTGCTGCTGCGCCTGTCGGCGAGCACGCAAGCCCTTCAGTTCGTTCTCCACGGGTTCCAGTTCTGCCTGGCATGCGTCGTTCTCTGCCTGCAGTATGGCTGCTATGAGCGGATGGTCGGCATTGAGCGTCATGCTGTAGGTGTCGGGCATCTGCGAGTAGAAATTCATGCCTCCCTGCAGGCGGCTCATGTCCTTCATGCGGCGCATATATTCGCTCTGTGTGATCACTATCGGCATGGCATCGGCACCCAGGGCTTTCACGTCAACATACAGTTCGGCCTTTTCCATTTGCGGCAGCTGTGAGCGGAAAGCCTCCTGCAGGTGTTGGTTGTCTGCATCGCTCAGTTCCAGTTTGTGCTCGTCGTCTTTTACTATCAGGCGGTCGACCACGTCGGCATCCACACGCACAAAGCGCGTCTTATCCAACTTCTGTTCAAGCATCGACACCACGTGTGTATCGAGTTCGCCATCCATCATCAGCACGCTATAGCCTTTCTGCTGAGCTGCTGCGATGTAGGGATACTGTGTCTGCTTGTCGGTGGCATAGAGATACACAAGCGTGCCCTCCTTGTCGGTCTGCCCGCCCTTGATGAGTGTGGCATACTCATCGTAGGTATAGTATTTGCCGTCAATGTCCTTCATCAGGGCGAAGTCTTTGGCGCGATCGTAGAAGTCGTCTTGCGACAGCATGCCATAGTGGATGAAGAGTTTCAGCGAGTCCCACTTCTCTTCGTATGCCTTGCGGTTGTCTTTCGCCTCGTTGTTGAGTCGGTCGGCCACTTTCTTGGTGATGTAGGTAGCAATCTTCTTCACATTGGCATCGCTCTGCAGGTAGGAGCGGCTCACGTTGAGCGGGATGTCGGGCGAGTCGATCACGCCATGCAGCAGGGTAAGCCATTCGGGCACGATGCCTTCCACCTGATCGGTGACGAAAACCTGATTGCAGTACAACTGTATCTTGTTGCGCTGCAGGTCGATATTGCTGTGCACCTTGGGGAAGTAGAGTATGCCTGTGAGATGGAAGGGGAAGTCTACGTTGAGGTGTATCCAGAACATGGGCTCCTCAAACTGCATGGGATACAGCGTGTGGTAGAATTTCTTATAGTCTTCGTCTTTGAGTGAGGCCGGTGCTTCGGTCCAGAGTGGTGCGGCGCTGTTCACTATGTTGTCTTCGTCGGTGTCTACCTCTTTGCCATCTTTCCATTCGGTCTTCTTGCCGAAGGCAACGGGCACCGACATAAACTTACAGTATTTGTTGAGCAGTTCACTAATCTTCTGCTTCTTCAGGAAGTCTTTGCAGTCGTCGTCAATATAGAGCACGATGTCGGTGCCTCTGTCTTGCTTGTCAGCTTTGTCGATGGTGAAGGCAGGCGTTCCGTCGCAGGACCAGCGCACGGCCTCGGCGTCTTTCTGATAACTGCGCGTGATGATTTCCACCTTCTTGCTCACCATAAAGGCAGAGTAGAAGCCCAGACCAAAGTGGCCGATGATGGCATTGGCGCTGTCCTTGTATTTTTCCAGGAAATCGTTCACGCCCGAGAAGGCTATCTGATTGATATATTTGTCGACCTCTTCCTCGGTCATGCCTATGCCGCGGTCGGAGAAGGTGAGTGTGCCGGCAGCCTCGTCGAGACTGATGCGCACGGTAAGGTCGCCCAATTCCTCGCTGAACTGTCCGCGCTCGGCCAGCGTCTTCAGCTTCTGCGTGGCGTCGACGGCATTCGACACCATCTCACGAAGAAATATCTCGTTGTCGGAATACAAGAACTTTTTGATGACGGGGAAAATGTTCTCTGTGGTAACCCCAATATTTCCTTGCTTCATATCATGTAGGTTTTTATGTGTTTGTCGATATTCCTTTAGGCAATGAGCAAACACTGTGCCAAAACGCCCCGACACAACTGCCACACCATATTATTATTACGCGCGCGAGTCAAGCGAAGAAAAACCACTACCTTTGCAGCGCAATTTCAACATCATACCACACCTATTATGAAAGCATTTGTTTTTCCCGGACAGGGTGCCCAATTTTCTGGCATGGGCAAAGACCTCTACGACAGTAGCGTTGAGGCACGCCAGCGCTTTGAGGAGGCCAACGACATCCTTGGTTTCAACATCACCGACATCATGTTCAACGGTAGCGACGACGACCTGAAGCAGACGCGCGTCACACAGCCTGCCGTCTTTCTCCATAGTGTCATTGCCGCTATCGGCATGGGCGATGCCTTCTGCCCGCAGATGACTGCCGGTCACTCGCTGGGTGAGTTCTCCGCTCTCGTTGCAGCACGCGCACTGTCCTTCGCCGACGGACTACGCCTCGTGCATGCACGCGCCATGGCCATGCAGAAAGCATGCGAGGCAGCACCATCAACCATGGCGGCCATCGTGGGACTCGACGACGCTACCATAGAGCGTATATGCGCTGAGGTGAGCAGCGAGGGCAATGTGGTGGTGGCTGCCAACTACAACTGCCCCGGACAACTCGTCATCTCCGGCAACATAGAAGCTGTAAATATGGCCTGCGAGCAGCTGAAGGCAGCAGGAGCCAAGCGCGCACTGCCCCTCAAGGTGGGAGGTGCCTTCCATTCGCCCCTGATGCAACCCGCCAAGGACGAGCTGCAACACGCCATCGAGCAGACTGCCTTTGCCCAACCCATTTGCCCCGTGTATCAGAATGTAGACGGCATGCCGCACACCAATCCCGAAGAGATAAAAACCAACCTTATAGCACAGCTCACCAGCCCCGTGCGCTGGACACAATGTGTGCAACACATGATTGCCGACGGAGCTACCGACTTCACCGAGTGCGGTCCGGGTAAGGCACTGCAAGGCATGATAGCACGTATCGACCGCAACGTTCAGGCACATGGCATCGCATAGCAGCAAGCGGAAAACCATCATCTATCAACTCTTCCCGCGCCTGCTCATGCCACAACGGCGAGAACAGAAAACCGGAGGGACAATAGACGAAAACGGATGTGGCAAGTTGGGCGACATCACACCTACCGTGCTGCGGCGCATCAGGCGACTGGGAGCCTCGCACGTGTGGTTCACAGGCATCATACGTCATGCCACTGCCACCGACTACTCTGCCTATGGCATTCCCAAGCAAGACCCACACATCGTGAAGGGTAAGGCGGGTTCGCCCTATGCCATTGCCGACTACTACGACGTCGACCCCGACTTGGCCACCAATGTCGACCTGCGCATGAAAGAATGGCAGTCGCTCGTTGCACGCACACACAAGGCAGGACTGAAGATTGTTATCGACTTCGTGCCCAATCATGTGGCACGACAGTACCGTTCCATCGCTGCGCCAAAGGGCGTTTGCAATCTGGGCGAAAACGACGACACGACATGTGCCTTTGCACCCGACAACAACTTCTACTACCTGCCCCATCAGTGCTTCGCTCCTGACTTCCCCATCGGCACCTACCACGAAGAGCCGGCACGCGCCACAGGCAACGACCAGTTTCATGCCCATCCCACGATGAATGATTGGTACGACACCGTCAAACTCAACTATGGTTGTCCGCCCTTGTGCACACAACTGGCTCCCGTCGGTGCCGACGGAGCAGTGCCAGCCACATGGACTGCCATGCTCTACATCCTGCGCTTTTGGGCACAGCAGGGTGTTGATGCCTTCCGATGCGACATGGTGCACATGGTGCCGCTGGCCTTCTGGCAATGGGTGATACCGCTGATGCACAAGGAGTTTCCCCACGTAGACTTCATCGCCGAGGTGTACGACGAGGGGATGTATCGTCCCTTGCTGCAAGCGGGGTTCAGCATGCTCTACGACAAGGTGGGACTCTACGACACACTCATCGCCATTTGTCGGCAGCAATGGTCCACGCACGACATCACACGCTGCTGGCAACGCACCGACGACATTGCAGAACACATGTTGGCGTTCATCGAAAATCACGACGAACAGCGTGTAGCGTCCAAACAATTGTTGGACTCAGCCGAAGCCGCCTTGCCTGCCATGCTGGTGGCACTCTGCCTGCGCAACAGCCCCGCCATGATCTATGCCGGCCAAGAGGTGGGCGAGCAAGGCGACGAGAAGGAGGGCTACAGTCAAGGCGACGGACGAACCACCATCTACGACTACTGGTGCGTGGAAAGCTTGCAACGCACCTTCTTCCAACGGCGCAAACTCACACGAAAGCAACGCCGACTGGAGCAGTGCTATCAGCAAATGCTCAACCTGGTCAACACACAGCCCGCACTGAGCGAAGGAAGAATGTTCGACCTCATGTATGTCAACCCACACATCAACCGACAGTTCGCCTTCTTCCGACAACATGGCAGTCAACTGCTGCTCTGCATAGCCAACTTCAACGTGCAACCCGCCACCATCTCCTTGCACATACCCAACCACGCTATTGAGTGGCTCGGCATCAAGGAGCACATCTACCAAGCTCACGACCTGCTCAACGACACCGACACGCCTATCACGCTACACATCCAGGCCGACAAGGCAATAGAAATCAGCACCATAGCCTACGGCACACACGTGTTTCAATTAATGACAGACGGAGAATGATTGGAGCTACACTGTCATCATCCATATTCTCATTACCTATAGCACCGTATCGCGGTGTATGTAAAACCCAACTATTCAACAACAAAGCACATCACTTATGAAATCTTCCCTTCACACCAACGCTGCCCCCGCAGCTATCGGTCCCTACAGTCAGGGTATCGCCACTACCGACCTTGTTTTCACCTCTGGCCAACTGCCCATCGACCCCGCAACTGGTGCCTTCCCCTCCGACGATATCAAGGAGCAGACACGACAGTCGCTGCAAAATGTGCAGGCCGTGCTCGAAGCCGCAGGACTCACTATGGAAAACGTGGTGAAGACCACTGTGCTGCTTGCCGACATGGCCGACTTTGGCGCCATGAACGAGGTATACGCCGAATTCTTCCACGAGCCGTTCCCCGCACGCTCGGCCTTCGCCGTCAAGGAGTTGCCCAAACAGGCGCGCGTAGAGATAGAGTGCATCGCAGCAAAGTAATCGCTCCTCTCTCACCATGCACGCCTTCGATCGCACCACCATGCTGCTCGGCACCGATGCCATGCAACTGCTGCAGCAAGCTCACGTTGCCGTCTTCGGCATTGGTGGCGTGGGAGGGTACGTCGTAGAGGCACTGGCACGCAGTGGCATAGGACAGCTCAGCCTTTTCGACAACGACACCGTGGCAATGAGCAATATCAATCGGCAAGTCATCGCCCTACACTCCAACGTTGGACAATACAAGGTGGACGTTGCCCGACAGCGTATCGCCGACATCAACCCACAGTGCGTGGTATACACCCACCGCATGTTCTACCTGCCCGACAATGCCGACGCTGTCGACCTCGGTCAATATTCCTTCGTAGTCGACTGCATCGACACGGTAGCAGCCAAACTCGAATTGGCACGGCGCTGCCACCGTCTCCACATCCCTTTCCTCGCTTGCATGGGCACTGGCAACAAACTCGACCCTACCCTACTGCGCCTCACCTCCCTAGACAAGACCGACATCGACCCCCTTGCACGCGTCATGCGCCGCACGCTGCGTAAGGAGGGCATCACCGACATTCAGGTGGTGAGCAGTACGGAGCCACCGCGCAAACCTCAACTCCTCGATGCGGCACATCCCATCGTCACAGCGCACAGCGAAGCAGAACTGCCATCACACACCACGCACACCGAACAGCGACGACAGCAACGCGTGCCGGCATCCTACACCTGCGTGCCGGCCACGGCAGGACTCATAGCAGCGGCAGAAGTGATAAGACAACTGACATGCGTGCAAACGGACAGGTAAACCTATTGGTTGCCTGTCTGTTTTTCGTTGCGGCGTGAGTGTTGCCCAATCACACTCTAAGTATTGCCCAACTGCCTACCAATTGGGCCTCAATCACAACGCAATTGGGCCTCAATCACAACGCAATCGGGCCTCAATCACAACGCAAGTATTGCCTAACTGCCGACACCACTTGAAAGAATGTACGGAAACTGCCTGTTTAACAGCGAGAAACAGGAAATCGAAGAGACAGACACTTTGCTTTTTGAGACAGAAAGTACCCGTAACCGCTAAAAATTGCTACCTTTGCCGCGCAATGAGCGCAACTCCCCTACCCCACGCAAGATAATATTATCCACCTGTTATGAAAAAGATACTATTTACCATCTTGTTGGCGTTTGCCACATTACCTCTGTTGGCACAAGATCCTTACGTGATGTGCGAAGACACTTGCGAACACATTCACGGACTCGACATGAGCCGCTATCAGGGCGAAGTGTTCTGGGATGCCGTGGGCAACAACAGCAAGATGATGTATGTGTACCTGAAGGCTACGGAAGGACGCGACCACGTAGATGTGAAATACAAGCACAACATTGAGATGGCGCATGCCGCCGGACTGAAAGTGGGATCCTATCATTTCTATCGCCCCCTGGTGCCCCAGCACCTGCAGCTGCAAAACTTCATGGCGCAATGCCGCCCTGCCGACCAAGACCTGATACCGATGATCGATATCGAGGTGATGCCAAAGGGAATGTCGGTGGATGCTTTCTGCGACAGCCTGCTCACCTTCATCGGTTTGGTGGAGCATGCCTACCGGCAGAAACCGTTGCTCTACACCTATACCAACTTCTACAACCGCTACTTGGTGGGCAAGCTCGATGGCTATCCGCTCATGATAGCACAATACACGGCGCATGAACCGCGTCTGGCCGACGAACGCGACATCACTATGTGGCAATACACAGGCAAAGGGCGCATCAACGGAGTGAACACCTATGTGGACAAAAGCCGGTTTATGGGTAAGCACGGCATGCGCGAAATACGATTCCGGCACCGGGGAAGGTGATGATTGTTGTGTTGACTATGCCGACACAAAGCGAGCACGAAGGCGCACAGAGGGTAATTGTGAGTCTTCGTGCTCGCTTTGTGATATTGCTGTCCTACTCGTCAGTGCATGCCAGGGTCAGATAATCCTTCAGCTGTTTCCAATCTGTTTGTGGCTGGAAACCGAAACGGTCGTCGATGCCTACGTTGAAATAGAGTTTATGGCTAAAGTCTTGAAGTGAGGTGTTGTCCACTTCAGGATTACAGTTCACATGGTTGAAGCGTATGCCTTGACGACTGAAAAAGTCGACATAGCGTTGCAATGCATCGGGGTAGGAGGAGCTCCAAAGTATGAGGCACACGTCGCTGCGTTGTGAGAGGATGCGCAACGCCTGCCGTGCATGCGGAAAGAAGCGATAGCGTTCGGCATTGTGGTAGGAGGCATGCAGAACGGTGTCGTGGATGTCGACCACCACAAAAATCTTCTCCCAGCACTTCTCTTGCTTACGTCGGAAGGCAGAGCGAAAGGCTTGTACTATATCCATATCAGCTCAGCAGATACATTACCCCAAGGCCTATGGCCCATCCCAGCACTGCCTTGAGGCCAATGTTGCGGAAATACCATCCCAGCCTGATGCGTTCCGACTTCAGCAGTGCCAGTCCGCTCATGCTGCCTATGAGCAGGAAACTGCCTCCCACGGCAGCACAGTAGGCAATGATGTTCCAAGAGTTGCCGTCCTGTTGGAAGTTGGTGTAGAAGCTCTCCGGCGGCAGGTTGGGTGCTGCCACATCGTGGAAGGAGAAGAAGGAGATGGTGGTGGCAAAGTTGTCGAGCACGCTGCTCACCGCTGCTGCAAGCATGCCGCCAAGCCACACGTTGTGGAATGTTTCGTCGAGAATGTGCGTGAGCCAGCGTACGGCACCCGTCTCTTTCACCACACCGATGGACAGCATGATGCCTATGACAAACAGGATGGTCTGCACTGTCTCATATTGCAGCACCTTAGGAATGCGTGGGATGATGGTTTGCCCCGTCTGCATGGCCTGCCTATTGAAGAGTTCGTTGACGAGCCATAGCAGCGAGAGCACGCATAGTGCGCCGAGGAAGGGCGACAGGTGCGTGATGTTGTAGAGCGTGGGGATGGTCCACAGTCCGCCAATGCCTATGAAGAGCATAACAAACTGCTTGACATAAAGCCATCGTGAGTCAGTGTTGTCGCGGTATGCCGACACTTGCGATTCAATGTCAACCCTATCGGGTAGCATACGTCCGATGAGGTAGGTGGGCACTGCCCATGCTATGAGTGTGGGCAGCAGCAGGTGTAGTGAGTATATGGATGCTGTGACGGCCTTGATGTTCCACAGATAGAGCCCTGTGGGTTCGCCAATCACAGTGAGCGCTCCGCCGGCATTGGCTGCTATGACGATGGCAGAGCCATATAGCCAGCGCTGACGGCGGCTTGCCACAATGCTGCGCATCACCATGAGCATGACAATGGTGGTGGTGAGGTTATCGAGATTGGCGGAGATGAGGAATGTGACTGCCGTAAGCATCCACAACAGCTGTCGTGCGTGGCGTGTCCGCATACGGGCACGCAGGTAGTCGAGACAGCCGTTGGTGATAAGAATGTCGGCGATGCTCATCGTGGCAAGCAGAAAGAGTGCTATCTCTGCCACACGGGCCACATAGGGTAAGAAGATATGCTCAGCGATATACTGCTTCACGGTGTGGCTCGTTGAGGCGGCATCGTTGAGCCAGTTGAAATACTCTGCCTGATACTGACTATTGACAAAGTCGGCACCGAAGCATATATAGATCACCCAGCCTACCGTTCCTGCAAATATGGCCACGGTGGCTTTGTTGATGTGCGTGAGTCGCTCGCTGGCGATGAGCACATAGGCGATGACGATGATGGCGACGATAAGTAGTGTCATGTGGCAAAGTTATGAAAGGATTACGAGTTTGGCAAATTTGGCCAACAGTTGTTTTTCTCCTACTTTATCAAAATTTACTTTCACCATCAGGTTGTCGCCGCTACCTTGGCATTCCACCACCGTACCTTCTCCAAAACGGCTGTGCCGCACTCGGCATCCGGGTGGATAGCAGCTGTTGGCTGTAGTGTTGGCTGTCGCAGTGCTGCTGTTGATGGTATCTGGTGAAGTGTTGCGCTGGCTGCGTACCCACGGGATGAGGCGTCGCCCCTTTCTCTCAGGCTGTTGTATGCGTATGCGGTGGCCACTTGGCAGGGGCGGTGCGGTGGGTGATGTGCGCAGAAAACTCTTGTCGATGTCGCGCAGGAAGCGGCTGGGGCGGTTAAACTCCGTCGCGCCATAGCGGAAACGGCTTTCGGCATAGCTGAGACAGCATGTGTGCTTGGCTCGTGTGATGGCCACATAGAGCAGCCGCCGCTCTTCTTCCAGTTCGCGCAACGACTGCATAGAGCGTTGCGAGGGAAACACATTTTCTTCGAGACCCACGACAAACACGGTGTCGTATTCCAATCCCTTGGCACTGTGCACCGTCATGAGTGTCACGGCATCTTCGTCGGCAGCCTGTGGCTCATCGGCATCGGTACGCAGGGCAGCATCTTGCAGGTAGAGGTCGACGGTGGGAAGCAGGTCGGGCGACAGCTGTTTGCTGGTTTCCACAAAGTCGTGCACGCTGGCCAACAGTTCTTGCATGTTGTCGACGCGCACCAAGCCTTCTACCGAGAGGTCGGCCTTCAGGTCATCGGCAATACCACTTTCCTTCACCACGCTGAGGGTCAGCTGATAGGCATTTTGCTCACGGGCAGCGAGGGCGAAAGTGGTCATCATGTTGCGAAACTGAAGCAACTTGTTGCGTGTGCCACTGTTGACGGGCAGCGATAGGAGCCATTGATCGCTGAGCATGTCCCAGATGGGGAGGTTTCTGCTGCGTGCTGCGTCGCTCAGCTTACCCAATGTGGTTGCTCCGATGCCGCGGGCAGGATAGTTGACGATGCGTCGCAGTGCTTCGTCGTCGCTGGGGTTGGTGAGCAGGCGCAGGTAGGCCATGATGTCTTTCACCTCTTTGCGTTGGTAGAAACTCATCCCTCCGTAGATGCGGTAGGGTATCTGCATCTTGCGCAGGTGTTCTTCTATGACTCGGCTCTGCGCATGGGTGCGATAGAGCACTGCCATATCGTTGTAGGGGGTGTGGTCTCGGCGATGTTGCTGCGCTATGGTTGTGGCCACGTAAGTAGCCTCTTGCTTGTCGTCGATGCAGGCTTGCAGCATGAGCAGACTGCCCTCGCCTTCTTGGCTGAACACTTCCTTCTGTATCTGGCGTTCATTGTGTTGTATGAGGCTGTTGGCGGCACCCACGATGCGCTCGGTAGAGCGATAGTTGCGCTCCAACTTGAATAGTTGCACATTGTTGTACTGCTGTTGGAAGTCAAGAATATTGTCGATATTGGCTCCCCTGAAAGCGTAGATACTTTGTGCGTCATCGCCCACCACGCACACATGCTGGTGCTCGCGGGTGAGCTGTAGCAGGATGCACTGCTGCACGTAGTTGGTGTCTTGATACTCGTCCACCAGCACGAATCCATATTGCTGTGCGTAATGTTGTCGGATATCGGGTTGCTGTTCGAAGAGCAGATAGGTGTTGACGAGCAGGTCGTCGAAGTCCATGGCATTGCTTTGCCTGAGTCGTTGCTGGTATATCTGGTATATCTCTGCTGTGCGTGGCAGTTTGGCATTTTTGTCGCGTTGCCGGTAGGCTGCATGCTTAGCATAGGCATCGGGCAGCACGAGGAAGTTTTTTGCCATGGAGATGTGCGCATGCAAAGTGGCGGGTTTATAGTCTTTGTCGTCGAGCTGCAGTTCTTTCACTATTTGCTTAATAAGCTGGCGGCTGTCGGTCTCGTCATAGATGGTGTAGGCCGATGTATATCCCATGCTCTGAGCCTCTCTCCTCAGTATGCGTGCGAAGATGCTGTGGAATGTGCCCATGTGCAGGTAGCGTGCCCGGTCGGGTCCAATAAGCTGACCGATGCGCTCTTTCATCTCGTTGGCGGCCTTGTTGGTAAAGGTGAGTGCCAAAATGCGCCAGGGTTCGAGTCCGCAATCCACCAGATAGGCAATCTTATAGGTGAGCACGCGCGTCTTTCCCGACCCGGCACCGGCAATGACGAGTGAGGCGCCGTCGATATATTCTACGGCTGCCAACTGTTGGGCATTGAGTGTGTCAAGCTGTACCATGTTGGTTGGTCGTTCGGTCGTTTAGTCGTCTGGTCGTTTGGGAAAAAACTTGTCAACTTGTCTACTTGTCTGTATACCCCTTTAGTTGCGGGTAGGCATATTCCACGAAGTTCATCTGTCGCAGGATGGCTCTCTGTCGTTTATACAGATAGGGTGATGGCTGGGCAGAATTATACTTGTGGGGGTTGGGCAGCGATGCTGCAATGAGTGCGCACTCTTCGCGTGTGAGTAGCTTTGCTGTCTTGTTGAAGTGGTGTTCGGCCACAGCCTGTGCTCCGTAGATGTCGTCGCCCATCTCAATGGAGTTGAGGTACACCTCTATAATGCGCTCCTTAGGCCAGAAGAGTTCTATGAGGAAGGTGAAGTAGGCTTCGAGTCCCTTTCTGAACCATGTTCTGCTTTGCCAGAGAAAAACGTTCTTGGCTGTCTGCTGACTGATGGTGGAGGCACCCCGTTTACGCTCATGTGTCTTGTTGTACTCCACGGCCTGCTCTATTGCCTTCATATCAAAGCCGTGATGTATGGGATAGTTTTGGTCTTCGCTGGAGATGACGGCTATGGGCAGATGTGGCGACATGCGCTCCAGAGGCACCCACTCGTGGTAGAAGGTGGCACGCTCGCCTTTCACCACATGGCCGATAGTGTTGAACACCATCAGCGGTGTGACATACACGGGCACCCAGCGATAGACTATCACCGCTAGGATGCTGCTCGTGAAAAACACTATCAACACCCACTTCAAGGTCTTGCCTATGATGCGTAGCACTCGTTTCACGCTCTTCAACTAATTCTTATTCTGTCGTTATTGCCTTTCGCCTTTAGCGAAAGCCCCTCCCCTCCCCGCTTGTCGGATACCGGGGAGGGAGGGGCTTGTGTGTGTTGTTGCGAAGGGCTGTTAGTTGCCAGCCTGACTATTGGCGGCATCTATCATTGCCTGCGAGGCATACATGTATACCTCCACGCGGCGGTTCTGCTGGCGTCCGGCAGCTGTCTCATTGCTGGCCACGGGCATCGTGGAGCCGAGACCTTCCACTTTGGCAAACTGCGCATAGGGCACGCCGCACTCCACCAGATAATTGACCACCGACTGTGCACGCTTCACCGAGAGGGGATTGTTGACAGCATCGCTGCCTGTGCTATCGGTGTGACCTTGCACATCGACTTGTATCTGATTGTCGGCTTTCACCACGTTGGCGAAGTTTTGCAGAGAGGCTTTCGACACTGTGTTGAGGTCGGCCTTACCGGTGGCAAAGAGTATGCCCGAGTCAAATGTCACCTTCACAGCCTTCAAACCGTTGGCATCGGTAATTTCTTCTACCTTGGCATTTTCCACCTGTGCAGCAGCGGCTGCCACTTTGTCCATCTTCTTGCCGATGATGGCACCGGCTCCGGCACCTACGGCACCACCGATGGCTGCGCCGATAGCGGTACTCTTAGAGTCTTTACCGATAACTTGTCCCAATACGCCGCCAATGATTGCACCGGCGCCTGAACCTAACAGGGTGCCTGTGCCCTGCTTGGTTGTACAACTGCAAACGAAAGCTACGCAAAGGGCTAACGTGAAGAATTTCATTTTTTTCATAACTGGATAGCATTAAGTTAGTGTTTACGATATATATCAGGATATTGCCTGAGCGTTGTCTACGCGCGCACTTCCGGGTGCTGCTTCATCGGCAAAGGTATAACATTCAAATGTGATAACACTGAAAAGTTGATTTTTTTTTGCGTACGCCAATGAGTATGCCCCTGGATTGTATCGATCTGACAAATAGAGCCCTCAGCCCATGCCAAGCGGTGTTTGCGGCAAAAGTCGGCCTGCACCTCAGTAAGCGTTTGCAATCAGTATGTTATTACGTGTCGGGGTAAACGTGCGAGCAAAAAGCCACATCGGTAATAATGGTAATATCGAACACAAGGAAAGGCGAGGAGCAAAACAGTGTTCTGCCCGAAATTTCAGTTTTTATAAGCAAAATCCGATTTTGCGTGTTCCTTTGGTTTCAAGTCTTTCGCTGTCACAGTAGACGGTCAACTCTTCCACAATGTTCTTGGACTCACCATGAAGGATATTTCCGATCGTATAATGTCTGGCAATATTTTCTATCTGACCGCCACTGAAATCATACTTTGTGGCTAAAATTCGTATTTCCTCTTCCTTCAGAACTGGTATCATTTCACGCCACATACTCATACGAGCCTCTGTGGTAGGTTTCTCGAACTTGATTTTATAGAGGAATCGCCGTTCAAAAGCTTTGTCCATGTTTTGTGCCAGATTGGTTGTAGCAATGAGAATACCGTCAAGCGTTTCCATTTCCTGAAGGATGATATTTTGGATAGCGTTCTCCATTTTGTCAACAGCTCTCTCGGCTCCTTCCTGACGTTTACCAATGATAGCATCAGCCTCGTTGAATAAGAGAATTGGGGTAATACGACACTTTTTTGCCTTGGCCCGATAATTGTCGAATACTTGCTTTATGTTCTTCTCGCTTTCGCCTATCCACATGCTCTTAATTTGGGATATATTGACTTGCATAATGTCACGGCCCGTTTGTCTTGCCAGTTGTAACACAGTTTCGGTTTTGCCAGTTCCGGCAGAACCATAGAAGAGGCAAGTAAAGCCACAACGGAACCCCGAGTCTTTCATGCGTGTACGGATTTGTTTGTATTGCACGTCATCCAGTAGTCCGCCCAATTCTTCAATTTGGGAATTAATTTTATCTCCATAGAATAGATTTTTGGGTACGATATCTTCGGATTTAATCATGTCGCGACGGTTATTGTTTTGATTCAAAGAAGAAAGGTTGAGTTCTGTAAACAATTGACGTTTTGCTTCAGCTGTCATACGGAAAGATTCTCTGTTAACAAATCCATCGGCGTTGTTGTACTCTATCATCTTTTCTGTAAAAAGTATATTTTCTCCATCATTTAGACATAACTTAATATCTCTCCAGCAGCTTTTGTCAAAAAGGAAACAAAGGTCATAATACCCGATATTTTCATCGTTGTTATTCACAAATAGATGAGAAAATAGAATCAGCATCATTTTGTCGCCTTCAGACATGCCGTAGCTCCGTACCTTCTGAACATAAAGCAGCTGGCTGTTACAATTGAACAAATGCCTTATCTTTTCTACGGTTGCATCATAAGTTAATTCGTCATTTTTCCGCAAATCAAACACATTTTCTATCTCTCCGAACAGCTCCTGACATGAAAGGCCAGAACAGTCTTTAGGAATGTACTTCTCATTGTTCTTAAAAGCCTCTACAACCTCTAAGGGAACCCTATAGGTGATATGGTTACCATCACGTCTGCATCTGACCAGTTCCCTTTTCTCGAGAACATCAATCTCCGACATATATCTGATAATCCTAGTGGTTCGACAGTTCAGAAACTTGCTGAAGTCGCTTATGGCGATTTTCGTATCATCACTATTGTCTATAAACAGCGCCATCATCACACTTTGCTCTTGAGTAAGTTCCAGTTTTTCCGACACATATTTAATATATCTGTTAGCTTTGCGATAAAATTCGCTACTAAGCCCCGTACCCTGTGCTTTTTCCACAATCTGCTCAACTGCTGTGAGCAAATCAAGTTTCTTCCTTGCTGCCATTTTCTTATACATTTTTGGTTCATGTGAAGTTTTATAGTGCAAAGAAAACAAAGGCCTCTGCCAGTTGGTGGCAGAGGTTGAGGAAAAATGAAATGTTCGTCAAAAAAGTTATTTGATTGGGTCTGCGCAGAAATCTCTACGCTTGCATTTTTTGCAATGCTTTCCCATCCATACTTCGTCGAACTGGTTCATTGCTTGTTCAACGATTTCAGGGTTATCTGTCAGGATGCCCGCCTCGAAGTTGCGAGTCGTTTCAGCCTTCATGCCAATTCCCGCACCCGTGAGATTTGCACTACCCACATACACCTCCTTGCCATCAAAGACAAACATCTTGAAATGAACACGCAGACAAAGCACTCGCTCCAAGCGGTCGTAGAGAACAGGGTACTTGTCAAAGTCCTCCCTGAAGTTTGGTCCAGGTTCTTTTGCATGAATGAGCCTTACCTCCACACCACGACGGATGAGCATGGCAATGAGAGCAAGGAATGGCTTCTTCTCCTTTCCTATCTCTATATATAGGTCTTTGATGTCAGCAGACCAATCCAAAGCGTCTGCTTCACAGTCTTCACGCGCGAAAGCACTTCTTTGTAATGGGCGGAGTTGGAGATGTAGCTTGTCATTTGTGGTGTTCTTTCCAAAGGGCAATTATTTTCTGACCGTCCTCGTAGAAATGCGATTCTTTTATGGTATTGACAATTCGTGTGGCAATATCGTTGCTATTGGCAAGTTCTTTAGGTGTAAAAGTAATTTTAGTCCCTTTGTAATGCCACCACGTGGTATCTTCTTTATGGCCATCTGGTTCAAGTTCAAGAGTGTCCTTCATGTCCTTTACGAATTTTATCATTTCCTTGGACTGGAGTTCAAGGAACATGCGTATGCGGCATCCATCTTTATCATAATTCCACAGCGTATCATAGACCAATGTCAACATCACTTTGTCTGGCAATGCATCGAAAGTATAGTAGCAGTAATCGACATTATTCTTGGTCTTGATAGATAGCTTCATTCCGTTCTCTTTGAAAAGCGGCTTCAGCAGTTTGGTATTTCCATCCTCCTCAATCGTTTTCCAAATGTGCGATACAACGTTTTTGCGTATTTCAGCAAGACGATTTATCTTTTCTCTGTTTTCAAAATAAAAATATACTTCTTCTTCGTTCATGGCGTGTGTGACATTATAGATGTTCTGAATAAAATCTTGCAGCAATATAAGGGATTTGGGGTTGGCGGTGGCAAAATATGCAGACAAGTTATTCTCAATAGTGTGGGCAAAATCCTCGTGGGTTATGTTCACGAAGTTGTGGAATTTCACAGGCGTTGCCCAAGGTGAGAGTACAATTCCTCTTTTGTTCTCTTCCGGGACATTCGGCTTGTTCCAGTACAGGTCAAGTCTATTATAGAGAGCGGCATATACCTTGTTTTCAATGATGATAGCCTCGTCCTCGTTTTGGAGGAGAAGATCAATGCGTTTCGTGTTGCCTTTCTCGTCCTGTACACCGCATTCGCGAAGGACGGAAAATGATTTCATCATCAAAGGGGATTGTTCAGTCTTTGAGCAGAGGATGTCCTGCAAGGAGTCAATGAATAACCTTGAAAGCCCATGAGAGGCTTTCGGGTTAAAGAAATAAGCATATATGTCCGACCAGTGGTTCTCCAGATGATCGATACCAGCTATGTCGAGAAGCGTTTCCTTATGGGTACGCTTCTTGGGTAAGTCGTTTTGGTGTTTCAGCCAATCCGACAGCAGTTCAAGTTCTTTATCCATTGTTGGCCATTTGTTTACATCTGTTCACCACTTCAATGAAAAGTTGAAAAACCTCGTCAAATTCAAGAGGTGAAATATACTTCCATACACAATTAGTATTGCAACTGGGCAGAAGGTCTTTAAGTTTCTCAATACATGTGCCATTTATATCTCGCTCTTCTTGCGGCAAAGAAGGAGAAAACTCAACTTGGCAGTACATTTTTGAATTACTGCTGATAAAGATGTCCACCTTTTTCCCTTCCAATATTAGCGAAACATCAGTCAAGGCTCCTCTTTCGCAAGGATGCAACTCGGGGAAGAGTTCTTTGGTCTTCTTTTGCCAATCTTCAAAAGATAGATTGACAGAGTCGTCCTTGAAGTGTTTGCATGGAATTGACGACTTCTTGCATGTCATCAATTTTCTCCTGAAGCACTTTAATACGCTCTTTGTCAGTGCTGAACTTATCAAGTTCAAACTGAGATGAAATAAGATTGTCTAAATTCATATTCATTCTGTTGTTTATTTTTCTGAGTAAGAAATATCCTTCCAAGTAGTCAATGTATTGCACTACCGCAGTGTAGAGATAGATATTGCTACTTGGGATATTGGGAAGAACATCGTCTTTCAGCCAGGCAAGGATGTCATCCCTGAAGGAAAGATTAACATATCTTTCCTCAAACTCCTTTTTGTAATCGCCCCAAGACTGTTCGTCAGGCTCATGGGCATAAGAAGGAAGGTACACAACAAAGATCTTTTCTTTGCTGAACCCCTCGGTAATGGTCTTGTTGATGTATCTGGACAACTGTTCTTCTTGGTCTACGGCATCACAAGCTTTGTTCTCGAAGATAATGGCATAACCACTTTCCCAGTCACGGAGCCATAGGTCAATCCTTGCTTCTTCTTGTGTAAGGAGTGGTCTCTTTATTTCAATCCGAGAAAAGTTGGATGAGTGGGTATGTACATTGATGTAACTGAACAGCGAATGAAGAAATGTGTATTCACCTTGTTCATTCTGGTATTGCAGTAGTTTCAGCAATATGCGGCTGTGACCATTTTCATTGATATGCAGTTCATCAATGATGTTGATGTGATATGGCAAAGATAGTCTTTCCCTTTCCTTTTGCACCAAGAAAGAAAGGGCAAAGACTATCAGATTCTGATATTCCTCCATGATTGTCTCATGGATGGACAGATACGCAGCAAGTGCGTTGCTGATGCGAGTCACTTCCATGGGCAATTAAAGAATTTTGATGGCTATCGCTGCACAGGCTTCTGCGTCAGCAAGGGCATGATGATGATCTTTCAACTCATAACCACAGGCTGCAGCTACTGTATGAAGCTGATGATTCTCCAAATCTGGAAGCACTCGCCGTGAAACACAAAGGGTATCATAGAACTCATAGTCGGGATAGTCCATCTGATAGACACGGAACACAGCCTTCAGACAACCTTCGTCAAAGGGCTTGTTATGAGCTACGAGAGGCAAGCCCTGAATTAACGGCTCTATTTGCGCCCATACTTTAGGGAATACAGGAGCAGAGTCAGTATCTTCGTGACATAGTCCATGTACTTGACTACACCAGTAGTTATAATAGTTCGGCTCTGGCTGGATGAGAGAATAGAACGTAT
>JAGAZE010000014.1 GCA_017940185.1 Bacteroidaceae bacterium | reverse complement strand
TTTCTTACTCATGCCGGAAGAATAATAGTCACGAAGAACTGACAACTTGAATTCTTCACTGTACTTTTGATACTTTCTACTCATAATGGATACACATTTTAATTGTTAGTAAATGTGTCTACCTATATCAGTATAAGTCAATACTTGCAGATCCGACAGCAGATGGCCTCGTCTACACACATTGTAGTGAATGCTTAAACCCAAATCGGTCATTAGACTTTAGACAAGACAACCAAACGATGAACCGAGCTGAAAGTTGACGAGTTGAAAAATTGCTCCTGAACGTCCATACAACCAACTGCCCAAACAACCATCTGAAGCTGCTTCATAGCCCCTGTCTTTAGAATTCTACCAGCAGTCGTGCGTTGATTTGTCGGCCGGTGAGGTAGTTGGGAACGGCATACTGCTGATTGGTGACGTCGGTAATCCAGTAGTAGGAGTTGACGTTGTTGATGCCGAAGAGGTTGAGTCCGTCCACTCCGAGCCAAATGTTGCGTAGCCACTTGTTTTTCTCCCTCTTTTCATTGTTGAGCAGTCGGTAGCTCATGCCGACGTCGACGCGTTTGTAGGCTGGAGAGCGGAAGGCGTTGGTCTCCAGCTCGCGGTGTGGTGCCGAGAAGGGCAGGCCGTCGGCATAGGTGAGCTTGAGCGACATTTTCCATCGGTCGGTGCCTGGGAAGTAGTCGGTGAAGAAGAGGTTGACGGCATAGCGCTGGTCGGTGGGCATGGCGATGGTCTTGTTGTTGAGTTTCATCTTCGTATCCATGAGCGATATGGCGAGCCACGAGTCGGTGCCGGGCACAAATTCGCCATAGAGTTTCAGGTCGAGTCCTGCGCTGTGTCCGCTGCCCTCGTTGGTGCCGTAGTACACCACTTTCACATTGCTCACGCTGTAGGGCACGAGGTTGGACAGTGCCTTGTAGTAGGCTTCGGCGGTGAAGCGGAATTTCTGGTTTCTTACCTTGAAGCGGTAGTCGAAGGCGGCTATGAAGTGTATGGACCGCTGGCTTTTGATTTTTTCGTTGAGTGTGGCATAGGTGATGCCGTTGATGGTGGTGGTGTCGCGCAGTTCTTTGTAGAAGGGTGCCTGATAGTAGAGTCCGGTGGCAAATCGGAATGTGATGTCGTTGTTGAAAGCTGGTACTATGGCAAGCGATGCTCTTGGGCTGACGATGGTTTCCTTATTAAAGCTCCATCGTGCGAGACGCACACCGTAGTTGAGGGTGAAGAATGTGCGGTTGCTGTCGGTGGCGAAGCGGTAGGTGTCTTGCACGTAGCTTTCTATGCGCGTGGCTTTCAGTCGGTTGCGTGCGGCGAGGGTATAGATCATGTTGAGGTCAGTACCTGTATGTGGCATGGTGTATCCTGCCGAGTCGCGCATCTCATATTCGCGGCTGTTCTCGCGTATGCGTTCGTTGCGCAGCGCCACGCCGAGTCGCAGTTCGTGTTTTTTTGTGCGGTGGCGCATCACCAGCTGTGCACTCTGCACATCGGCCTTCAGGTAGTTGCGTGCGTGTTCCATGTAGGAGCCTACGCCGAGGTTTTCGCTGGTCTCGGTCTGTGTGAGCCAGTATTGTCCCTGTATGTCGTATCGTTCCTGCTCGTCGGTGGAGAATGCCGAGCCGATGAGCGATAGCGACGTGTTGTCGGTGAAGTGCCGGGTGATGCTGAGCGAGCCGAAGTAGGTGCGGAAGAGGTCTTTCTCGTGTCCGTCGAAGTATACGCGGAAGGCCTTCACGTTTTCCAACGTGCCGAAGCGTGTTTCACGATCTTCGGGCTTGAAGTTGTAGTGATTGTCGGAGATGTTGCCTATCACATCGATTGACCAGCGTTTGTTGGGGCGATAGCTGAAGTAGGTCTGATAGTCAAGAAAATTGGGGTTGTATTCTCCCTTTGTCTCCAGTGTGGAGAGCAGGTAGCGGTTGGTTTTATATCTCAGTCCGTGTGTCCATGCTATTTTCTTTGTTGCCAGTCCCACGTATGCCGAAGCTCCGAGCAGGCTTGCCGACAGCGATGCTTCGAAGCGTGTGGGGCGCTTGTAGGTGATGGCGAGTGCCGACGACATCTTGTCGCCATACTGCGCCTCAAAGCCTCCTGTGGAGAAATTGATTTTCTCCACCATGTCGGAGTTGATCACCGAGAGTCCTTCCTGTTGTCCGCTTCGCACGAGGAAGGGACGGTATACCTCCACGTCGTTGATGTAGACGCTGTTTTCGTCGAACGAGCCTCCTCGTACATTATATTGCGACGACAGTTCGTCGCGCGACGACACGCCCGCCTGCATCTTGATGACATCTTCCACGGCATTGCCGCTGGCCGACACCATCTGCTTAGTCACCTTGGCGTCGATGTCTTCCGTCTGACTGGTTTGTCGGCGTGTCTGTGTCACAGTGATGCCTTCCAGCTCGTTGTGACTGAAGAGCTGTATGATGAGTGTCTGCTTGCCGCGGGGACGCACCAGCTTGCGCACCTTGGCACGATAGCCCACCATGGAGAAACGCACCTCTACGGTGTCGGCACTCGCCGCCTCAAGGGTGTATTCGCCCTTCAGGTTGGTCATGGTCAGTTTGTTTTGCTTACCTATCATCACTGTGGCGAGCTCCAAGGGGTTGCCGTCTTCATCGGTCACCTTGCCTTGAAGGGTGAACGACTGCGACAGCGCATGCCCGCATAGCATGAGCAGGAAGGAGAGAGAGAGAAGGCGATATGTGTTCATTGGTGGTGTCGATAGGGGAAGGATGCGAAAAGAAAATAGCGTCTGTTCTACAATATAACGGCAAAACTTCGTTATTATTGTATCGCAATTCCTTTCACCTCATGTCAACACCTCCTACTTTTATTTTGTGTTCCGACTCCTTCAAAGGTTGTCTGTCGTCGGTCGCTGTCAATGCTGCTGTGTGCCAGGGCGTTCGCAGCGTGTGTCCAGAGGCCGTGGTGCATAGTCTGACCATGTCTGATGGTGGCGAGGGCTTTGTCGATGCCGTGGCGGCCTGTGCGGGAGGGCAGCGTGTGGTGATGACCGCTCACGACCCTTTGGGGCGCCTCGTGGATGCTACCTACCTGTTGCTCGACGACGGTACGGCCGTGATAGAGAGTGCTGCCACCTGCGGCATGCATCTCGTGGCGCCTGAGGAGCGCAACCCGCTACGCTGCTCGTCATACGGACTGGGGGAGATGATGATAGAGGCCTGGCGCCGTGGCTGCCAGAGGATGGTGATAGGCCTCGGCGGTACGTGTACCTGCGATGCGGGGCGTGGCATGCTACGGGCCCTGCAGTCGTTTTTTGAATCGAATGCCGATGCTCTGTTTTCGGACGCCGATGCCTTCCCCTCCGGCGCTTGGCAGGCGCCGTGCCCTGTGATGATGGCGTGTGATGTGGATGCGCCGCTGTTCGGACAGCATGGGGCAGCCCGCGTGTTTGCTCCGCAGAAAGGAGCCACACCGTCCATGGTAGAGCTTCTTGAAGAGCGTGCCATCCGCTTTGCCCAATGCTCGGCGCAGTGCTGCCAGCGCGACAGGAGCAGCATGCCAGGGGCGGGAGCCGCAGGGGGAATAGGCTATGCGCTGATGCAATATCTCGATGCCACGCAGCAATCGGGCATCAACATATTGTTAGACCTCTATCGTTTCGATGCACTATTGCACGCCGACACCATCGTGGTGACGGGTGAGGGACATGCCGACCGCCAGACGCTGATGGGCAAGGTGCCCTATGGCATACTGCAGCGTGCAATGAAAAAGAGTGCCGACACATGGCTCTTGGCTGGGCGCATCGACGATGAGGCGCTGCTGCGGGAAGCGGGCTTTGGTCGCCTGTTGTGCATTAACGACGTGCTTGCTCCGGGCGACGATGCCATGAATGCCGATACTGCAAGGCAGAATATCACAGCTACGATGGGGCGCGCCGTGACAACCATGCTGCAAGGGACAAAAAAATGACCGGTGCATGTGAGCTGACATGCATCGGCCTTGTATGCGGAAGCCAAGCCCGGAGCTTGGCAGTGATGTGCGGAAAGGACAGGATTCGAACCTGCGAAGCGCTTTCGACGCTTACACGCTTTCCAGGCGTGCCTCTTCAACCACTCGAGCACCTTTCCAAAAGCGCATGCAAAGGTAAGGATAGTTTGTCATTCAGCAAATTTTGACCATAAAAAAGTGTAGACTGTCAATGGTGTGTTTGGCTGGATAAGAGATATGGTGTATCTTTGCGCGGGTGTGGAGGATGAGGTAGGGGAGCATCAGCGTTTATTGTATTGTTGAAAGGATTGTGATATGCGTAGGCGTATAGTAGTGATAACCTTGGCTATGCTGCTGTTGCTGCTGGCCGTGTCAGTGGGCAGCGGCCTCTACATGTTGCAGTATGCGCTGTCGCCTGAGCCGCATCGCTCGGATGTCGACTCGTGTCTTTATCGTCAGTTTGCGCGTTATCCTGAGACACGGCAGTGGTGGGACAGTCTGCAGCGCTGCCATGCTGTAGCCGACACTTTTCTGCTGATGCCCAATGGTGAGCGCCACCATGCCTTATATATAAATGGTGGTGTAGGGCGCACAGCCTTTATCGTGCATGGTTGGCGCAACTGTAGCATAGACTTTCTGTACCTTGCCCGTATGTATTCTGCTGACTTTGGCTACAACGTGGTGTTGCCCGACCTTCATGCCCATGGCATGAGCGATGGCGATGCCATTGGTATGGGGTGGCATGACAAGGAAGATGTGCTGCGCTGGATAACGTTGTTTCGCCCCGACAGCGTGGTGGTGCATGGTGTGTCGATGGGTGCTGCCACCACGATGATGCTCTCTGCCGACAGCATGCCTTCTAGTGTGCGTTGGGTGCGACTGGTGGAGGACTGTGGCTACACGAGTGTGTGGGATGAGTTTGCCTGGCAGTTGAAGTGTGAGTTTGGTTTGCCCACCTTTCCTGTGCTTTATGCTGCCAGTGCGCTGTGCAAGTTGAAGTATGGTTGGCGCTTTGGCGAGGCCTCGGCCTTGGCATGTGTGCAGCGTTCGGATTATCCTATGCTGTTTATCCATGGCACGCGCGATACCTTTGTGCCTACTGCGATGGTGTTTCGGCTGTATTCTGCCAAGGCAGAAAAGAAACAATTATGGCTTGCGCCTGGTAGTGAGCATGCGCAAGCCTATAAAGATCATCGTGAGGAATATCGCCATCGTGTCGATGCCTTCCTGCGTTCTTCGTGGTGAGTATTGGTGTGGGTGTGTGCCGACCTATTCTTCCATTGCTTCCATGTGTTGGTGGAAATTGCTGAGCATCAGTGGCAGTGCCTCTCTTGGTGCATAGCGCAATGTCTTGCGTCGTGGCAGCAGGCACAGTCCTTTCATGTCTTTGGGTGTGGTCTGCGACAACGGCATAAGTATAGCCTTGCCCAGTGAGCGCGGTTTGCGTGCTACTTTCTCAAGGCGTGCCAGCAGCTTGTGAAGTGCCTTGTAGAGCATGTCGGCAGCCTTGGGATGGGGATTGTAGGTGTATTGTATCTCATCCTCCTCCATGCCCCACACCTCGACGAGCACCGTGGTGAGCCAGTTGACGGGCTTGATGAGGTGTAGCTGCTGTATCCATGTTTCAAGTTTGGGATAGTCGATGAGGTGTCCCTGTTGTTGCAGTGTTGTCACCATGAGCAGCAGTGCTGGCATATGTACCCGTCCGCCGATGAGTTGTTCGGCATTGTAGACCATGAGATTGAAGAATTCCCATGTGGCAGGTGCCTTGTCTTCGTCTTTCTCTTCATCGTCTTGCAGCTGTTGCAGTCTTCTGTTGGTGTGGCGGTTTCTCATCACAGCCCGCAGGGTGTCGTTGCTGTTGGGCATGACATTGTCAACGTCCTGGCTGTCGTTGTCTAATGTCGGATGGCTGTTGCGCTGTGCTTTTGCCAGCAGTTGGCGTGCCTTGACTGACACTTTCCGTTTGTCGGCGGGCATCATCTCCTCGTAGGGCAATCCTAGCGCCATGAGCAACATGGCCACCTGCTGCCATTTGTAGTTGGACATGGGGAGCAGGGGCTGTTGCTGTGCGATGGTGTGGTTGCGCACCACGGTGATGAGATTGCGTATGATGATGTGCATGTCAGCTCTCAGTGATTTTATATCTTATGCGGTAGGTGTGTGTGGCTTCGTCCCAATTGGTGCCAAGTATTTTGAATTGCCCTATCTGTGCTGTTGACCTTACATGTTTTCCCAGACATGGGCACACGTCGTAGTCGCCGATGCTTACGAGTCGTATCTCTTGGCTGGCATCATCGGGCAGTCGGCTGGTGTCGATGCCTTCGGGCAGATGTTGTCTGTCTGTTGTCTGGTAGCTGACGGGCAGGTCGTCGGCAATGAGTTGGTTTATGCGCTCTTCTATCTCGCGTTCCGCTTTGCGGTCGGGCTTTTGTGGCAGCGTGTAGCTCACCTTGCTTTTCTTTCTCTCCACATGTGCGTTGTTCGACCGTTGGCATCCATACATGCGCACCATGGTCTGGTTGAGTAAGTGTTCGGCGGTGTGTGCTGGCGGAAACTCATCTTTGTTGTGCTCGTTGAAGGCCATGTTGCGTGCTTATTGTGGTAGTTCGTTGGTGTTGATGGGTGCGATGAGTTTGTATCCTTTTCCGTGAATGTTGATGATTTCCACCTGTGGGTCGTCGCGAAGTATTTTGCGCAGTTTGGTGATGTAGACATCCATGGAGCGTGCGTTGAAGTAGTTGTCGTCCACCCATATTGTTTTCAGTGCATATTCGCGCTGCAGCATCTCGTTCATGTGTGCGCAGAGCATGGCTAGCAGGTCGTTCTCCTTGGTGGTGAGTTTTATCTGTTTGTCGTCGATGGTGAGCATTTGCTTTTGCGCATTGAGCGTGAAGCGTCCGAAGTGGTATATGAAGGTGTCTTTTTTCTGTTTTCCTTTCACGCGTCGCATGATGGCTTCTATGCGCGACACCAGTTCGTCCATGGAGAATGGTTTTGTGACATAGTCGTCGGCACCGAGGCGGAATCCCTCCAGTATGTCTTCTTTCATCTGCTTTGCAGTGAGGAAGATGATGGGAACGTTTGGGTTGACCTTCTTCACGTCGCTTGCCAATGTGAATCCGTCTTTGATGGGCATCATCACGTCGAAGATGCACAGGTCGAACTTGATGCGCATAAACTCTTTGTAGCCTGCGTCGCCATCCGAGCAGAGCACGGTGTTGTAGCCTTTCATCTCGAGATATTCTCTGAGCAGCATACCTAGGTTTTCGTCGTCTTCGCAGAGCAGGATGTTGATTCTTTCTTCCATAGCATTGTCTAGTTATTTGTTGTTGTTGATTGTTGCGTTTGACAGAGTGGGAGCATGAGTGTGAAGGTGGTGCCTTTTCCGTATTCACTTTCCACGCTGATGCTGCCTCCGTGTAGTGTTGCCACGTTTCTGACGTAGGCCAGTCCTAGTCCGAAACCTTTAATGTCGTGTCTGTTGCCGGTGTGTATGCGGTAGAACTTGTCGAATATTTTCTTGAGGTGTTCTTTTTTTATTCCCATTCCGTTGTCGCTGATGCTTATGGCGAAGCAGTTGTTTTCGTTCCATGTTCGTATGCGCAGGTGGAGTGGTCGTTGTGGGTCGCGATATTTTATGGAGTTGTCGACGATGTTGTTGATGGCATTGGTGATGTGCATCTCGTCGGCGATGATGTGTGTGTGTGTGGCTTCGTTGTCTATGTGTATGTTTCCTTGTGTGTGTTCCACTCTCAGTTGGAAGGCATGTGCCACGTGGTGGACTATTTCGGCTATGTCAGTGTCTTTTTTCTTAAGCACAGCGTCTTTTCTGTCGAACATCGACATTTGCAGGACGGTGTCTACCAGCAGTCGCAGTCGACGTGTTTCTTCGTTGATGACGTTGCCCAGGTGTTGTGTCATTTTTTCGTTTTTGCTCACTGCGCCGTCATTGAGCATTTGTGCTGCCAGCGATATGCTTGAGATAGGTGTCTTGAGCTCGTGTGTCATATTGCTCACGAAGTCGTTTTTCATCTCGTTGTAGCGTTTTTGCCGGAATAGTGCAGCAATGGTAAACACGAAGACGAGCAGTAGTATGAAGGTGAATATCACTGCTGGAATCATGAAGCTTACCGACGAGAAGAGGTATTTGCTGAGCGTGGGGAAGTGTATGTGTATCTGTCCGGTGTTGGTTTCGGGGTCGTTCTGGAATATTACGCGGCTGTAGGTCTGCTCGCTGCCTTCTTCGTCGTAGTCGGCACAGCGGTATATTTCCCGGTTGTCTTGTCGTGTGATGGTGATATGGAAGGGTATGTCGATGCCGTTGTTGTGAAGTTCGGTCCTGACGTTTTGCTCCAGTGTGGCAATGTTGAGTCGAGTTTCGAGTGGTTCGCTGCTTGCGGCATAGAGCATGTTGATGATTACTTCGTCGAGCAGTGCTTTTTGGTAGATGTATCTGTTGCGAAACTGCTGTTGTCTTCTCATCACGTCGTCGTAGGTCTGTGCGCGTCGCAGTATAAGTCCTTTCGAAGCCTGTGCTGGTGGTGTGTTCTGTGAGTGTATCTGAAAGGGTGTGAGGGGTAATGCTGCTTCGCTGGTATCGTTGTCGGCGAAGATGGGTGTGCGCGTATCGGGGGTGGCATCGTTCTCCAGGGCGTGTAGTGTCTCGTTGAGCTCTAGGCGGTGGCACGCCACGTAGAGCGAACGGTTGACAAGTTCGTCAAACTGTTCATGCTTCATCTCGACCATCTCGTCGATGTATCGTATCTGTAGCAGCAGCAGGGCTACAAACGATAATCCCATGATGGTGATGATGATGCTTATGGTGCGCTTTTTCATGGTGACGCTGTGACGGATGATTGCTACAAAGGTAATAATATCTTGTCTGTTGAAGGCGAAAAGTGTTAATTTTTCGCCATAATTTATGGATTTTTTAGTAAATAACAGTTGAGTTGATTTCTTTTAACTGTTTAAAAGGGGTGTCTTCACAATTCTCTGGCGTTTGGAGCTGCGTGGGTGTGCATTGGGTGGTGTTGTCCCACTGCGTGACGACGTGCAGTGCGAGCTGTGCCGTAGCGTGCATATTGTCGCCAGGCTTGAGGTATCTCCACTCAATGGGTGCGAACTCGACGAAGACTGCGGGCATTGGGAACGGTTCCTCCTGCTCTATGAATTCAACGTTGTGGTTCCAGATGTCGACGTGTCTGACGGGCGTGCCCGGCATGCGCAGCAGGGTCTGCCTGATGGTGTCGTATAGTTGCTGTCTCATTGTTTTATGATTTTGTTGATGGTGTCTTCTATGGTCTGTTGAATCTTGTTGTTGAGTTCCCGGCTTTCTCCTATAAACTGCCGCTGCGGTATGTGCAGTGTGCTGCCGACGGGTTTCAGGGCGAGCGCCTTCCAGAAGTCCGCCTCCGGTGTCTTTCGTTTCCATGTGCCCCCGTTAGCCTCGCGGTACTTTGCCCAGAAGAATCGGTGCATTCGTCTTGTGATGACGATGTCGGCTCCCTCGTTGTGTATGTCTGCGTATGGGACGTCGGTTCCTATGGACACACGTGCCGTCGCGGGAGTGTATGCTATGGATCCGTAGAGGTTCTGTCTGCCAGACATGAGGGGTTTGTACTGCGCTACCGCGCCCTTGGCATAGCGCTGCCGGTGCGTACGCTGCCATGGGTGCAGTCCGTAGTCCTGGAAGCCTCCCTTCCGGAAGTTGTCCCGGAAGAACTTTTTTCCGATGGCACCGATTTTCACGGGGAGTTTGCGGTTGACGGCCTGTGTGATTTCGGGTGCGTACTGCTGCAGCAGGGTGATAAACTGTTGTGGAGTCATATTATGATGAAGAATAAAGGTATGTATCTTTGCCGGCAAAAACGGCTTATGACAATCATATCCAACTCTGCAGACAGTCAATCAGCTAATAAATCAGAAAACCGCTTTGAACATCGAATTGTCAGCTCTGCTTCGTCATTACACAGGCTTATCGTCCACTCTACTTGCTCTACTAACCGTCTTCGGCGATATAGGCTCGTATGCCCTTGCATGCAAGCTGACGATTTTATTGAGTATGACGTGTCTACTCGCAGCAGTTCTGTCGGGTGTGTGGTGCTGTATGGCCATTCATCTAACAAGAGAAAAAGCCATGGGAAGAGCAATCGAGCAACTTCAGCAGAGACGCAGAAATGCTCAAGGGTCTGTATCTTCCCCCTCCGTATTCTCCTTCTTTGTGCTCTTCTGCCCCACCATGTTGTGCTTGGGTGTTCTATTCTTATGGTTGAGCGCCATGTGTCTGCTGTTCCTTTAGACCTTTTCATCTTTTTTCGGTTGTTTTGTTTGTGCCCTGTATCCGATGAGGAAGAAGTGTACTCCTTTCTTGTGGAAGAAGGCTTGTTTAATGAGTCGAACTATGGCTTTCATATAACCCGCCGTGGTCGTATCCTCATACACGAAGGAGGTTTCAAGGGTAGGCTTCGCCGTGAGCGTCGTTCGCGTGTCGTTGTGCTGACCGGTGTCATCAGCAGTGTTGTTGCCGCTATTGCCAGTATTCTTTCCCTCTTGCTCTAAGAGCTGTCTGAAGGTGATGGCAAAGGTGTGTAGCTGCCAGCTTTTAAGATATGTTCTGTTTTTTTTCGTCATATTGTTTGGAAGGTTAGAAAATGTTGTCGTATCTTTGCAGTGGATCGTTACCCCTTAAGTGGGGTACGGACCCTCCTCCGGAAGATTTCATCTGAAGTCTTCCGGTTGTATTTTGAATGATTCGCTTATTATCTGCTCTCTTGTAAAAGTTACATCCTTCTCATTGCGGATGAGAGTGACATCGGTAATATTCCTTTCCCTGTTCACGCGGTTCTGCACAGCATCTTGTAATGTACCCAAGGTAATTTCCGAATCTATTCTCAAGACGATGCTATCGGCTTGGTTCTTTCCATCTCGGATAAGATTGTCAATAGAACTTGCTGTTGCCGTTTTGTTGACTTTATATTCCTGTTTTTTCTGTAGTGTGTGATTGTACGTGTCTGCCGATTTCTGCCCATCTATTATCGGCAGCAGTTCTATGTCATATCCGTATTTGTCGGCGAGGCAGAGCTGCATCATCTGGTTCCGAAGGGCCTGGATGAGGAGAAGACTCTTGACCTGGACAACGTGGTTCTGGTGTGCGGGAAGTGCCACCAGCAGATACACGGGCATGCGCGGGAGGGTGAGGCATGAAAAAAGCACTGCCCCGAGGGGAGTGCTATGACTGATCATGTTGCTGATGGCAGCAGAATGATGGGAGGGCTGCCTACCAATAGCCCATACCGCGCATGATATCGTCACGAGTCTCCATCTTATCTTCATTTCTAAAAATCAGATAGAAAATACCGATAATAAGGTAGATTGCTGCTCCAAAAAAGAGGAAAACTATCAGATAAACTATGATTTTAAGTAAAAGCATTAACATGTGACAAGGGTAGGTAAACTTTTCAAACTACAAAACAAATATGGCAAAAGATGTAACCTTCAGAATCCGACTCCAGGTAGACGGTAAGGAAAAGATTGTCAGTGCTACAGCGGACTCGCTACACCTTGCAGATAGTCTTGAGGAAGTGCGTAATGCGTCTAACCACCTGCGTAACGCTTTGTTTGACATGAATCAGTGGGCATCTCTGTATGTGATGTCTAAGTGTTATCGTCGTGCCGCTGCTTTTTTGAACGACTTGCGATGGAACTGTGCTTCGGCTTTTAATGCGAGATACACCTTGTCGGCTGGAAGTCGGCTGAGCAGCTTATTATGATAGGTTTGTTGCAGTTGCTTAAGTTGCAGTTCCAGTTTGTCTACTTCTTGCACAATGTGTTTGCACCTTTTAGGGTCGGTTTCGTTGCTGTGGTGGTATTGTCTTATACGCTTGAAGAGCACGAGCTGTTTTCCGTGCATCTCTCGGTGTATTGCCGTGTAGAGGGCTGCTTCTTGCTGTGTGAAATTGGCTGCTTCCACGACATGTTGTGTGAGACGTGCTTCAAACTGTTCTGGGTTGAAGCGTTCGCGCTGTGCATGCAGGCAGAGTGTGGCGGTGAGCAGTAGTAGTGTGAGTGTGTAGCGTAGCATGGGGTAGGGTAAAGGGATTAGTTGTCGAGCAGGTAGGCGTAGAGGTCGTTGTCGTCGTACATCACGTAGTCGATCATTGTCTCTATGGTGTTGTCGTTGCCCGTATTGTTGCTTGCGTTGTTGTTGTGGTGGGTGGTGGGTGTTGAGAGTCGCAATCCTATGGTGGTTATTATTCCTACAGCCACTGCCGCTACTGCCATACGTCGGCGGAGTGTATGGCGCAGTGTGAGTTTGTGCGGGGGGGTGGCAGGTTGTGCTGGCAGCATTGCCTTAGCGGTGTTGCTGAGGATGCGCTCTTCCAGCGTGTCGAAGTAGTGTGGTGGTACACTGAAAATGTGTTCTGCCGACTGCTTATGTGGTGTCATGGGTTTTGTAAAGCGTTATGGCGTAGTGGTGCGGGTTGTTATTGTTCTGTTTGTTTGACGTAGGGTAGTGTGCGAAAGTTTAATGCGTCAACACATAGTCGCTCACTTTTTTTGCTGCTATGTGGTAGGACGCCTTCAGTGCTCCTTCGCTGGTGTTGAGGATTTGGCTTATTTCGCTGTACTTCATGTTGTCGAAGTATCTCATGTTGAATACCATTCTCTGCACGTTGGGCAGTGTGTTGATGGCTTCTCTGAGCAATGCCTCTGCCCTGTCGCCGTCGAAGAGCGGGTCGGCCATGAGTTGTGCCGCCGTAGTGAGCGGTTCGTCACCCTGTTGCTGTGCCTGTGTCTTTTTTCGTCTCAGCATATCGAGGGCTTCGTTCACGGCTATGCGATAGAGCCAGGTGGAGAGTTTTGACTTTCCTTCAAAGGTGTTGATGTTTTTCCAAGCTTTTATCCACGTGTTTTGCAGCACGTCGTCAGCATCTTCGTGCACCAGTACTATGCTTCTGATCTTCCAGTAGAGTGGCCGGCTGTAGCAGTGCACCATCATCTCGAAGCCCTTGCGCAGCGTGTGGGGTGAGCTGAGCAGTTGTGCTATCTTTTTGTCGTCGTTGTGGGCAAAGGCCATGGCGGAAGGCGGAGGAAAGAAAAAGGCACTACATGTCATCCTTCATCGGCTTACATGTTGTGCCTATACATGTGATTATGTGGAGTGAGTGAGTGGTGCTAACGTATAGATATTTTTCTTACAAACTTACCTATCTTAACGATGTAGCATCCTTTGGGCAGGTTGAGCTCGTAGCTTTTGTCGGCTCCTTCCACCCTGATGCTCATCACGCGCAGTCCTGTCACATTGTAGATGTGCATCACTTGTCCGGCGGCCCCAGTGACATGCAACGTGTTTTCGTTCATGGTTACGTTGATGTTATTGAAGTCGTTGTCCACAATTTCAACTGCTGCGCCAGCACTCTGCAGGCAGGGCATGCCGAAGAGCAGCGTCAGCGAGAAAAGCGATATGAGTATACGTTTCGTCATGATAGGTACACATTTATTCGCTGCAAAGATAGTACTCTGTCAGCGAGTGTGCAAATTTTCTGGCAAAAAAATGCCATGGAGCGGAAAAATATAAATGTTGCCTCTCAAGATGCGAAATTAGGTATTACCTTTGTATCGGCGATGTTGGTCATCTGCCCTAGTATGGTTGTCTCCATCCTTTTCACCTCTTACCTCTTTTTGCTCATGTCTCCCATTCTCACCATCACGGGTTCCGACTCCACCGGTCTTTCGGGCATTCAGGCTGATGTGCGTACCATGGCTTCACTCGGTGCCACGGCTGCTACGGCATTGACCTGTCTGACGGTACAGACCACTCTGGGCATACAGGAATTTTTTGATGTGCCGGCATCTATTGTAGAGGGGCAAATGGAGGCTATCTTCAACGATGTGGCTCCCGATGTGGTGAAGGTGGGGCTCATACGCTCGCAGGCAGTGCTCAATGCTGTGGTCGACAGCCTGCAACGCCATCGTCCGCGCCATGTGGTCTACGACCCTGTGTTTCTCTCCTCGCGCGGTGAGGCGCTGGTGCCGTTGTCGCTGCGGCAGATGATTGTGGAGCGCTTGTTGCCGCTATGCACCTATGTGGTGGAACAGCGCCAGCAGGGGCATACGCCTATGCACGGGTTGTCAAACGCTATGGCAAGTGCGGTGTGCGTGTTTCTCAATCAGGGACAGCCGCTACCTCTGGCCATAGCACATGCCAACGACTATGTGGACACGCTCGTGGTACGCTCCATGGGCCTGACATCAAGAAGCAGCATGCTCTACAACGACTTTCTTAGCCAGCTATCGTCACACCTCTATGCCCACAGCGACGTGGCCTACTATGCCAGTAGATTGAATGTGTCGACTCGGTATTTAGGACAGGTGTGTCGGCGCGTAGCAGGCAAGGCGCCAAAGACCATTATTGACGAGCAGTTGCTTAGACAGACCCAAGTGCAACTGGCCACAACGCAGCAGAGCATGCAGCAGATAGCGGCAGCGCTGGGATACAGCTCGCAGGCGCATCTCACCAAGTTTTTTAAAAAAATGACCGGCACCACCCCGTCACAATATAGAAAGGAGCGCTTGCCATGAAGATGGTGGTCAGTCCTTCGTTTGCTTCCTTGCGCCCATTGCTTGAGCGCATCGTGGCAGGAACATACACTCCTCAGCACGTGTATTGCCATCGTCGCAATGTGGTGGAGCGCGTGGTTGCTGCCGACAGACAGTGCGTCGTGGTGAAGCGCTTTCGCACGCCCAACGCTCTCAATCGATGGGTCTACGGACTGCTGCGCAAGTCGAAGGCGCGCCGTGCCTATGAATATGGCATGCGATTGTTGCAGGCAGGCATTGCCACGCCGCAACCCATAGCCTATATGGAGGAGCGTCGCGGCTGCCGATTTGCCCGCTCATGGTTGGTGTCGGAACAAGCTAAAGGGACACCGTTCAGCGAACTCTATGCCTGCCTGCGTAACCAAGCGGCACAAGGTGACGGCGAGGCAGCGACAACGATGCAGCAGCTACGAACAGCACTCACAAAGTATGTCATCCATCTGGAGCAGCACTGCATATGCCCGGGTGACTTTAACCATGCCAACATCATCGTAGAGCAGCGTGAAGGCCGTTTCCACTTCCAATTGGTCGACATCAACCGCATGCGCTTTGGGCGCACACCCACCCTAAAGAGTACCATGAAGATGTATTCGCAGTTCTGCCGCAGCTATCAAGATGCCGTTGACTTTCTGTCGCTTTATGCAGAGAGCAAGGGGATAGATTTCGACCATTGCATGTATGTCTTCGCCCGGCAGCGCCATCACCTGTTGCGGCGCAAGCAGCGCAAGCAGATGGCTCACAAACTGCTGCATGACGACCGACAATAGCCGCTTTCTTACCGGTGTTCTTGTCGAAACCACGCTTTTCTTTGTCGTTTTGCGAACCAGCCCGTACCTTTCTCCACAGTTATGTGTTCCTTTGCCGTCTGCGTGGCAACATCTATCCCCGTGTCTGCCCACGATCATTTATCAATACCTATTAATATAATTATATCATGCAACAGTCTAGACAAGAACTCAACCGCAATCTCGCCCAGATGCTTAAGGGCGGAGTAATCATGGACGTCACCACCCCTGAGCAGGCACGCATAGCCCAGGAAGCTGGTGCTTGTGCCGTTATGGCGCTGGAGCGTATCCCTGCCGATATCCGTGCAGCAGGAGGCGTGTCGCGCATGAGCGACCCCAAGATGATTAAAGGCATACAGGAAGCCGTGTCCATCCCTGTGATGGCTAAGTGCCGCATCGGACACTTTGCCGAGGCACAGATACTGCAGGCTATAGAGATTGACTACATTGACGAGAGCGAGGTGCTTTCGCCTGCCGATGATGTCTACCATATCGACAAGACCAAGTTCGATGTTCCCTTTGTGTGCGGTGCGCGCAACCTTGGCGAGGCGCTCCGCCGCATTGCTGAGGGTGCCACGATGATACGCACCAAGGGCGAACCTGGCACCGGCGATGTGGTACAGGCAGTGCGCCACATGCGTATGATGCAGCAGGAGATACGACGCATCACCTCCATGGCAGAAGACGAACTCTTTGAGGCCGCCAAGCAACTACAGGTACCCTACGACCTGGTGCTCTACGTGCATCAGAATGGCAAACTGCCCGTGGTCAATTTCGCCGCTGGCGGTGTGGCAACACCCGCCGATGCAGCACTCATGATGCAGCTCGGTGCTGAAGGTGTTTTCGTGGGAAGCGGCATCTTCAAGAGCGGCAATCCCGCCAAGCGAGCACAGGCCATAGTAAAGGCCGTAACCAACTACAATGATGCGAAGATGCTGGCTGAGTTGTCTGAAGACTTGGGCGAGGCCATGGTGGGCATCAACGAGCAGGAGATAAAACTCATCATGGAGGAGCGCGGACAGTGAAACGCATTGCTGTAATGGCCCTGCAAGGGGCTTTCATCGAACACGAACACATGCTGCAACGCCTCGGAGCCAATACCTTCGAGGTACGGCAGTTGTCTGATTGGCAACAGCACAAAGATGGTCTCATTCTCCCTGGAGGAGAGAGCACCACCATGCTGAAACTCATGCACGAGCTCGGTCTCTATCAGCCTGTGCGCGAGGCCATCATGGCAGGCATGCCTGTCTTCGGCACATGTGCAGGACTCATACTTCTGGCAACACAGATGGCAGATGAGCTACACGCTGCACACTCGCCGTTCCCGCGACTGGCAACGATGGATATAGAGGTGGTGCGCAATGCCTACGGTCGACAACTGGGAAGCTTCCACACTGAGGCAGCAATAGCTGCTGACGGACAACAGTATCAAGTGCCGATGACGTTCATACGCGCACCATATATAAATAGGGTGTATGGCGATGCTGAAGCGCTCGCCACCATTGATGGACATATCGTGGCAGCACGGCAAGGACACCAACTAGTCACGGCATTCCATCCAGAACTTGATGACGACACCACGCTCCACCAACTCTTTCTCAACAGCATTGGCTGATGCTTGCTTCCACCCAAGCACACACACAACTCATTTATCATTATGAACATTCTCATTCTCCAATCCTCTCCCCGCGCCAAAGGTAGCACCGCATGGATGGCAGAGGTCTACAAGCAGGCTGCTGAAACGGCAGGACACCAGGTGACACTCTGCAACGTGTCACATAAGAAGATTGCCGGTTGCTTGGCATGCGAGTATTGCCACAATAAAGGCAACGGTGCATGTATACAGAAAGACGACATGCAGGAACTCTATCCCTTGATGGCAGAGGCTGACGTGCTCGTGCTGGCATCGCCCATCTACTACTTCACCCTAAATGCACAGATACAGGCTCCCCTGCAGCGCATGTATTGCGTCAACAAGCCTGCAAAGGTCACCAAGATGTCACTCCTGCTCTCCTCCTACTCCCCTGGTGTGTACGATGGTGCCATGGCAGAGTATCGCGATATATGCAACTATTGGGGTGTTACCGACACGGGCATCGTCACGGCAAAAAATGACGAACAGCATACCGATGCCACAAAAGCTAAGATAGAAGCCCTGGTGGGCAAATTGTAGCCCCCGACAATGCTGTACCCATATCATAGAGCGAGGCGCCCATCACCATGAAAGGCGCCTCGCTTAGTGTGTGTGCGTGTGTGTGTCAATACTTCACTTCGAACCTATAAGTCAGAATAGTCGCCCGTGAATGTTGTGGTGCGCATGTCGCCCGTCTGAAGGCCGCGCTTCAGCCAGCGCATGCGTTGCGCACTCGTTCCGTGGGTGAACGACTCGGGCTGTGAATAGCCTTGCGAACGCTCTTGCAGGTAGTTGTCGCCAATGTGTTGTGCACAGTTGATGGCCTCCTCAATGTCGCCGTCTTCCAGCGAACCAAACATCTTGTTCTCATAGTGTCCCCACACGCCGGCATAGTAGTCGGCAAGCAACTCAAGCCTCACGCTCACTTGGTTGGCCTGCGTCTTGCTCAGCCGCTGCATCTGTGCATGTGCCTTGTCGAGCGTGCCTAGCAGATGCTCCACATGGTGACCTACCTCGTGGGCTATCACATAGGCACGTGCAAAGTCGCCGCCCGACTGCAACTGCTGCTCCATCTGCTGGAAAAACGACAAGTCGATATACAGTTTTCTGTCGCCCGAGCAGTAGAAAGGACCCACGGCTGCTGTGGCCCCGCCGCAGGCACTCTGCACGCTTCCAGTGAAGAACACTAGCGTTGGTGGCTCATAGCGGCGTCCCATGCTCTGGAATACCTCTTCCCATACATCCTCTGTGGAAGCCAGCACCTGCTTGCAGAATTGCACCTGTGCCTCTTCTTCGGGCGTGCCCTCATATTGCCCTTCCACCTGCGTGCCGCTGCCAGCACCCAGGCCGCCCATTTGCTGCAACGCTTCGGAAGGGTCGCCGCCGGTGAGCAACGCTATCAACACTCCGACAATAACGGCACCAATGCCGCCGGCACCAGCCATGGCACCGCCGCTCATGCCACGGCGATCTTCTACATTACTACTCTCACGACGTCCTGATAGTTTCATAGTATAATAATATTGGTTCTACATCATTGTTATGGGCATACCGCTTGCGCCAGGGCTAGGCGGGCTGCCTGTATCGTGTGCATTCTGTACGGCAAATGTAGCAACATGTGGGCGCATATGCAAGATTTTAATTAGAAAATGGTCGTTGGTGGGGGGAGAGAAAAGAGGATTTGGGGTTAAATAATTGCAATTATCAATTGTCAATTCTTATCTCTTCCTCCTTCGATTTTACTTCCTCTTTGACGAAGCATGCTACGAGTCCGTAGATGATGGTGGGTCTGATCCATATCTCAATGAGTAGGTAGTCGGTGTATTCGTTGATAGGGTAGAGGTAGATGTCGTAGTTGTAGAGTGCTGCTATTGCCATGTCTACAATGAAGAGTAGCCATAGGTCGCGCTTGATATATGCTTTCCATTTTCTGCGTGCATAGAAGTAGGTGAGCATGAGCAATAGGAGAACGGAGAGCGTGAGACAGGTGATGTGCAGTGTGTATCCATCGAGTGGTGGCGGGAAGAGAACATCGCGCAACAGCACGGTGAAGCCTATGCACAGGGTGCACCAGTAGTTGAAATGCTGTGTGGAGAGGCGGTTGAAGATGTACATCCACATCATCACCAGGCAGGCGATATAAAAGATGTTGAGCACTAACTCTGGCCATGCCTCGCTGATGCCGAAATGTCCCACGCCGTAGAGCATGATGCTCACGGAGAGCACTGCGGCAACAACACTGATACCAATATCGAGAAGCTTTGATTTCTTGGTGTAACGGATGGACATGGAAATTGAAATTGAAATAACAATAATGATAACGGGAACTCTCTTTGCGCAGAAAGGTTTTACACTTTAATGTCAACTCTTTAACCTTTACTCCCTTTTGCTTTCTGCCTATTACCTTTTTATCCTTCTTACGGTGAAGAGAGCAACGCATTTTCGTCTGTTGTCGGGTGTGCGGGTGTAGAGTTGGTAGACGCCTTCGGGTAGTGCTCGGATGTTGAGTGCCTTCACCTCGTGAGTGATGTCCACCTGGTGGAGGCTCTTTCCTGTGATGTCGGCGATGATGAGTCGTTGCCTATTGTTGGTGAGTGCAGCCTTTGGCAGTGGCAGTGTCTTTCCGTCGGTAGTGATGAGCGGTATGGCATTGCCTACGTTTGTGGCGGTGTTGGTGCATGGCGTGGGCAGGCTCTCGTTGCCGTAGCGGTCAATGGTTGTTACGGCGTAGTGTAGTGGTGTGCGCTGTGTGTTTTCGGGCAGTGTGAGAGTGGTGGCTGCCACGCGTATGGCGATGAGGTGGCGCACGTCGTTGATATCGACGGGCAGTGTGGGTGAGGCATAGATGTTGTAGCGCACGTTGTCGTCGTTGGCGTGTGCCGGTTGCCATGCGAGGCATGTGGTGTTGGTCTGTAGTACAGGCTTGAGGCGCACATTGGTGGGTGGTGCTGGCGGCGTTGACTGCTGCCACGTCATGGGTGGTGTGAGGGCAGGGTAGGGTGTGTGGCGGTGGGCAACGTAGTGGTAGAGCCCTTTGGTGTTGTCGGTGAAGAACTTGCTGCGGAAGAAGGCGAAGCCCATGTGCTCCTGTCGGAGGAACACCAGTTGGCGCGTAATGTCGTGTAGCGTCCATCGTCCTTCAGAGGGATGCATGAAGTAGATGCCCAGTCCTGGCACTACGGTGCGTCGGGCGGCGTTCTCTTGCCAGTCGAGGGCAAAGGGGAAGAACTGATTGTTGCGGAAGTACATCATGGGATAGAGTTGGTCCATAATTCCTTCTGCGAGCCACTGCTGTGCATCTTGTGCTACGGCATTGCGTGCGTTCCATCCTCCGCTGCTGTAGCGCGGCAGGTCAGCATACTTGCCCACTGGCGAACAACTTACCTTCACCCATGGTTTGCGTTTCTTGACGGCGTGATGTATGGCGCGCACTATGGCGGTGATGTTGTTGCGTCGCTGCTGCGGCGTCGACGACGACGCATTGCGCCATGTCTCGGGATAGCGAATGTAGTCGAGGTGTATGCCGTCGACGTCGTAGTGCTCCACTATCTCGCTGGCTAGTGTTGCCAGATAGGTGGCTGTGGCTGGTTGCTCGGGGTTGAGGTACCAATCTTCGCCGATGCGTTTTATTAGGTGGGGCACAGTGTTGCGCAGGTGCTTGTATCCTCGCAGCGAAGCTTGTCCGATGGGCAGCGTCACCATCCATGCATGTATCTCCATGCCGCGCTTGTGGCATTGCTCGATGGCATATTGCAGTGGGTCATAGCCCATTGTCTGCGCATTGGCACCTGTGAGCGCCACGTCGAAGGGCTCGTAGGCAGAGGGGTAGATGGTGGTACCCCTGACGCGTGTTTGCAGCAGTATGGTGTTGATGTTGGCCGCCTGCAGCTGGTCGAGTATGTGGCACAGCTCGGCTTTCTGTTGATGTGGTGTGTAGGCATGAGGCCAGTCGAGGCCTTTGATGGTGGTGAGCCATACGGCGCGCACCTCATATTTGGGTGGCATGGCGTGCTGTGCTACTGTCGTAGTGGCGAGAGCGAGGACGAGGGCGGCGAGAAGGAGACGCAGGCGGGTCATAGCATTGTGTGTAGTGATGTGCAAAGATAGGTATTTTTTCTTTCCGTTTGAAATAATGTCAGTACATTTGCACGTTGGCGTGGCACGGGCATGCCCAGTGTGCGTCGTATAAAGACACTTTTAATAGGGAGATGATTTAGATGTATACGTTTCTTATCAGCATTTGTGCTTTAGTGTTGGGCTATATGCTCTACGGACGCTTTGTTGCCCGTGTGTTTGGTCCAGACGACCGTGTGACACCCGCTGTGGCTAAGGCCGATGGGGTAGACTATATTGTGCTTCCCAACTGGAAGATTTTCATGATACAGTTTCTTAACATTGCCGGGACGGGTCCTATCTTCGGTGCCATTATGGGAGCGAAGTTTGGTCCGGCTTCCTATCTGTGGATAGTGTTGGGCTGTATCTTCGGCGGTGCTGTGCACGACTATCTGAGCGGCATGCTCTCCATGCGCCATGACGGAGCCGGTCTGCCTGAACTCATTGGCAAGTATCTGGGTCGCGGCACGCGCGCCGTGATGCTGATGTTCTCTATACTGCTGCTTGTCATGGTGGGTGCGGTGTTTGTCTACAGTCCCGCGCAAATATTGCACGGCATATGGGGCAGTGAACTGATGTGGATTGTCATAATCTTTGCCTACTACCTGATAGCCACGATGATGCCTATTGACAAGATAATAGGCAAGGTGTACCCTCTGTTTGCCTTCTCCCTGTTGTTTATGGCAGCTGCCTTGATGGTGGTGCTGGTGTTGAAGATGCCATCGTTGCCCGAGGTGTGGGACGGCATAGGCAACATGGGTGCCCTGCATGAAGGCACCAAGTGGACCGACCCGCTGTTCCCCTGCCTGTTTATCACCATTGCCTGCGGTGCCATCAGTGGTTTTCATGCCACACAGAGCCCGCTGATGGCACGTTGCCTGAAGAGCGAAAAGCAGGGGCGCCCCATCTTCTATGGCGCAATGATTACCGAGGGTATCGTGGCACTGATATGGGCCACGGTGGCTTCCTATTTTTTCTATGCCGAACCGACACCGGGCTATGCTGTGATGGCGGGTGCTCAGGAGACCGGATTTGCCACCGCTGCACCGAAGGTAGTGAACATAGTGTGCAACGACTGGCTGGGCGTTGTGGGTGGCATCTTGGCGCTGTTGGGTGTAGTGGCAGCCCCCATCACCAGCGGCGATACGGCACTACGCAGTGCCCGCCTCATCATAGCCGAAGCGTTACACATGCCGCAGCGCAGTATTGCAAAGCGCCTGCTCATCAGCGTACCGCTTTTCGCAGTGTGCCTGTTGGTGCTGCTGTGGCAGATGGGCAATCCTAACGGCTTCAATGTGATATGGCAATATTTTGGATGGAGTAACCAGACGTTGGCTGTGTTTACACTGTGGATGTTGACAGTGTATCTGGCGCGCAGCCGCAAACCCTACATCATTACGCTGCTGCCTGCGCTGTGGATGACGGCGGTGTGCAGCTCATTCCTCGTGGTGAGTCCGCAGGCACTGGCCATGCCAGCACAGTGGGCCTACTATGTGACAGGGGCCGTGGTGGTGATAGCATTGGCATGGTTTGCCCTATGGATGAAACGACAAAAACAAACTAACAATATCCCTACAATATGAAAAAAATTCTCATTACTCTCGCTCTCATCATGGGCATCGCCCTGAGCGCGAACGCACAGTTTGAACAGAAGAAATGGTATGCCGGTGCCTCGCTCACAGGACTTAACCTGAGCTACAACGGCCTTGAGAAGTTGCGTCTGGGTGTGCAGGCACAGGGCGGCTATTTCATTAAGGACCAGATAATGCTGCTGGGGCAGACCTCGATAGAGCTGAGCGACAACGACGCCGTGGCCAACCACTTTAAGCTAGGTGCCGGCGGACGCTACTACTTCCAGAACAATGGCGTATTTCTGGGTGCCAACGTGCAATTCCTGCATGCCAACCACAACCACAACGACGTGATGCCCGGCTTTGAGGTAGGCTATGCCTTCTTCATCAACGGCTTGGTGACCATCGAGCCTGCCATCTACTATCAGCAGTCGTTCCAGAGCCATTCCGACTATAGTACGGTGGGGCTGCGCATAGGTTTCGGCATCTACAAGTAAGCATGGACATCGCTTCATCGTCTACACTGCTGCAGAATGCCGTGCTGCAGGTGGGCAAGTTGCCTGGCATCGGTGCCAAGACGGCGCTGCGGCAGGTGCTACACTTGTTGCGGCAGGATGTAGAGTATACCGAGAGTCTGACTCAGGCGCTCAACGACTTGCGGCACCACGTGCAGTATTGTACCACTTGCCACAACATCAGCGATACCCCCACGTGCCCCATCTGCAGCGACACCACGCGGCAGCAGCATGTGGTGTGCGTGGTGGAGAATGTGCAGGATGTGTTGGCAATAGAGAATACCGGGCAATACCGCGGGCGCTATCATGTGTTGGGCGGGCTGATATCGCCCATGGATGGTGTGCGCCCCGACGATATCGAAATACAATCGCTGGTAGACCGTGTGGCTGCTGAGCATCTGGAAGAGGTGATTTTGGCACTGAGCAGCACCATGGAGGGCGACACCACAGCCTTCTTCATCACGCGGCGTCTGCAGCCCGCAGCGGTGAAGATTACCACGTTGGCGCGTGGCATTGCCGTGGGTGATGAGTTGCAGTATGCCGACGAGCAGACACTGGGACGTGCCATAGTCAACCGCATGCCTGTGGGAGAGTAGGTCTGTGGCACCACGCAGCAACAACAAGGAGAAGGAGAAAAATAATAAGAGATAGAACATCCGACGGAATGAATACCCATAACAGCCTTAAGATAGTAGCCTTTGCGTGTCTTGCCTTTGCAGCCGCTGTGGTGGTGTTGGGCGAGACGGGTGCGTTGCACAATGGCGTGTTGGCCGGACGTCAGCCCATAGAGTTTGTCGTCCAGCTGGTGATGAGCGTGCTGACGCTCCTTGCCGTGCCCGTGGCGTTGCGCCTGATGCAGACACGCACCGTGCGGCGTAAGCTGCGAGTGCGTGCCGACAGCTACGGACGTATGGCACTACTGCGCTGGCTGTTGCTGTGGGTGCCGATGATGGCCGATGTGGTGTGCTATTACCTCTTTATGAAAGTGGCCTTCGCCTATCTCGGCATCATCCTACTGCTGGCCATGGTATTTGTGTTCCCCACCCAGCAGCGTTGGAACAACGAAACGAAACAACAAGATGAGTAAACTCTCCGTTGTCATCGTCAACTATAATGTGAAGCACTACCTTCGTCAGTGCCTTGAGAGCCTTCGCCGTGCGTCGGCGGGGCTGGACGTTGATGTGTGGGTGGCCGACAATCACAGTTCCGATGGAAGTGTGGCCTTTCTGCGCCCGCTGTTTCCCGAGGTGCAGTGGATAGAGTGTCATCACAATCTAGGTTTTGCGCGCGGCAACAATCTCATCCTTCGCCAGCTGACGAGCGACTATGTGTTGCTGCTCAACCCCGACACCATCGTCGGCGAGCAGACGCTAAAGCGTGCCATCGCGTTTCTGGATGCGCATCCCGATGCCGGCGCCGTGGGCATGAAGATGCTGAACAGCGACGGCACCCGCGCGCTGGAGTCGCGCCGGGGTGTGCCCACACCGATGACGTCGTTCTATAAGATGGTGGGACTGTGCAAGCTGTTTCCGCGCCATCCCAAGTTTGGGCACTACTATATGAGCGGCCTTCCCTGGGACGAGGTGGCTCCGATAGAGATAGTGAGCGGCGCTTGCTTTCTGACACGCAAAACGGTGCTCGACCATGTGGGATTGCTAGACCAAGCTTTCTTCATGTATGGTGAAGATATTGACCTGGCCTATCGCATACTGCAGGCAGGCTATACCAACTACTACCTGCCCTTTCCCATACTGCACTATAAGGGTGAAAGCACGCAGAAGTCGTCGTTCCGCTATGTGCACGTGTTCTACAAGGCGATGCTCATCTTCCTTCGCAAGCACTATCGTCACCTGCGCTTGTGGATAACGCTTCCCATACAGTTTGCCATCTGGTCGAAGGCTACGTTGACGCTTGTCCGCATGAAGCTGCAGAGCATGCGCAAGGCGCTGGGTTTTGTGCCTAAAAAGGCAGCCTTCGATGTGGAATACATCTTGGTGAGCGATGAGCGTCGGCGCGAGATGGTGAAGCATATCCATCGTTCGACGGGCATCATGTTGTCGTTGGTGGAAAAGGGTAGTACGGTCGAGGCTAACGCGCCTGATGCCGTGCTGGCCGGGCTCAGCAAGAATGCGGCATCGGTATGCCTGGTGTACGACACGGAGTTGTTTGCTTTCGATGAGATGTTCGACATGATAGAGCACCACAACATGCAACGTGCGGCTATCGGCACTTTCAATGCCGAGAGCAAGACGATAATGACTCAGACTGAGGTGCTCACTTGGGCATGAAACCCTGCTGCCGCAAAGTGTGCAGCAATTGTGTCGATATGGCTTCGTTGTCGCGTTTGGTGTAGCGACAGTCGGTGAACACCTGCGCCAGATTTTCTTTTTTGTTTTCTGCCACAAAGTGCAGGTTTTCTGCCAACGACTCCTTTATATTATATATGGTGTCGATTTGTTGCGGGGTGTATTGTTGATACGTCTCACTATGCAGTATGGCGTTGACAGGCAATCTGTCTGTCAGTGCTGGTTGTTCGTCGGGCCATCCCAGTGTGATTGTTGCCACAGGAAGCGTGAGCATGGGCAGCTGCAAGAGTTCGATGATGTGGTGGGCGTTGTAAATGGTAGTACCGAGGAAGCACAGTCCCAGCCCTCTGTCTTCAGCCAGATTGCAGAATGTTTGGCAATATAGCAGGCAGTCGGTCACGGCGTTGAGTAGCGACAACAGGTTGTCGTATCCCGGCGTGGCCTGTCGCTGTTGGCACCATTGTGTGGTGCGGTGGAAGTCGGCACAGAAGGTGAGCACCACGGGGGCCTGTTCCACCATGGGCTGATGGAAGTGTAAGGGTGCGAGTAGGCGTTTCATGTCGGCATCGCGCGTGACAATCACGCTGTAGAGTTGCAGGTTGCCCATTGTTTGTGTGCGCATGGCATCGTCGAGCAGTTGGGTGAGCAATTGGTTGTCGACATCTTGCTGCGTATAGCGTCGGATGGTGCGACGCGTGCGTATGTTGTTCATGATGTGTGAGAGGTATGTTATTTCAGTAGTGCGAGTGCTTGCTGTAGAAGCGCTTGATGGTGTCCGTTGAGTATGATGTGGTGGTTGCCTATGGGGTGGTCGATGAGTTGTTGCAGTTGTTGCTGGTTTTTGAGTTGTATGACCGTTTGAGTGCGGCATCGTTGCGGCGAGCAGGTGTTGGCAGTCAGTTGTCCTTCGGCAATATAGTGTTGCGAGAGGTCGCCGTTTACTTTCAGCAGTGTGATATCGCCTTCAGTCATCTGTCCGCGTATGCCTATGCCTATTCCCGACTCGAAGTGCGTGTCGAAGCTGAAAGCGTTGACCATGTTGAGTGGCACGGTGCAGTGTGCGAAGGTGATTTGTGTCTTTTCGTAGTCTATAGTCGACGGGTTGGCCATAAATCCAGTTTGCTTCGTCAGTGTTTGCGCCATCATCATCGACAGCATGGCCGGTACATCGCCTTCGCATGCTGCAATGATGCCTTCTGCGTTGAGTCGTGCCAGAGCCCAACATCCCGTATTGTGTATAGTGTCGAGCAGGTCAAAGCATCGCAGTGTGAGTGCTGTGAGGCGGTGTTGTTGTATGAGCGCTTTTAGTGCGAGGTAGATGCGTGTGGCATCAACGAGCGTGGCATGCCATTGCTGCTTCATCGTTGTGTGTGGTGCGAGCCATGCGTTGTTGTCGATGTCGTTGTGGCATTGCTCATCGGTGATGCCTTGTAGGGCGGCGAACAGTTCGTTGATGGGAATATCGACGACAGTGGCTCCTATCTTGCTGTGTATGGTTTCAGCATTGTAGTCTGAGGCTATGAGCCAGTCGGAAGGTTGTCCGATGACCGCCATGCGCTGTGTGGCCCACTGCTGTCGTGCTTCAGCGCAACGCCCTATGTTGTCAATGCGCTGCGCTATGTCGGCAGGTGTGCCATAGATGATTTCAGCCTTTCGCTTATGGCTGTTACACCAAGCCAGTATCTCGAGCGTGGCAGGCAGCGAGTTGTTCTGCTGCGATGTCAGCAACCAGATGGGTTGTGCCGTATCGGTGAGTTGCTCACTTAATATATGGCGTGCTATGTTTTCCGTTCCACCGGTGGCGATGTAGAGTATGGTGGGGCGTTGGTTGTTGTCGGCATCGTTGGCCTGCTGTGGGGCGATGATGGAGTGGTGAGCGTTGACGTGTTGCAGTAGCTGTTGCAGTGTGTGGTTGAGTGCTTGCTCGTCGTGCAGCGGCGATGCGATGTTAATGATGTTGATGTGCATGGCGATGGGGAGTGTCGGGTTATAGTTTGTATTAATGCTTTTAGGTTCTTTCTACACTTTTCACACCATTGACGTTTTTCAGTTTGCGTATGAGACTCGGCAGTCGTGCGATGTCGTTGATGACGATTCCCAGTGTGCCTTTGAATAGTCCGTCGTGGCTATCGATATTGATGGATCTCAGTGCTGTGTGCGGGTCGTGCATGATGATGTGCGAGATGTTGTTTACCACGGTGATATTGTCTTTTCCTGTGATGCGCAGTGCGATGTTGTAGTCGGTTTCAGCATTGTCGCCCCATTGTGCCCTGATAATGCGATAGGGGTATTTTGTTTGCAGTTCGTGAGCGTTGGGGCAGTTGTCGCGGTGTATTTTCACTCCTCCTCCACTAGTGAGAAATCCGAACACCTTGTCGCCGTAGATGGGGTTGCAGCACTTGGCCAGCTGATAGTCGATGCCTTTCACTCCCTTTCCTATGATGAGTTGTGTGGTGTTTGTGGCAGCGTGTTCGTTGTCGGGTTGTAGCGTGTTGAGCTGAAACTGGTCGGCATGCACAATTCTTTCCTGTTTGCTGTCGGTCTCTGCCGTATTGGCATCTTCGATGGCGGTGTATCGTTGCATCACCAGTGCCATGTCGAGTTTGCCCTCTGCCAGATGCTTGTAGAACTCGGTTGTCTCCTTATATCCCAATTGCTTTACCACCTGTGCGAGGCGTTTCTCTTGGAGTTCTATCTTTCGGTTTCTGAATCTGCGTTCGAGCATCTCCTTAGCCACTTGTCCGTCGCTCACCTCCATGGCCTTGAGCGACTGTCGTATTTTTGCTTTAGCCCTCTGCGTGGTGGCTATGCTGAGCCAGTCGTGTTTTGGTTGTTGTGTGGTCGATGTGACAATGCTTACTTGCTGTCCGTTGTGCAAAGTCTCTCTGACGGGTACCAGTCGTCCGTTAATGCGTGCGCCGGTGCAGTGGTCGCCCACGTTGGTGTGTATGCGATAGGCAAAGTCGAGCACGGTGGCACCTTTGGGGAAGTTCCAAATGTCGCCTTTCGGCGTGATGACATACACCTCGCCCGTATCGGTAATGGTGTTGTTGCCTGTGTGTTGTCGTATGCTGTTAAACCAGTCGTCGATGCTTCCTCCCTGCGCCACTCCTTTATATCTCCAGTGTGCTGCCACGCCTCGTTCAGCCACGTCGTCCATACGCTGTGTGCGTATCTGCACCTCCACCCATTTCTGTTCGGGTCCGCGTACGGTGATGTGCAGGCTCTCGTAGCCGTTGTCTTTTGGAACGCTTATCCAGTCTCGCAGGCGGCGCGTGTTGGGTTGGTAGAGGTCGGTCACTATGGAGTAGGCCTGCCAGCACTGCATTTTTTCCTTTCGCAGTGTCAGTGTGGTGGGTGCGTTGCTGTGTAAGGTCTGTTTGTCGGTGGTTTCGTCGTTGAGTATGATGCGTATGGCGAAGAGGTCGTACACACCCTCGAAGGGGCACTGCTGTTTCTGCATCTTCTGCCATATGGAGTGTATGCTCTTTGTGCGTCCCTTGATGTGAAAGCGCAGTCCTGTTTGCAGCAGTCGGGCTGTAAGTGGTGCTACAAAGCGTTGTATGTATGCTTCTCTGCTCTGCTTGGTAGCAGCGAGTTTGGTGCGTATGTGGTAGTAGGCTTCGTGCTCGGTAAGCTTCATGGCAAGGTCTTCCAGTTCGCTCTTCACCTGATAGAGTCCCAGTTTGTGAGCTATGGGTGCATAGAGCTGTGCCGCATCGTGTGCCACCGTCATGCTGTCGTTGGTTGGTGTGATTAGGGCAGCATGCTGTCTCACCATGGCCAGCTGCCGGGCGATGAGTATGAGTATCACGCGTATGTCGGCGGCGGTGGTGACAAGCAGTCGCCAGTAGTTGTCGCTGTCTTTGCGCATGTCGGCCTGCTGCAGCGTGTCCACGTCGCGGCAGTGTTGCAGCAGCTGCCGTTGCTCGTCGCCGAGCCGCTCGTCGGTGGTGAGCCCTACGAGGGCTTGTGCCACGGCAAGCGTGTCGTCGTGCAGTGACAGTTCAGTACGGCAGATGTCCACCACAAGGGAGGGGAAGGAAAGAGTGCTGTTGAGCATGGCGGAGGGAGAAATGAAGGAGACACCGATTGTGTCTGCAAAGATAGCGAACAGTAGACAATCGTGAGGTGCTTTTCAGAAAAATGTGAAAAGAAACCCACGAAAAGTGTAAGGCAGATCGACGGAAAATGCTTACTTTTGCCACGTTAGAGAGACACATACTATCATATTGTGCTCCCTCCTTTCCACCCTCAGCCATCATTTCAACAACAATCAACTATCATTATGCAAGGCAATTTCGTTTACCACAATCCTACGAAGCTTTATTTCGGCGAGAATGCGCTCATCTGTCTTTCCGAAGAGTTGTCTCACTATGGTCCTGTCGTTCAGCTATGCTACGGCAGCGGCAGCATCAAGCGCAATGGCATCTACGATGCCGTGGTGGCCGCACTGCAGGCAGCCGGCAAGACTATCGTGGAAGATGCGGGCGTGATGCCCAATCCAACCGTGGAGAAGCTCTATGAAGGGGCCCGCATGGCGCGTGAAAACAACGTCGACCTTATTTTGGCCGTGGGCGGAGGCTCCACCATCGACTATGCCAAGGGTGTGAGCTGCTCGGCATGGTGCGACACCGACCCATGGCAGACATACTACATTGAGCAGCAGGAAGCCACTTGCAAGGTGATACCCATCGGTGCCGTGCTTACCATGGTGGGCACAGGCTCGGAGATGAACGGAGGAAGCGTCATCACTAACCGCAAGGCAGGACTGAAGATAGGCAAGGTGTTTGGCTCCTATGCCTTCCCCAAGTTCACCGTGCTTAATCCCACCTTCACATTCACCGTGCCCCAGTATCAGATGGTGGCAGGTTTCTTCGACATTATGAGCCACATCATGGAGCAATACTTCCAGGGCCACGACGACTACACCACCGACTATTTGGCTGAGGGTCTCATGCGCTCGCTCATACACAGCAGCCGCATCGCCGTGGACAACCCACACGACTACGAGGCACGCTCCAACATCATGTGGACTGCCACCTGGGCTCTCAACACGCTGCTGAAGTGTGGCAAGGGCGGCGACTGGATGGTGCATATGATAGGGCAGGCCATCGGTGCGCATACCGATGCCACTCACGGCATGACGCTGGCAGCAGTGTCGATACCCTACTATCGCTTTGTGAAGCAGTTCGGACTGAAGAAGTTTGTCCGCTTTGCACAGGCAGTATGGGACGTGCGTCCGGAGGGAAAGACCGATGAGCAGATAGCCAACGAAGGACTCGACCGACTGGAGCAGTGGATGAACGACCTCGGACTAGTGATGCACGCTGCTGAACTGGGCGTGACACCCGACAACATTGATGCCATAGCCGACAGCACACTCATCTTCGACTCGGGATACCACAAACTCACACGAGACGAAGTGGTCAATATATTAAAGGAGAGTATGTAATGAAACAGCACTTTATCAGTTTCTGTCTATCTCTGCCCCTGCTCGTTTCAGCAGTGTCAGCACAGACGCAACAACACAGCAACACCATGACAACCCTTTCTCTCACCCAGCAATGGGACAAGACCTTCGCCAAGAGCGACAAGGTGACACACCGTAAGGTGACATTTTCCAACCGCTATGGCATCACCCTTGCTGCCGATCTCTACGTGCCGCGTGCCGCTTCGCCATCTGGAAGATATGCCGCCTTGGCGGTGTCGGGTCCCTTTGGTGCCGTGAAGGAGCAGTCGAGCGGACTCTATGCCCAGCATATGGCCGAGTGCGGCTTTGTGGCCCTGGCCTTCGACCCGTCGTATACTGGCGAGAGTGGTGGCGAACCCCGGCGCATGGCCTCGCCCGATATTAACACGGAGGATTTCCTCGCTGCCGTCGACTTCCTGAGTGTGCAACCCGACATCGATCCTGCGCGGATAGGCATCATCGGCATCTGCGGCTTCGGTGGTATGGCAGTCAACGCAGCAGCCCTCGACCCACGCATAAAAGCTACCGTGGCAATGACCATGTATGACATGTCGAAGATCAATGCTGAGGGCTACTTCGCCAGCGAAGACACGCCGGCACAGCGCATGGCGAAACGTCAGGCACTGGCGCGGCAGCGCACCGCTGACTTTGTGGCTGGCTCTTATGAGCGTGCCGGAGGCGTGGCAGACCCTCTGCCCGCCGATGCGCCATGGTTTGTGAAAGAGTATCATGCCTACTACAAGACGCCGCGCGGCTACCACGCGCGCAGCGGCAACAGCACGGACGGATGGAATGTGATTGGCTGTCAGTCGTTCATGAATCAGCCTCTGCTGGCATGGGCACACGAGATATCAGCACCCGTGCTACTCATTCATGGAGAAAGGGCCCACAGCCGCTACTTTTCGGAATATGCCTTTGAGAGGATGACGGGGCGAAAGATGACAGGGCAAAGTGCCAAAGAGGGCAACAAAGAGTTGCTCATCATCCCTGGTGCCACGCATGTTGACCTGTACGACGATGTGGCGGGGGTGATACCCTACGAACGCATTGCGCGCTTCTTCAGCGACAACCTGAAGTGAAGAATGAAAGCCATCGGCTGCCGGCATTGGCACCCGATGGCTTTTTCGTATGCCTGCCCATGGGCGTGTCACGTCAGCTATTGTTTTGTCTTGGGTTGCGTGACTTTTTGCTTTTTCTTTTTCTTCCCGAAGTTGACTCCTGCGTAGACATTGATACTTCCGAAGACATTGTTGGTCTCAAACTGCGATTTTCTATAATTGTAGGCATGGAATATTGCCGATGCTCCGGTGTAGAAACGGCTGTTGTTGTAGACTATGGCAAACCGTGCAACGGCATCGAGGTTGAAGTTGCGGAATGAGAAGTCGCGCAGTGTGAACGTTTCGCCTTTGATGTCGCCTCGTGAATAGTGGTATCCGAGTGCTGCGGAGAGTGATGCTGCGAGCAGGAGGTTGCGGCATGGCACATAGTTGTAGGCATATCCGGCGGAGAGTGAGAGGTCGGTGTAGCGTATGTTGTTGAATGCCAGTCCGCTGTCGAGCGGTGTGTGCTGTTGCAGATGTTGGTCGATATGTTGTGCCAGTTTGTCGTAGTTGAGGTGTAGCACATGTCGTGTATATCCCACTCCTGCGAGGATGGATCCGGCGCTTCGTCGTTGTATTGTGGACTGGCTGAATGCTGCCGGATAGGAGAAGTGTCTATGGTTGAAGATGTAGTAGGCGTTAAATCCCTTGAGGTCTACCTTGAGTCCTGAGAAGTGGGTGTGTCGCAGCGGTTTGGTGTTGATGTCGTCGCCGAGGTGTGCGCTGCGCAGCAGATAGTCGTTGCCTGTCTTTCGATAAAAGAGGTCTACGCCGACTTTTGAGGAGTAGATGCTGAGCGTCCATTCCTTTTTCATGTCGCTGTTGAGATGGCCAATGTCGAAAGTATAACCGAGAAAGATCCATCGCCATCCGAAGTACGGTCCTACCTTGATGGTGGCGCGTGGTGCGAAGAGGAGTGTTTGTCCGCTTTTGCTTCGCAGCCGGTACATCTCGTAGGTGGCTGTAGTCTGTAGCATGGCGGAGAAGTTGTATTGCTGTGGCTCTATCCATGTGGTGTCGACATCGTTGAGGCGTCGGGTTTGAGCAATGATATTGGCGATGGAGGCTGCGAGCGGTGAGGTGAGTTGCGTCTGGTTGATGAGCGTGTGGGTAGTGTCGTGCTTTGTGGTGAGTGGGGGTATGGTGTCGGTGTGTGTGCGTTGTATGTGTATGTGTATTTGTGTGTGTGCGTGTGCATAGCCGGGTGTGGCGATGCAGCATAGCATAGTGAGGGCTATGGCAAGGATGCTACGCCTTGCTTGTGGGCCACGTGTTGCGGCAGTGCGCGTCGATGGTGTGTGTGTGAAGGGTGGGGGCATTATTGTCTGCATAGTCTGTCTACGACCCATGCGCAGGATGCTGCGTTGGCGACGGTGCTGAGGCACACATTGAATCCTTGCAGTGCCTCGACAATCTGTCGGAGCAACGGAAGATGTTGTGCAGCACTGTCGGTGGTGTGGAGTTGGTTGTTGATGAGGGTGGTTCCATCGTTGTTGATGCACATGGTGTGGTGTTGGTCGGGTGTGAAGGCTTCGAGGGAGGTGTGTGGCGTGTGTTGAGTGCTGCACGGCATCCAGAGGGCATCGCACAGCATGTTGTTTTCAAACTGTAGTATTCCTGCCTGTCGTTGTGTGTGTGGTGCGTGTATGGCCACAGCGTCTACGATGACTCCGCAGAGCGCCTGGAGGAGGAAGCATTGCTGCAGGGCCTGGTGTTGCCAACAACTGGTGGTGGCGTGATACCGACATAGGAGCCGTAGTGATGCGCTGTGGCCGTTGTTGGCGAGGGTGTGGTGCAGTTGTGTGTGGAGCAGCATGTTGATGAGGCCCAGGTCTATGCTACTCCAGTCCACATAGCAGTCGGTGCCGGTCTGCTCGCATATGCGCAGCAGGCGGATGAAGTCGTGGTATGCGTAGTCTACAGGGTCTTTGAGGACGACGGGTATGCCCCTCTTGAGCGCCATGACGATGAGGGGCATGGCCCAGGTGTCGTGCGTGTCTGCATAGAGCGCATTGACAGCAGCGAGCATAGGTTGTATGTCAGCAGGCTGCCCTTCGGAATAGTGTGTTGTGGCAAGGACGTCGGAACTGTCGTAGGAGGTGAGCGCATCGAAGATGGCTTGTGTATTGTCGGCGGTGTCGGTGATAATGCCCCAATGGAGGTGTTTCATGGTAGAGGATAGGGAGGTTGCAGCCACAAAGGTATTAAGAATTGAAAATAAAGAATGATGAACAGAGAATTAACTATGCAGAAGTAATGTGACTGTCAGTTTTTTTGCGGCATGACGCAGCTTTCTATGGTGGAACCTGCCTGCACCATAGGCGTAGAGGAAATGCGAGTGTAAGCGGGTGTAAGCAATGCGACTTGTCTGCTCTTGTTATTTCGCTGTGTGTCGGTGTGCTATGCGTGTTGGTGCACCACAAAGGACACGGAGCGTCTTGGGAGCGCATTGTCTCCACGCGCCAGCCTATTACACATATCATCACAGGAAAAGCCAGACAATATGCTACCGGATATTGAACGAAAGAAGAACTATCAGGCAATGTTGTCCTAAAGAATTTCAATTTTTTCGATTTGCTTACACCAACTGTGCACTATGCGCTGTCTGTCAGCGTGTTGCGAGGTGTAAGCGATTATTTGCCGCTTACACTGCTTGCACTCCTCGTCTGTTATTCTACTGTGTGTCAGGATGTTTCGATATGCAGGCATTTTTGCCGCTTACACTCTGCTTACACCTATTCGAGAAGGTTCATCCGAGAAATGACGTGATGTGGAGCTGGTAGATAAAGAAATTGCTGGAAAAATCTTATCTTTGTAGCGACCAAACTATAAATGATATGATTAGTTCCAGCTTTCTGTTATTTGCATTTGGTATCCGAGGATTCCG
>JAGAZE010000013.1 GCA_017940185.1 Bacteroidaceae bacterium | reverse complement strand
CCGACAATGCGGGCAGGCGTGTGTGTCGGTGTCGTGTGTGTGCTGTCGCTTACCAGGCGTCGTTGATGCTTCCGCCGATGAGCTTGCCGCCCTCGCCGGCACCCGACAGGTTGATTTGGGTGCTAGGGGTCAGACCCGGAAGGTTGGCGGAGGTAACGCCCGGAGTGGTGGGCGACGGTGTGGTGCTGTCGGAAGCGGCCAGCAGCATCTGGTCGGTGCCCATCTGCAAAGACAGCGTCAGAGGACGAATATAAGTCTTTTTCATATTGCTAATTGACATTTTTTGATTTTCAATTTATTCGGTCATCGAGCCGGTGGATTACTTCACTACCACCTTGCGGCCGTTGTTGATGTAGACGCCCTTCTGGGTGGGAGCGGCGTTGAGCTTCTGGCCGTCGAGGGTGTACCAGCCGTTCACGTTCACGTTGCCGTTATCGTTGCCGGTGATGGTGGTGATGCCGGTGGGTGTGCCGTCGAAGCTGAAGCCGACAGTCTTGCCCGGAGTGGTGCCCTTCAGCATGAAGTAGGCGCGGAAGCCCTTCATCGTGGCGGTCGTGTTGTTGAAGTACAGCTTGTTGTCAGCGCCGAGGTACATCTGCTGCTCGTTGGCGGCATACTCCGTGGCATTGATGTTGGCAATGAAGTCGGCCTGCTCACCTGTCACGGTCTGAGCTGCGACGTTGCTGACGGTAACGCCGGTGAATGTCGGATTCTCCACGTTGTTGAAAGGAAGGATCAGGTAGGGCTTGCCGGCCTCAATGCCGGTAGCACCGGTGAAGTTGAGCACGATGTTCTTTTCAGCGTCGGTGGCTGCACCGGTGAAGGACTGAACGCGGGTGGACGTGCCGAACACTGCTTCTACCTGTGCCTGGGTGAGGTCGAACGGCAGCGACAGAGTCTGGTAGCTGGTGTTGACGAACGAGCGGCCGATGGTCACGTCGGCAACCTTGCCGTTGTTGGCTTCCAGCACGGCGCTGTTGTCCTCCGTCTCGTTAAGCGTCAGCACTAAGATGCTCTTCACCAGCGTGCTGGTGCCGTCGCCGTTGTCGCGCCACTCGTAGCCCTCGGGGGCGGTCTGATTGAACGTGTTGTTCTTTGTCACCTCAGCCTTATCGGGATAGCTCTCCATGGCGTTCTTGGCGGTCTGGTCCAGAACGATGTCGCCCGTCAGCGTGCCGCTCTCAAGCAGCAGCTTGAAGCCGTTCTTCGGATCGCTTTTGCCTGCAGACACCTCCACGTCGCCGTTGATCTGGCTGTTGCCCGTCACAGTAACGCTTACCGAAGGATAGCTGGAGAAGCGGCATACGTCGAAGGCAAAGCCACCGGCGGGGTTGGCGTTGATGGTGCTGCCGTTGATCACGGTGTTGCCGTTGTTGTTAGACAGGGTGTAAGCTCCCGTGTAGTCGGGATTGTTCAGCGTCAGCGTCATGTTGTTCAAGGTCAGGTCGCTGTAGTTCTGAACCAGGATCTTGGCCTTCGTCGAGGTGATGGTACCGTTCTGGAAGGTTACCTTGTTGTCCTTCAGCAGCTGGAAGCCGTTGGTCTCGGTGCCGGTGCTGCCCACGGTCTCGCCGTCGATGGTGTAGGTGAAGCCTGCGAAGTCGACGGTCAGGCCGGTGGCGAACTTACCGGCGGGTGTCACCTTGATGCCGTTGCCGGCGCAGTCGGAGAGCAGCGTGATGGTCTCGCCATCCTGTGCTGCGGCGAAGGCTTCCTCAAGGGAGGCGTACTCCACATCACCTATCTTAGCCACTTTGGGAACAACGGGTGTGAGGTCTTCAATAGCCTGAGTGGGAAGTATCTCTATTGTAGAGTTGTACATTGTCGGAATACCGGTAACTCTATAGTTTGTCCCATCTTCAAGTATTGTGAAGTCTAAGCCTTCGATATTGAATTGGTTATAAAGCTGTACCTGATTGGTTCCATCCGTAGCGTAGTACTTTCCTTCGTTTGCGACGATGTTGGAGAATGTAAATGTTACGAGGTCGTTGAGGTTGCTCCCTGCGGCAGCCAAATCTATTGCTTTTGGAGTTACGGTCTGACCTGACTCAAACACGGTCACACCATTGTCGGAATAGTTCTGTATTTGCGGATTATTTCTGTAAGCACTCTTTGTTGCTTTCAGGTCACCGAGCAACACATCGCCAGTATTCCATTCGAGGTCGGTGTTGTAGAACTGGATAGCACCGCTGTTGTCGCGAACATACATACGCGATCCGTTCTTGTAGACAACGAGTGCTTCGGTGAGGTCGAGGAAACTCTCAGCATTGTTGTCAAGCGCAACGAATTGTGCAATGTTGCGCACGGGCATGATGTTGATGGTATAGCTTGCAGTGCCGCCAAGGTAGTTTTCAGTCTCTGTAGCAGTGGCGGTGATTGTCACTGTGCCTTCCTGACTTTCCAGTACCACCTCGCCTGTCGATTCGTCAACCAAAGCAAGAGTTTCATCACTGGATGCATAGGTAACAGTTCCGTCATAACCTGCGGCAGTGGTAGCCGTCGGTGCTGTGAAACTGTTAACCTGAGTGGTCTTCACGTTGTATTCGGTGGTAGCAAACGCCAATTCTGCGGGCTGCTTATTGGAAGCTATGGCTAAGGTGATTGCTGCCTTGCTCATTCTACAATGTCCGCTGCTGCCAGAACCTTCAAAGAGTACAGACGATGCATTTCCTGTCCAAGTTTTGGTATTAGTGTCATATGTGCCAGGTGTAGCACCTATTGTTGCTGTCCATGTACCACCATCTGTAAATACAATCTCAGTGATGTTATATCCTGCAGGTGCTTCAAAGGTCAACTTATTGTTGGGATAGAAGCGTATCTGGCTGTTGTTGATATAGTGGTTGCCACTACCGGCGTAGGTCACGGTCACTTGATTCAATGTTCCCGTGACAGGATTTGCATCGTTGATACTGGATACTGTACCGGTATAATTTGTTCTAAACAATGTATTGTTCAGGTTGATATCAAATGCTGTAGGCTGAACATACTCATTCACCGTGATATTGTACGACGTCGTTTTCGTCACTTCACCTTCGGTATAGCTTACAGTTACTTCCTTAGTGCCCGTTGTTGTCATGTCGGGTGTGGAGAAGGTCGCACTGCTTGTCACATCCTTTGTAGAGTTGTCTTCGTAGGTGGCGGTAACCACAGCACCTGCATAGCTGAAAGCATCGTTCTGATAGAACGTAGTGGGATAATCTCCCGAGAGTGCTATCGAAGCAAGGGCAGGAGGAGCACTCACCGTAATGGTATAGTCTGTTGTCTTTGTCACTTCACCCTCAGTGTAACTTACAGTGACTGTCTGATTACCGAGAGTTGTCATGTCAGGAGAAGAGAATGTAGCACTGCTTGTTACATCCTTTGTCGAGTTATCCTCGTAAGTTGCAGTAACAACAGCACCTTCATGACTGAAAGCATCACCTTGGATGAATTCTGTGGGATAATCTCCCGAGAGTGCTATTGATGCGAGGGGAGGAGTGGAAGCATTAGGCGTATAGTCAATGACAATCCTAGAAAATCTGACCTGAGTATTGCTACTATTACCATTAGTTATTGCAAATGAAGATGCACCACCTATTGTGTAGGACTTCTCAGTATCACTTCCAGAACCAGTAACTTCTGCTCCAGCAACTGTTACCTTACCATTTGCGTAACTAGTTGACGTATATGTTACGGTAATGCTATTTATTGTTTGACCTGAAAGAGCTGTAATGGTGAGCACATTACTTCCATCAACATTGTAATATAATCTTATATCACCTGCTTTATTCAAGCCAACATTATTGCCACATGCTCCTTTATCTGCTATCACAGACCAATCGGTAGCAGAAAGATTTACAGTTGTGGCTTGGTTACCACTTCCCATATTAGTTGTTGAAGAACCAGAATAGGACAAGGTAACAGTTTCTGCCCATCCGACACTTGCTGCCGCTATCAGCAGTAGCGTTACGTAAAAACGTAGTAATCGTTTCATAAGTTTGATTTTAAGTTAGAAAGTTGGTTTATTGGGTTTGTTGTATGTTTCTATTTATTGTTTCTGCGGTGGTGTGATGTTGTAGAGCGCAGATGTCTTTCTTCGCATCCTGCTGTGTTTGCTCTTCTGTTCTTCTGTCTTAAAAAACAAAATTGCGCACGCCGACTTATTCAGATGTCATTGCGTGCGCAAGGGGGGTATACTCTCCTCTGAGGGAAAGCTGTTGAGGTATATCAATGAGAGAATGTCTTTAAAGTGGAGCATGGAGCGTGGTGGATTTTTGTTTCCGCGGCAAAGGTAACACTTTGTTTTTACAACAAAGAAATATTTTCTATGAAAGTTGATGGATGGAAAGCGCACACGGAAAGCACGGAAAGGCTGGCGCAGTGATGGGAGAAGAACCACGAATAGCACTAATCACACGAATAGGCTGGCGCGTGGAGGGAAAGACTGAACACGGAAAGCACAGATAACACGAATAGGCTGGCGCGTGGAGGGAAAGACTGAACACGGATAACACGGATTTACACGAATAGGCTGGCGCATGGAGGGAAGAGGAACACGGATAACACGGATTTACACAGATAGGCTGGCGCATGGAGGGAAAGACTGAACACGAATCACACGGATTTACACGAATAGGCTGGCGCATGGCGGGAAGAGGAACACGGATAACACGGAACGACACGGATCTTGGGAGCACAAGAATTTGTGAATTTGTAAAATCTCTTTATCTTTGCCATTGATATGCCACCAAGTGTGGCGCCAATGTATTACTACTAAAACTAAATCGTTATGTATCAGATTTCAACGGATCTCCGTCTGTCGGAGCACTTTGTGCTTCGCGAGTTTGTGCGCAGTGCCACGGCGCAGCGCCTTCACATCGACAACACGCCTCAGGCCTGCCATGTGGCGCGCCTCATTGCCCTGTGCGAGCATGTGCTGGAGCCGCTGCGGCGTGAGTTCGGCCCCTTGGTGATCAACTCCGGCTACCGCTGCACCGCCCTCAACCGTGCCGTGGGCGGCGTGCCCCACTCGCAACATCTGCGCGGCGAGGCTGCCGACGTGCGCACACGCAGCACGGCAGAGGCACGGCGCATGTTCGACTTCGTGCGCCGACACCTCGTCTTCGACCAGGTGCTGCTGGAGCGCAACCGGCGCACGGGCAGCGTGTGGCTGCATGTGTCGTACCGTCGCGACGAGGGTGCCAACCGCCGGCAGGCACTGCACCTCACCGTGGCAGAAAACATCGTGCCTGCCAGCAGTGCACCGCTCAACACCAACGCTCCCCTACCCCATATCGGTACGGCTATGGCACTGCTCGCCACCCCGCCAGCCACCGACGACACGCGGCGTTGCACCTGCTGCGGACAGACGCTCGACGCCACACACTTCGCCCTGCTGCCTTCGGGCAACAGGCGGGGCATGTGCAACCACTGCCGATGGCTGCAACACATACAGCCCTCGCGCCACAAGGCGTGGCTGAGGGGGTGAGATAACGGGAACGGTAACAAAAATCTCCCGCCAGGAGCAGCCTTGCTTCTGGCGGGAGATTGTTATGGTGCGCTTGTGTGCGCAGGGGTCAAGTCAGGTTGACGGCGTCGGCACCGATGACGGTGAGCAGTGCGGTGGCGATGGTGGCGATAATCTTCACCACGATAGTGAACAGGTTGCGTTGTCTCTTACCCATGGTGTTCGGTTATTAAGGGTTGACAGTGCTTCCGTTGTTGCCATCGCCGCTGCCAGTGTTGCCGCTGTTGTTGCTTTCGGCATCTACTCCTACGGCGTTCTTTGGTGCCTCGCGCACAGTGCATCCGGTGAGGAAGGTGCGGGTCATCTTGCCATTGGCATCGCGCTTGCCCTCGGGGGTGAACACCACGTGGAGCCCCTTGATGTTCTTGGCTGCGGAGAACTTGTCGAGCTGTGCGGCGCCGCTCGAGTTGAGACCTATCTTGAAGGTTCCGAAGCCGTCGAGCTTCACAGCGTGGGAGGCCTGCAACTCGTCCTGCATCACCTCTACGAGCTCGGTGAGCACTGCCAGCACGTCGGAGTACTTGGCGGTACAGTTGCGCTGTATGATTTGTGCCACCTTCTTCATGTCGGTGGTCTGGGTGTTGATGGCGCGGGCATACCAGTGACCGCGGTTGACGAAGTTCTTGCGATTGTTCTGATAGAGCTTGTACATTACTGCCATAATGTGGTTCCTTTCTTTAGTTTTAGTAGGTTAGTAATTATTTGTTTTCGTTGTCGTCGGGTGTCTGCGGCGTAACCGGTATTGCCGTTTCTTCCTTCCGACGGTGCAAAGATACGATGCCCGGGGGGCGATGTGCAAGTTTTCTGTTAGCGCCGAGTTAACCACGCACCGACTTGGGGCATATCTCCCTGCCCCGCAGCACCAACAACGCCGCTGACACCATATATAATAATACACGCGCGCGAAGAGAGAAGAGGCTGGAAAAAAGCGCAACAATGTCATGTGGTGATGACATTGTTGTGCTATGATGCGATATTAAGACCAAGACATCCTGGCATGATACGGAAGCTCAGACTGAATAATCTATTGTCAATTACCCTCCCCTCTGTCTTTTCAGTTTCCACTTTCTGAGCCAGTTATGCGGTTTGCGCTTCATGTGTTGCTGTTGGTTTTCGATGAAGTCGTCGATGGCGTCGAGCACACGTGCGCTGTTGTGTCCGTCGCGGTGAGCCTCGAAGTGCTGTGTGTGTGTGCGTATGGCCTGCATGAGGTCGTCGGGTCGTGTGAGTGCCCGCTCTATAGCCGGTGCCACGTCGGCGGTGTCGACCACATTGAGAAGGTGGGGACCCGGCAGGGTGTTGCGGAAGGTGACCACGGGCTTGTCCATGAGCTGAAACTCCAGGATGATGCTCGACGTGTCGCAGAGCATGACGTCGGCGGCGCGCAGGTCGTCGGTGGTGAGCTGCTTGCGAAACATCACGTTGGGATAGCGCACGGCAAGAGTGGTGTAGTGGTTGATGATGTCGGGGTCGTCGATCTTCGGGTGCAGGGTTACTATCCAGCGCCAGGGCTTGTCTTGTATGAGTTGCTCTATGAGCGGTGCGAGTGTTGCTGCCGAGCTGATGCCCTTGGTGAAGGTGCAGGCATAGACGATGGTGGGCACGTCGGCCGTGTCGTCCTTGCGGTCGGAGCCTATGGAGTGGACAGGGGCATCGGCATCGCGGAAGAAGTCGTCTACCTTGGGCCATCCCGTCTCGTAGACGGCGAAGTATTTCTTCTTTGCCGCCAACTGCTGGAAGGGTTCTGTGGATAGCGGCGACTGTGTGCAGTAGATGTCGAACCAGCCGCGTATGGCGAAGTGGTCGTCGTGCTTGTCGGCGCGCTTGTTGATGGGGTACCCGTGGAACACACACACCTTCACGCCCGGCATGTCGGGGTAGATGTAGTTGCCTGCCGTGATGACGGCCTTGGGACGGTAGCGCCTGACGTCGTCGACGGTGAGCAGTCGTTGCTCGTCGGGGCGCAACATGTCGTCGCAGGTGGGTTCGAGATACCACGCCACGGCATCGCCGCGCCGCCGTATCTCGTCTTGCAACGGACGGAGGATGGAGTAGCTGTAGCTATAGGAGCAGAAGAAGACGTAGTGGGAGGGCATGGGGGAGGAGGGGGAATTTCGAGGAGGGAGGATCGGGGTTGGAGAAGCTAGATTGTCTCGGGTTTGTTTTCTTTTTTTCTCACTTTTCCGTTTATCACTTCGAAGCGTCGGTTGAACTCTTCTCGTGTTCGTTTCCATCGCTTGTGGCTCCACAGCCAGAGGTGCGGTGTGCGGCGGATGGTGCGTTCCAGCAGTCGGAAGTAGGTGTCGGTGAGTTGCCAGTCGGGCATGGTCTGCGGCTCTCGTGTGACGACGTGAATGTGGCATTGGTAGTATCCGCGTCGGCGGCGTGTCACCTCGCCGTAGGCAAACACCTGGTTGGTGCTCTTCACGATGCGTTCGGCTCCGGTGAAGACGGGTGTTTCCTGCCCGAGGAAGGTAAGCCAGTGGTGTATGTTCTGCCACTTGGGCCCCTGGTCGGAGATATATCCTATGAGGCAAGTCTTGCCTTGCTGCCGGAAGGCTACCAGTCGGCGCATGGTCTCCTTCATGGGAATGCCCACCGAAGAGTGTCGTGAGCGCAGGCGCAGGAAGAGGCGGTCCATCATCTTGTCTTCGAGTGGATGGTAGAGGTGTGCGTTGACCACGCCCTGCGGCAACCAGTAGCCTATGGCAGAGAGCCACTCCCAGTTGCCCACATGTCCGAGGTAGAGTCCCACACTCTGTCCCTCGCTCAGGGCCTGGCAGAGGGGCTCGATGTTGGTGAACACCATGCGTCGGCGTATCTGCCGCTCGCTCATGGTCATCATCTTGGCGGTCTCCACCACATAGTCGCAGAAATATCGGTAGAAGCGTCGTTCTATCTGTCGCCGCTCTTGCTCGCTCTTCTCGGGGAAGCATCGTTGCAGGTTGCTGCGCACGGTGCGCCGTCGGTAGCGCACGAGGTAAGCCACCACGACGTAGGCCACGTCGGCGAGGCCGTAGAGCACGCGCAGGGGCAGCAGCGAGAGCAGATACCAGAAGGCGTAGTAGAGGCGGTAGCGGATGTTGTCCATAGTGTGTAGGTGTGTGCTGTGGTGTGCTCACCACTGTATGGGTGCCTTGCCGTGCTGTGTGAGGTAGGCGTTGCAGGTGTTGAAGTGCCGATTGCCAAACCATCCTCCTCTGTTGGCACTGAGCGGCGAGGGGTGGGCGGCTTGCAGGACGAGGTGTCGGTGGGCGTCAATGCGTCGGGCCTTGCTGCGTGCGAAGCCTCCCCATAGCATGAACACGGTATGTGCGGTGTGTGCGTTGACGGTGTCGATTACTGCGTCGGTGAACTGCTGCCACCCTATGTGTGCATGACTGTTGGCCTGGTGTGCCCTTACGGTGAGGGTGGCATTGAGCAGCAGCACTCCCTGCTGTGCCCATCGTGTGAGGTTGCCCGTGGCGGGTATGGGTGCTCCCGTCTCGGCTTGTATCTCCTTGTAAATATTAAGGAGCGACGGTGGCAGCGGCACGTCGTCGTTGACGGAGAAGCACAGCCCGTGCGCCTGTCGGGGTTCGTGATAGGGATCTTGTCCGATGATGACCACCTTCACCTCGCTGAGCGGACAGAGGTTGAAAGCGTTGAAGATGAGTCGCCCTGGTGGATAGCACGTGCCGGCGGCATACTCGGCGCGCACGGTCTGCGCCAGCTGCGCGAAGTAGGGCTTGTCGAACTCCTGCTGGAGCACTGCCTGCCAGGAAGGATGAATACGGACGTGCATAGTGTTGATTGATAATTGGGTTTGCGCTGTGGGGCGAGGTTTCCGGATGTATTGTCTCGTCAACTCACTTGCATATCATGCAGGTGTCGGTAATGCCCGTTTAGTTCCATGAGTTGTTGGTGTGTGCCTTGTTCGACTATCTTTCCTTCGTGGAGTACGCAGATGATGTCGGCATTGCGTATGGTCGACAGTCGGTGTGCTATGGCGATGGTGGTGCGCGTCTTCATGAGTTTGTCGAGTGCCTCTTGCACCAGTCGCTCGCTCTCGGTGTCGAGTGCCGATGTGGCCTCGTCGAGGATGAGTATGGGTGGGTTTTTGAGTATGGCGCGTGCTATGCTGATGCGTTGTCGCTGTCCTCCCGACAGTCGGTTGCCTCGGTCGCCGATGTTGGTGTCGTAGCCGTGTGGCGATGCCATGATGAAGTCGTGTGCGTTGGCCACGCGTGCCGCCTCTTCTATCTGCTGCTGTGTGGCTTGCTCCACTCCGAAGGTGATGTTGCCGCGGAAGGTGTCGTTGAAGAGTATGCTCTCTTGGTTGACGTTGCCAATGAGCGAGCGCAGGTCGTGCACGCGCAGCTGTCGTATGTCGATGCCGTCGATGAGTATCTGTCCCTCCTGCACGTCGTAGTAGCGCGGTATGAGGTCGACGAGTGTGGTCTTGCCGCCTCCACTCTGTCCCACGAGTGCCACCGTCTGACCCTTGTGTATGGTGAGGTTGATATGCCGCAGCACCCAGCGCACCTCGCCACTCTCCTCTCTTCTCTCTTCTCTCTCCCCTTTCAAATCTCTCTCCTCTCTGATATACCCAAACGACACATCGCGCAGTTCTATGGTGTGTTGGAAACCATTGGGCAATTCTTTGGGTTGGGCAGGATCTTGTATTGCCACTTCGGCCTGCAGTATCTTGTCGATACGCTCCATGGATGCCAGCCCCTTGGGGATGTTGTAGCTGGCTTTGGAGAATTCCTTGAGGGGATTAATGATGGAGTAGAGTATGACGAGATAGTAGATGAATGTGGGTCCGCTGAGCGTCTGGTTGTTGAGCACGAGCACGCCGCCAAACCACAGCACGATAACGATGAGCACGGTGCCCAGAAACTCCGACATGGGGTGTGCCATCTGCTGTCGGATGTTGACGCGCATGACGTTGTTGCGGTAGGCGGAGTTGACGTTGTCGAAGCGTTGGTTCATCTTCTCCTCTGCGCAGAACGCTTTCACTATACGCAGTCCGCCGAGTGTCTCCTCCACCATGCTCATGGTGTCGCTCCACAGTGCCTGTGCCTTTAGCGAGCGCTGCTTTAGCTTGCGTCCCACCACTCCCATGAGCCATCCCATGAGTGGCACCACGGCAAGGGTGAAGAGTGTGAGCTGCCATGAGATGACGAGCAGCGTGGCGAAGTAGGCAATGATGAGTATGGGATTTTTGAACAGCATGTCGAGCGAAGCCATGATGGAGCCTTCCACCTCGCCCACGTCGCCGCTCATGCGTGCTATGATGTCGCCCTTCCGCTCTTCGGAGAAGAAGCCCATGGAGAGCGATGTTATCTTGCGGTAGAGTGCGTTGCGTATGTCACGCACCACGCCTGTGCGTATGGGGATGATGGTGGCCGAGGAGAGGAAGTAGGCTCCTGTCTTCAGGAAGGTGAGGAAGGCGAGCACCAGTCCGATGACGAGCAGTGTGGTGGTGGCGCCGAGGCTGTCGATGAGCTGACGCGTGCCATAGTTCATGTTGTTCATCACCACCTCGTCGACATGTGCCCAGTCCCACGCCATCCACTGTGTGGCCTGCTCGGTCTCGCCCGTCTGGAAGAGGATGTTGAGCATGGGTATGAGTGTGGCGAAGGAGAAGATGTTGAGCACTGCCGAGAGGATGTTGAACACCACCGACAGCACGAGATATTTCTTGTATGGCGGCACAAATCGCCGCAGCACTTGTAGGAAGTCTTTCATAAGCACACGTTGGCACAGCCCCCTTTTCATCGTGTTCTGTCCGGGGGCTATGGAATGTGATGGCGACGCGTTGCCGCCGACATGCCGACAAAGATAGCACATTCTGCGCATATGTGGCAGTGTACGGGTGTTTTTTGCACTATCTGCACAGCAGAGGGGAGCCTCATCGCGTTTGTGGCGGTGGGCTCCCCTGTGTGTATGTTGTTTGTGTTTATTTCGCGGGACGGGGGTGTATGGCCGGTCCTGTGACGGGTGCTCCCGTTGCAGGATTGATGCGCACTCCCGGCGGCAGTTTGCCGCCTACGGGTTTGCCGTTGGGTGTGAGCGGCTGCGTAGCCGTGGTGTCGCGCTTCAGGTCGTCGAGCTCGAGGGTGAAGATGAGTGTGGAATAGGGCGGTATCTTTCCTGCTGCGCGGTTGCCGTAGGCCAGCTCCTGCGGTATGAAGAGTTCCCACTTACTACCCACGGGCATGAGGCACAGTGCTTCGGTCCATCCCTTGATGAGTCGGTCGGCGCGGAACTGGTTGGTGTTGGGTGTGCGTGTGTAGGAGCTGTCGAAGACGGTGCCGTCGATGAGCTTTCCTTCATACTTCACCGTCACCTCGTCGGTGGCCTTGGGTATGGGTCCGTTGCCTTGGCGCAGTATGCGGTATTGCAGTCCTGAGGGTGTGGTCACCACGTCTTCCTTCTTAGCGTTTTCTGCCAGGAAGGCTTTTCCCTCTTCCAGTACCTTCTGATGCTCGGCCTCTTCCGCCTGCTTTGCCATGGCCTGCATGTAGGTCTCGGCAGCTTGCTGCGTGAGGGGTCCTTCGGCATTGACGAGTGCGTCGCGGAAGCCGCGTATGAAGAGTGCATCGTCGATGGTGACGTGCTGCTTTTCGAGGTCGGTCTGCACGTTGGGCATGAAGCGTCGCAGCATCATGTCGGCCACGCTCTGTCCTGCCATGAAGGCACGCTGGCTGCGCTCGTTGCGCTTCTCTACGAAGGCATCAAAGCCTTTCACAAAGTCGGCCATGTCGGTGGAGTCGAGGTCGAAGTTCTGCTTCAGGTAGTCGTCGAGTCCGCGGTGGAAGAGCATGGCTGAGGCATAGCTCAGCGAGTCGGCCTTGGTGGTGAGCGTCACGGGTGCCGGCTTCTTACCTTTCTTCTTGTCCTTCTTCTGTGCGCTGACGGGTGCCACAAGGGCGCCACACAGCAGCAGAAGACTCAGGGTGAGTATCTTTTTCATAGTCAGGGTGTGTTGTCGTGATGTTACTTAGGCTGCACCTGTATCGGCTGCTGCTGCGTGGGGTTGTTTTTCTCTTCAGCCACGATAGAGATGAGCTCAACCTTGAAGATGAGTGTGGAGTTGGGGCGTATGTCGCGCATCTGCTGATTGCCGTAGGCCAGTTCGGCGGGGATGTATATCTCCCATGTCGATCCTGTGGGCATCATGGTGAGTGCCTCGCAGAATCCAGGAATGAACTGCCGTGGCTGCATCACGATGGGGTCGCCATGGTTTTTGTACGAGCTGTCGAACACCTTGCCGTCGATGGTGCGTCCTTCGTAGTGCAGACGCACTTGCGTGGAGTCGGATGGTATGTGCCCCTTGCCCTGCTTCAGCACCTTATACTGCAATCCGCTCTCGGTGGTTTTCACTCCGGCTTTCTTGGCGTTGGCAGCCAGGAAGTCTTTGTTTTCCTTCACCAGCTTTTGGCTATTCTGCTCCATCAGCGAGGTGAAGAGGCGTTCCATGGCAGCGGGTTCCATAATGTTGGGTTCTCCCTTGGCACCTGCCACAACGCCGGCAATGAAGTTCTGACGGGAGAGGGTCTGAGTGGTATCGCCGGCAAATACTTGCTGACTCATGCCCTTAAACATCTGGTCTATCTGCATGCCAAGGCCTATACCCATGTTGTAGGCAGCCTTTTTCTTATCTTCGGCTTCGTTGAAACCTTTCACCATGCCTTCTATCACATCGTCGGCATACGCGCTGTCAATGCCCTGCTGGGCCAGGAATTGGTTGAGTCCCTGCGAGTTGGCATTACCTATGGCAAAGCTGAGGGAGTCTACATTGTTGTTCATACTAGCTTTCGGCGTTGACTGGCCGCAGCTGGCGAGCACGATGGCGGCAAAGGCCATCGGCGCAAGGAAGTGGATGTGTTTCATGTATTTATTGTTTACGATTTACTTTTTGTACAGTACTGATATTTTCCCTATTGCTCTTGTTTGCGGGAGTAGAGTTGGAGAAGGGAGGGAGGATGCTCCCACCCAATGGCCGGTTGCTACATCACTTCGATGAGTTCGACATCGAAGATGAGTGTGGCGTAGGGTGGTATGGTCTGTCCGGCTCCGTTTTCGCCGTATGCCAGGCGATAGGGTATGGTGAAACGATATTTGGCGCCTTCTGCCATGAGCTGCAGTCCTTCGGTCCATCCGGCTATCACCTGGTCGAGTCCGAACACTGCCGGTTCGCCGCGCTGCACACTGCTGTCGAACACGGTGCCGTCGGTGAGGAAGCCCTCGTAGTGGCACTTCACCTTGTCGGTGGCCTTGGGTTTGCGTCCGCTGCCCTCGCGCAACACCGCATACTGCAGTCCGCTCTTGGTGGTGACGACGCCTTCTTTCTTAGCGTTGTCGGCCAGATACTGCTCGCCTTCCTTGCGAGCCATCTCACCCTTCACGGCGCGCTCTGCCTGCAATGCCTGTTCCTTCTTCTGGAAATAGGCTTGTACGTGCGACTGCGCTTCGCTGTGGTCGATTTGCAACTTGTTGCCGGCCAGCACGTCCTTGATGGCACTGGCAAAGGCTTCAATATCCAGGTCGGTGGCACCCATCTGCTTCAACTGCTGACCAATACCCAGACCGAGACTGTAACTTACTTTCTTCATGCTTGATTGCGTATTGTGATTTGCGGTGGACAAAGGTACGATTTTTCTATATACGAATACTGATGTCGACTTTTTTTTATATCTTTGTGGCACAGACGGCACCAACTTGGCATGGTGTTGGTCTTCATTCTACTCATCTCTGCTTATTATGAAACATATTGTATTTCTCACTGGTGCCGGTATGTCGGCCGAGAGCGGCATCAGCACCTTCCGCGACAGCGACGGCCTGTGGGAGAACTACCGTGTGGAAGACGTGGCTACACACGAGGCGTGGCTGCGCAACCCTTCGCTCGTCAACCGTTTCTACAACGACCGCCGACGGCAGTATAGCGGTGTGGAACCCAACGAGGGCCACCGCCTGATAGCCAGTCTGGAAAAACGCTACCGCGTGACGGTGGTGACACAGAATGTGGACGACCTGCACGAGCGTGCGGGCTCCACCCACGTCATCCACCTGCACGGCGAGCTGATGAAGGCGTGCTCGAGCCGCGATGTCGACGACGAGCGCTACCACGTGCTGCTCACTGCCGAACATCCCACCATCGAGGAGGGTCAGCTGGCGGGCGACGGTTCGCTGCTGCGACCGTTCATCGTGTTCTTCGGCGAGGCAGTGCCCAACCTCGGCATCGCAGCCGAGGCGTGCCAGCAGGCCGACATGCTGGTGATTATCGGCACGTCGCTCGTGGTTTATCCCGCCGCACAGCTGCGGCACTATGCGCCGCAGGGCATTCCCGTCTACATCATCGACCCGAAGGATGTGCCCGTGGAGCACGCACCCAACATCCGGCACCTGAAGACGGGTGCCAGCCAAGGCATGCGCCAGCTGACGGAACTGTTGTGACACGCGCACAAATCTATAGCAACGACGACGCCTTCCTGCTCGGGCAGGAAGGCGTCGTCGAAAATATAGGTAATGGGAGGTGGAGGTTCACTCCTCGTCCCAGAGGTTGGTCTTCGGAATATTGATTTCCTCTTCCTGCGGTTGTTCGGGTGTGGGTGCGTCGGCGGGTGTTGCAGGTTTCACGGTATTGTTGCCGCCGAGCTGTGTGCCGCCAAGACCCGAGTTGACGTCGAGCATCACGCTGTCCATCGCGCGCTGCTTTACTGTGGGAAGGGTGTAGTGTTTTTTCATGTTCTGCAATCAGTGTTGAGTCTGCGCGGCGCACGAGGCACCCCGCAGACTCGGTTACACAATCTATTTAATCACAATCTTCTTTCCGTTGTTGATGTAGATACCCTTCTGTGTGGGTTGGCTGTTGAGGCGTTGTCCGTCGAGGGTGTACCAGTTGCCCTTTCCATTCACGTTATCGTTTCCGTTGATGGTAGTGATGCCTGTGGCGCCGCCTTCGAAGTTGAAGCCCTTGATGCCGGCGGCTACTGCCTCAGGCACCTTGAGGTAAGCCTTGTTGGGTGCGCTTGTCACGCTCACACCCTGATCTACCTGCCACCAGAATCCGAGCTGTCCGTTGACATCGCCCTCGGGATACTGCTCTGTGGCGGGATAGGCGAGTATGTAGTATTTGTAGCCTTCCTCGTTGTCGATCACCTCAACATCGCTGCCGTGCAGCATGTTGTCGGGATCGGGTGTGAGGGTGCCGCTGTTGTCGAAGTCGAAGGTGTAGGTCTGATGGTCGTTGGCGAAGAGCAGCACTGCCTCTCCTGCGGGGATGGTAGCACCTTCCGGATAAGTCTTGCTCACCTGCAGCACACCCTTGGCCACCTTATAGGTGCGTGCCTCAATGCCTGCGGGCACCTTCAACGGTTCGCTGCCATAGTAGAGCGAGGTGACAAACTTGCCTTCCTCCTGTCCCACTTCTCCAACGGTGACGGGCAGGTTGGTCACGTCGGGATCGGGCAGGGTGGTAATGTTCACCTGTAGGCGGCCTGTAGTGCCATCGTTGGTGTGGGGTGCCATGTGGTAATAGGTGTAGAACACCTGTGCGCCGTCCCATGCCTCACGGGAGTAGAGGCCATCAGCTACTACCAGATAGTTCTTTCCATCCACCTCTGCCCATTCTACGTGGTAGGTGGTGTCGTTGCCGACGATGTCTTTTAAGACACTGCCGCGCACGTTGACAAGGTAGACATTTTCCTTAATCACTTCGGGTGGACAGTAGATACCTATTTTATTGTTGGGCAGTTGTTTTGCCACTTCCACATCGTTTTGCGGTCCCGTGGTTTGGTAGGTCCATGCCGTGTCTACGCCGATGCCACTGAGGTTGATGGCGCGCAGGTGGTTGTTTGACGCATAGATGGCATTGAAGTCGGGTGCCGAGGCTGGCATCTTGAGCGTGCGCAGCTCATTGTTTCTTATGTGGAGCAGCTTCAGTTTTGTCTTACCGGTGAGGTCGAGCTCTTCCAGCATGTTGTACTGCGCCCAGATGGTGTCGACGTTGTTGCTTCCTGCAAGGTTGAGCACCCGCAGCGGCATCTTTGTGCCCGAGGTATTCGCAATGTTCGACGTGCTGGTTGTCACGCTGGCCACGTTCACCGTGGTGAGGTTGGGCTTATTGCTCAGGTCGAGTTCGGTGAGGTTGTTGCGCTTTAGGATAACCTTTTCGAGCAGGTTGTTGTTGCTCAGGTCGATGGCGGTAAACGTAGAGGGCGTAATCTCGAGGTGACGCAGCTGGGTGTTCTTCGTCACGTCGATGTTGTAGACGGGGTCGTTGTTCACCCATCCGGTGCTGGCATTGCGCTTGAAGTATTTCAGCGCGGGCATCTTCGAAAGGTCGTAGTTGCATATGCTGTCGAAGTCGAGTCTCAGCGTGTCGAGCTGTGGGAAGTCGAAGGCTGCCGTGGTCAGCTTGTTGTAGATGTGTGAGATGCTGTAGTTGCTGGCATCGAGGTAGCGCAGTCCGGGGAAGTGCTTCTGCACGTATACCATGTCGTCGTCGGTGAGCTCGAAAGTGCGTTTGGTGTCTCGGTTGCTCACGTCCATGCGTGTGATGGCGGCCAGTGTGGCGGGGGCGATGAAGTCGGTGGCCTGGCGACCTTCTTCAAAGCCATTGTCACTTGCCATACGATTCTCATACCAATAGTTGATCTGCTCGGGCAGCGAGTCTACCATCAGCGAGCCATCGGGTGCGTCGGCAATCTCGTAGATGGCCTTGAAGTCGTTCCAGTTGCTCTTGGCCTTGTATGCCTGCCAGAGGGTATGTCCTTCGGTGGCGGGCACGTAGAGCTTGGCGGCGTTGCGTGTAGCGGTGGTGAACATGGTGGAGCCATAGGCGATGACTCCCTTGGTGTAGCAGTACACCTTGTCGAACTCAATGCCGCGATAGCAGTTTGTGGCAAACTTGGCGATGGCTGCGGGGATGGTCAGCACACCGTCCTGTGCCAGCGACACACAGGCATCGAAGCAGTAGTTTTTGAGTTCCACGGTAGAGTCGGCATGCTCGAAGGTCACCTTGCGCAACAGCGAGTCGCCTTGGAACAGGTAGGTGCCCAGCGTGGTGATGTGGGCGGGGATGGTGATTTCTTCCAGACCCGTGCTGTTGAAGCAGTAGTTGGGCAGCAGGGTAAGTGTGGGCGGGAAGATGACAGTCTTCAACGACTTGCAGTCGCGGAAGAGGTGTGCACCGCCTGTGGCTGTGCCGAAGCCGTTGGTCTTGAAGTTGGTGCAGCGTGAGAAGTCGACGCTCACCAACCCCTTGCACTCGCGGAACATGTACTTACCGATAGCGAGTGTCTGCGAAGCAGGGAAGACAACATTCCTGATGGAGGGGTTCTGGTAGAAGATGTAGTCTTCGTCGGAGTTGACATTGGTTGTTGCCAGGTCTACAAACTGCACGGCGCAGTTGGTGCCGGCAAAGGCGTACTTACCGATGCTGACAATGTTTTGCGGACTCTCGAAATAGATTTCGGTCACACCTGGGTGATTGTAGAAGGCATAGCTGCCGATGCCTGTGATGGTGCACTCGTAGCCTTCTATCTCGCACGTGGCGGGAATGGTAACGGTTCCGGCATACTCGGCATCGACGGCCAGGCCGGAGGTGGTGCTGCCGCTTACCAGTCCCACAACGGCTTCGTAGACGTTGTTGGTGGCATCGGCCTTGGAGCACTGCACGAGGATGGGCACGCCCTCTTGGGAGACGGCAATACCCTGCGTCTTCTTTGCCACGGGCTGCGCAACGGCACTCTGCGCCACAAAGCACAGCAGCAAAGCAAGGAGTGAGAATGCTTTTTTCATAGTTCGTGATTTTTTATATGAATGATATGTGTTTGGTGTTGTTTCAGAGGAAATCTATCCATTACGGAACTGTTAGTCTACTACTACCTTCTTACCACTATTTATATAGATGCCTTTCTGTGTAGGCTTGGCGTTGAGCTTCTGTCCGTCGAGGGTGTACCAGTTCCCGTCAGCATGCCCGTTATCGTTTCCGTTATCGTTAATATCCTCTATTCCTGTTGCTACGGTGCTGAGTGTGAAGGTCACGTTCATGCGCACATCGGGCAGTTGACTGATTTCGGGATTGTACTGATAGGTGAATGTCTTTCCGTCGTATCCTTCTCCGTCGGTGTCGGTGGCAAAGATGAGGTAGGCTGTTCCTTCGTAGTTGCGCGCGCGTCCTTTGCTGATGGTGTTGCCGTCGCACACGATGTTTTCCACGTCGTCGGGCAGTGCCAGCGGGTGCATGGCGGCTCCCATCTCGCGCTCGGTGTTGAAGTAGAGTCCGTTGCCGCGTGCCTGCTGTGTGCCGAGCACCACGCGTGTGGCATCGGTGAGCTTGGTGCAGGGCAGCAGGTCGACGTAGCTCATCTCATTGCCGTCGATGTTGATGGCCTCAAGCTGGCGTGTGTTGCTGAAGTCGAGGGCAAAGAAGTGGTTGTTGCTGCCATAGAACTCCTTCAGTTGCTTGAGCAGCGTGGTCTGCACTCCGCGCAACTGGTTGTCGCTCACGTTGAGGTGCTCGAGCAGCGGTGTGTTGTTCACCGCAATGGTGCGCAAACGGTTGTCGGCCACGTCAAGGGTGGTAAGTTGTGTATTGCTGGTCAGCGTTACGGCACCGAGGTTGTTGTGAGCCACACGCAGGGTGAGCAGCTGTTGGGCACCGTTGGTGTAGACACCGGTCAGCTTATTGTTGTCGGCGATGAGGTGGCGCAGGGCTGTGCAGGGATTCACATTGACCGAGGTGAGCAGGTTGTGGCTCACGTCGATGGTCAGCAAGCGTATCAGTCCGCTTACCGATATGGCTGCAAGCTGGTTGTTGTTGGCATAGAGCTCTTCCAGGCTTCTCAATCCGGAGAGATTGAGCTGTGCCAACTTGTTATTCTCACAATGTAGGATGCGCAGCAGCAACAGGTTGTTTACGGACAGCGTGGTGAGTTGGTTGTCAGCACAGTTGAGTGTCTCGAGAACGGTATTTTCCGTCAGGTCGGCCTTGGTAAGGTTGTTGCCCGAGATATCGAGGTGGCGCAGATTGGTCAGGTATCCTATACCTGTGAGGTCGGTCAGCCCCAGGTTGCTCAGGTCGAGCGTGGGATTGTCGGCGAGTTCTTCCTCGGTAATCTTGTCGCCATAGAGTTCACTGAGTTTGTTGCGCAGTGTGGCATCGGGGAAGTAGGTGTCGTTGACGGGCACTCCCGATCCCAGCTCGTCGATGTGCGTGAACTTCGCCCATACGGTGTCGGCCTTGTAGGCATCGATCATGCCCTCGTCTACGTGTAGCTTCACGGCATCGTAGTCGCTCACGATATCTATCCATGGTGAGGGGGGATTGCCGTGGGAGGTGATGTCGGTGAGCTGTGTGCATCCGGCAAACACGTTGTTGCCTATCGTGGTCATGGCTGCCGGCAGCGTCACCTTGCGCAGACCGGTGTTGGCAAAGCAATTGACGGCCATGGAGGTGAGTGTCTCCGGCAACTTCACATACGACAGCGCCGTGCAGCCCGAGAAGACACTCGACGGCAGCGAGGTGATGCCTTCGGGCAGGTTGACGGTCTCCAGCTTGGTGGCATAGAGGAAAGCACCCTGTCCGATGCTCTTCACCGTTGCGGGCAGTGTCACCCTGGTGATGCCTTCGTGCTTGTAGAGTACCTGATCGCCCACGCCTATCACTGTCCAGCCCACTATCTTTTCGGGGATGGTTATCTCACCGCTCTCCTCGTAGTCGATGCTGGGATAGCTCATCGACTGCCGGTTGGTCCAGCGGCAGGTGTGGGTATCGTTGTTCACCACTGTGAAACATGCCTGCATGCCCTCGGGCAGTGCTGCCAGGAAGCGCTGTCCCTCGTTGAGCTGCTCGGTGACGGTACGGAACTGTTTCCACACGTTGGCGGCGCGATAGTCGGCCACCTTACCTATGGGTGCGTAGAGCACGGCGGTGGGGAAGATGGAGGCTTCGAAGAAACCGTCGTTGATGGCAAGGGGTGTCTCCGTCTGAGCGGTATAGTCTTCTATAGCCGTGCAACCGGCAAAGACATCATTGCCGTAACCGGTCAGGGAGGATGGCGTGACCACTTTCTTCAGCCCGGTGCATCCCTTGAACGCCTCGTCGCCGATGGTCTGCACGCCTTCGGGTATCTTCACCATGGTGATGCCTGTCTGGTTCTTGAAGGCGTGGGCAGCGATACCTACCACATCATACACATTGCACTTGGTGGGCAGGTAGAGTGCACCGTTGATATCTTTGATTGCTGCAGGATTTGTACCGTCGCCGATGATGCAGGTCCGGTCAGCGTTCGACAACACGATGGCGCGTATGGTGTCGCCCTGCGGGGTCAGTCCTTCAAAGGCAGTGCCATCGGGCAGGTCGTATTCTTCTTCTATCTTGGCAAACTCCTTCCAGTTGGTTGCTGCGCGGTAGGCCGGTGCTGCACCCATGGGCACCAGCAGCATGGCGGTGGTGTAGATGTGACTGAAGCTTGTGGCGTTGCAGCTGGGCGGCGTGGGCTTCAGCGAGCGCACGGTGCTGATGCGGTTGCTGCCTGTGAACGAGGAGGCTCCTGTGCCGGTGAGCGTCGTGGGCAGGGTCACCTCGCGCAGGTCGACATTGTTTTCAAACACGTTGGCATCGAGCGAGGTGATGCCCTCGGGGATGGTCACCTCTTCGAAGCCGCAGCCCGTGAAGGCATGACTGCTGTAGTGCGTTATCTGGAATCCCTCGGCATAGGTCAGCTCCTTGAGGTTGCGGCAACCGCGGAAGGCATAGCTGCCTATCGAGGTGAGCGAGGCAGGGATGTGGAAGGTCTCCAGGCCTGTGCAACCATCGAACATGTACTGGCCTATCTTCTCACAACCTTCCATGTGTACGGTCTTCAGGCCGGTGCAGCCTTTGAACATATATGAGTCGGTATCGTCTTGCTTTATCTGCATGCTGGCGGGGATGGTGATTTCTTCCAGCCCGGTGCAGTTCTCAAACATGTTGGCTGCTCCGAGGGTGAGGCCGTCCCAGTTCACGGTCTTCAGACCGGTGCAGCCGGTGAAGGTGTTCTTGCCTATCTTGGTGATGGTGGCGGGAATGGTGATCTCCTGCAGCCCGGTGCAGTTGGCAAACATCTGCTCGCCTATCGTGGTGCTGCCCTCTGCCCAGTTGACGCGCTTCAGCGCAGAGCAGTTGCGGAACACTTGCGAACCAATGGTGGTGAGCGACTTGGGCAGGGTCACCTCTTCCAATGCAGTGCAGTTTTGGAAAGCGGTCTGCCCCAGGCGCTTCAGCCCCTCGGGGATTACCACCTCGGTGAGGCTTTCGCAGCCGTTGAACATCGTACTGCCGAAGTTGATCACTGCGGTGTTGAGCACCACGCGCTTCAGGCTATAATTGCTGCTGAACACACTGTTGCCCAGCACCAGTATGGTGTTGGGCAGTACCACCTCTTTCAGTGTCGAACTGGCGAAGGCTACGGCATTGATGGTGTTGAGCTTGGCGGGCCAAGTTATCCTGCCGCTCCTGATGCGCGCACTCGAGCAGGCGTAGGTGCCTATCGAGGTAATCTGTCCGGGCAGGCGCAGCGTGTCGCACACCACAAAGCGCAGTGCATACTGCGCCACACTGGTTATCTTAAAGCCTTCTACCGAATCGGGAAACGTCAGTGTGCCGCGGTCGGGCTTGAAGTTGCCCGCCACCATGCACGAGTCGAAACCGCCCACACCCAGCGAGGCGGTCTTGGAGTTGACGTTGATTACTTTTGCCTTGAAGGCTTCGCCCTCGGCGGTATAACCTATCAGGGTATCGCCGACGGCATAGGCCTTGCGAGGACCCGTCTGAGCGGATACGCCTGCCGATATCATCAACAGCAGGAAAAGAAGGCGTAAACTTGCTTTCATAATATTGGATATAGAAGTTATCATTGGTCTGCTCAAATTAAACCTCCGCAAATGTAAACAATAGGTTCATTTTGCACAAACAAACTTGCAACAAATTAGCTGTCAACGACATAAATGTTTGTAATTGCAAAATTATTGCGCTGTTTCGGCCTTATTCCACTCTCTATCGTCATAAGTCGTTTGGCTGAATTTATCCCGAATCGGACATTGGACGCTATATCATAGCAGTGCCTGTTTCTACAACTTATATCCTAATTCCCTTTGCACTTATTCTAGCCGCTTCTGTTCATAAGTCCTGAAAACACAAAAAAGAGTCCTTTCTCCATTCGGAAAAAGGACTCTCGGTAAAGTTGGCGGCTTCCTACTCTCCCGCATTGCATTGCAGTACCATCGGCGCAAGTGGGCTTAACTTCTCTGTTCGGGATGGGAAGAGGTGGGACCCCACCGCAATAGCCACCTTAATGGGTTGCGACACAT
>JAGAZE010000012.1 GCA_017940185.1 Bacteroidaceae bacterium | reverse complement strand
TAAAGAATTCTCCATCTATTTTCATAGCAGTTAATATAAATATCACTCTAAATAGTGAAAAAAAATATATTATAGATATTGATAGCGTAACTCCAGGTAGTATAATCATTTATCCATATGGAATAAAGGGAAAGAAAAAAACAATTGGCCTATAATCCTGTATGTAACACGTTCAGCTACACTTCAGCAAACTGGGTATACAAACAGCAAGCTAGAAGGGATATACTTTGAGAATTGGCCTTTGTTCCCAAATTTACAAAACCTCTTAAAAAAAGAATGCATATTACTTTATGAGAAGAGTTTAGAACGTTACTTCATTTATACAAATAAGACCATTTTTGCTTATGTTGATGGCACAGAAATTTATCTTCACAACAAAAAATGGAAAAGAAAAAAACGCAAAGCAAAGTTAGTTCCTCTTAGTGAATTTATTAATAATCCTCCCTCACATTATCTACAAGAATTGATTAATATATATATATATATATCACTGAATACGAATGTTATCTATCCAACCAAATAGAACACAAATCGAACCCATCATAAAACAACGGCTTGTCTTCCTCCTGACCTTCTTTTCTGTTTGCGCTAGGGCACAGGCACTGGAGGTTTGTGGGCATGAGGAAAAGGCTGGACATCTCCGCACTGCACAGCGGATACTACCTCGTCTTCGTCACACTCAACGGAAAGCAATAATACTGCAAGAAGATTGTCAGACAATAATGACGCGTTGTGCTCGACGCTCGCTATCATTTTGGAAACCCAAGACAAGGGATGCGGGCAACTTCCGCAACAGTGTATTCCAATTCACGCTGGGCTACAAAATACCTGTCAGATGATGGGCGACGGTCGTGCAGATGGTGTTTTTCTGCCATTCCATGCTCGTGTTACAGTGAAATGTGCTATTTTGCCTACACGCCTGCACCAAGGCTGCTATCTCGCTGACAATGAGATAAAACCTTAGTGTAGGCACTTCTTTTTTGCCTACACTCGCCTACACTCGCCTACACTCGCCTGCACTCGCCTGCACCACTGCAGCCGACACGCGCAGAAACAGCCGCCAACAGGAAATAAAACACAGATTGCCACGTTATATGATAGACGGCAAGGGCAGACAGGTGCACGCTTGGCTGTCTTCTTTGACGGAGATTATAAATTTTATTATACCTTTACACCCGAAAAAACAATTACAAACAATAAACCTATGAAAACTTATCTTGTAACGGGTGCAGCCGGATTCATCGGCGCCAACTTCGTAAAGTATCTGTTGAACAAAGAAGAGAATGATGTGAAGGTCATCATCCTCGATGCATTGACCTATGCCGGCAACCTCGGCACCATCAAGGACGACATCGACGGAGAGCGCTGCATCTTCGTGCGTGGCGACATACGCGACCGCGAACTCGTCGACAGCCTCTTTGACCAACATGACATCGACTATGTGGTGAACTTCGCCGCCGAAAGCCATGTCGACCGCAGCATCACCGACCCGCAACTCTTCCTCAGCGTCAACATCCTCGGCACGCAGAACCTGCTCGACGCAGCGCGCAAGGCATGGGTGACAGGAAAGGACGACAAGGGATATCCCACATGGAAGCCCGGCAAGCGCTACCATCAGGTGTCGACCGACGAGGTCTACGGCTCACTCGGCAGCGAGGGATTTTTCACCGAGGACACTCCTCTCTGCCCCCACAGCCCCTATTCGGCATCGAAGACCAGTGCCGACATGTTCGTCATGGCATACCACGACACCTATCACATGCCAGTGACCATCACACGATGCTCCAACAACTACGGACCTTACCACTTCCCGGAGAAACTCATACCCCTCATCATCAACAATATCCTTGCAGGAAAGCCTCTTCCTGTGTACGGCAAAGGCGACAACGTGCGCGACTGGCTCTATGTGGAAGACCACTGCAAAGCCATCGACCTGGTGGTGCGCAAGGGACGCGAAGGACAGGTGTACAACGTGGGCGGACACAACGAGATGAAGAATATCGACATCGTGCGTCTCACCATCAAGACCATCCACGACATGATGGAGGCAGAGCCCGAACTGCGCCGCGTGCTCAAGAAGCAGGAGAAAGACGCCGACGGAAACATACGCATCGACTGGATCAACGACTCGCTCATCACCTTCGTTGCCGACCGTCTGGGTCACGACCAGCGCTATGCCATCGACCCCACCAAGATACACAACGAGCTGGGGTGGATGCCCGAGACCATGTTTGCCGAAGGTATAGTGAAGACCATACGATGGAACCTCGAACATCAGGACTGGATAGCAGAAGTGACCAGCGGCGACTATCAGAAGTACTACGAACAGATGTACGGCAACCGATAGCAGAAAGAGCAGAAACAAGAGAGCACCGGCAACCCCGTAGCCATGCAGAAGCAGCGCGACAGCTTCGCCAATGGTACACATTTGCATACCAAAGTCGTCGAGATTGGTGACCAAAGTCGACGAGATTGGTGACCAAAGTCGACGAGATTGCTATTTCAACATTCAACAATCATGTCTATCGGAACGCTCATTCATCTTCCCAAGATTACCGATCCGCGCGGCAATCTCACCGTAGCCGAGCCCTCGGTGGGTGTGCCTTTTGCCATACGTCGCGCCTACTGGGTCTACGACGTCCCCGGCGGCGAGTGCCGCGGCGGCCATGCCCACAAGCAACTCAGGCAACTCATCATAGCAGTGAGCGGCTCGTTCCACGTCACGCTCGACGACGGCACACGCAAAGAGACCTATCTGCTGAACCACCCTTGGCAGGGACTGGTGGTGGAGACGGGCGTGTGGCGCACACTCGACGACTTCTCGTCGGGTGCCGTGTGTCTCGTGCTGGCATCGGAACCCTATGAGGAAGACGACTACATATACGACTACGACGAATTTATTGCCTACAAGAAAACACAGCCATAGTGGACGATATACGGTTTGACATACGCCGCTACACACCCTCGCTTGCCGACGAGTGGAATGCCTTTGTGGCGCAGTCGAAGAACGGTACCTTCCTCTTCGACCGCCGCTACATGGACTATCACGCCGACCGTTTCAGCGACTGTTCGCTGCTATTCTACCGCGCTGGCCAGCTGCACGCACTGCTGCCTGCGCATGCGGCGGCGGCTCTTTTCTCCTCACACGGCGGTCTCACCTACGGCGGATTGGTAACCGACCGCCACTTCGCTGCCGCCGAAGCCGTGCCGCTCTTCACACAACTCAACGACTGGCTGCGGCAGACAGGCTTCAGGCGCGTGGTGTATAAACCCGTGCCGCACATCTATCATGTGCTGCCTGCCGAAGCCGACCTCTACGCGCTGTATCACGTGTGCCATGCGCGGCTCACGGGGCGCGATATCGGCACCGACATCGTGCGTCGGCGCGCCCCGCGCTGGGAGCGTGTGCGCCGTCGTGGTGTGCGCCGCGCGCAGGAAGCAGGCATCAGCGTGCGACGCACCGACGACTATGCGGCTTTCTGGCGCATACTGGCCGACAACCTCGGCAGCCGCTACGGAGTGCAGCCCGTGCATACCCTGGAAGAGATCGAGCTGCTCGCCGGCCGCTTCCCCGACAATATCGCACTCTTCGGAGCCTACCGCGACGGCGTGATGCTGGGCGGACTGGTGCTCTACATCACCACGCAGGTGGTGCACGCACAGTACAGCTCCGCCACCGACGAGGGCAAGGCACTCGGCGTGATGGACATGATCTACGACCATGTGTTGCGCGAGGAGTACACCGACCGCCCGCACTTCGACTTCGGACGCTCTACGGAGGGACCGGCAGGCGACGTGCTCAACGCCCGACTCACCTTCCAGAAGGAAGGCTACGGAGGCAGGACAGTGGTGTACGACACTTATGAATACACACTATGAACATACCCTATCTTCCCCTTCAGCGCATCACTGCGATGCACGGCGACGAGATACGGTCGGCCGTGGCAGCGGTTGTTGCCAGCGGACGGTACCTTCGCGGCAGTGCCGAGGAAGCTTTCGAACAGCAGTATGCCGCCTACATCGGCACCCGTTGCTGTGTGGGGACGGGCAACGGCTACGATGCGTTGTGGCTGACCTTCAGCGCCTACAAGCAGCTCGGCAGGCTGCATGAGGGCGACGAGGTGCTGGTGTCGGGGCACACCTTCATTGCCTCTGTGCTGGTGCTGACCGACAACGGCCTCAGCCCCGTGCCCGTAGACGCGCATCCCGATACGCTGGAACTCGACGACAGGCTGCTGGAAAACGCCCTGACGCCGCGCACCAAGGCCCTGCTGCTCGTACACCTCTACGGCCGTTGCGCCTACACACAGCGTATAGCCGACTTCTGCAAGGCCCATGGGCTGCTGCTCATAGAAGACAACGCACAGGCGCAGGGAGCTATATATAAAAGGGGAGAAGGGAAAGGAGAGCGTACCGGCAGCGTGGGCGATGCTGCCGCACACAGTTTCTACCCGGGCAAGAACCTCGGTGCCTTGGGCGATGCCGGTGCTGTGACTACGAACGATGCCGAACTGGCCGACACCATACGCGCCATAGGCAACTACGGCATGGCACGCAAATATGAATGTCGTTGGCATGGGCGCAACAGCCGCATGGACGAGCTGCAGGCTGCCGTCCTCAGCGTGAAACTGTGCCATCTGGATGCCGACAATGCGCGTCGGCGGGAGATAGCGCTGCGCTATATAGCCGACATAGACCACCCCTCCGTGCGTCTGCCGCACGACGACGGCAACCATGTCTACCACATCTTCCCCTTGTTGCGCTCCGGGCGCGACCGCTTGCAGCAGCATCTGGCAGCAGCGGGAGTCGAGACGCTCATACACTATCCCATCCCCGTACACCGTCAGCAGTGCTATCCGCAATACCATGCGCTATCGCTGCCCGTGGCCGAAAGCATAGCGCAGACCGAACTGAGCCTGCCCTGCCATCCGGCGATGACCGACGAGGAAGTCGACAGCGTGATAGCAGCAGTAAACAGCTTTCCGAGATGAGCCGTTCAGCAATATTCACACCCTTGACACGCTTCGGCGGATCCGACAGTTGGTTTGTGCTCTATCTGTTGGGTGCGGCATTTTTCCTTGTCATGAAAGCCCGCTACGGCTTCTCGCCCTTAGACATCGGCATGTATATGTCGGGATATGAGTGCTTCAATGCCGACCCCGAAGCCCTTCCTTACCTCGGACAGTGGCAACTCACCTATCAACTCACGGGCTGGCTCTGCCATCTGCTAGGGATTGACACATTTTTCGGTCTGCGCCTGTTGCGCATAGTGCTCGTCTTGGGCTTGCAGGTCATGGTGTGGTTCTACCTGCGCCGCAAGGTGTCGCCGTTGGCGTTGCTGATGGGCTTGCTGCTGCTCACCTTATCGCAGTGCGGAGCCTATAGCGAACTGAACTACAACGACTGGTCGGCACTGTGGCTGGCCATGGCGGTGCTCCTGTATCATAAAGGGTTGTACAGCCGTGGCGGAAATGTGCTGTGGATAGCTCTTGCTGGGGCAGTAGTGGGATGGGCGGTGATGTTTCGAGTGGTCAACCTGTCGTTTCTTGTCCTTCCCCTTGCAGCGGGCTTGCTGACCTGGCGGCGCCCGGAAGTGCTGACGTGGGGGAAGCAGATGGGGGGCTTTCTTGCAGGCGTGGTTGTCGGTTTCGCCTTTGTGGTGTTGCTCTCGTGGTTCACAGGCAGTGTCAGCGTGCTGTGGCTGACGTGGCACGATGTGTTGACGATAGGCGGTGATGGAGCCGAAAGCCACGGCTTTAAAGTCATACTGCGAAAGTATGCCTACCTGGTGGCATATATAGCGAGTAGCGGTCTGGGATGTGCTATGCTGATGGGGCTCGCCATTCCGCTCACAAAACAACAGTACGGAAGGCTGCGCGGATTCCTCGACAACAACACAATATGGACCATCGAGCGCCTCATCTGGAATGTCGCGTTTTGGGTTTTCGTCTATCTGCTGCTGAGTGTCGCTGGTGTCGCCAAGGAGACGGGACTCGTTGGCGCAGGCATGTCGCTGCTGCCTCTCATTGTCGGCGGCAGGCGCATGTGGCGAGAGAGAAGTGCTCTCCATGTGCTGTATGGACTGTCGCTGTGCAGCATGTTTGTTCTCCCGTTGGGCAGCAATGCCGGAATGTCGTTTCTGGGCCCTGTGATGTGTGTGTTGTCGCTGCCCATAGCCACGACGATGCTCAACGAATGGCAGCGGACCTTCAAGCCAGGACAGCGACGCTTCGACTATGTCCGGGGCACTATCAAGATATATCTGGTGTGCTGCTTGTATCTGTTGGCAACCAACTTTTGGCGCCCACAGATGGAAGACGGACGCATATCGGAGTGCAAATACAGGATAGACAACGACAAGACGGTGCATATACGTACCACATGGGACAATGCCGTAGTGCACAACACGGTGCTCAGACACTTCGGGCCGAAAATTCCCAAGGGCAGCAACCTCGTCACCAATGTGTCGTTGCCACTCATCGCCATGCTCGACTGCAAGCCCTACGCCGTGTTTTCCGAACTCTTCTCGTCCGACACAATGAACGACCGCTACCTGCAGCGCGCCTTCCACCATCTTCACGGCAAGCCTTCGCTGCCCTACATACTCGTGAGCGCTGCCGATATGAGGCCCGGATTTCAGCATATCGTAGACTGGCTCAGAGAGCACGGGGAATACCAATACGACCGGGTGAATATCAGCATACCGCCCGAACCTTTAGCACCTGGTGAAGCAGCCGAAACGTCTTCGACAAGCCATGCTGCCGACAACGCACCGCAACTCTACTACCTGCTGTCGCCACGTTGATGCAAGTGCCGTCCATGCTGCTTCAGTTGCGCTTAATTTGCAAGGGTAGAGCGATAGCGTTACCTTTGCAATCTGAAAAAAGAAAGAAGAAATGATAGTCTGTATAGCCGAGAAACCCAGTGTGGCACGCGATATAGCGCGTGTGATAGGTGCCACGCAGTCCAAGCAGGGCTACATGGAGGGTAACGGCTATCAGGTGACGTGGACATTCGGCCACCTGTGCGAGCTGAAGATGCCCGAAGACTACACCGAGCAGTGGAAGGCGTGGGCGCTGGGCAGCCTGCCGATGGTGCCCCCCCGATTTGGCATACGCCTGAAAGACGACGAGGGCGTGCGCCGACAGTTTGCCGTGATAGAGCGACTCATGAGCCAGGCCGACAGCATAGTGAACTGCGGCGATGCCGGACAAGAGGGCGAACTCATCCAGCGCTGGGTGATGCAGAAGGCAAAGGCCACCTGTCCCGTGCAACGCCTGTGGATATCGTCGATGACCGACGAAGCCATACGCGAAGGCTTTGCACACCTGAAAGAGCAGAAGGATTACGACAGCCTGTATATGGCAGGACTGTCGCGTGCCGTCGGCGACTGGCTGCTCGGCATCAATGCCACACGACTCTATTCCATAAAATACGGGCGCCCGGGCAATGTGTTGAGCGTGGGCCGGGTGCAAACGCCCACGCTGGCAATGATAGTGCAACGCCAAAAGGAAATCGACAACTTTGTGCCACAGCCATACTGGGTGCTCTCCACAATATACAGGGACACTAAGTTTGTGAGTACCAAAGGCGAATACAAGCGTCGGGAGGAGGGAGAGCAAGCGTTCGCACTCATTAAAGACCGCCCCTTCACCGTCACCTCCGTAGAGAAAAAGAAAGGGAAAGAGGCTCCGCCGCAACTCTACGACCTCACATCGCTGCAGGTGGACTGCAACAAGAAATTCGGCATGAGTGCCGAGGCGACACTCAACACCATACAGTCGCTCTACGAGCGCAAACTGACCACCTATCCGCGCGTCGACACCCAGTATCTTAGCACGGATGTGTATGCCAAGTGCGGACCCACGATGAACGGGCTGTTCAAGACCCGCCGTGGCGGCGAGGCTCCCTACGCAGAGAAGGTGAAGGCTCTGAGCGGAAAACCTCTTGCAAAGTCCAAGCGCGTGTTCGACGACAAGAAAGTGACCGACCACCATGCCATCATTCCCACAGGCATGCCACCGCAGGCACTGTCAGACATGGAGTGGCAGGTGTACGACCTCGTGGCACGCCGCTTCATGGCAGTGTTCTACCCCGACTGCACCTTTGCCACGACGACGGTGAAGGGCGAAGTGCAGCCCGAAGAGGGAAAGGCCATAGAACTGAAAGCCAACGGAAAGACCATCATCGACGCAGGATGGAAGGCAGTATATAAAGAGGAGACAGAAGAGGGGAGAGAGGATGGAGAAACGCGTAACGAGGAGAAGACTCTTCCTGCCTTCCGAAAGGGCGAGAGCGGTCCCCATGAGCCTACGCTGACGGAGAAACAGACCACCCCGCCGAAATACTTTACTGAGGCGACGCTGCTGCGGGCTATGGAAACGGCGGGCAAGCTGGTTGACGACGAGACACTGCGCGCTGCCATGAAGGAGAACGGCATCGGACGCCCCTCCACACGAGCCGCCATCATTGAGACACTCCTCAGGCGCGGATATATAAAGAAGGAACGCAAGCGACTTGTGGCCACGCCACTGGGCGTACACCTCATAGACCTTATCAAGGAAGAGTTGCTGAAAAGTCCGGAACTTACAGGCACTTGGGAGCGCAAACTGCGGCAGATAGAGCGCAAAGAATATGATGCGCGCCAGTTTATCGATGAACTGAAGGCACAGGTGGCATCCATTGTCGCGCAGGTGTTGGCAGACAATACGCCGCGCATCGTCAGTGAGTGAAAAACAGAACAATAATACCACACACTACTACCATGATTATCCATCTCAACGGTCTGCACCCTCAGCGTGCACTGCCCCCTCTGGGTGAGCTGCCTGTCAGCTGGGCAGGCTATGTGTTCGACCGCGACGACCCTCGCTATGTGGCCCTGCACCACGAGCATTCAGGCATTGTGCCCGACCGGGCCATCAAAGCATCGGCTGGCGATGCCACCCATGCCGTGCACGGCGCGCAAAAGGAACTGCGCGCAGGATGGTTTACCAACACCATGCCGCAGACATTGATAACCAACGTGGTGCAATACGAACTCGACGTGGCAGTGCTGGCAGGGGAGGAGAAACCACTGCTCATCGACAATCTGCGCAGTACGCTCCAACCAGAGTTACGCCCTGGATTGCTGTTCGTGAAGCGCATAAAGGTGAGTTGTGCCGACGATGTGCGTCAGGCAGAAGACTATAGCGGTGTGGCCGACTATCTGCTATTTGAGTCGTTGGATGCCGATGGACACGCCGTTTGCGATGTGCGACTTGCCGAATGGCTGCGCAGTTATCGTGCCAATGTGCCCTATCTGGTAGGCGGACCAGTGTTTCAGCGTGAAATCATGCAGCAAGCATTTGCCAACCACCAGCGCTGGGCAGGAATGACACTACACCTGTAGACAATAACAAAAACACTACCCCCCGACGATATCTTGCCAGCAACCTGGGCAGAATATCGTCGGGGGACATATATATAAGAATAGGAGCTGTCAGTTGCCCTGTTCAGAGACGAACTTGAGGTGTACAAGTCTGAGTTCGTCTTCGTTGTACAGTCCTTCAAAGTAGTCGAGCGCAGCATCAAGGTCGGGAGTGTCGCTCTCGCGGTAGTATTCGTACACCTCATCCACATCGTCAGGGTCGAGAATGTCGCGAATGATATAGTCGATTTTGAGTGGTACACCACTTTTCACTATCGCCTCCATCTCTGTGAGGAGTTCCTCTTCTGAGCATCCCACGGCGCGAGCTATCTGGTCGAAGGGCTTCTGCTTGTCGATGAGTTGTATGATATTGATTTTGCGCGTGTTCTTTTTTGGCACGGTGTGTGTGCTGAAGTGCTCTGGGGGTATGATGTCGTTTTGCTGGCAATATTCCCTGATGAGGTCGCACATGGGTTGCCCGTATTTCTTTGCTTTTCCCTCGCTGACGCCCTGTATGTTTTTCAGTTCGTCAATGTTGAATGGGTAGAAGGTGGCCATTTGCACGAGCGAGATATCTTGGAAGATGATGTAGGGAGGCAGTCGTCGCTGTTTGGCCATGGTGAGCCGTTGCTGCTTGAGCAGGGCGAAGAGCGTGTCGTCGAGCGGTGTCGCCTGCTGTGCGTCGGCAGTCATATAGTCGTCGTTGGTGAAGTGGTGGTCTTTGACGATGCTGAATGGCTTGGGTGATGCCATATATTTTCGTCCCTCTTCGGTGATTTTCAGCAGTCCGTAGTTCTCCACGTCCTTCTTTATATATCCGTCGAGCATAGCCTGGCGCAGTATGGGGTTCCATATCTCCGGGTCTTTATTTTCTCCTTCGCCAAAACCAGGCAACTCGTCGTGGCGGTAGGCCGTGATGTCTTCAGTGCGATGCCCCTGCACAAAGTCGATGATGTGTTCGCTCATAAACTTCTCTTTCACAGCATCGATGGCATGCAGTACCATGAGCAGCTCGGCCTGTGCTTCGATGTGTTGCTGCGGATGGAGGCAGTTGTCGCAGTTGTGGCAGTTGTCGGGGGTGTATTCTTCTCCGAAGTAGTGTAGCAGCAGTTTGCGGCGGCATAGCGATGACTCGGCATATGCCGTGGTCTCCTTCAGCAACTGTCTGCCGATGTCTTGTTCGGCCACAGGTTTGCCCTCCATAAACTTCTCCAGCTTCTGCAGGTCTTTCCGTGCATAGAAGGTGATGCATCGTCCTTCGCCTCCATCGCGTCCGGCGCGTCCTGTCTCCTGATAGTATCCCTCAAGGCTTTTGGGTATGTCGTAGTGTATGACAAACCGCACGTCGGCCTTGTCTATTCCCATTCCAAAGGCTATGGTGGCCACTATCACATCGATGCGTTCCATCAGAAAATCGTCCTGTGTCTGCGAGCGCACAGGTGCCAGCAGGCCGGCGTGGTAGGGCGCGGCCTTGATGTTGTTGGCCTGCAGCACTTCGGCAAGGTCTTCCACCGTCTTGCGCGACAGGCAGTAGATGATGCCGCTCTTGCCTTTGTTTTCGCTGATGTATTTTATGATTTGCTTGTTTACGTCCTTTGTCTTCGGCCTCACTTCATAGTAGAGGTTGGGTCGGTTGAACGAGCTTTTAAATTCTGTGGCATCGAGTATGTTGAGGTTTTTCTTTATGTCGCTTGCCACTTTGTCGGTGGCGGTTGCCGTGAGTGTGATGATGGGTGCCTGTCCGATGCCGTCGATGGTGGAGCGTATTTTCCGATAGTCGGGGCGGAAGTCGTGTCCCCATTCCGAGATGCAGTGTGCCTCGTCGATGGCGTAGAAGGATATGGGCACTTGCTTGAGGAAATCGATATTCTCTTCTTTTCCCAGCGACTCTGGAGCGAGGTAGAGCAGCTTGGTCTTGCCTCGCAGTATGTCGTGCTTCACCTTTTCTATGTCGTCTTTTCTGAGCGACGAGTTGATGAAGTGTGCTATGCTGTCGTCTTCGGAAAGGGCGTTGATGACGTCTACTTGGTTTTTCATCAGCGCTATGAGCGGCGAAATGACAATGGCAGTGCCTTCCATCATGAGTGACGGCAGTTGGTAGCACAACGACTTGCCGCCTCCTGTGGGCATAAGCACGAAGGTGTTTTTGCCTGCCAGCAGATTGCGTATGATAGCCTCTTGATGCCCTTTGAAGGTGTCGAAACCGAAGTATTTCTTCAGCAGGCGGGTGAGCTGTTCTGTTGTTGGAGTTTTCACGTTGTCAGTGGGGTGTGATGCCATATGTAGTCTTTAGTGCTGTGGGTGTGTGTGGTGGCTGCTTTGTGTCAGTTCAGCTAAAATGCTCTTTAGCATAGGTGAGTGTCACGCGTAGTGTTTTTATCTTCTTTGATGGTGTTTCAAACATGGCTTGCATCATCATTGTTTCCACGATGCTTCTTAGTCCGCGTGCGCCGAGTTTGTATTCAACGGCTTTGTCGACGATGAAGTCCAGTGCTTGTTCGTCAAAGGTGAGCTTCACGCCGTCCATTGCAAAGAGTTTGGTGTATTGTCGGATGATAGAGTTTTTCGGTTCCACCAATATGCGTCGCAGCGCAGCGCGGTCGAGTTGGTTGAGATAGGTCAGGATGGGAAGGCGACCGATGATTTCGGGTATGAGTCCGAAGGCCTTGAGGTCTTGCGGCAGTATATACTGCATAAGGTTGTTTTTGTCGAACTGCGGCAGGTCTTGCAGCGAGTTGAATCCCAGCAACCGTTTGTTGAGCCGTTGGCTTATTTTGTTTTCTATTCCGTCGAACGCACCTCCGCATATGAAGAGAATGTCGCGTGTGTTGACCTTGATATATTCCTGGTCGGGGTGCTTGCGTCCTCCCTGTGGGGGCACGTTGACGTTGGTTCCTTCGAGCAGTTTCAGCAGTCCTTGCTGTACGCCTTCTCCGCTGACATCGCGTGTGATGCTTGGGTTGTCGGCCTTGCGCGCTATCTTGTCGATTTCGTCGATAAAGACAATGCCTCGTTCAGCGTCGGCTACGTTGTAGTCGGCCACTTGCAGGAGTCGGGAGAGAATGCTTTCCACGTCTTCGCCCACGTATCCGGCCTCGGTGAATACTGTGGCGTCGACAATGGTGAACGGCACGTCAAGCAGTTGGGCTATGGTGCGTGCCATGAGTGTTTTGCCTGTGCCTGTGGGGCCCACCATGATGATGTTGCTCTTCTCTATCTCTACGCCATCGGCCTCGGTGTCGGTATCCTTCTGCGCCAGGCGCTTGTAGTGGTTGTAGACGGCAACGCTCAGGTAGCGCTTGGCATCGTCTTGCCCGATGACGTATTGGTCGAGATGTTGCTTGATCTCTTTCGGTTTGGGTATGTCGCGTTGTTGCTTGTGTGCTGCGTTGTCGGTGCTGTGCTTGTTGCCGTGGCTGCCTTGTTGTGGCAGCATGCCCGATGACTTGAGTATGTCGTATGCTTGTCGCACACAATCGTCGCATATATTGCCATCGAGTCCATTGATGAGCAGTCGCACCTCATTGTCGGTGCGACCGCAGAAGTTGCATCTTTTTTTTTTCATTCAGCCTTCGGGGTGTTGACTTCTTGGGTTTTGCGTGTCAGTATGTCGTCTATCATGCCATAGTCTTTTGCCTCTTGAGCCGTCATCCAATAGTTGCGGTCGCTGTCGGCCCACACTTTGTCGTAGGGTGTGTGTGAGTGATCGGCGATGATGGTATAGAGCTCTTTTTTGAATTTCTGTATTTCGCGCGCTTCTATCTCAATGTCGGATGCTTGTCCCTGCACGCCTCCCAGTGGTTGGTGTATCATCACGCGACTGTGTTGTAGCGCTTGGCGTTTACCTTCCTTTCCGGCTACGAGCAACACTGCTGCCATTGAGGCTGCCATGCCAGTGCAGATGGTACTGACGTCGGCAGCGACAAACTGCATGGTGTCATAGATGGCGAGTCCTGCTGTGACACTTCCGCCTGGTGAGTTGATGTAGATGCTGATGTCGGCTGTGGGATCTACGGAGTTGAGATAGAGCAACTGTGCCTGCAGCGTGTTGGCCGTGTAGTCGTTGATTTCGGTTCCGAGCCAGATGATACGTTCCATCATCAGGCGCGAGAAGACGTCCATTTGGGTTACATTGAGCTGTCGTTCTTCGAGAATGTAGGGGTTGAGGTATTGTGCTTGTGCCCGCACCACGGAGTCAATTGTCTGCGAACTGATGCCGAGGTGGTGTACGGCATATTTTCTGAAGTCGTTCATATGTGTGTGTATGTTAGTGTGTTACGTTGTTGCTGCGCCCTGCGCGTTACAAAGATAGCATTTCTTTTTATTTCATCGTATCGTTTGTAAGAAAAAAACACACACGCGAGTGATATTTCATCACCCGCGTGTGCTAATGTAATTTTATGCTTCAGAATTATTGTTTGTTTACTTTTCTTCAAAAAGCTTATTGAAGTCGTCGAGGTTGATATCTTTATCCACGACTTTTACTACTGTCTTGAGTTTGTCGAAGAGTCGTTGTTCGGCAGCTCTGTCGATGCAGTTGCGCATGAAGTCTTCTTTCTTGAGCATGTCATCGGCATATTTGTTTATGTATTCCTCGGGTACGTTTTGCATGCCGTACTGTGCGAACTGCTGCCGGGCGGTGTCGCGGGCTACGTTGAGCACGTCGTCGTTTTCTATCTTTACTTCGTAGGTGTCGATGAGCTGATCTTTGATGAGTTGCCACTTCAGTGCCTCGATGCTTCCTTTGAAGTTTTGCTCTACATAGTCATCGCCCTTGTCTTTATTGTTTTCCTTCATGAAGCGTTTGAGCAATTCCTCTGGCAGGATGATGTTGCCGGCCTTTTTCGTAAGGTGCTTGCGCAGGTCGATGCCGAACCGGTAGTGAGCGTCTTGCTCCAACTGTGCTGCTATCTGTGCTGCTATCTGTGCGCGGAATTCCTCTTCCGTCTTCACTGTTCCGGGCTGGAAGAGTTTGTCGTAGAGCTCTGTACCCAGTTCGGCGGGTGTGAAGCGCGACACTTCTGTTACGTTGAAGTGGAAATCGGCGGTGATGTCTGCCACTTCTTCTTTCTTTTTCTTGAGCAGGGCTGCCACTTCGCTGTCGTTGTCCTGATAGGCCTTTCGCGGGTTGAATGTGAGTGTCTCTCCAGGCTTTGCGGTGCTGAAGATGTCGGCTTGGCTCTGCTCGTTGAAGTATTTGGGCATGAGCATGGTTTCTTCTATGCGTATGCCTTCCTCTTTCTCGTTGCCGTCGGCGTCGAGTTCGGTAAGTGTTCCTCTCAGTATGTCTTGCTTTTCAGCATCGTATTGTTCGGCTTTTTCGTAGTGCCCGAACTGTCTGCGGTGCTGTTCGGCTTGCTGGTCGATGAGCTTGTCGTCCACGCTGATGTGGTACATCGGCACTTGGTCGTGCTTCGACAACTTGATGCTTATTTCGGGTGCCACGGCAATGTCGAACACGAAGGTGTAGGGTGCAGTGCCTTCCAGGTCTTGTTCCTTTTGCTCTTCGGCGGGCATGGGGGAACCGAGCATGCCTATCTTGTTGTCTTTCATGTAGCCGTAGATGGCATCGTTGACTACATGGTTGATTTCTTCCATCTTTACGCTCATGCCGTACACTTTCTGTATGTACTGCATGGGGGCGTGCCCCTGTCGGAATCCAGGCACGTTGGCACGCCGACGATAGTCTTTCAGCTTCTTTTCTACGCGCTCCTTGAAGTCGGTCTCTTCTACAGTGAGCGTCATCTTACCATTGATGTGGTCGGGATTTTCAAATGTAATGTTCATATCTGTTTTTATGCTTTATGGGCGTTTGCCTATGGTGGGGTAGGCTTTTGGAGGTGCAAAGGTAGAGAAGTGTGGGGAGAATGCCAAAAATCCGTGCATTTATCTTGTCTCTTGGCAATGTCTTTCTGCGCTGTCGTCCACACGCCGATAAGCATGCACTCGACACTGATTGCGTTGAGAGGCCAATCGTCTGTGCTCCCAATTCTAATTGATTAACCCTTGATTTCCTACTGTAGCCCAATCACACTGCAACTGTTCCCCAATCACACTGCAACTGTTGCCCAATCATACTGCAATTAGGCTACACTTGCACGCCGATTAGGCAATAGATATAACAAGAGTGGGACAGGTAGTGCGTGCCTGTCCCACATTACTATGTGTTTTTCCAATAAAAAGATTTATTTCTCTTGAGCTTTTTTGTAGGCTTTGTATTGTTTGGCAGTCATTATTTTTTTCAGTTGTGCATCGTATTCTGCCTGATACTGCTTCATCTGTTCAGGGTTGGCTTGGGCTTTGTGGTGGTGTCCGTGAGGTTTGCCTTGTTTGCACTGGTGTGCTTCGCCCTGCTTGCCACAGTCTTTCCCTTCGGGTTTGCCTTGTTTGCACTGGTGTGCTTCGCCTTTTTTGCACTGGTGTGCTTGTCCCTGTTTGCACTGGTGTGCTTGTCCCTCTTTGCATTTGGTGCAGTGTTTTCCGTTTACTGGGTCGCAGTCGGTGCATTGGTTGGCGGCGCATTTGTCGCACTTGCCTCCTTCTTTGCACTTGTCGCACTTCATGGGTTGCGCTGCGGGCTTGCCTTGCTTGCACTTTGTGCAGTGTTTTCCGTTTACTGGGTCGCAGTCGGTGCATTGGTTGGCGGCGCATTTGTCGCACTTGCCTCCTTCTTTGCATTTGTCGCACTTCATGGCTGCAGGCTTGCCTTGCTTGCACTGATGTGCTTCGCCTTTCTTGCACTGATGTGCGGGTGCAGCTCCGTGGTGATGGTGGCGTGGTGCGCGTGGCGACAGCTTGGCGGCGTATTCCTTATTGAGCGCAAGCAGCTTGGCGGCCTGCTCGGCGTTGAGATCGTATTGCGCCACCATGTCGTCGGTTTTCTTTTGTGCCAGGTCGGTGGGTGCGCCTTTGTGTTTCTGGCAGTTGTTGCAGTCTTGTGCTTGGGTCATCGTGGCACAGCTCAGTGCGATGACCATTAGTGTCAGTAGTCGTTTCATGATGTGTGTATGTTGATTGATAGTTTTCTGTTCCTTGTTATATATGACGTTGTTGTGTTGTGAAGGTTTATTCCTGTTCTGTCATTTCTGTGGGCCAGTTGATGAGAAAGAGGTGCTCGGATGCCCTCGTGAAAGCGGTGTAGAGCCAGTGTATGTGTTCGTCTCCGATGGTGTCGGCAGTGATAAATCCCTGGTCTACATAGACGTGTGCCCATTGTCCTCCTTGTGCTTTGTGGCATGTGACGGCGTAGGCATACTTCACTTGCAGCGCGTTGTAGTAGGAGTCTTGTTTGATGGCTTTTATTCGCTCGGCTTTGGTGTGTAGGTGTTGATAGTCTTCGCTCACGGCGCTGTAGAGTCGCTGGTTGCTTTCTGCGTCGAGTGCAGGAGTGTCGGAGTGTAGCGTGTCGAGCAGGAGTGTGGCTGTCAGCTCCATATTGTCGTAGTCGGGAAATCGCAGTGTGGCGTCGGCAAAGTGAAATCCGTAGAGTTGGCGGTGATGCCGCAGCCGGCGCACAATGGCGCGGTCGCCGTTGGCTATGAAGTCGGGCACCTCAATGCCGATGTCCATGGTGGTTCGGTCGTTTGGTTGTTTGATGGTTTGCTGTTCGTCGCTATGTGGCTTCAGCCAGTAGTAGTTGTTGCGCACTGTCATCACGATGTCGCCTCCTTCGAGTTCTTCTTCTCTGTCGAAGACGTGGTGTCGTATGCCGTTGTTGATGATGTTGGCTCTGCGGTTGGAGCGTGTGATGACTATCATCTCGTCTTCTCCTACGCGTTGCAAGCTATTGGCGAGCGTGTCGATGAGTTCTTCGCCGCTCACGTAGTGTATGTCGGCAAATCCTTTCAGTCTCACTTTGGGCATTAGGTTGTGCGTGTCGCGTCCTGCCAGCTGTCGTATGTGTGAGGCGTTCCAAAGTATTCCTGACAGTTGACTTTGTCGCATGACGGTGTCGAGGGTGGCTTCGTGCACTGTGAGCCCGTAGTGTTCCAGCTCTTCTCGCTGCAATGCCGGCGAATTGTTCTCTCCTACAGGCGGCAGTTGTGCGTGGTCGCCGATGAGCATGAGCCGGCATCCGGCGCCGCTGTAGACAAAGCGCACCAGGTCGTCGAGCAGTCGGCCGCTTCCGAAGTTGTCGCCGCCGTAGGTGTTGCTCACCATTGATGCTTCGTCGACAACGAACAGGCATCGTTTGGCGCGATTGTATCCCAGTTGGAATCCGCTCATGTCGGCAGTGAGCTGCTGTTGTCTGTATATGTGTCGATGTATGGTGTGTGCTGTCTGTCCGCTGTTGAGGGCAAACACCTTTGCCGCTCTCCCCGTGGGTGCGAGGAGCACTGTGGATTGCCCTATTTCTGCCAGTGTGCGCACGATGGCGCTTGCCAGCAGCGTCTTGCCTGTGCCTGCACATCCGCGCAGCAACATCACGGACCGGGTGTCGGGACTTGTCACGAAGTCGATGCACACGCTGATGGCATGCTCTTGCTCTTCGGTGGGCAGAAAACCGAAGGCGGCTAATATGCGGCATCGTAGTTCGTCGGCAATCATTTTTTAGGGGGCATATACCTGTTTTGTGGCACAAAGGTGCTACTTTTGCTGCACTTTCCGAAACATTCAGCCCGCAAAATGACCTTGCCGTTGTGGTGATGGTTGGGCATTGCCCTCTGCGAGTTGTGCTATTATGCCGTGTCCTGCTATGTTGCGCCGTGTTAATCTTCTCCTTGCGGCCTGTGTGGTCGCTTTGGCTCTCGCCTGCGTGGTGAGCGTGTGCCGTCCGGTGCGCTTTGCCGATGCGGTGGCGCGCCGCGAGCAGGTGGTGAAAGAGCGTCTGTTGATTATCCGCGCTGCTGAGGAGCACTACTGCGAGCGCTACGGACACTATACTGACGACTGGCAGGCACTTGTCGCGGCGCATCTGCTGCCGCCCGAGGCGCAATGGATACCTTATGCCGACAGCGTGGCCTTCACACTGAGGGTGAGCAACGATGTGTCGGTGTCGGGCGAACCGCTGCCGTTGGTGGAGTGTGAAGCCGCTTATGCTACGTATCTGCACGGATTGGATGCCGATCAGGTGAAGGCGCACGCCAGGCAGGCAGAGCGGCAAGGACGCTTTCCAGGACTGAAGTTCGGCGATATCAACAAACCTAACAATAATGCAACCAACTGGTAACTCTACTTCTTCGCAGCCCCTTCTTCGGTTGGGCACCAATGCTTTCCACCTTTCGCTGCCTGGCGCTGCTGCCGATGGCGGTGCTGTCTTCGTGCATCACCCCTTTTCTCCCGATGCTGATGTGGCAGGCGAGCTCGCCACACTGCTGACAACGCATACCGAGGCGTTGGCTGCCGCGCATGCTCCCCTGACGGTGTTGCTGCCCACGCGCTATGTGACGGTGCCTGCCGACGACTTTGTGGCCAACGATGCCGAGGCGCTCTATCGCTATGCCATCAGCGACGATGCCGAACCGCTGGGCGCACCGCTCTTTCTGCCAGAGTTGTCTACCTACGTGCTCTTCACCGTGCCGCAGGCGCTCGATGCCGTGGTGCGGAAATATGGCGTGCCCCACTATCGCCCTGCCGCTACGGCATTATGGCAGTATGCACAGCGCCAACAGGCTGCCAACACTCCACCCTCGCTCTATGCCTATGCTGCCGATGAGAGTCTGGAACTCTTTGCTGTGAACGGCAATCGGTTGAAGTTTGCCAATCGCTTTGCTGCATCGCATGCCCACGACGTGCTCTACTACATCCTCTTCGTATGGGAGCAGCTGGGCCTGCGGCATGAGAAAGACCGCCTGCGCCTGCTTGGCATGCTGCCACAGGAAGAATGGCTCACCGACCGCCTGCGCACCTTCCTGCTCCATGTAGAGCCGCATGCAGAGGCAGAGCTGTGCGAAGCATGTGGCACGCAAACCACGGCAAATCTGCCCGCCGACTTGCTGGCAGCAGCCAATAGTTGAGAAATGGGCTTGACAATCCGCACATTCTCCCCTCCATCCCTCCCCGAACTCTCCTCTCCCCTCTCTCCCTCTTTCAAAATGCGTATCGTCTCTGGTCAGTATCGCGGTCGGCATTTCGACATACCGCACAGTTTTAAGGCAAGGCCCACTACCGACTTTGCCAAGGAAAATCTCTTCAATGTGTTGCAGGGGTATGTCGGCTTCGACGGTGCTGCTGCGCTCGACCTCTTCAGCGGCACGGGCAGCATCACGTATGAGTTGCTGTCGCGCGGTTGCGACGAGGTGATTAGTGTGGAGGCCGACCGCGATCACTATGCTTTCATCCGCCAGTGTCTGGCCAAGCTGGGCTGTCTCAACGTGCGTGCGGTGCGTGCCGATGTGTTTCGCTATCTTAAGCAGTGCCGTCAGCAGTTCGACATTGTTTTCGCCGACCCGCCCTATGCGCTCAAGCAGCTTGCCACGCTGCCCGAAGTGGTGTTCGAAAAGTCTGTGCTAAGGGAGGGCGGAGTGTTTGTGCTCGAGCATGGCAAGGACCACTCCTTCCAGCAACACCCACGCTGCTTCGACCATCGGCAGTATGGGAGTGTCAATTTCAGTTTCTTTCGTTAGTCTTTCCTTTGCCCGCGGGCACGTTGCTGCTGTCAAGGGTCAGAGCAACGGTGCGAAGAGTCTCACAAATCCTTCCCAAATGTGTTGCAGCAGTGGTCGCCGCAGCAGTGTGGGGGCTTCGGCAAGGGGGATGCATTGTTGTGCATCGGCCATAAACACCTGCTTCATTTGCTGTGCTATGGCACTGTCGTAGAAGAAAGCATTCACCTCAAAATTGTTGTTGAAGCTCCGGAAGTCGATGTTCGTGCTTCCACACGATGCGAGGCTGTCGTCGCTGACAAGCAGTTTGGAGTGGTTGAATCCTCCTTTGTAGAGCAACACCTTCACGCCCGCTTCTTCTATGGTTGCCACGAAGCTTCGGCTAGCCCATTCCACTATTTTGCTGTCGGCGTGATAGGGTATCATCAGTCGCACGTCGATACCTGCCTGTGCCGCCATGCGCATGGCAAAGAGCACAGGTTCGGTGGGAAGAAAATAGGGCGTGGCCATGTAGACGTAGCGTTTGGCTTCGGCCAATATCTTCACATAGGCCTGTTCCATTTCGGGATAGCGGTTTGTGGGGTCGGAAGTCACTATCTGTGCCAAGCAGTCGTTGCTGGTATGTGCGGCAGTGGGGTAGTAGTCTTTGTCGTTGATGAGTGTGCGGTCGACGAAATACCAGTCGATGAGGAATGCTGTTTGCAGTCCGTGCACGGCGCTGCCTTTCAGATGGAGATGCGTGTCGCGCCAAGCACCGAGCTGCCTGGTGCCCTTCACGTAGCGCAGGGCGATGTTCATGCCTCCCACGAAGCCCTCGCGGCCATCGATGATGCACACTTTGCGGTGATTGCGATAGTTGATGCGGCTGGTGAAGGCGGGAAACTTCACTGGCATGAAGGCGTGGGCATCAATTCCAGCGTCGCGCATGCGCTCAAAGAAGTCCTTCGGTGTCTTCCAGCTGCCTACGTCGTCGTAGATGAGTCGCACCGCCACTCCCCCGCGAGCCTTGTCAATCAGCGCATCGGCAACCAGATTGCCCAGGGCGTCGTCGTTGATAATGTAGGTGGTGAGATGTATGTGGTGTCGGGCGCGTCCTATGGCCGCCAGCAGCTCCATCACAAATTCGCTGCCGCTGGTAAGTATGCTCGCTTCATTGTCTTTGTAGGGCAGTGCTCCTCCGTCGCGTGCCAACAGGTGAATGAGTTCGCGGTAGCGTTCGGGCAGACGCAACTCGCTCTGGCGGGCGAAGGCCCACATAGAGCGGCGTGTGAGCTTGTCGAGACTCTGTTTGCTGATGATGCGTTCGTGGCGTGCATTCTGTCCGAAGAAGAAATATACCACCACGCCCACCACGGGCAGAAACAGCAGCACCAATAGCCACGCCAGCGCCTTTACGGGCTGACGGTCGTCAACCAGTACGGCCACTATCGTGGCGGCAGTGACGATGGCGTAGACGGCGAGCAGTATCCAGTGCAGATAGGTCATGGCGTTGTAGGTTGACGATGATTGCTGTGGTGGGGCAACAGGCCGAAGGTGTGGTTATTGAAGTGTGTGTGCGGCGGTCTCAATGTATTTGTCGGCAAGGGCGAAGAGCTTCTCTATCAGTCGTGGCACGGCATAGCGTTGTCGTTCGGAGATAGGCAGCCACGTGTATTCATCGGGCAGCTGTGGGCGCTCCTGGCAGGTAAGCAGATAGAAAGTGGCATAGAGTGTGCGGTGTGTGAGCTGATGCTTTACGTTGCTTGCCAACAGCGTCAACACCCCCTCCCCAAACTCTCCTCTCTCCTATCTCCTCTCTCCTCTTCCGACCTTTCCCTCCTCAATACACAATGGCTCCCACAGTCCTTGCCATATATCGCCTGCCGGGCGCCGGCGCAGTGCGGTATACTTCCCTTGCCACACCATATATATATATAGTAGGTGTTGCTCTTTGGGCTTGCTCCGTTTACTCTTCACCGGTCGTTGTTGTGCTGTGCCATTGGCATTGGCGAGACACTGTGCTGCCAGCGGGCACCTGTTGCACCGTGGCGTGGGAGCACACATATTGGCGCCGAAGTCCATCAGTGCGGCATTATAGTCGGCACTGCGCCCTGTGGGCAGCAGTTGTTGCGCCAGCTGGTGTATCTCGTGTTGTCCCTTGGCGGTATCGATGGGTGTGTCAATGTCAAAGAGTCGGCTTACAACGCGCAGTACGTTGCCATCCATAGCCACTACATCCTGCCCGAAGGCGAAGCTCGCCACTGCCGCTGCGGTGTAGGGGCCCACGCCTTTCAGTTGGCGCAGTTGCTCGGCGGTGTGTGGGAAGGCACCCCTTTCCTTTACCTGCCGCGCTGCGGTGAGCAGATGGCGTGCGCGCGAGTAGTAGCCCAGTCCCTGCCATTGTCTGAGCACTTCGTCTTCTGTGGCAGCAGCCAGCGCTTCCACGGTGGGCCATTGTTGCATGAAGCGGTGCCAGTAGTCCATGCCCTGGCTCACGCGTGTCTGCTGCAAGATCACTTCGCTCAGCCACACGGCGTAGGCATCGCGTGTGTGTCGCCAAGGCAGGTCGCGCCCGTGGTGGGCATACCAAGCCAGCAGGGTGCTGACAATGGGATGAGGCATGGAATAGTGATAAATGGTGAATTTCAAATATCAGTTCTTGCATATACGCGCCATAGCTCACGCCACAGGCTTTCCTGCCAGTATCACTTGGCGGATGATGGGTGTGGTGTAGGCGTAGGGGATGAAGTCGATAGAAGGTATGGGTTGTGTGATGAGCAGGTTGGCGCGCTTGCCCACTGTCACCGACCCAGTCAGATGGCTGGTTCCCATGGCGGCGGCGGTGTTCAGCGTGGCAGCGTTGAGGGCTTCGGCGGGGGTGAGGCGCATCTTGATGCAGGCCAGACTCACCACAAACTTCATGTCGCCCGATGGTGTAGAGCCGGGGTTGTAGTCGCTGGCAGTGGCAAGAGGCAGTCCGGCGCTGATTATCTTTCGTGCCGGAGCAAACGGCATGTTGAGGAAGAACGAAGTGCCTGGCAGTGCCGTGGGGATGGTGTCGGCGCCCTTCAGCAACTCAATGTCACGGTCGGTCATCGCTTCCAGATGGTCGACGGAGAGTGCGCTGTGTTTCACTGCCACCTCCACGCCGCCAGAGTCGGCAAGTTCCTGGCCATGGATTTTGCCACGCAGGCCATATTTGCTTCCTTCGCCGAGCAGCAACGACGTCTCTTCAGGAGTGAAGAAGCCCCGGTCGCAGAACACATCGATGAAGTCGGCAAGCTTCTCCTGCGCCACAGCGGGCAGCATGTCGGCAATGATGTGCTTCACGTAGTCGGTCTGTCGGCCCTGATAGGCGCGTCCCACGGCATGTGCGCCGAGGAATGTGGCACGCACGATGAGTTGAGGGAATGCCTGCTTGATGCGGCGGATGACACGCAGCATCTTCAGCTCGTCGTCGAGGGTGAGACCGTAGCCGCTCTTTATCTCGATGCAGCCAGTTCCCTTGCTTATCACCTCGCGCACACGTTTTTCGGCTTCCTCAAACAGACGTTCCTCGCTGTAGGTGTGCAGCAGGTCGGCAGAGTTGAGAATGCCGCCGCCGCGCCGTGCTATCTCTTCGTAGCTCAGACCATTGATTTTGTCAACAAACTCGCCCTCGCGGCTGCCTGCAAACACGATGTGCGTGTGGCTGTCGCAGAATGCGGGAAGTACCATGCCCCCCTGGGCGTCGAAGCGTTGGGCATCAGGCTCCGCCGGACAGTTGCTCATCTCTCCAAAAGCGGCTATGCTGCCGTCTTCCGAAAGCAGCCAGGCATTGTCCAAAGTGGGAAACTCCGCCATGTCGCTGCCGCACACACGAAGTGTGCCAGCAGGGCGAATGCCAGCCAAAGTGCCGATGTTGTGTATAAGAAGTCGTTCCATGTGGTGTAAGATAGGTGTCATCATTATCCTCTTCCTTCCTCCTCAATCCATTCTGCGAAAGTACAAAACATTTCTTTAACGGCAAACGAATGAAAACAAATGTTATACTTTCGTAAAAAACAGTCTTCCCACCCTGCCAGGGTTTGCCAATGACAACTTGTTGACGTAATTTTGCGCTGCAACAATCATCACTCCCTCCCCCGTATGAAGTTTCGCTCCCTTGTGTTCATCCTTCTTTTGCTCTGCGTCAGTGCCGTTGTCATGGCGCAGCGCAAGATTGTGGTGGTCGACTTCGAGACGGGTTTGCCCGTGAAGGGCGTATCGGTGCGTTGCGATCGCTCTCCCGCCGTGCTCACCAACCGCCTGGGGCAGGTAGAGGTGCGGCAGATGTTCGACAGCATCAGTTTCTCGCATGTGGAATACGCACGCGACAAGTTGGCCTACGCCGAGATAGAAGACACGATGTATCTGGTGCCGTTGCGCTACGAAATCGACGAAGTGGTCGTGATGGGAATCAGTTCCGACCTGCGTAGACAGATGAATCGCGTACACGAAAACCAAATCTATCAGAAGCCTGTCAGCGGATTAACATTCAACTTCGGCCTTATTGTCGACCGCCGCCTGCGTCGCGACCGCCGCCATATGCAGCAAGCACAGGAAGTGTTGCGCAGATGGGATGCAAAGTAGACGAAAAAAATGTGCAATTCTCTGTCACAAATGACGCCCCTATGCGTACTATGGGTAAAGAGTACGCACACCTTACATGACTTCCGAAGAGTTTAAGAACGAAGCAGAACGCCTGCGCAGCTGGCTTGCCCACGTGGCGCGCCGCTACATGCCCGACGACGACTCGGCGGAAGACATCGTGCAGGAGACACTCGTGCGACTGTGGCGACAGCACCGACAACTGCACCATCCCATACAACCCTGGGCGAAGACGGTGCTCCGCAACATCGCCATCGACGAACTGAGGAAAAAGAAAAAGACAGTGCCACTCAACAATGATGTGGACATCGGCACAGACAATGGCGATGAATACAATGCCGACCGCGTGGAGCGAATGATGAAAATAGTGGCCAACCTGCCCGAGCAACAACAACGCATTCTCACCCTGCGACACCTGGAAGGATTGGACATGAAAAGTCTGGCAGCAGAGGCCGGCGCCAACGAAGCTGCCGTGCGACAACAACTGAGCCGAGCACGACGCGCCGTGAGAGACCAATATCTGAAGAAATACCGACAGCTATGACTACCGACAACATTCAACAACTCATCGACCGCTACTTCGACGGTGCCACCACACTGGCCGAAGAGCAGATGCTCTATGCCTACTTCGCCTCCGACGATGTGGACGAAGCGCATCTGCCCCTACGGGAGATGTTTCGCGACATGGCTGCCGTCAGCGCCCCCGTCTCTGTCAGTGTGTCATCCACTCGGTCAACTTCGGTTCACGCCCCCGTTCCCGTCGGCAAGCCCGATGCCGTCAGACGTATATGGTCGGCGGCGGCGGCTATAGCTGCCTTCGTGGTGCTCATAGCAGGGATAAGCGTAAATGCACACGCACAGAAGATGGCATATCTGGACGCACTCTACAAAGGAAGCTACATGATTGTAGACGGCAAGCGCATTGACGATATCGGCGCCATACACCGCCACCTCGACTCTACACTCGCCGTTGCCGATGACATTGAACAGGAGGCGCTCAACCAACCCGACGTGCAGCAGGCCGTTGTAGACCTGCTCAACTCCTACAGTGACCCTGAAGCGCAGCGCGCCATACAAAAGGCACTCAACCAGTAACACCCTGAAACCAGACAACGATATGAAACGACTTATTCTATTTCTCCTTGCTCTGACCGTGCTGAGCTGTCTCCACTTGAGGGCGCAGAACAGCATCGACAGACTGGTGGACCAATATTCATCGGTTGGCAACTCCAAGTACACCTCCGCCGTGCAGCGCGACCCCGAGACAGGACGCGTGCTCAGAGTGGTGAAGATGCTCAGCCTGCCCGACCAGTCCGTGGTCAAATTTAAGTCGACATTCCAAACCGAGGCATCCACAGGCGATGTCTACACAGAGACCAACGGAAATGCAGTGACCACCACACTCATCGTCAGCAAGCCGCAAACCACACGCATATACACCCTCAAATACTCCAAGAGCCGGTATCCATGGGGCGGACAGACTACCATCATCATCAAGTATAACCAAAAACAATAAACAATATGCGAACGCTACTACACATCCTTATTCTGGCCTCTCTGACAGCATGTGCCAGCAACCGGAAGACTACCAACACTGATACTGTGATACTCTACGGCGAAGAGGCGAGAGCCTACAAGGCTCAGCACGACATGGGCGCGCAAGCGGGGAAAACCATTTCACACCAATACGACGTGAGCCCCTTCACTGCCTTGAGCAACGAAATCAGCGTAGACGTATATTATCAGCAGGGCAGCGCCCGCAGTGTGAAGGCAACGGGCAGAGCCGACCTGATAGCACAACTCGACGTCAGTGTGGAAGAGGGCGTGCTGCGCCTGCGCAACAAAAAAAGAATTGGCAGCTGGAGAGGAAAAATCCGTGTTGACATCACAGCACCGCGCATAGACAGATGGAGCAATTCTGGCTCGTGTGCTCTGCACATCGACGACATCAGTGCCGAAGAATTCAGACTGAGCAACTCCGGAGTGTTCTGTCTTATGTCCGGCACAGTGAGCACAAGACAAACCAGCATCAGCAACTCTGGCTCGTTGTTGCTCCAAGCCAGGCTCACGTCACGACAAGACTTCACACTGCGTAACAGTGGACAGATGAACTGCAAAGGCAATATGCAGGGCGAAGGGGCCTACTCCCTTTCCAACTCCGGTTCTATGCAAATGGAAGGCAAGATGGAAGGCAGGACAGCCGAGATAAAAAACTCAGGGGTGCTGCACGTGCAGCATACAATAAGAGCACACGACTTCAGCATGAGCAACTCGGGTTCGGCCACAGGCAGTATATTATTCAAAGGCGGCGCGGCAACTTTCCGCAACAGCGGCCATGGCAATCTCAACGTGGACTGCGACTGCACCGATCTCAATGCTACCACCAGCGGTTCGTTCTCCATGACCATAAAAGGTACCGCCGACAACACGTCGATAAAGTCGTCGGGGGTGTCGCACATCGATGCCAAGGGCCTGAACAATTTCTGAAAGAGAACGTTTTCGATAAGCCGAAGGCAATGGAACTTGTTCCGATTGCTGAGGCGAGAAAACGAAGGGATTTATTCCAACGTTTTCGATAAGCCGAACCGACGCCAAACCGAAGGCAATGGAACTTGTTCCGATTGCTGAGGTGCGAAGGAGGAAGACAAAGTCAAGGCAATGCAATGGAACTTGCTTCAATTGTTGAGGCGAGAACCGAAGGTCGCTGGCGCGAAGCGGAAAAGCAAAACGAAGGGATTTATTCCAAGAGAAAAAGAGCCTCAGAAACATTGCGGCACAACTGAAAAAGCAGCGCAGACTCCATAATCTGCGCCGCTTTTCTTATGAGCAAGGGAAAGGCTTCTTTGCGGCTCGTCATTACGCTTCAATCCAATGACAGGCAGCAAGCCGGGATAATGCCGGGCATACAGGCTCTCAGGCCTCCTGCTGTTGGAGAAACTCCACTGCATGGGCAATGTGCGGATACATCACCTCATCGTTCTCCACGAAGGGTACCACCTTTCTGAAGTCGGCATGCAGCTTTTCGATGGCAGGCGATGACTTGAGCGGGCGCCGGAAGTCCAAAGCCTGTGTAGCGTTGAAGAGTTCGATGGCAAGGATACGTTCCGTGTTCTCCACCACCTTGACGAGTTTTGTCGCTGCGTTGGCACCCATGCTTACATGGTCTTCCTGCCCCTGCGAGGTGGGAATGGTGTCGGCCGATGCGGGCATGCACAGCATCTTGTTCTGTGATGCAATGGCAGCGGCGGTGTATTGCGGTATCATGAAACCGCTGTTCAGGCCGGGATGAGCCGCCAGGAAGCTCGGCAGATTACGTGTGCCGCCCACCAACTTGTACGTGCGGCGCTCACTGATGGCGCCAAGTTCGTTCAATGCCAGGCAGAGGAAATCCATAGGAAGGGCTATAGGTTCGCCGTGGAAGTTGCCGGCAGAGATGATGAGGTCGTCGTCAGGGCAAACAGTGGGATTGTCCGTGGCTGAGTTTATCTCAGTGTCAATCACCGATTCCACGTAGCGCATGCTGTCCTTCACGGCGCCATGCACCTGAGGCATGCAACGGAAGGAATAGGGGTCCTGCACGTTTACCTTAGGCTGGGCGATGAGTTCGCTGCCTTCGAGCAGTGTGCGGATGCGCTCTGCGGTCTCTATCTGTCCCCGATGGGGGCGCACTTGGTGCACCGCATCGGTGAACGGTTCCTTTCTCCCGTCGAAAGCCTCGAGCGACAGGGTGCCGATGAGGTCGGCCCAGCGGCTCAGACGGTTGGCTTTCGCCATGCACCACACGGCATGTGCGCTCATATTTTGGGTGCCGTTGAGCAGTGCCAGACCCTCCTTCGACGCCAGACGGATGGGCTCCCAGCCCATCTTCTTGTTCAGTTCGGCTCCGGAAATAACCTCACCCTGATATTCCACCTCGCCCATTCCTACCAACGGCAGACACAGGTGGGCCAGCGGCACAAGGTCGCCCGAGGCACCCACGGAGCCCTGCTGGTACACTATCGGGCACACGCCGTTGTTGAAAAAGTCGATGAGGCGCTCCACGGTGGCGAGCTGGCAGCCCGAGAAACCATACGACAACGACTGCACCTTGAGCAGCAGCATAAGCCGCACAATGTCCTTGCGCACGCGCTCTCCTGTGCCGCAGGCGTGCGACATCATCAGGTTTATCTGCAACTGGGAGAGCTTGTCGTCGTCGATGGAGACCTTGCACAGTGAGCCGAATCCGGTAGTCACGCCGTAGATGGGCACTTCCGACTCGGCAATCTTCTTGTCCAGATACTCCCGGCAATGCAGTATGCGCTGGCGCGCGTCGTCGCTCAGGGCGATATGCATGCCCGATGTCACAATGGTGTAAGCCTGTTCCACCGTAAGATGGTCGGCAGAGATATGATGTATTTGCATAGATGTGTGTGTGATATGTTACGGTGCGGAGTGAGGGGGCGCGCTCCACACACCTGTTATATTATATATGGTGTTGCGTTAAAAATCCGTTCCTTCTATGATATCATCTTCCACGATGTTGGGCAGCGTCACGCAGAAGCCTGGTGTGCGCTCCATCTCGCGCTTTATGGCGTTGATCGAGCCCTTGTTGCGTGCCCATGCGCGGCGGGTGATACCATTGTTCACGTCCCAGAAGAGCATTTCGCGTATCTTGCGGTCACTCTCTTCGGTGCCGTCGATGACCATGCCGAAGCCGCCGTTGATTACTTCGCCCCAGCCTACACCGCCACCATTGTGGATGCTCACCCAGGTGGCACCGCGGAAGGAGTCGCCTATCACGTTCTGTACAGACATATCGGCGCAGAACTGTGAACCGTCGTAGATGTTGCTCGTCTCGCGGAAGGGGCTGTCGGTACCGCTCACGTCGTGGTGGTCGCGTCCGAGAACGACGGGAGCCGACAGCTCTCCGCGGCGGATGGCGTCGTTGAAGGCCAGTGCTATGCGCTTTCTGCCTTCAGCATCGGCGTAGAGGATACGAGCCTGTGAGCCTACCACGAGGTTGTTGCGGCCTGCTTCGCGTATCCAGTGCAGGTTGTCTTCCAGCTGACCCTTGATGTCGTCGGTCACCCATGAGCGCATTTCATCGAGCACTTCGGCTGCCAGACGGTCGGTGACGGCAAGGTCCTTCGGGTCGTTGCTGCTGCACACCCAGCGGAACGGACCGAAACCGTAGTCGAAGAAGAGCGGACCCATGATGTCCTGCACGTACGAGGGATAGCGGAAACCGCCGTCCTTGCCCAGCACATCGGCACTGGCACGGCTCGACTCCAGCAGGAAGGCATTGCCGTAGTCGAAGAAATACATGCCTTTTGCGGCGAGTTTGTTGATGGCAGCCACCTGTCTGCGCAGGCTTTCCTGCACTGCTTCCTTGAAGCGGTCGGGCTCTTCTGCCATCATGCGGTTGCTCTCTTCCAGGCTGTAGCCCACAGGATAGTAGCCGCCTGCCCAAGGATTGTGCAGCGATGTCTGGTCGCTGCCCAGGTCGACGTGCATGTCTTCCGCTGCCAGTCGTTCCCAAAGGTCTACCACGTTGCCCACGTAAGCCATCGACACCACGCGCTTTTGCGCCACAGCCTTGCGTACGGAGGGGATGAGTTCGTCCAGATTGTCGTGCAGCTCGTCAACCCATCCCTGTTCAAAACGCTTGCGGGCGGCTTTCTCGTTTATCTCGGCTGTCACGCTCACCACGCCGGCTATGTTGCCCGCCTTCGGCTGGGCACCGCTCATGCCGCCAAGACCAGCTGTCACAAACAGCTTCATGTGGTCGCCCTCAATGCGGCGGGCGGCATTCAGTACCGTGATGGTCGTGCCGTGCACAATGCCCTGCGGACCGATATACATGTACGAGCCGGCTGTCATCTGGCCGTACTGGCTCACGCCGAGCGCGTTGTCGCGCTCCCAGTCGTCGGGCTTCGAGTAGTTGGGTATCACCATTCCGTTGGTCACCACCACGCGAGGGGCGGTCTTGTGCGAAGGAAACAGGCCCAGAGGATGGCCCGAGTACATCACGAGGGTTTGCTCGTCGGTCATCTCCGAGAGGTATTTCATCGTCAGACGGTACTGTGCCCAGTTCTGGAACACCGCACCGTTGCCGCCGTAGGTGATGAGTTCGTGCGGATGTTGTGCCACGCGCGGGTCAAGGTTGTTCTGTATCATCATCATGATGGCGGCAGCCTGACGCGAGCGGTGGGGGTATTCGTCAATGTGCCGGGCGTACATCTTGTAGGTCGGCCGATAGCGGTACATGTATATTCTGCCGTAAGTCTTCAGCTCTTCGGCAAACTCCGTTGCCAGCTTGGCGTGCAATTCCTGAGGGAAATAGCGCAGGGCATTGCGCAGGGCAAGCTTCTTTTCTCTGGGTGTGAGAATGTCTTTGCGCTTCGGAGCGTGGTTGATGCTGGGGTCATAGGGCTGCAGTGCCGGCAGGACGGAGGGGATGCCGGCTTGTATGTCGGCTCTGAATTCGGCGTTCGTCATGGTTGTTTGGTCGTTTGGTTGTTTGGTCGTTTGGTCGTTTGGTCGTTTGGTCGTTCAGGAGCAACTCGTCAACTCGTCAACTTGTCAACTCGTCAACTCGTCTACAGCTTGATGAGCTGCATGATTTCCTCTTCTGCCTGCTTGGCCTTCTCTATCAGTTCGTTGGCCTCTGCCACGAGGCTGTCTGCCACGGCTCTGTCTTTGAGTGAAGCGGCGTTGATTTTCACGTTGAGTCCTGCTCCGAGCACTGCTGCGCGCGCTGCGAGGGTACCCACTCCGGCGTCGGTCACGCTGTTGGGGTTGCCCTCCTGCACCATGGCACGGCAGATGTCGAAGGCGCGGTAGGATGCTTTCATCGTGCGCAGGGGCACCTGTGTGGCGTAGAGGGTGGCTTCCTGTATGGCGGCGGTGCGCGCTGCCTTCTCTTCCTCGGTCTTCTTCGGCATGCCGAAGGCGGTCATGATGAGGTTGAAGGCGTCGGTGTCCTCGTCGACGAGGTGACGCAGCTCGGCCATGATGGCCTGACCCTGGTCTGCCCATTGGCTGAACTTGTTCCATTGGTCGTCCCAGCCTGCCTTATGGCTCGACAGATTTGCCACCATCGTGCCCAGCGACGCTGCCAGCATGCCCATGTAGGCGGAGATAGTGCCTCCGCCGGGGGCGGGACTCTCACGGCTTGTCTCGTTGGCGAACTCGTCTACGGTGAGGTCTATCAGACGGTTGCCTGTGCGTTCGGCATCTTCCAGCAGGTATTCTATCACCTTCTCACGCGGATTGAAAGGTTTCAGGTCGTCAAGGCCCATGGAATGTATGGCAATGTTGATGATGTCCGCCTCGGGTATGCCCGTAGAGCGTTGCTGCTTCTCAAGGAAATACTTGCCCGCGTCAATCAGTGTGCGCTTGGGAATGAGTCCCACAATCTCAGTGCCCGTCACGCGTATGCCTCGTGCCTGGGCGGCGCGGCACACCTCATCGAAGGCCACGTGCAGCGGTGTGGTGTTGATGTCGGTAATGTTCATCGACACCTGGGCTATTCCATATTCGTCGATAAACCATCCGATGGCTTTTGTGCCTTTCAGCGTGCCGGGCAACATGATGGTGTTGCCCTGTTCGTCCTTCAAGGGCTTGCCTATAGGGGAGCCGCCTTCGCGTTTGGGACGTCCTTTTTCCCGAACGTCGAACGCGATGGCATTGGCGCGGCGTGTACTGGTAGTGTTCAGGTTGTAGTTCACGGCTATGAGGAAGTCGCGTGCGCCTACTGCCGTGCATCCTGTGCGTGCCACGCCCTCGTCGAAGGCACGTGCACCGAAGTCGGGTTTCTCACCCTCGGTGTTCACACGCTCTGCCAGTCCCTCATATTCGCCCTGACGGCATACGGCCAGGTTGCGACGCTCGGGGGTGAAGGCGGCTGCCTCGTAGCAGTAGCAGGGCACGCGCAGCTCTGTGGCAATGCGTTCTGCCAGCTTGCGTGCCAGTGTTGCACACTCCTCCAGCGTGATGCCGCTCACAGGAATCAGCGGACACACGTCGGTGGCGCCCATACGCGGATGCGCACCGCTGTGATGACGCATGTCGATGAGCTCGGCAGCTTTCTTCACAGCCCGGAAAGCGGCTTCCAACACCGGCTCCGGACTGCCCACAAAGGTCACCACGGTGCGGTTGGTGGCCTCTCCAGGGTCTACATCGAGCAGTTTTACTCCTTTTGTACGCTCAATCTCGGCGGTAATCTGCTTGATTACTGCCATGTCGCGTCCCTCACTGAAGTTGGGAACGCATTCGATAATCTGTTGGTTCATATTTACTTTGTGTGCTGAAAATACTTGTAAGTGTCTCTGTAGTAATCAATAGGACGGCCTCTCGCAAACGAGGCCCCCTCAACAAATTGCAAATATACACAATCTTTTCTTATTTGAAGGAAACAAGATTATTTTTCTACCTTTGCCACCATAATAACACCATAACTGCAATATCATGAAAACAAAACTCCTTCTCTTAGCAGCTGCCGCAGTGCTCTTCGCCAGCTGCGGACAAATGCCTACCACCCTCTTCGGAAATACAGGAGACAACGGCAGCACAAACTCAAACAACACCATCGGTACCATTGCCGACGTGTTAGGCAGTATTCTCGGCACCAATAAGATGACGGAACGCTCCATTATAGGCACATGGAAATACTATCAGCCCGGACTGGCCTTCGAAAGTGAGAACCTCCTCTCCAAAGCTGGGGGAGCCGTGGCGGCAGCCGAGGCTAAAAGGAAACTGCAAAGCGGCTACGCATCCCTCGGCATCAGCGCTGCCAACACGGTCTTCACGTTCAGCGAAGACAAGAGCTTCAGCGGAAAAATCAACGGGCTGCCCGTGAAAGGCTCATACGCCCTCAACGACAAGACGGGAAAGATGGCGCTCAAACTGCTCCTCGGTACCTACAATGCTGAGGTGCGACGCAGCGGAACCAACGGCATCAGCCTGCTCTTCGAAGGGACTAAACTGCTCAAACTCCTGCAGGCTCTCGCAGCTTTCAGCGGTAGTACAGGACTGCAGACCATCGGCGAACTCTCCAAAATGTACGACGGCATGCTCATAGGCTTCGACATGAACTGAACCTGACTGACGCGCAAGGATACTTCTGTCTGCCGTCAGGCAACCGTCGCACTGCGGCGGAGCCACGACAACAATGCAAAATCGACGATTTTGGTCACCAATATCGTCGATTTTGCATACCAATATCGTCGAGTTTGGTAGGCAAAGGTAAGGAAAAAAAAGCGGCTGCAGGGGCTTATAGCAGGCACCATGTGCTTTTTCCGCTTGCAGGCATAGCCCGCTATAGCCCGCAAGCGAAAACCACTGCGTTAAGCACCTGCCACCTACTCTAAGCCCCTGCCGCTCGCTTTTTTTTTCCTTACCTTTGCTCCTGAAGTTCCCCGTTGGCATGCCAAGGGCCAGCCGAGAGTCAGCGCTGCGCATTGCGTCTGCTTTCTGTCTCCATGCGCCGGTGGCACCTGCTCCCCGCGCGCAGGGCACGGCGGAAGAAAAGTGCGTCAGGAACTGAAAGAAAAACGCGGGCGCAGGCAATAAACACGCACACGGAGCGTTATTCTCACGTATCGATACAACAAACAAACTTTTATGATAGATTATATCAAAGGCGAACTGGCATCGCTGACGCCTGTGCTGGCGGTCGTCGAAGCCGGAGGTGTAGGATATGCGCTCAACATCTCGCTCAATACGTACGCACTGTTGCAGCAACGACAGGACAAAGCCGCTGACGTGAAGCTCTTCGTCCACGAATCGCTCATCACAGGAGGGCGAGACGACAGCTTCACGCTCTATGGCTTCTGCAATGAGGACGAACGCATCCTCTACCGACTGCTCATCACCGTGTCGGGAGTGGGAGCAAACACCGCACGCATGATTCTCTCGTCGCTCTCGCCCGCCGAACTCAATAATGCCATTGCCAACGGCGACGAACACATGCTGAAAGCCGTCAAGGGTATAGGACTGAAAACGGCACAACGTATCATCATCGACCTGAAAGACAAACTGCCCGTGCTGGAAGGCGCTGCGACGCGCGAGGACAGCGGAGAGCGCACGGCCGACGCCAGGGTCAACGCCGAAGTGAAGCAGGAAGCCATCAGCGCACTCACCATGCTGGGCTTCGCGCCAGCACCCACAGCAAAAGTCGTCGTGGCGCTGTTGCAACAGCAGCCCGATCTCACCGTGGAACAGGTGGTGAAACAGGCACTCAAGCAGATTAAGTAGGCAACTGACAATGAACAACAGCGCACGCTCCTTATTCCTCTCACTGCTCATCGTGGCTCTCACAGCCATGGCGAGCAGCATCGGCGTGCCTCAAGGAAAAAACACTCACCGCACCGGAAAACCTGCGGCAAAGGCGGACAACACGCGCGCTTCGCTACTCACGCAAACTTTCGCCCTGCCTGCCGACACCGACTCCATTGCCGTCAAGGCGCAACCCATGCTGCAAGAAGAGGAGGAAATACCCGACTCCCTGCTCAACCCAAGATGGAAAATTCAGCGCACCACGCCCATCACCTTCGAAGACCTGCAACAGGGCGCTGCCGACCTGCAACGACCCGAAAACCTCAAGCAGACCGTGGAGTACAACGACACGCTCGACCGCTACATCATAGGCTACAAGATGGGCGACACCTACGTGGCAGCACCCATCATGATGACGCCGGAGGAATATCAAAAGTGGAGCGAGCAACAGATGCTCAACGACTTCTTCCGGCAGAAAAACAGCGAGATTCTGCAAACTCAGGGAAAGGAGAAATTCGACTTCACCGACATGCACTTCAACCTCGGACCGGCTGAGAAAATCTTCGGACCGGGAGGCGTGCGCATCAAGACGCAGGGAACGGCGGAACTGAAGTTCGGAGCCACACTGAAAAACATCAAAAACCCATCGCTACCCATACGCAACCGAAAGACAACGACGATGGACTTCGACGAGAAGATTAACATCAACGTCAACGGAAAGGTGGGCGACAAGGTGGACATGAACATCAACTACAACACCGAAGCAACCTTCGACTTCGACGCGCAAAACCTGAAACTGAAATACGACGGCAAGGAAGACGAAATCATCAAACTCGTCGAGGCGGGCAACGTAACCTTCCCCAGCAACTCGTCCCTGGTGCGCGGAGCATCGTCTCTCTTCGGCATACGTACCGACCTACAGTTCGGAAAACTCAAGTTGCAAACCGTCTTCTCGCAGAAGAAGTCCAACTCCAAGAGCGTAGGCTCAAAAGGTGGCGTGCAGCTCACACCCTTCGAAATCAATGTCGCCGACTATGAGGAAAACCGACACTTCTTCCTCGCACACTATTTCCGCGAGCGCTACGACGCTGCCATGAAAACGCTGCCCAATCTCACCACAGGCATCACCATCGGGCGCGTGGAAGTGTGGGTCACCAATAAGTCGGGGACAGCAGAAAATACAAGAAACATCGTGGCACTCACCGACCTCGGAGAAAACCAACGCCTGAGCAACAACCAATGGACAACCACAGGGCAACCCGTGCCAGCCAACCAAGCCAACACCGAGTATGCCCAGATGACCACCACTTATGTGGCAGCGCGCGATGTCGACCAGACAGCAAACACGCTCGACGCCATACCCGGCTTCAACGGCGGGGTCGACTACGAAAAACTGGAGAGTGCCCGCCTGCTGCGCGCAGGTGAATACAAGGTCAATACCGCACTGGGATATATCACCCTCAACGCACCCCTGCAGACCGACCAAGTGCTCGCCGTGGCATACGAGTACACCTACGGCGGACAGACTTATCAGGTGGGTGAGTTTGCCAGCGACATCAGCAGCAACAGCCAGTGCCTCTTCGTCAAGGCGCTGAAGAACACAAGCAACAACCCCACGCAAGGCAACTGGGACTTGATGATGAAAAACGTGTACTACCTGGCCAACAGCGTGCAGAAAGAGAAGTTCCGCCTCGACGTGAAATATCAGAGCGACACGGCAGGCGTGTATCTCAACTATATACCCGAGCCATCCGTAAAGGAACAACCCATCATACGCCTGCTCGGTGCCGACCGTCTCGACAACAACCTCAAAGCGCATCCCAACGGCTATTTCGACTATGTAGACGGCTACACCGTGAGCAACGGACGTGTGTTCTTCCCGCAGGCTGAACCCTTCGGAGAATATATGCGGCAGGCTCTCACATCTGCGGGACTGGCACCCGACGTGGCCGACAAATACTGCTTCCACCAGCTCTACGACAGCACAAAGACCGTCGCCAAACAGATTGCCGAGAAAAACAAGTATCTCCTCATGGGACAATATAAAGGCACGGCGGGCAACGTCATCTCGCTCGGTGCCTACAACGTGCCGCAAGGCTCTGTCGTAGTCACAGCAGGAGGTATCACACTGCAGGAAGGAAGCGACTACACAGTAAACTACTCCGCAGGAGAAGTCACCATTCTCAACCAAAGCATCATCGATGCAGGCACACAGGTCAACGTGTCCCTCGAGAGCAACACCGACTTCGGACAGCAGCGGAAGACAATGTACGGACTCAACTGGGAATACGACTTCTCCAAAAACTTCCAGCTCTCCGGCACCTTCCAGCACCTCAGCGAACAGTCGCTCACCAACAAAGTCACCATGGGAGCCGAACCGCTCAACAACACCATCTGGGGCGTCAACCTCAATTGGAAAAAAGAAAGCCAGTGGCTCACCAACATGCTCGACAAAGTGCCCTTCCTGCACGTCACAGCACCATCGCAGATATCGCTCAACGCCGAGTTCGCACAGCTCATAGCAGGACAGAGCCGGGGAACACAAGACAACGCATCCTATCTCGACGACTTCGAAAACACAAAAAGCACCATCGATGTCGCTACACCTACATCCTGGATTCTGTCCAGCGTGCCACCAATGTTCCCCGAATACAACGACAAAGCAACTCTCGCCAGCGGATACAATCGCTCGCTGCTCGCGTGGTACAACGTCGACCCGCTCTTCACACGGCGCTCGTCATCCCTCACACCAAGCCATATCAAAAGCGACCTCAACCAACTCTCCAACTACTACGTGCGCGAGGTGTATGTCAACGAACTGTACCCCAACCGCGACCAGAGCAACTACAACGGAGCCACATCAATACTCCCCATTCTCAACCTCGCATTCTACCCCGACGAAAGAGGACCCTACAACTTCAATCCCAACCTCACGGCACAGGGACGACTCACCAACCCCATGCAGACGTGGGGAGGTATGATGCGACGAATCGACACTCCCGACTTCGAAGCTGCAAACATTGAGTATATTGAGTTCTGGATGCTCGACCCATTCCTGTACACTAAAGACCAACCCGACGCCAACCTGTATGGAGGAGACCTCTACTTCAACCTCGGAGAAGTCAGTGAAGACGTGCTGCGCGACGGAAAGAAATTCTACGAATCCGGACTGCCCGTCGACGGCTCGCAAAACTTCACCACCACACAATGGGGAAAAATTCCCACGCAAGCCAATGTCAACTATGCATTCGCAACAGGAAGCGGAGCCAGAGCAAGACAAGACCTCGGATACAACGGACTCAACAACGAAGAAGAGCGCAACTTCAATGCCTATCAGCAATTCATCAATGCCGTACAGGCCAATGTAGAGCCCACAGTGCGCGACTCCATCATCAACGACCCAGCCAACGACGACTACCACTACTTCCGAGGCTCTGACTTCGACCGAATACAGGCACCAATACTGCAACGATACAAACGCATCAACAACCCACAAGGAAACGCGCCCGACAGCGACACCAGAACCGAAGGATACGACACCAGCTACAAGACAACACCCGACGCCGAAGACATCAACCAGGACTTCACGCTCAACGAATACGAGAAATTCTACCAATACCGCATCAGCATCCGACCTGAAGACTTGCAGGTAGGACGCAATTTCATCGTAGACAGCAGAGAGGGAACCGGAAGACTCAGAAACGGAGAACCAAACAACTCCAAATGGTATCTCTTCCGCATACCCGTTGACAAATACGAACAGCGCGTGGGAGGCATCACCGACTTCTCATCCATACGATTCATGCGAATGTTTCTCACCTCATTCGCCAAACCCATCGTCCTGCGATTCGGAAGCCTCGAACTCGTCAGAGGGGAATGGCGAGTCTACGAACAAAACCTCAACCCCGAAGCAGCCAACACCGGATATCTCAACGTCAGCGCTATCAATATCGAAGAAAACAACGACAAGCTACCCGTCAACTATGTGCTGCCACCGGGCATAAAGCGAAACGTCGACCCCACACAGCCGCAACTCGTCGAAAGCAACGAACAGGCACTCGCCCTGCAGGTCGAAAACCTCAGCAGCGGAGAAAGCAAGGCGGTATATAAAAACACCACCATCGACCTCCGACAATACAAACGGCTGCAGATGTTTGTACACGCCAACGCTACCATCGACAACGCCACACAGCTCGACGACGACCAGCTCGCAGTATTCATACGACTCGGAAACGACTACAAAAGCAACTACTACGAATACGAAATACCGCTCAAGCTCACACCACCGGGCAGGTACGACCGATATTCGCCAACCGACCGGAAAGCCGTGTGGCCCGAAGATAACATGCTCGACATACCCATCGACATCTTCACCAACATCAAGAAAGAACGAAACAAGGCAAAAGCCCACGGACAGGCATCCTACAACCAGGAGTTCTCCGCCTACGACCCCGACAGACCGGCCAACAAGGTAACTGTCATCGGAAATCCGACGCTCGGTGAGGTCAAAACGCTTATCATCGGAGTCAGAAATCTCACAGCACAAAACCAGACGGGTGAAGTGTGGGTCAACGAACTCAGACTCAAAGACTACAACAACGAAGGGGGATGGGCAGCACAGGCCAACATGAACGTGCAACTCTCCGACTTCGGAAACGTAAACGTCACAGGTAAATACATGACCGAAGGCTTCGGCGGACTCGAAGAAGGCGTGGCACAACGCTCCACAGACAACTACGCCACCTACTCCGTCACAACCAATCTGCAGCTCGGCAAATTCTTCCCCGAAAAAGCTAAAGTCTCCGCACCGCTCTATTATAGCGTCACACGGGAGAAGACCACACCCAAATACAACCCGCTCGACACCGACATGAAACTCGACGAGGTGCTCGACAATGCCGCCGACCGTCACGAACGCGACTCCATAGAATCCATAGCAGTAACAAAAACACTCAACACCAACTTCGCACTCTCTAACGTACGCGTCGGAATACAAAACAAACGGCACCCAATGCCATACGACCCCGCCAACTTCTCATTCTCATACAGCCACTCACACCGACACTCCTCGGGACAAACCACAATCTACGAGAATGAAGACAACTGGCGAGGAGCACTCAACTACAACTGGACGCCAGTCTACAAACCATGGGAACCGTTCAAAAAGATTAAGAGCAAGTCGCGCTACTACGACATCCTCAAGAGATTCGGACTCAACTGGCTGCCGCAAAATGTCGCATTCAACACCGAAATAACTCGCAGCTACTACGAGCTCCAGGAACGCGACATGGAAGACCTCGGAGGACAGGGACTCCCCCTCACCTTCTCATCGCAATTCCTCTGGAACCGCGACTTCACACTCCGATGGGACCTCACACGCAACCTCCACATCAACTTCCGCTCTGCAACGCACGCCGAAGTCGAAGAACCCTATTCCCCAGTCAACAAAGACAGATACCCCGACCAGTATCAGGCATGGAAAGACTCCGTCAACTACTCGCTCCGACACTGGGGACGACCGCTCGACTTCAGCCAAAACTTCACACTCTCCTACCAGCTGCCGCTCAACCTCATACCAATCTTCGACTGGATCAACGCCGACGCCAGCTACTCTGCAACTTACAACTGGGCAAGAGGCTCACAACTCGAGGACGGCACAGCGCTCGGAAACAATATCAACAACAACCGAACCGTCAACGTCAATGCTGCACTCAACCTCCAAAGACTCTACGACCATATCCCCTTCCTCAAAAAGGCGAACGCCAAATACGGACCCTCTCTCGCACCGTCAACACGCAGAACGCCGAAAACTCCCAAAGCAAAAGCAAATGACAAACCTTCCGACAAAGACGACGGCAAGACCTCAAAGGCGCAACTGCCCAAAAACCAACGTGCATTCGAAAAAGAAATAACGCTGCCCGCCGACACTGCCATAGAACTCAAACACAACAAAAAAACTAAGCGCTTCTCGCTCAACGCGAAGACGCCCGACGGTAAAACCGTCAAACTGCGATACCGACGCATCGACGACAATACCATACGCCTCTACAACCGACTCGACACCGCAATCACGCTCAAACTCACACTCACGCCCAAAGCTCCCCTCGACGACAAGGGATGGTATCGCACAGCACAGGCAGCAGCCAGGGTGCTCATGATGGTGCGCAATGTCAACATCTCCTTCCGCGACCAGTACGCCACATCACTGCCGGGATTCATGCCCGAAGTGGGCGACTTCTTCGGACAACACCGCGGCAACATCTTGGCACCGGGACTCGACTACGCCTTCGGACTCATCTCCGACAGCTACATTCAACGTGCACAACGGCGCGGATGGCTGCTCAACAACGACAGCGTAGCAACGCCCGCAACAACCAATCACATGCGCGACCTGCAGGTGCGCGTCACGCTCGAACCCATACGCGACCTCAAAATCGACCTCACGGCATCTCACACACGCACACAGGCAATGAGCCAGCAATACATGTACCAGGGCAACCCCACCACTTACACAGGCTCCCTCACCATGACAACCATATCCCTCAACTCCGCATTCGAAGGCATGGGAAATGCCGGCAACGGATACCGCTCCAACACCTTCCTACGCTTCTGCCGAAATATCGACATCTTCCGCAACAGGGTCGAGGCGCGCTACCACGGGGCCACCTATCCGCAGGGAACAACACTCGCGGGAAAAACCTTCGACCCCACACTCACACCCGTCAATCCTTACAGCGCCGACGTGCTCATACCGGCATTCCTCGACGCCTATACCGCAATGGGCAAGGGAAGACTCGACATCTTCCCGTCTATAGCACGCATGCTACCAAACTGGACCATACGATACAGCGGACTCTCACGGCTCCCCTTCATGCAAGACCTCTTCAAGTCTGTCAACATCAACCATGCCTACAAAAGCACCTACGCCGTAGGCTCCTACGCTTCCTACAGCACATGGATGCAATACAACGGCGCACTCGGATTCATCACCGACGCCACAACCGGAAACCCCATACCCAACTCCATGTACAACGTCGCCATGGTATCTCTCGCCGAATCTTTCTCGCCGCTGCTCGGCATCGATGTAACACTCCACAACAACCTCACCGCAAAACTCGAATACCGATCCACACGCACACTCAACCTCAGCCTCACAAGCATGCAAATCAACGAAGCGAAATCCAACGACTGGGTCATCGGAATGGGATATAAAATCAACAACTTCAAACTCTTCGGCAACAAATCCAAACGAAAGGCTAAAAGCAGCGCACGCAAACAGGACAACAGCCAAAACAACAACGCACAGAACAACAACCGAAACAACAATCGAAACCAATTCAACAACGACCTCAACCTCAGGCTCGACATCGCCTACCGGCAGCAGGCCAACATCAGCCGCGACATCCCCACACAGACTTCCACAGCATCAAGCGGAAACAAAGCATTCAAACTCTCTTTCCTCGCCGACTACACACTCTCAAGACTCCTCACACTCTCGTTCTACTACGACAGGCAAACTAACACACCACTGCTCGCTGCAAACGCATATCCCATCACCACACAGGACTTCGGACTCAGCCTCAAATTCTCACTCACAAGGTAGTACGCATATTACCTACATAACAGACATCCACCTTCTTCTTCTCCGTCCGCGCCAGCCTATCCGTGTGATTCGTGAAATTCGTGTTCTTCTTCTCCGTCCGCGCCAGTCTATTCGTGTTATTCGTGAAATTCGTGTTCTTCTTTTAAAAATTTTTCGTGGACGACAGGGAAAAAACAAAACCGACGCATTTACAATATGCTGTAAACGCGTCGGCTCTGTGATCTTTTTTTTTTTACGCTACTCCTCCGTTAAAAAACAAGATGCTTACTATCGCTGAAATTTCAGACACTCTTCTGTTAATAGAGTGGCTTGACTACTTCGACTCTTAATCCTAAAGCATTGATGAAACGATAAAAAACTCCAACGCTTGGAGTGACAACACCGTTTTCTACCTTGGAAATGTAAGACTTCGTCGTGTTTGTCCTACGTGCCAGTTCCGCTTGAGTCACCTTTGCCTCCTTCCTTGCATCCTGGAGAATCTGACCAGAATAGAAGGAAAAGGCTGCCTCTTCTGCTTTAGCGCGCTCAGGAGTGCCTTCTTTGCCGAATTTGGCATCGAGAACAAGGTCGTAATCAACGATTTTGTGATTGTTTGTCTTCATAATATGCCTCCTTTATTTTTAATGCTTTTTCTATTTCATTAGTTGGGGTTTTCTGTGTTTTCTTCTGAAACCCGTTGAACAACACAACAATTTGCCCATCGTCAAAGATAAAGAACACGCGATATATATTACCACCGTATTCCGTACGTAGTTCATAGATGCCGTCACGTATCAGTTTCACAAACTTCTTTGACAATCTATGTTGTGTCTTCAATAGGAGCAGGCCATATTGTATCTTCTCCTGCTCCTTCTCTTTTAGCGTTGACATAAACGCTTCGAAATATCCTCCGTATGTACGTATCTTCCGTATCATGGCGCAAAAATATAAAAAGTTGTCAAATCTTGCAACTTTTCGTAGATATTTTTTAATCGCTGTATCTTTCTTATCCGGATTATCCACTTTTCCAAGGGGGGGCACATGGGTTCACATTTTTGACCAATTATGGCCAAACATGTCCAACTTTGACCAACGTTTTCGATAAGCCGAATGCAATGAAGTTTACTTCAATTGCTGAGGCGAGAAAACGAAGGATGCAATCCAACGTTTTCGATAAGCCGAATGCAATGAAGTTTACTTCAATTGCTGAGGCGAGAAAACGAAGGATGC